>JBCCHB010000003.1:0-238022 GCA_039028975.1 Chloroflexota bacterium
AAGCTTGATTCCTTGACTCGGACTATTTCGGCCTCACGTTCTTTTA
This sequence comes from Chloroflexota bacterium, assembly GCA_039028975.1. Taxonomy (GTDB): domain Bacteria; phylum Chloroflexota; class Anaerolineae; order Caldilineales; family Caldilineaceae; genus JAHBNG01. The sequence continues at coordinate 47 of JBCCHB010000003.1, forward strand.
TCGTCATCAGAGATCCCCTTTCTTGGTTTCTCTGATAAGTTTACTCTATCTTTTTACTAACTCGACACTGGCGAATAATCCGTGACACCAACAGAGATCCTGAAAGATCTCTAGTTCTGAAAGGTGATATATCTTATCTTCTGCTCGAGGTAAATCATTTAAGTGAGTATTCATATGGTTCTTGCCTATGCACGCTGTAATTTGCGCACCTCGTCGTAGAGGTCGATTATGCATTTTATTGCCACTAAACAAGGAGAAATGTGATCTTGTTTCTGAATTTGTCTTGTTCTTGGCTTAATGAATGGGAGTTTCCTCGTACAATCAATTGAGGGCTTTGTAATGCGCCCTCAATTGATGCTTTATCACGCAGGTAGATCAGCTGTTATGAGTAACTACTCGGTTACGACCAATTTACCTTGCATCACCGGGTAGTGGCCAGCCACAGTGCAAATCACCATATATTCACCCAGCTCGGGTGCCGTGAAATTGAAGGTTTCAGTCTGATTTGCATCCAGGACTCCTGCATCAAGAAGAACAACATTCATCTGCTCTTCTCCTAGAAATGGTGTTGGCACCTCTTCTCCGGCTTTGACAATAGCCCAGTTGTGCTGCAACGCCTGGCTACGGTTTTCCATGACAACGGAGACATCAGCACCGCTGGTTACGGTCCAAACAGGCGGGTTGGCTATGTTGTCATTGCTTTCGCCGTAATACAAATCGTTCATAACAACTTCAATCACTTCCGGATCTATGAACTGGCTACTATCATCAGAAGTCTCTGTAGCTTCTAGTACTGACGTAGGAAGAGCCGTTGGCATTGAAGTCGCCGTAGGCGCGATAGTAGCTATCGGAACCGGCGTCGTTGTAGGCTCTAGTGTTGCCTGTGGTTCATCTCTACCGCCACAGGCCGCAACAAAGAACAAGACAACAAACATCGAGACAAAGGCTTTATATGTCATTTATATCCTTTCTAATTTACTATTGTAGCTATCTACGTTTTCTGATTTTGGTTTTGGATTGTAACCGGCGATATGACCCCGTGAGACTCGCCAAGAAATAACTCGCTTGTAGATACCATTTTTATCGAAAGTATTTGATGCTACAATCCTTAATCATTACCCAAACTAGCCTTGTGAGCCACGCTGCCTTTGGACAGATAGGTCAGTGCAGATGGGCCAGTATGAGGATGTGACTGATTGTTATCCCTTGCGCTCTGTCGGTATATGGCCAAAAACCAAGCTTAAATCGTCATGCCACCTTCTGATTATTCATGTAGTTAGGCATAATGTAATGTCTGCCTATTCTCCTCTTCTGTGTCGATACTTGCATATCAACCTGCTTAGTGTGTGCTTGCCGAATCGCTGCTGGTGCTAATTCCTCCAGCAGCGCCTCCACCCGTGCTGGAACTTGATAGGCATCCTTTTTACTCGGAAGCCACTGCCCACTTTGTACACTGGCATATTCGACAAAGAAGTTACGAATCTCTTCAAAAAGAGCTGAAGGGCCGCGCATAAGCCGCAGGACTCGTTCTAGTTCGGCCAACGAACGATCCTTCATATCAAGGCCAAACTGTCCATTGAGATAGGTGCGCAGACACTCAGCCGCCTCAACGTATAACTCCCTGAAACGCCCTTGTTCTGGGAAATGCCTGCGGCGTAATGTAGCGAGTCGCTCTAAACGTGTATGATAAAGTGAATATTCAGTCGTGTTTCTCATAGGAACTGTTGTCTAATCCTTTCTGGGACTCACAAAACCTCTTGTTGCGTGCCCCATTTCTTAAAAAATTCCCTAATTGCTCAATGCTAGCAACTCGTCTTCTGAAACGGCACGCATCCAATCGACATAGAGTTCGAATTCACCGGGCTGGTTATCGCTGAGCATAAGACCAAATGAGCCGATACTGGCTTTGTCAACTGGTTCAACATCCATCACATAGCCAAAATAGGTCGGAACCATATCTTCGAAGGGAATGTATACCAGTTGCCACTCATTGGACACCGTAATGAAGAGACCGTTATAGGAGATTTCACGACCAGTTTCAGCTGCTTGAATACGGAGTCGATATGAATTGCCGTCGCCGAGTACGTGCAGCAGAATGCCATCGGTATCGCTGAGGTTGATAGTCTGCCATTCAGAGCGAATTGAGGCGAAACCACCGTTGTTCTCGAGCGACATCGTACCCGAAAAGGATAAATAGCCCGGCTCTACAATCGCAGCGTTGCTGTTAGAAATTCCACCCATTACGTTGTCGTCGAGGGGAAACCACCTCGGTTCCCCACCACTGAAAGTGAATAGTTGAATTCCAGGCAAGGAGGCTCTAGCTGTCGAAATCGTTCCAGACGCTTCCACCTCTTCATCGGGCGGATCTGTGGCTCCAGAGCGATCTTGTACTGGGGAAGCGGTTGCTTTCTGAACAGAGACCGCTTCTGTTGACACTGTTTCTTTCACGAGCATGACCGAATCGGGTACTTGGCCCGCACATCCAATCAATAAAACGCCTACAATTGTGATTAACCAAAACTTTGACATGTTTCGTCTTCCATTCTTTCCAGCAATGCGTCAATTTCGCGGCTGCTGACCTAGTGTTCCTGTTCTTTCGAGTATTGATCCTGCATATTGTCGTTACTACTATCTGTAAAGCTGACTATGACGGACCTGACTCTGCACAACAGGAACGGGCTACATTTCGAGCTGTTTCTGCTCTAGCTGCAGACGTTCACCAATAAGTGACAACCAGAGTCCTACCCGCTTAAGAAGGTGACTAATAGTTGTTGTCAACTCTGCATGATCATGCCGTGTATTCTGCATTGCCTTAGTTAATTCTCGCTGACGATCCAGGTGATACTGCTTGATTCTTACCGTCTCAAAGTACATTATAATAATCTCCTCGTCAGACTTGCTTTAACAGAACGAAACATTTGGATTGCTTTTGAATAGGTATTGCATAATTGTTGTATCTGAATTGAATAACCTTTTCGGTGAAATTGCTCACAATTGTGTGCATCACATCTATAGCCGAACTAAAAAACAAAAGATGCTGGTGAAAAGGAGAATGATGATGGTTAGAGAACGCTGATGATGCATGGCAAGGGAACAGGTGCCGTCAGCAGATAAGTACTTGTGGGAATAAATCGTTGCACCGCTTGTTTGCTTAGGCGGCTCCAGAAAAATAAATACCCAGACAAATTAGATCCCTACACGGGTACACAAATACGAACCTGGGTAATTAAAAAACTGGAGCCGCCTAACATTTGTACGCCTGTGAGCAACAAGAGCGGCTGCTCTATAGCCGGAGCGGGTACTGCCCGATCTAGAAAATGCATGGATAGACACCTGCATTTAAATAGGAGCTTTATTATCTGTTAGAGTATATTTAGAGGGTTTCTCAAGTGAGTAGAGAGGGAGACTGCATGTCACAGCCTATTATTTCAAGTAAAATGTACTCAGGAGTTGAAATGTTTCCCCCACGACATTGAAACTAGTGTTTGCCTAAAAAGGGAATCGCTCAGTTACGTGTCAACGAGGCGAGAACTCACCGAGATCCTACATTTATTAAATCCTATCAATCCATCAGGGAGTTCGAAAAACCTCTACTGCGAGGATACCGCCCATGTGACGATATCTTGGCACTTCAAACTACGACAAAGGGCTGGTCATTAATGACCAGCCCTTTGTCGTAGTTTATATAATTATCCAACTAAGGGTAATTTCGACTGTAGGAATGGTCATTAAATAACTTGCGCATTTGCGTTTTGGCGCGGAATGGCAGAATAATTCCATTGTGGCAAAAAGCCATCAAAAACGATAGGCATGTTCTGCTTGATAGCGACGGTAATTGACCCAGCGATGCCAACTTCTCATGGATCTGATCCAACGTATCTCGCATCTCCTCATTCTTCAGCGCCTGCTCTTTGAGATCAATGGCTAGCTGGGCAGTAAAGGTTTCTTCAGAATCGGCTCCGTTCCGCATCTCTACCCACGTTTGGAACTGGTTGGTCAGGAGGTTGCCACTCAAACCGGCCAATACGTCCCCCCCAACGCTATAGGCACTCATCGGATCATTGGCTACCACGGCACTCACCAGCGGAGCCAACGCCACAGCAGAGACCAGCCCGTAAGCCGTATCAGGCAGTTCGACTTTGGTTCGAGAGAGCATGGACATGAGACGATTGCGGATGTGGGTTTGCCATTCGGAGATGTTCATGAGGTAAGTGTAGTCATTTTTTGTTGGGCTGTCAATCGGGTATGTTTGCTCGCTCTCCTATGCGCCTGAGCAACTGTACCGTCTCTGCAGTTCGCTCTTTCCAGGGGGTAATGGCGTGGCGTAAGGCCGGTGCTTCTTCTAGATATGCACCATACCCATCATGGGCTTCCTGCACAGTGGTTTCGATTTGGGTGATGAGGGGGCTAAACCCATCATATTGGACCCCAGCCTGCATAAGGTTCACCAACATGTCGGTTCGGGTACTGAAGCCTCGGGGCAGTTGCAGGGCGCGCGCCCACGCCGTGACTGTGGTGCGGCTGATAAAGAGGCCGCTATAGGGCGGGGTCATGAGGAATGTGGCAATGTCACGTAAGGACGTCGTCTCATCATCTAGTAAGGATGGTGGTTCGGGTAGGGTGAAGAGATGGCTCTCTTCGGTCTGCTTTGACTGGTTGAATTTTTTCGCTTGGAAATCTTGTCTGGTAGGGGGAGGGGAACCGGCCAAGTTACTATTAGTCAGGTCACTATTGGTCAAGTTACTATAGTGGCCTGCAACGAGCGCGAAAGTCGTTTCTGCCACAGCTTGGTAGAATCCATTCCCTTCTGCTCGAATGGCCCATAGGCAAGGCACGAGCCAGCAGAGTAGATGGTCTTGCAAAAAACGACCTGCTTCCATCCGAATGTGTTGGGTTTGCTGGGGCAGATTGTCCTGCCAAGCATCCCCCTCTGCCGCGCAGAGAAACGAGAGGCAGTCCAGCTCTACGCCTATATGATCCCAGCCGACGCTCTGATCCTGAGGGCGATAGCCCAGACGAGTGGTCTCTTCCACAACGCGCTCGGCTACCTGACCACCCACCATGCCGCTTGTGTCGAGAAAAAAGCTTCCAAAGGGAAAGAGAGAGAAACCAAAGATTTGCTGGTGCTGGGCGGCCCATTCAGGCCACTCTGGATCCGCGCCCAAAGGAAGGCGTAGATCCTCAATCGCGTCCAACAGGGGCCATAGGTCGGCGGAAGGACCAGTGAGCAACAACCGACCGAGCAACCAGTAAAGTCGACTGCGGGCCAAGGCAGATTGGGCTGCCGTTTCGTTAGAGTCCGAGGTAGGCACTTTAGAAATCAAGCTCCATAATTTTGCAAACTCAGCATAGATAAGCTAGAATGGTGAAGTTAGTGATTATACTGCGGTTGGCCATAGATGGCGCTTTGCGTCCGTTGCACGCTTGGCTACAGTCGTGAAACGACCTGAGAATCATTCGATAGCATTGTCGAGTAGATTCTTCTCATCTATGACAGAGCCTAGTATATTCAGTTAGGCGACGTGGCCAAGTGGTAAGGCAGGGGTCTGCAACACCCTTATCGCCGGTTCGAATCCGGCCGTCGCCTCCACATTACTGTTCTGCTATTGGGATGAGAACCGTTCGATCTGTCTATCGGGCAGACTATTCTCATCCCTGCCAGAACGATAGTCCGCCAGAGAAGTTTCTCCCGGCTTTTGTCTGGTTTACTCTAGTAAACCTCGAAAAGAGAGGACAAGATTTTCCTGGCCATCTAATAAGTATATTCTACCCTGTTATTCGGTACAGAGAGTAACAGGGTTTTTTTATGCCCTTTGTGTAGATGCAAGTGTCGATCCAAAAGAGAGAAAATTATTTATGAAGCAGTTGAGTTTACTGCTGGTTACGGTTGGGTTAAACGTGGCTGGCCAGTATTTGATGAAGCGTGGTATGAGTGATTTGGGGCCGATTGTTGGCTCCTTTATGGAGATGGCCCAAAGCCTGAGTAGAGCCTTTCTCAACCCGTGGGTGATCGGTGGTTTGGGGGCCTATGGCTTTAGCACATTCTGTTGGCTGGTGCTCTTAAGCCGAGTGGATCTAAGCTACGCATACCCTGCCCTGAGCCTTGGCTACCTGCTGATTACACTCGTTAGCTTCCTGGTCTTGGGCGAGCAGGTTAGCCCCATGCGCTGGGGGGCCGTCCTCATTATCTGCTTTGGGGTCTTTCTTGTCAGTCAGAGTTAGGGAGGAATGGTCGGTTGGTCTACTGGTCGGGTTACCCCTGTTGAGACTAGGAGAGGTCTGTTGGTCTGTTAGTCGTAGCTAATTCACCAACAGACCCTGGACCAACAGACCCTGGACCCTGGACCCCGGACCAACAGACCCTGGACCAACAGACCCTGGACCAACAGACCTACGCCCCCATAAAGACCTCTTCAAACTCGTCCTGGTTCAATGTCTCTCGTTCTAAAAGTGCCTGAGCAACGGCGTGGAGCTTGCTGACATTATTCTTGAGTAGCTCTCGGACTCGCTGATGGGCACCATTGACGATACTCTGTACTTCACCATCGATCTGCTCAGCTACTTCTTCGCTGTAGTCCCGCTGCTCAGCCAAATCCCGACCCAGGAAGACCATCTCTTCGGTTTGACCAAACTGAAGAGGCCCCGTACTTTCGCCCATGCCCCATTTGGTGACCATGGCCCTGGCGATAGAGGTGAGCTGCTGTATGTCACTGCTCGCTCCGCTGGAGGAATCTTCAAAGACAATCTCTTCAGCAACTCGACCACCTAGGGCAACAGCGATCCGATCCAAAAAGTAGGAGCGGTTAGAAATCACCTTGTCATGTTCGGCCACCTGCCACAGATACCCACCCGCGGCCCCGCGAGGAACAATGGTCACCTTCTGGATGGGATCTGAATGTTCACAGAGCATGGCCATTACGGCATGGCCGGCTTCATGGTAGGCCACAATCTCTTTTTCTGTCGGGGATATCAGACGGCTACGGCGCTCCGGCCCACCCATGGCAATCCGTTCAATGGCCTCTTGTAGCTCTTCTCCACCAATGCCCCGTTTGTTACGCCGAGCTGCCAGAATCGCAGCTTCATTGACTACATTCTCCAAATCGGCCCCTACAAAGCCAGGAGTCTGTTTAGCAATGGCGTCCAGATCCACATCTGCTGCAATGGGCTTGCCCTTGACATGGACATTCAAAATGGCCCGTCGCCCCTTGACATCCGGTCGATCCATGGTAACACGGCGATCAAATCGACCAGGACGCAGCAGGGCTGGGTCCAAGATGTCAGGTCGATTGGTAGCAGCGATCAGGATGACGTTGGTATCTGTACCAAACCCATCCATCTCTACCAGGATCTGATTCAGCGTCTGTTCTCGTTCATCGTGAGACCCTCCCAAGCCGGTACCCCGATAGCGACCCACCGCATCGATCTCATCGATGAAGATAATACAGGGGCTATTCCGCTTGGCCTGTTCAAAGAGGTCCCGCACGCGGGATGCGCCTACGCCCACAAACATTTCAACAAATTCCGAGCCAGAGATGCTAAAGAAGGGAACCCCAGCTTCACCAGAGACAGCTTTGGCCATTAATGTCTTCCCAGTACCGGGAGGGCCAACGAGCAGAACGCCTTTGGGTATGCGAGCGCCCAGGGCGGCAAACTTTTGGGGTTCTTTCAGAAATTCTACCACTTCCTCTAACTCTTGCTTGGCCTCATCGGCACCTGCTACATCGCCAAAGGTGACCGTTGGTTTATCTCCCGTGAAGACTCTGGCTCGACTTTTGCCAAATGAGAGGGCCTGATTGTTGCTTCCTTGAGTTTGACGAAATAGAATAAAGAAGAGTCCAGCAATGAAGATCAAAGGCAGCAGGTTGATGAGCAGCGCAAGCCAATTTCCGGCATTGCTTGGTGGCACGTACTCAACCTGAATCTGGGCCAATTTTTCTGGATCCAAACCAAGGCCCAGCAGTGTATCGGTGACGGATACCCGATTTTCCAGTCGAGTCATCCGCTCTTCGCCAGTGGTTGTCACAGTCACTTCCCGATCTTCGACTGAAATACCCGTTACTTCACCTCTTTCTATCATGTTCACTAAGGTGCTAAGCGTGATAGACTCTGGCTCATTCTGGGGTGACCAGAGGTTAAAAAAGAGAGCGGCGCCTGCTACCAAAATTAAAAGGTAAACAAAGGCGTTGCGATTCCAATTTCCATTCATTGTCTATATCCCCTAAACGTAACACCTACTTTACCTATTTTGCTTGTGAAGCAGGCCTTTGGCCATCATACGCTAAACAATTACAAGCCAATGTTACGATACTATTCTTGTTTATATATGGTTATATGCTGATAATGATTATATTCTTTGCCAGAAAAGTCTTATCCCAACTCTTGTCCAATCTACTCTGGACAATTCCGAAACCGGAGGACATACTCATTTTCATGGGTACAAGCTTTTTTTGCCATCTACAATGTAGCGTAAGTATACCAAACTCGAGATCGAATGACTAGTACGCTACATCCCTATACTGCGGTCGATTTCAAAACCGAAGTTTTCCCTCACTCTACCAGAGGGACGAGACACTTGTTTCAAACGGAACTGAATATAAGTATAACTTGGACTATCTATAGCCCAATGTAAAGGAGATATTATGCAAAAGCCCCAAATCTGTGTCGTTGGCTCATCGAATATTGATCTGGTAACCTATGCACCTCGCCTGCCCCAGCTAGGCGAAAGTGTCTTTGGCACAAAATTTCAGATTGGATTTGGCGGGAAAGGTGCCAATCAAGCCGTCATGGCTGCCAAATTAGGAGCAGAAGTGTTAATGGTCACCAAAGTGGGCAATGACACTTTTGGCCGAGATACCTTGGAAAATTACCGTGCCCTAGGTTTCGATACCCGCTTTGTGCTCACAACGGATGAATCCTTTACAGGCGTTGCACCTATTTGGGTAGATGGCGAAAGTGGCGATAACGCGATTATCGTGGCCGCTGGCGCCAACGAGCTGCTCTCTCCAGAGGATATAACTAGGGCCAAAGAACAGATTGCTCAAACCAAAATGGTCGTCTGTCAATTAGAGTGTCAATTAGAGACCTCTTTGGCTGCACTTAAAGTAGGCCGAGACGCAGGTATCCTGACTATCCTCAACCCGGCCCCTGCTCGTCAGGAATTACCAGACGAAGCCTACCAACTGAGCGACATCTTCTGCCCCAACGAGAGTGAGACCGAATTGCTGACCGGTATGCCAGTCGAAACCGTTGAGCAGGCAACTGAAGCGGCCAATGTGCTACGGTCCCGGGGGGCCAAAACCGTTATCCTCACCTTGGGCGAACGAGGTAGTCTGCTGGTCAATGATGATGAGACTACTCTGATTCCTACCTCGCCTGTGCGTGCCATCGATACAACAGGGGCCGGTGATGCATTTGTGGGAAGCCTAAGTTACTTTCTCGCCGTCGGGCTACCCCTGCCAGAAGCCATGGCGCGAGCCAATCAGGTAGCCGCCATCAGCGTCCAGTCACCAGGGACCCAACTTAGCTACCCCGAACGGTCGGCATTGCCCCAAGAGTTGCTTGCTATACTTGGCTAAATTGTTCGGATCAGGGAGAATATAGGATAAGTAATGAATCTGTGATTGTATACTGGAGGATCTAGAATGGTTTCAACCTCTGCAAAGATTGATCAAATTCTCTCTATGGCTAGAGAGCTATCTCACAATGATAGGGTGGGGCTTATACAGCGGATGATACAACTGTTTCTGTCACCACATGAGTCTGCCTTAGAAGATACTAACGACGAAACTATATCGATTTTTTCCCATCATCCACAGCGTGACCTGATGCTGCAAGAAGAATCAGCTTTTGATGCCATGATTGAAGAATTGCAATCTGATTTTTTAGGTCAATATGTTGCCATTCTCCATGGTGCCGTCATTGATCATGATGTTGACATTACGTCTTTATCGAACCGTATGATCATAAGCTATCCAGAGCAAGTTGTATTAATTCGTCAAGTATTAAGTGATCCCGAACCCGAATTAAGGTGGCGTTCAGTAAGGTTTATAGAGTAAATGTAATGGCAATTTCATTTAGTTACAATCATGACTATGTTCCTCCTGCACCATTTGTGGAAGCAACTATCTGCAGCCAGAGGCAAGAGAAAGTCTATGCATTTCTTGATTCTGGTGCAGATGTAACAATGCTTCCCGAACAAATACTACATGATATTCATGCTCCCCATATTCGCACGAGAACTCTCCGTGGCGTAACCGGTCATCCAGCAAAGGTCGATACATATCTTGTGGAAGTGCAAATCGGTGAATACTCAATACCGGGCATCCAAGCTGTCGCTAGCCGAAAGACTGAAGCAATCATTGGGTGTGACGTCTTACAGCATCTCATCGTGACCCTGGATGGTATCAGTAGCCTATGTGAAATTAGCTGAGGTATGAACGATGACTCTACGATTCCGCGAGGTGGTTGAAGACGATCTCCCTTTGTTGGTTGATATGCTCGCTGACGATGAATTGGGTGCGCAGCGCGAAGACAAAAACATTCCCCTAAATCAGGACTACGTGTCAGCCTTTCAACAGATTGTCGCTGATCCCAACAATGAGCTAATCGTAGTTGAGCAGACAGATCAGTCAGAAGCGATTGTAGGCATGTTGCAGCTTACCTTCATCCCTTACCTAACCTACATCGGCTCGTGGCGCTGCTTGATTGAAGGGGTACGAATTCATCGAGCCTTCAGGGGCCATGGATTCGGTACCCAGTTCTTTACCTGGGCTATTGAACGAGCTAAAGAAAGAGGCTGCCATATGGTACAGCTCACGTCTGATAAGCAGAGGCCCGACGCCATTCGATTTTACGAGAGTTTGGGATTTGTTGCATCCCATGAGGGCTTCAAGCTGAAATTAGAGGGATAGCCAGTAGAGCGGCAACAAGCATAGTAAGCATTCCTTGATGCAGTGTGGTTGTTGTACTTCGCTGACCGTGTAGGCAGTTCAACTTACAGACCAAGAAGAAAATAATCTAGAAAGAAAAACCAATGAGCATCTACGACGACCTAGGTCTTAAACCCATCATCAACGCCAATGCCACATTGACCAAGCTAGGTGGTTCTGTTATGCCGCCAGAAGTGCTCCAAGCGATGGTCGAGGCATCCAAAAGCTTTGTCGATCTGCACGAATTGCAGCAGCGAGTGGGAGAGCGCATCGCCCAAATGACCCAAAATGAAGCCGCCTTTGTTACCTCTGGCGCCGCGGCCGGATTGGCCTTGGCCGCTGCTGCCTGTGTGGCTGGCACTGATCCGGCTGCCATTGCCCAGTTACCCAACACCGACGGCCTGAAGAACGAGGTGATCGTTCACAAGTCTCATCGCAACGGCTATGACCACGGCGTGCGAATGGTTGGCGTCGAGTTGGTTGAGATTGGGTACGGTCAGAGCACGGCAGAGTGGGAATTGGAGGCCGCGATCACCGATAAGACTGCGGCTATCTTCTGGTTTCAGGGAACCATGAGTGGTCACGGTGACATTCCCATTGAACGGGTCATCGAAATTGCTAATCAGCATGATGTGCCAGTCATTGTGGATGGCGCTGCTCAGGTTCCGCCCACAGAAAACCTCTGGCGTTGGACACAGATGGGGGCGGCATTGGCTGTCTTCTCTGGGGGCAAGGATCTGCGAGGGCCTCAACCAACCGGGCTGATCCTGGGGCGCAAAGAGCTAATCGAAGCCGTACGCTTAAACAGCAGCCCCAACCACAGCTTTGGTCGTCCCATGAAAGTAGGTAAAGAAGAGATGGTCGGCTTGATGAAAGCTGTGGAGCTTTATACACAGATTGACCAAGAGGCCCGTCGCTCCCAAGACGAAGAGACGGTCATGGGGTGGTGTCTGGCGTTAAATAAACTAGAAGGCGTCCATGCCGAACGTTCATTTCCCAATGAGGCAGGCCAGCCGTTGCCTAGGGCTAAAGTTCAGATCAACCCAAGCAAAGCCAGCAAAACTCGTGATCAGGTACTTGATGGGTTATTGAGCGGTACACCTGCTATCTCAGCCGCAGGAGTAGGTGAGGATGGGATATTTTTGAATCCCATGACGTTGGCTGATGGAGAAGAGACAATCGTCTTGGACCGTCTCGTAGAGATACTTGGATGATTACTTTATCATCAGTAGCTAAACATGCAACAGGCTGCGCCACGGGGAATGAAAATCGAACAAAGATTGCAAAGATTTCGCAGATTCTCTATCTTTGTAATCTTCTAATCTTTGTTTATGTATAGGGCAGCCCGCAGTCGTTTGTCACTTAGTCCAGCGTCAGTCTGGCAGACAGTAAGTACATTGCCCTCTATCGATAATAAGATTTCAACCGTTTCAGTGAGTCCATCACGCGTTACAATCATATGATCACCCTAAATGACATCCAAATTGCTCGGCAACGCATTAAAGACGTGGCCATCCAAACGCCCTTAATCGCTTGCCCCGGCCATTCGCCAAACCGTCAACTCTTTTTCAAACCCGAAAATCTGCAACCGGTAGGTGCTTTCAAGTTACGGGGTGCTCACAACAAGATTGCATCCCTCTCTACTGAAGAAAAGGACCGCGGTGTCATCGCTTTTTCCAGCGGTAATCACGCCCAAGGTGTAGCCTATTCTGCCCGTGCATTAGGTGTGCGCGCCACCATTGTGATGCCTGCCATTGCACCCCAGATCAAGATTGACAACACAAAAGCTATGGGTGCAGAGGTCGTTCTGCTTGATCACGGCACCGAGAAAGATTGGGCCATTATCGCAGAGCAGATCGCTGAAGAAAAGGGCTTTGTCATGGTGACACCCTTTAATGATGAGACCATTGTGGCAGGGCAGGCGACTACCGGTATGGAAATTCTAGAGGACTTGCCCGATGTTGAGACCATCTTGGCACCAGTCGGCGGTGGAGGGCTGCTGAGTGGGGTTGCGGCAGCGGTCAAGCTGACCAACCCTCACATCAACGTGGTAGGCGTAGAACCTGAAGTGGCTGCCGACGCCCAAGCCAGCTTGCGTCAAGGCAAGATTATTGAGTGGACCCAAGATGAGACCCGACGCACCATCGCCGACGGGATGCGAGCCACCGCGATTGGCGACGTGACCTTTGCCCATATCCGCGCCTATGTGGACGACATTGTCACCGTCTCTGAAGCGGAAATTCGGGACGCTATGCGCCGAATGGTATTGCGAGCGAGACTGGTTGCCGAACCGAGTGGAGCCGTTACCTTTGCGGCCTTTCTCAATCGACAATCTGAGTTGCCCGAGAGCAAGAAGACGGTGGCCATTATTAGTGGTGGAAATGTTGCCGCCAATCTGCTGGCCGAGATTTTGACTCAGTAACCCAAGTTGCGACCATAACGGAGAACCCAATGCCCCAAATTCTACTTGCCGAATGTATGCAAGAAGTTTCTAGCTTCAACCCCGTACTAAGCCACATCAGCGATTTTGTGATTGCTACAGGAACGCAGATCCTGGACCATCATGCTGGTACCGGAACGGGAATGGCCGGTGCATTAGGTGTTTTCGCTGAGCATAGGAACGTGGAAGTGGTGCCGACTTATAGTGCTCGGGCCATTACCTCTGCTGGGCCGTTGGCGGCAGCAGACTGGGACCAGCTCTCTAGCGATTTTTTGAATGCCGTTCGGGATGCACCGCCGGTAGATGGTGTCTATCTCTCTATTCACGGCGCAATGGCGACCCAGAATGAGCTGGATCCAGAAGGGTATCTGCTGGCCGAAATGCGCAAGATCCTGGGCGAAGAGATTCCCATCGTGGCCTCAATGGATCTACACGGCATCGTGACCGACCAGATTTTACAACATGCCAATGCCATTGTGGCCTATCATACCTATCCACATGTCGATTTTTACCAGACGGGTCAGCGTTCGGCCAGACTGCTGATGCGCATTTTGAATGAGGATGTGCGACCTGTAACGGCTCTGGTGCCGATTCCAGCCTTGGTACGAGGCAATGAGCTAATTACGGAGACTGGTCTCTTTGGCAAGCAGATTCGTGCCGCTCAAGACATAGAAGCCAGTGAGGGCGGACTCTCAGCCGGTATGTTCATTGGCAACCCCTTTACCGACGTGCCGGATTTGCGTTCCAACAGCTTTGTGATCACTGACAATGATCCCAAACGGGCTGAGGCCGAGGCCATCCGCATGGCTCAGGAATTTTGGGCTGTGCGGGAACAGCTCCAACAACCACTAATAAGCATAGATGAAGCGGTGGAGATCGTCATGAATACCAAGGATGCTGTCATCTTTTCTGATGCTGCAGATGCCACAAGTTCAGGCGCATCTGGCGATTCCAATGCAATTCTGCGGATGCTGTTAGAGAAGTCATACCCAGGGCGTGCGCTGATTCCCATTGTCGATTCCCAAGCTGTGCAAATGGCCATGCGTGCTGGCATTGGTCAATCAATTCGGACCACGTTGGGTGGTCGTCTGGATCCCCAGCGCTTTGAGCCAATTACCGTGGATGCTCAGGTACGGATGCTATCAGACGGTTCCTTTATTAGTGAAAGTCACGGTACCACTTGGTACGCAGGCAATACGGCTCTCTTGCAACTCAGCGCTGGTTCAGGCAGCATAAGTGTGATTGCAACCAGCCGCCCCGTTAGCCTCTATGATCGTTCTCTCTTCTACGCCCACGGTCAAGATCCCCGCCGTTTTGACTTGATTGTGGTAAAATCACCCCACTGCCAGCATCACTTTTTTGAAGCATGGGCTGAACGGTTGCTCAATGTGGATGCCCCCGGCTCAACTAGCGCCAACCTCCCGAGCTTGGGCCACACCGTTTGTGCTAGACCGCTCTTCCCCCTGGATGAAAATGTTGAATTCAAACCTAATGTCAAGTTATTTCAAAGGTAAATTAATCTCGCAACCGACTAATCCCCGTCTTCACAGAGACAAGACGACCAACAGACCGACACCTAATGGAACCTGCTCACCTATTACACAATATGTGCCATGAGGCACTAACCAACGTTGATATCAATGCGATTCGTAAAAATCGCGGCTTTTCAGAAGCGGAGACTGCGTCTCGCTCCCTATTGGAAAACTTCTATCTCGCGGAAATCGGCGTGAGAGAAGCCATGAATAAATTGACGCAAGATGAGATCAGCGCCCTCTACATGCTGAAGATGGCCGGTGAGCCAGTGAAGGTCTCGGCCTTTGAAAACCTCTACCGAGATCGGGATGCGCCTACGCCACGGTATGACTATCGTACCTTCTCTCAGAGATTTCAGGAAACCTTTAAGAAAGTCCGCACCTTACTGGTTCGGCGTGGTATCCTCATTATGGCCGAAGCGGGAACAGCCTATGATGAGACCAAGATGGAACGGTGGCGCTTTTTATTACCCAAGGAGTTTGAACCACATTTGCCACCTCTATTTCCTAATGCTGCAGAATTTCCAGAAACGGTCACCTTTGAGCAAGCTGGCACGGTGAATCGCGATGTATTGCGTAATGTCCTGTTCGGCTCGGAGACAGAGCAAACGATAGAAAATTCACTTCGCATCAGCAAAGGCTCCTTGCTGCTCGGTAAGCAAGCGTTTAGAGCACGTTCAGTCCATGAGTGGCTACAGGAGCAATGGCGAAGTGGGCTCAAGCTGCCAAAAAGTACGAATTTTTCACATGGAAAAGTACACATCCAATCTACCTCCCCGGTGGATGCCATCCACTATCTGCTTGGGCAACTAGGCCCCAACCAGTGGGTGACCCCTAATCAGATCGCGCCTGCTCTCTACATTTTTTGCGGTCCAAAACGATCTGATAAGGGCGTTACACAACCAGACGTTAGACAACCTAGCGCTGGAGAAATATGCCGCGCTGGCTGGCAATGGGGTCAACTGGCCTGCTACAAGGATGGCACCAAAGAGTACTATCGGTTGGCCCCTAACAGTGCTATCACCTTGACTCTGGAAGAAGAACCAACCACCTACTTAAAAATCCTCGATGATGGCTCAATCCAAGTGGACCTGGGCAAGATCACCCACGATCATTTGGAGCTGATCTCTCAAATTTCGGATCTGAATTTAGAAGGCGGACAGCTCGTTGCCAAACCCAACCGGATTAAGCTAGGTAAAATACCGCTTGACGTGCGCAACCGTTTGCTGGTTCAATGGATGGGTGAGCACTCCCCTGCTTACAAGACAGCCTTGTCCACCGTGGAGAAGCAGTGGGGCAAACAGATCGTTCACACGAATCTGATGGTAGCCAAGATTAATGATCTCAGCCTGAAAGCCGCTATCGAAAAAGCCTTTGCTAAGAGTAATGAGATTGAGTTTTTGCCTAACGACTACATTGCGTTTCCGCCTAGTCTCCTGCCTAAGGTTGAACGTGCGGTTAAAAAGGCGGGACATGTGGTCAAAACAGTTTTTGCAGAAGTATAGATTGAAGGGTTAGCCAAAATGGAAACGATCTCTGTCAGCAATCTTAACGTCTTTGACAATACCTTTGATCTACGGCGCGACCTCCACCTCTTTATGGACTATGTGAGTAGCCGCGAGATTAAACGCACCCATCGTAGCAATCAATTACCCAAAGCCGATACCAAGCGGCTTGCCAAGTTGATGGACGTGGAAAGTGTCGCCTTAGAGGAAATTGCGGAACATGGAAGCTCTGGTTGGGTCGATACTGTCGATGAATTGGCGTTGAGTCTTGGCTTCATAGACTACGATGTCAAAGGTGTTTATGCAGGGTATAGCAGCCAAAGTCCATCATTCCCAGATAACTATATCGAATTCAACCAGGATAAGTACGAAGAGTTTCTGCAAAAACGGCTTGGCCAGCAGGAAAGAACCCTCTTTAATTGTGTCATGGATTTGGCTCACAATGAGTTCTTTACCTACTCTGTTTTGGGTACTTTGCGGCCCTTTACTTCCCGAGGTAGCGCAACGGGCGTCATGCCGACCCTGGATTTCACGAAGATTCGTGCTTTTCTTCTGGATGAGCTAGACGAGCTTGAGGGCGGGGTTTGGTATAGCACAGCGAATTGGATCGCTCATATCAAGCGGACTAATCCCTATTTCCTCATTCCAAAGAAACCAAAATATAAGGCGTATCGTGGTAAATCACCCGTTCGATACGGTAACTTTTATGAATCTGAAAAAGAATGGGGCTACGACTACGGAAGAGATGCTATCCCAGATAATGCCCCCAACGGTTTTGAGCGAGTTGAAGGGCGCTATATCGAACGCTTTTTAGAAGGGATCCCTTTGCTTCTACGCTATATAGACGTTGCCTACAGGCGAGAGTCGTATAAGGGGCTATATCCCACAATGGGGCAACTTGCTGCCTTTCGCGTAAATAAGCACTTTTTGCAGTTTATGCGTGGTGAGCTTGGCAAACCGCGCGTCACCGTCCAGCCCAATTATGAAGTCCACATCGAATCTGCCATCTTTCCTGGCTACACACTATCCAAGCTGAAGCCGCTGGGTGACATTGTGGCCGACGATACCGTAATTGTCCTGAAACTTGATAAGCGCAAGGTCGCGGCAGAGGCTGCGGCAGATGAGAATCTGGATGTTGTCAAACTGCTCACCGACATGAGCGACCGTGAGCTGCCCCAAAACATTCAAGTAGAGCTGCGGGATTGGGTCAGTCAGTCGGAAAAATTTGTGCTTTACAGCGGCTTTGGGCTTTTGGAGAGCAGCCGCAAGCGGGTAAAGGCAGCCGATCCATTTTCCGCCGAGCCGATCAATGAAAACGTCCGCCTGGTGCGTAATCCCCACAAACTCTATCTCGCGTTAGAAGAGGCGGAGTACTTTCCGCTATTGATTCGTCACACAGATGAAAAATTACGTGTCCTACCCAAACAAGCTCGTACCGTCTTCCGTACAGAAAGGGGCAGTAAGTCAGGACGCCAAGGTGGGGGCAAAACCCGGGGTAAAGGGAAGCCGAAGAGCAAACCTGAGCTTAAGATCAAGCAGCACACGTTGATCACCCTTCACCTCCCAGACAAGGAGACGTTGGCCGTCGTTCGACACGCCCTAACCGCGGCCCGTTGCCCTATTGAAGGGGACAGCAACGCATTGACGCTGACCTATGGGTTGAACAATGAGAAGGCAGTCAAAGATGTCTTCAAGCAGTTGGAAAAAGAATATAAGATTGTCATAGAAGAATTACCGCATGTCTAATCCTGGTCCTCTCATTATACAAAGTGACAACACGCTGATGCTTGAAGTGGAGCATCCTGCCTATGAGGATAGCCGAGACTTCCTGGCTGCCTTTGCCGAGCTAGTCAAGTCACCTGAGTTTATTCATACGTATCGTGTGACGCCCTTATCCCTGTGGAATGCCGCCGCGGTTGGCATGGAGATCGACGAAATTACCACAGGGCTGGAGGACCGGGCCAAATACGCGGTTCCTACTACTGTGCTGGCTAGCATAGCCGAGTGGCATGGCGCTTACGGGAAGCTAATCCTTGAACGTGCAGAAGGACAGCAGAACGCGCTGACTACGGGACGATTGCGCCTAACCGTTGATGATTCTGTCCTGCTGGAGCGGATCTATCTGGACAAGACGCTGCAACGATTCTGGCTTGAACGAGTTGGGAATGCCCTCTTTGTACAGGCTATGGAACGGGGTAATCTCAAGCAGGCACTCATTAAGGCTGGCTATCCGGTTAAGGATCTCTGTGGCTATTTAAAGGGCGCACCTCTGGAAATCGAATTGCGGGATGTGGATACAGATGGCAACCCATTTGCTCTGCGCGACTACCAGAAGGACGCAACCGAAGCCTTCTACCATTCTGGACGGGTGACTGGCGGCAGTGGCGTCATTGTCCTGCCCTGTGGTTCGGGGAAGACAATCATCGGCATTGGGGCCATGGCTCGCATCTCCAACCAAACGTTGATTGTCACCACCAATAATGTCTCAGTTCACCAGTGGCGAGATGAGTTGATCGCCAAGAGCCATATAACGGCTGAGCAGATTGGCGAGTTTACAGGTACCATGAAGACGATTCGCCCCATCACCATAACGACCTACCAGATGCTAACCCATCGCAGTGACAAGAATGCACCCATGAAGAATCTGGAGATCTTTACAGAGCAAGAGTGGGGATTTATTGTCTACGACGAGGTACATATGTTGCCAGCACCTGTCTTCCGAGCCACAACGGCTATCCAGGCTAGGCGTCGCTTGGGCCTGACGGCAACCCTGGTGCGCGAAGATGGCAAGGAGGATGAGGTCTTTGCTTTAATCGGACCAAAACGGTATGATGTGCCCTGGAAAGTTTTAGAGGAGCGAGGCTACATTGCCGAAGCCTACTGTACCGAATACAGAGTCAATATGCCTCGTGACATCGAAGAAGAGTACGCCTATGCCCCAAAACGCCAAAAATTTCGCATTGCCGCAGAAAACCCCAATAAGCTGACTTTGGTTCGCCAGCTCATCGCTAATCATCAAGACGATCAGATTTTGGTCATCGGTCAGTACATCTCTCAGATAGAGACCATTGCCAAAAGGCTGGATCTGCCGCTGATTATGGGCAAGACCAAGCAGGCAGAACGGGAGAAATTGTACGATGCCTTTAAGCGCGGTGAGATCCAGACGCTGGTTGTCTCTAAAGTCGCCAACTTTGCAGTCGATCTGCCCGATGCCAATGTCATGATTCAGGTCTCAGGCACCTACGGCTCGCGCCAGGAAGAGGCCCAGCGCCTTGGGCGAATTTTGCGGCCCAAAAGGAAGCGTTCCCACTTCTACACGCTAGTTTCCCAAGATACAACCGAGCAGGAGTTTGGCATTAATCGCCAACTTTTTCTGGTAGAGCAGGGCTATAAGTATCAGATACACTATTTTGAGCAGTTGTAACGGAAAAATCAATCCAGACAAACAGGAGAACATTCATCATGTCTTACGAAGCAAAACTCAAGGAAATGGGCTACACACTAGAAAAGGTCGAACTGAATACCGGCCGCTTTTTTCATGCTGTCCAGACTGGTAACTTAGTCTTTACATCAGGTCAAGTCTCTGCCTGGGGCGATGATGTGATCAAGGGGAAAGTCGGTCGGGATTTGAGCGTGGACAAGGCCTACACCGCAGCTAAATACTCTGCTCTGAACTGTTTGCAGGCAGTCCATTCGTTGACTGGCAGCATCGATAATGTAGTACGGGTAGTAAAGGTGCTTGGAATGGTCAACGTAGCTCAGGACTTTGACGACACCCCAGGCTGCATTCACGGTGCCAGCGATCTTTTTTTGAAAACCTTTGGTGATGCGGGAGAGCACGCACGTAGCGCGGTTGGCATGACCATACCTTTCAACTTTGCTATAGAGGTTGAGGCAATTTTTGAGGTGAAGTAGGGGTAGGTTGCAAGAGCACAACTTTGTAGGTGAGCAAGTTATAAGCGCCGATTCGCGGGAGGCGATGGTCACTTCAGGTAGCGTAATGAGATAAGATTGCTATCAATTATGAATTTACCCTTTGTAGAGCTAAAAGGTCAAGTGGCCATTATCACAGGGGCTGCTCAAGGAATTGGCCAGGGTTGTGCTGAACTATTGGCCTCAGATGGTGTAACAGTGGTTGTGGCTGATATTGCAGAGGCCGAAGGCCAACAGGCGGTTAAGCAGATACACGAGGCTGGCGGAAAAGCTATTTTCTCATCGACGGATGTGGGAAAGCATGAAGAGATTCAGGGGCTCGTGGCGGATACTGTGGCCCAATTTGGCCGGCTGGACATTGTGATCAATAACGCATACTGGTCCACTCGCAAGAGCGTGGTCGATTTACCTGAAGAAGAGTGGGACAAGGGCATGAATGTAATGCTGAAATCCGCTTATCTTTTTGGGAAATATGGCTTTCCTGAAATGAAGAAAGTCGGAAAAGGAGCCATGGTCAACATTGCGTCGGTTCATGGATTAGCGGCCATTTCTGATTATCCGGTCTATGCTGCGGCCAAGGCTGGATTAATCAACCTTACCAGACAGATGGCAGTTGATGGTGGTCCCCTTGGCATTCGAGTCAATGCCATCTGTCCCGGTTGGATTCAGAACCGCGGCCATGCTACCCTTAGTGAGAGGCGAGCCAAAATTGTTAAAAAGGTCTATCCACTAGGCCGAGGAGGATTCCCACGCGAGATTGCCACCGCTGTACGCTTCCTTGTATCAGAGCAGGCAAGTTTCATCACAGGCCATGCATTGGTGGTTGATGGCGGCATGACGGCTCAGCTTCAGGACTCAGTGTCCGATTTGCTAGTGGTTGACTGACTATCAGTAGACCGTAATGGAAATGACATCAACCGAGCCGACTTTGGACGAAGCGACCAAACGACTGCTGACTATTAAACATTGGCCAAAACTTGTAGTAGATCAGGACCGTAGGTTTTGGCTTTCCATGGACCTACATCGGTTAGCTCAAGCAATGCGGTCATAGAGAGTGGCGCTCGTTTGGCAATAGCAAGCAGAGTATCATTACTGAAGACGATGTCTGGATCAACCCCACGGACTTCGGCTGTCGCAGTTCGCCAGCTTCTCAATGCTTCGTAGCATTGCATAGTCTTTTCATCTAGCATGGATTGGGGACGCCCGCGATGGGCTGGTAATTTGGGGAGAGGGCGGTCAAAGCTATTTTGAATTGTGCGTAATAACGACTTCCCAAAACGCTGAACCTGATATTGGCTTAATCCATGAACCTGCCGAAGTGTATGTTGATCCTTGGGGGTTGCCATAGCAATTTCGGTCAAAACAGCGTCATTGATTACCTTAAAGGGCGGACGGTCCATCTTTTGGGCCGTCTTTTCTCGCCATTGCCAGAGAGCCTGCAACACACCTGTCTTTTCCCGTGGAATGCTCTTGGCGGACCGCATCTGCCAAAAGTTCTTCTCCTGAACTGGGCGCTCGTGGTAATTCACCTTTTCCAATGATTCAAAGGCTTCCTGAGCTTCCTCCACGCGTTTCTTCACCTCCAATTGCTCAAATTGTAGGCGGCGTAGCTCAAAAAGATAGTGTGTATCCATTTGGGCATAGAGCTGCTGCCGCGTAGTGAGTGGACGTTGCCCCCAGTTGGTGCGCTGCATCTTCTTATCACTTAAAACATCAAAGTGCTCTTCTAAAACAGATGCTAACCCGGTGCGTTTCCAGCCAAGAATTCTCGCTGTTAATTGGGTATCAAAGATACACCTAAATGTGAATTCATATTCTCGTTGCAGCGTAAGTATGTCGTTGTAGGCCGCATGCATAATAATTTCAGTATTCGGATCAGCTAAAATAGTGTTGAGTTCATCAATTTCCCGATAGAGCAAAGGATCCAGTAGATAATCAACAATGCAATCTGTACCCCAGGCTGAGATTTGGATGAGGCATACCTTCGCATAGTAACTGAATAGGCTATCACTTTCTGTATCAAGGGCTATCCGAGGTTGCTTTTTTAAATGGGCCATCATGGCTAAGAAGCTTTCCCGGTCGCTTACCATGATAGGCTGAACCAAATCAGATGCCACGTGTTGTTTATCGATCATAAAACAAAAATAGGGATAGTACTGTTTGAGTAGGGAATTTTTGGATGAACAGCTAAAATCTACTTTCCTATTTGGACATGATAGGCCAAAAGTTAGAGCAAACCTTCGCTGGTATACTGCGGTTGGGAGTCGATGAAAGTGAAATGACGAATTTTAGACGAGCTTATCATTCTCATCTATGCCAGAGCCAAGTATAATTTGTACAGAACAACTCGATAGAACGAGGATAGGTATATTGCTTACATATTAACCTTCTTTTCAGAATGTGTCAAATTTTTTAAGGTAAACGGGAGCACCTTAGTTAGTGGGCGAGAATGCATTCGGCTCGCAGCGCGCATGCAACACACGGTTGAGGAATCTGGGAGACGGCCTACGCTCTTTTTCAACCGTGCATCGCATTCTTCTTCGTTTGTCCCGAAACTGAGATGCTCCCAAGGTAAACCTCCCGTAAGGATACTTCATGACAGAATCACCCCTTGCCAAACTAAATCCTTCTAAATCTAGTGCTCTGTTGCGTTTTGTGCCGCAATTCGGGCATATTTGGCAACGTTGCCTCTTCGGTGTTCGGATATTTTGGCTTCTTACCCTCTTTGCTACGCTGGCTACACTAATTATTGGATTACAATTTGATTCTCCTTGGATACACCGAGTCTCTGATGTCCTTTCCCAACCTTCCCTACTTGCTGCCCCAAATTTGAAAGTCCCGCTGCAACAGGACTCACGGCATCAAGTTGGTGGCAACACCATCTATGTCCCACTGCTCTTGAGCACCGTTGATGAAGAGGATCCCCAAACCATTGATTGGCCTGAAGTAGCATTGAATGCACTCACGCCGCGCTTCTCCGCACCTGTTCAAATTACCCATGCTGGAGATGATAGCGGGCGTCTATTTGTGGTTGAACGTCGTGGAACCATACAGATTATCGAGAATGGGCAGACATTATCAACCCCCTTTTTGGATATTTCTAGTCGCGTAACCCAGACGTTCGAATGTGGCCTACTGAGTATCGCCTTTCCGACCTCCTTTGCCGATGATGGCTATTTCTTTGCCTACTACAACCATCGCGAAGAGCAGATAGGTCCGACGGATGAGGCGTGTGATACGATTATTGCCCGCTTCAAAGTCACCGAGGATCCTAATGTGGCTGATTCCGACTCGGAAGAGCAGATCCTGATCGTTGATCAACCGCACGCCAATCACAATGGCGGCCAGATTCAATTTGGTCCTGACACCTATCTCTACGTTGGTTTAGGTGATGGCGGCTCAGGCGGGGATCCTGATGAGCTTGCCCAGAATACAGGCACCTTATTGGGCAAAATGCTGCGGCTTGAGGTTGGTGTAACGGGGGCCTATACAGTGCCTGTAACGAACCCGTTTGTAGGGGATGATGACTATCTACCCGAAATTTGGGCAACTGGTCTGCGGAACCCGTGGCGGTTTTCTTTTGATCGGGGAACAGGTGATCTTTACATGGGGGATGTGGGGCAGAATGCCTACGAGGAGATCAGCTGGCAACCTGCTGGCAGTCAAGGCGGTGAAAACTATGGTTGGGATGTGATGGAAGCCAACCACTGTTTTGAACCAGCCATCGGATGTGATCAAAGCGGTTTAACATTGCCGATTTGGGAATATAGCCAAAGCCAAGGCGACCGATCTGTTACAGGTGGCTACGTCTACAGAGGCACCGAATACCAGAGGATGCAGGGTGTCTATTTTTATGGAGACTATTCGTCAGGACGCCTGTGGGCATTGCAGCAGCACCAAGGTGTGTGGCAGAATCAGCTGATGCTCGATACGAGTTACAATATTGTTAGCTTTGGTGAAGATGAGGAGGGCAACCTCTACCTCGTCGATATCAATGGGGGAATCTATCGGCTTAGTGATGTTGGCACAACAAGCGAAGAGGATCCCAATCCAACTGAGGGATTAGAATGGGATCCTCGACTTGACCAGCGGGAGGCGCTCTTTATTGCTGCTGAACCAACACCTGGTAGTGGCTACTGGAAGCTCATTCAGGGACTTTGGCTTGATGAGGAAGAGTCTGAGGGGCGCCATCATATCTATGTCGATACATTAGACGTGGGTGGGGAACGCCAAACAGATGTCCCTATCTTGGTCAGTTGGCCTGATGGATCCACCCCCCTCCTCACGGAAGCCAAACCTGGTGAACCTCACGCTGCAGATTTTGGCATGTTCTCGATCGCACCTGCTTATGCCGTGGTCCCCAACGATGGCAATCTAGCTGACTCGGTCGATGGATTAGGTATGGGGACCATTGAAGAACCCCATCTGGCTGTCCATACTAGCTACCGATTCACTTGGCAGTGGACCATAGCCAACAGCAATGCTACTGTTACATCTTTGCCAACGACTACGTCCTCACCTACGGCTACACCTTCGCCTTCTGCTACATCCTCACCCACTGGTACTTTAGGGATGACGCCAACTGCTGCTTCGACCTCTACTCCAACTCCTACATTGACTAATCCCCCGGCATCTGTGCCAACTGAAACAGCGACACCTTCCATAACCACTACATCAACAAGTACCTCTATACCAACAAATACCCCAACGTTTACATCTACGCCGCCAGCAGATGCAACCCCAACGGCTACCCCTGTAATCAATTCTGTAGTTACTTTCCACACGGGTCAGTACGTGCAATGTGAAGCGATGCAAAATGGAACCGTACTCCAGGGTACTGTTTACGTGAATGGGCAACCAGAGGCTGGACATCGAGTCGTCTTTAGCCATGAATCAGGCGGAGTCTTTGCTACAGAAGCTCAGAGCACCCGCAGCGAGCCACTGGGCTTTTACGATCATCTCATTGGGGTCGGTTTTAATCGAGAGGGGAACTGGTTTACATGGATCATTGACGAGCTGGAACAGCCCATTTCCGCGATTGTGCCATTCACAACTGATGGTGGAAATGGACC
Organism: Chloroflexota bacterium; assembly: GCA_039028975.1. Classification (GTDB taxonomy): domain Bacteria; phylum Chloroflexota; class Anaerolineae; order Caldilineales; family Caldilineaceae; genus JAHBNG01. Next base: position 25,457 of record JBCCHB010000003.1, read on the forward strand.
GTGCAATCGAGTCACCGTCAATTTTTATGCAGGAAATTAACCTACCACAGCTTGTGGTGGCTGGCCGTCCCATACCAGTTGGAGATTTTGAAAAATGAAGCGCCCCCTTCGTTCCCAGGTATCAAAGGTGATGCCTGCTGTATGAGGGCTTAGCAGCACGTTCTCTAGCTGAAGAAGTGGATTTTGGGGATCAGGCGGCTCTTGAACCAATACGTCGAGAGCCGCACCAGCAATCTGGCCCGTCTGTAATGCATGGGCTAATGCCGGCTCATCAATGACTGGGCCTCTGCACGTGTTGACCAACAGAGCTGTTGGCTTCATCAGGGACAAGGTTTGAGCATTGATCATCTCCCTGGTATCAGGGAGCAACGGTACATGGAGCGATACGACATCCGAGCGCTGAAGGAGGTCATCTAATTCTACTCTCGCAACATTCAGCTTTTGCTCTACCTCAGGAGGTGCTGGATAAGCATCAGCATAGAGCAACTCCACGCCCCATGTCCCCAACAAATGAGCTACGCGCTGCCCAATCTTGCCAAAACCGATAAGGCCAAGGGTCTTCCCCTCCAACGTATAGGTCGTCAGACCTGTATCGATAGCGCGCCAATTATCCGCGCGGACATTGGGATCGAGTTCCCTAAATCGACGATAATAGGCAAGAATCATCGCGACCGTATGTTCGGCCACGTCAATAGCGTTGGCTCCACCGTTGTTGGCAATGGGGATCTTTTTGGCTTGGCAGAGTTCCAGATTCATCTGATCGTACCCTGCTGAGACTAGCTGTATGAGCCTTAGATTTTGGGCAGCTTGGATGGCTTCATCCTCTAGGCGTCCAGGAAAGAGAATAACGAAATCGGCATCGCGCATAAGTTCCGTTTTTTCCGATCCACTTAGTGACATAGAATGGATTGAAACATCAAAGTCAGCAGGGGCTGGTTTGATGATCGCTTTGGCTATAGATGACGCGAGATTGGTAAAAAAGAGCACTTTGGGCATAATGATAGTTCCGGAAAAGTTAAGGTGATCAAGCCTACGTTTTCAAACAAAGCCGAACATAAAGGAGAAATTGAATGACTGTCTTACTTGCTGAGATGACTCGTGATCAGATCAAAGATGTTGCACCCAATGCAGTCGCTGTACTGCCAACTGCATCGGTAGAGCAGCATGGCCCTCACATGCCAATCATTACTGATACATTGCTCTGTGGGACAGTAGCTCAACGCGCCGCAGAGAAGAGCAACGCAGAGAACAGTAAAAGCACCACTCTAGTTGCCCCCGTTCTCTGCTATGGCAACTCCCACCATCACCGGCCTTTTGCTGGTGTGCTTTCCCTGTCTTCGTCAACGTATATGGCCGCTGTAACAGAAATATTGGAGGGGCTGGTTTTGAGTGGCTTTCGTAAATTGATTGTACTGAATGGACACGGTGGCAATACGGATTCCAACGCTGTTGTCGGACTAGATTTCCCTAACCGATTAGGACATCCGGTCGAGATTGCTACAGCTGCTTATTGGGATATTGCCCGTTCGGCTATTGTTGAAAAGGGAATTCTACTAAGCAGACGGATTCCCGGTCATGCCGGTCGCTTTGAAACCTCAATGGTGATGGCGCTTCGCCCAGACCTAGTTCCTCCTGAGGGATTGGCCCAAACACGAGATGTGACGACCGACGGTGAGGGACTCTTTGCTCCGTTGGCTGGGGCCACTGTTCAGGCTCACGGGCGGTGGGCTGCCAGCACTGGCTATACGGATAATCCTGCTGCCGCGTCTGCTGACGAAGGTGAAGAGCTACTCTTAACTGTCATAGAGCAGGTATCCGCTTTTTTCTATGCATTTTCTCAGGCATAAAATGGGGCCAAACAGTACAAGCATTCAGCCCCCAAAGAACCTATTTCGCTTGCGCTTGTTCCCCAAATCCGATCGCTGTCTCTGGATTTTCATTTTCTGGCTTCGGATGCTCGGAAGAAGGTTGCTTTTCCTTTTCAGGAATAAGCAATGATGCCGCAACCGAAGCAGAGAGGATTCCCAGGATAATGGTGAGCGAGATGGAAGGAGGGATATGGAAGGAGTGTAAGCCCAATTCATGTGCCCATTCTGCCGGAAGGCCGCCAACGATCATCTTTACACCCACAAAGGTAAGAATGATTGCCAACCCCAATTGTAGGTAGCGAAATTTGTGTACAATGCTAGCTAGCAAAAAATAGAGTGCTCGCAGGCCCAAAATTGCAGCAATATTCGACGTGTATGCCACAAATAAAAACGAACCGTCATCCCTTTCCTGTAGCACCTGGGCCACACCTAAAACGGCCGGAATGGAATCAACCGCAAATACAAGGTCAATTAATTCCACAATGACGAGGACTAGAAATAGAGGGGTCGCCAGTCGTTTTGCACCTTCCATGATAAAGAAGCTACTGCCGTGATACTCCTGAGTCATGGGTAAGTATTTGCGCAACCAGCGTAGAAGCACATTGTTTTCTAAATCAATATGTTCATCGTCATTTTGCAGACCCATACGAATGCCCGTGTAGAGTAGGAAGGCACCAAAGACGTAGATGAGCCAGGGGAACTGGGCAAGGGCTTCTCCTCCTACAATAATCAACACAGCCCGCATAACAATGGCACCTAAGATGCCCCAGAAAAGCACCCTATGTTGATATTTTGCCTCTACATTAAAGAAGAGGAAAATCATGACAAAGACAAAAATATTATCAACACTCAGTGCCTTTTCGACCACGTAGGCGGTTAACCAAATGTTAGCAATCTCACTGCCCGAGTAAAAGTAGAGACCAAGGCAAAAGAGCAGCGATAGGGCAATCCAGAACGCGCTCCAGAAGGCTGCTTCCTTTGTACTAATTTCATGAGCATCCTTCTGTAATACGAGTAGGTCAACTAACAAAAGACCCACAACAACAATATTGAATATGATCCAAAACCAAATAGTTACTTCCATAAAATCTAACTATCCTCCACGCTTCCTCTAAAGTATATAGAGCATCTATATACTCAAATTAGTTTTCCATGCCTTAATCGACGCTGGTGAAAAAGTGAGATTGTCAGATCCTCCTTAATGCCGGGACTATCATCTTGAGCAACGAGAGAGCTTGGTATCGAAAATGTTAGCTCTCTCCTCGAAGATTCGTCCAAATGAAAGGGCGAAGATAATCTCACTTGACTACTGTGACATTACGGAGAATGAGAAAGATCTAGCTAATCTATCATTATCCGTGTATATTTAAGGTCAGAAAATTTATGCAGATTGTACCAGCTTCCGCAATTCCCCGCCATTCTGCTTAAACCATTGGAAGAGAATACCAAAATCTGTTCCGATACAAAAGTGACGCACCCCCATTTCTAAATAGTGTTCTGCCTCATCTGGTGAGCCGATCTCGGCCCGTGGCTGAACACCCATTTTGAGAGCCGTTTGAATGACATGTTTCTCTACGGCTAAAACCTCTTCAGAGTTGCGCTCTCCAGGGCGACCAATATTCATGCTGTAATCCGAGCCACCCCATTGAATCATGTCAAGTCCATCTAAGGCCAGGATCTCTTCCAATTGATCCACTGCACCCTGCTTTTCAATCATGAGAACAACCACAATCTCGCGCAGCGCTTTTACATAATCTGGACCACCACCATAGCCCATATAGGCATGGCGGCGAGTTCCTACACCAAACTGGCCATGATCTGTCAGCGTATCTGGGCGTACAGTGCTAATGGCATTTTGGGCCTCTTCAACATTATGGCAGTCAGCAAAGAGAACACTTTGAAATCCAGAGCCAACAGCTCGTTGGGCATAGAATCGATTGGGTTCTAGATCGACTTTGATCATCATCCCTATATCAAACAGCTCAGCTGCCCGGCATAAATTATCCAGATCATAGAGATCATAGGGCGCATATTCCGCAACAAATTCGACGTAGTCAAACATGCCGGTATGACCGATAGCCTCTACAACGGACGGCCATGTAGTATGAATGTGGGTTGCAATACTGGGTTGATTAGTCTGCAGCAGTTGGCGTAGTTTGTTTTCACGCATAGGAGACCCTCTTTGTGGTGGGAGCAAATTAGTCGGCAAACATGTTCCTGGTTTGCAGGTAAGTAGCGTCTGGTTTATGTCAAACGGGATACCAAGCTGGTTAGAACATATTTGGGGGGGAGATACAAAAGTGCCTGATTATAAATCAGGCACTTACTTTATTATACCACAGTTTGCATCAATTTGTGTCGATGAATCTTCTAGCCAGTGGCATAACCAAATCGTATAATAAAAGTGTTGCAGAAAAATACTTTCATTAGCAGTGCACGAAGTGAGCACTATGCGCTATCATAGCGGAAAACGATTATCTGGATATCTATACCCAGTAGAGCGCGATGTAATTCTGTTTGGTTACAGTCGCTTACTACAGAACCCTCTTGTTGACATTGCGATTGACTGATACTAAAGTTCAAGCAGGGAGGCTTGTAACCTGAACACCACGTAAATCTAGCCAGCCTGCGGGGTGAGGAAAGAAATTTTTGACGCGTGTGCTCACGGCTGACATGATTGGTCGAAATACGGGAATAGCAACGGCACCTTCTTCCTTGATGAGTTCTTGGGCTCTAGAATAGAGCGCCTGTCGCTTTTCCGGATCCGGCTCACTGCGGGCCTGTTCAATCCATCTATCTAGCTTTGGATCAGCCCAATAGCCCTCATTACCATTTGATGTGGAGTGATAGGCAAGCATTAATGTCTCATCAACTGTTGGCCGCAAGTTCCAGTTGCCGATATGAAATGGTACCCTCCCAGCGTAATCACTCCAATAGACATCAGCAGGCACAGCGATCACCCTCACACGTATGTTTGCGGGACGGGTCATCTCTGCTACTGATTCTGCAAGCTCTGTCATGCCTGGTCGAGTTGTAGAGGTAATCAAATCCAGATCAATACCGTCAGGATAACCAGCCGCAGTTAGAAGATCCTTTGCTAAAGATATATTATGTTCGCGAATCGGTAGATTAGCTGCAAATGGAAAGACGGGTGCAATGGGATGGTCGTTTCCAAGTTCTCCATGACCCCGAAGAATAGTATCCTGCATAGCCGATCTGTCGAGACAATGCTTTATAGCTTGGCGCACCCGAACATCTGAAAAAGGGGGTCTAATGGCTTGCATGACGACGGTTTGATAAGCACCACTATCGATCGAAACAATCTCAACCTCAGAGCTTGTTTTGAATTCGTCTATATATTGAATGCCGATGTTTGGAATTAAATCAACCTGCCCTTTGAGGAGTGCATTTGCTTGATCCTCTATGGCTGGCATATAGATATGGTGCATTTCTTCAATTGGATAGACTGGTTGTCCTGCCATTAAATCTGGACGCTCTTCTAGCCAATATTTGGGGTTCCGTTTAAACTTAATACTTTCACCTGGATTCACCTGAGTCACAATAAATGGGCCTGTACCTGATGGCTGTGACCGCAACAGCGACTCATCGTAGGAACGGGATACAATCCTGGCTTGTGCTGCACCTAAAAGCAGGGGGAGATCCATGTAGGGTGCAGTAAGATTAAACTCTACTGTAAAGTCATCGACCTCTTTAACGGTATCAACAATGCTCAAAGCTGGAAAAAGCGGGGAACGTAAAACCGGATCCTTCAACCGATTGAAGGTGAAAACGACATCGTCAGCGGTGAATAGGCGATTGTGGTGAAATACGACTTGTTGACGCAAAAAGAAGGTCCACGTCAAGAGATCCTCGGAGACTTGCCAGCCCTCAGCAAGCATGGGTTGTGGTCTCAACCTACGATCAACCTTAACTAAGCTGTCGTAAGCTGCAAGCAAAACCTGACTTGATTCCATTGTAAAGGCTGATGCGGGGTCTAGCTGTCCCGGCGCACTTGATAGCGCAATACGCAAAAGCCCACTATCCGCTTCTTCACTCTCTATATTGAGTTCAGTGGCGGAATCACCACTTAAACCCAATCGAGAACGAATTGTGCTTGTGCAACTTTGCAACCCAAAGAATGTAGCTGCCATCCCACCGTTGAGCAAAAGCTGCCTACGGTTTAGGCGGTTCGATGTTTGAAGTGAGGGCATGTCTTCATTCATTTTTTATGCTGCTACTCTCTCCTTGGCAGATGTGCCTGAGCCATTTCTTTGCTTTTGATGAGTAGATGTCTTGGCTAAATCATCGACAGATGGTGCCACGTGTCCATTCTGTTCTGCCAGTATACTTTTGACAGCCTCATGAAAGCCCGCTGGATTCGTAGATGAAACCTCACGAATGGTTTCATCTACTCTCTGAGGAGGTAATTGTCCTGATGATGTAAGGTATTTTGCTAGCCCATCAGCTGTTAGCCCTTTTTCTACAAGTCTACCAAAAATTGCTTGCGCCAGAAGGCGATTATCCCGACTGTTTGGGTTTTGTAGATATTGATGGTAAACGCGGAAACCCTCAACATCTTCATGTAAACCAACTGCTTCATAGCTGATGCGGCTATATTGACGGACAATATTGGCTAGGCTTTTGCCTAGAATCGGATTATCGGTCAAATCACCATGTACCAACCACCCAATATCGAACCCCATGTCCTTACAGAATTTTTGTAAATGGCTAACGAATGCACCTACCTGAGCCGGACTAAGCGACATAAGCCACGTCTGTATCTCTTGGTCATCCGCTAACGACTCGCTGGCCCATTGGTAAAATGCATCTGGCAAATCTTGCCGTGGTCCAGAATTCGTAGCCATTGCCTGAAGTCGATGCCGCAGACTATTGGCTATCTGAGTGGCAAAGCCCCGTGGTTCTTCCTGCGCTTCCACACCCAAGGCACTTAGTTCTTCATTGATCTGTCGTAAGGTTCGCCTACGTCTTAATTCAAACCCTACGACAATAAAAATTGTTATTAGAATTGCCCAACCATAAAAGTGCATGTTTTGCCTCTCACCCTAACTCTCTTTGTCTCGTACCTGAAGGGCATTAATCAGTCCAGCCCCTAATCCGCCATAATCTACTAGAAGAGCCGTGATCGGCCCAAAATGACCGAAGTAAATGCCACACAAATTTACAACGCTTGGAATAAGTGCCAAGGTCACGCCCAATTTGCGGTTTGCATCCATGGAATGGGCGAGACTGAAGATCTGCTGAAATTGATTGGGTCGATCTGGATCAATGATCAGTTCAGCAGACATTGGTGGTTCAATAGCGTCATTCCCATCATTGTAGCAAGCAACAACAATGTCTGCTTGGGTCATTGCCTTGATATGCTTTGATGAAGCACTTATATAGGCTACCTTATGGCCCTCGTCCTGCCATCGTGCAATTTGATCGGCTGTCTCCCTATCTTTCATCCTCGTTTCATAAAGTACCGTCGAGTCTGAATGGCTCTTTGCATTAAGAGAAGGAAATGCCTCTTCGAGTGTACTATCTACAATAAGTTTATCTGCCTCAATTAGATTGTCAAAAGCATATTCGTCCTGTATGCGAATTCCCTTTTTTTTGGCTGCCCTTAAATGCCTCAAGGTGTTGAGCGGTGCCAGGACACGATAATCATACCCAAAGTTGGCTAGCAAAATAGTTAACGACCGCGTAAAGCCCAAAAAAGGCATGCTCACAAGGCTAAGCGTTAGCAGTGGTAATGCACCTTGGTCAATGGCTTCTTGCCACTGAGGAATCTCATCCGCCTCTAATTCAGGTTGAGAATGAGCTAACTGAGCCAAGCTCTCTTTTCGCTCTTCAGTGAGGCGCTCTATCCGTCGGTCACCATGGGCTTCAACAGCTATGCTTTCCGTTGCTGTTTCCTGCAGCTTAAGGCTGGTAAAGTAGAAGGTTGCAAAGAGCGCACTGGCGCCCAACTGCCTGGTAAACAAGAGTCCAGTTGCCAATACGGCATCGTTGATTTTAATCCCAACTCGCTTCGTACGTTGCCAGTCATGGTACGCGGTGTATAGAAAATAACTATCCAGATAGATTAGCCCTGGGATGCTCAACAACTTGAGCGCAGGAAATCCCATTGAACTGATGATCGTTAGGCCTAGTAGTCCAGCTGAAATTGCAAGATTCTGATCAGTTGTAGGAGCCGTTAGCTGATTCTCCGGGATCGATATAGTTGATGGGGGCGCCACTGACGACATTTCAGACGAGCGGGGAAAGGAGCCTTCAAGTTGCTTAACCAGCACGTTTGACCGATTACGTAGCAATGCATATCCCGCTATGGCTATACCGCCTGCGGCATAGAGTGGAATCAGATGTATCATATTAGTCAGATACTCCATTATGGTTTTGCAATAGCAAAACGTAACATAAAGTTAGGCAGAAAACTGGCTGCACTATATACTGGTTGCACTATATAGATGGCCAGATGAAGCTTGTTTTCCGTCAAGACAGGGCTATCCTCCCTTATCCGCATGTTCCAGAGTAAACCGGACCAAAGCTTCTGACGGACTAACTGTGCTTCTCACCAAAATCGTTATGAGGATTTTACGGGTGGGCCACCACAAGTAACGTCGACACTTGGGCCAAGACGGCCTGAAGGGTTTCTGATAGACTTTCTGGATCCAAGGCCCCAAAGCTTTCATCCAAAATAATTAAGTCCGCATCCTGCAAAATTGCCCTAGCAATATATAGACGACTACGTTCGCCATGAGACAACTGCCAACCGCTCTCTCCTACTATCTGCTGTAAACCTCCAGGCATTCGGTTGAGCAGTTCACCCAGACCCAAGGACCGGCAGACCTCTTCTGCCCGTGCCAACCCTTGGTCCGTTGCAGGCCATTTGCTGCCTAGAAGCAAATTGAACGCTAACGATCCATTGAGCACATGATTTTCATGAAATTGAGGGACAGCTACAATCCGCTGTCGCCATATCCCTTCCGGAATCGCTTGTTGCTCCGTGCCATGGAGCAACATACTTCCAGAGTCAGGCTTTTGCAAACTGGTCATTAAGTTGACCAGGGTAGACTTCCCGGCACCTGATGGCCCTTCCAGCAGTAGGCGCTCTCCCCTATGGATCTTGATATGACATGATGTTAAAATTTCTCGATTCCGAGTAGGGTAACGAAAGCTCACGTTGTGTAACGTAAGTATGGGTTGCTGGACCTTTTCAGACTGAATCCCATTGAGAAACAGTTCAGTGCCTGTCCCGGCTGGTTTTGGCAGAGCGGCACCCAACAGCGGTTTTACATCCGCCCAAGCCAATGATGCACCAATCACACTTTGCATGCCCATGACAATTGTAATGAACGCCTGTCGAGCAAAGAGCACACCTCCAAGGCTTATTGCCAACTGAGAAGGAGAATGTTCGCCAATCAAAAGGACGTAGAAAAACCAGAGCAGCCCAACCATCATCCAACCCCGAGGAACAAATGCCTTTAGACGGCTACTTGCGCTATCAGTCTGTTGCAACTGCTTCTGGTAGTTGGATAGATCCCTGTCTTCAGCATCATGCCAGTTCGCTTGGTGCTCCTGAGCCAGTCTTGTTCGATGACCCACCATTCTCTCAACTAGATCATTGGTTAATGTGCGGCGCGAATGGTGAATGCGTTTGTCATGAACATAGGCCCGCCATCCTAATACGAACATGACCGCTATCCAAAATCCTAACAGAATAGCGTGAGGCCAACCTCCTGCTCCCCACACCAGAACTGTGACTGCAACGAACAACTGTACAATAGCCAGTAGCGTGAAGAAACCTCCTGCTAAAGCAAGCTGTTCCAATGCATCGGCTGCAAAAACTCTTCCTAGGAAATGGCCAGCACCCTCCAAACGAACTGCATCCGAACGTAATTGCAGTATACCATAGAGCAGCCTTTCTTTAAAGAGCCTGCCTAACCCAATAACTAGGCTACTTTGAGCATAGTGGGCTAATATTTGAAAGGGCATGATGGATAGAACCAGCAGCCCCCACCCCCATAACCAACCCCAATCAAAGTGGCCAGCTAATGCTCCAGTTCCAATCATCCACCAACTTAAGAGTGTCAGAGTCAACTGGGCTATCGTTGCCCCACCCAAAAGCCAACCAAAATAGGGAAAATGTATTTGTCGAGCTTGGGTATAGAGTGGTGTCTCTGGTGACGGGCAAAGAGACCAACATAAGATGACAGGTGTTGGGCCTAACATTTCTGCAAGCAAGCTGTGCCTGACTTTCGCATCTCGATCTTTAATAATGGTGCTTCTTTTTAGAACGCGAGATAGCGCATCGGTATAAGGCTGGGTGGCTTTTGCGCTGAGGATATCCCGTAAGGTAGTTAGAAGAATGCGGATCTTGGTTCGATCCGGTTGAATTAGCGTTACGTATTGACGACCTCCATGGAGCAAAGCCAAAAAGCCAGGAGAAGGTTCGTCCTCCGTCTGAGGAAGACGCAACAATGCCGGTCCGACAGAACGTAATAACGAGTCCAAGTCACTGTAGCTCGCGTGAATAGCTTCTGTTTCCCAACCATATCGGTCAGCCGAACGGGTAAGCCACTCAGCTATACTGTGTTCATCATCATTCGGAAGAGCAACAGCAGGCAGAGATACAGAATTTGGTATGCTCTGCCCCGTACTGATGTCAATGAGTGCCTCGACAACCTCACCCAATTGAGAGACAGACCAAATGGCTGCAGACTCAATTCCATTCGCCATGCTAGTAATATATCACACGCATCTCTTCAAATTCTCAACCTATAGATGGCCAGAAAAAGCTTATAAGTACCCAAGCAAAAGTAAATTGGTATGCGAATTAAATCAGAGTTTTGGGCAAGGCTTTTCCGGTGAATTATATTCTGAACATACCCACTTATGAAAGATAACCGTTAATGATTTGTAAAAGCGATGGTGCTTGTTCATTGAGATAAAAATGACCACCTGGAAAAAGATGGACGTCAAAATCGCTTTGGGTTAATTCTTTCCAAGCCATTAGCTCAGCCTGGGATGCGCGACTATCAGATTGACCGCCAAAGGCAATAATTGGGCATGGTAGAAGTGCCTCTTTTGAACTTTGATAAGTCTCTACCAATGTAAAGTCAGCTCGTAAAAGAGGCAAAAATAGTGCGCGTAATTCGGCGTCATCAAAGATGGCGTCGGGTACATTATCGTAACGATGGCGCAATTCCTTCAGAAATAACTCATCGTTGGGTAATGTATGAAGCTGCATCTCTGGATCTGGTAAATAGGGAGCGCGACGGCCAGAAACCAGAAGGTAGGTTGGCATAAGATTGCCTTGCTGATGAAGCTGTTTGGTGACTTCATAAGCAATGAGAGACCCCATGCTATGACCAAATATAGCGAACGGTTTATCCAGACATGGCTGGAGACTAGGGAGAAATGCTTGGACTAGGTTCTCAAGATTCGTGAATGGCTTTTCTCTGATTCGGGTGGCACGTCCTGGCAAATGTACAGGGCAGACGTTTATGCTGGCGGGTAGATGCTGGTCCCATGTGCGAAAGATAGGGGCTGCCCCGCCGGCATACGGGAAGCAAAAGAGCCTCAGACGGGCATTGGGGTTGATTGATTGTTCTCTTATCCACAAATTTGTGTTCATGCAGCCTCAATTGTCTTGGTTTCGATTGGGTTGTCGTTTTGCGCCTCCGCCAACTCATCGCGATGGGTCCGCAAAGGCGATAACGCTGTTGCTATACCGGTGAAGAGTCCCACTTGTTTGATAAGAATTGTTGAAACCAAACCAAAGTGAATAAAATAAACACCACCGATGCAGAGAAGGCATGGTGCAACAACTGCCCAGAAGCTACTCCGCATATTTTGTTCATACTCATGAGCCACATCAAATAGAGAGCAGAGTTCAGTCAACCCCCCTCGCAGTAAGACGATTTGGGCCGCATCCTGGGCGATTGTTGATGCGTCACCCAGTGATATGGAGACATCTGCCTTGGTGAGGGCAATAGAGTCGTTGATCCCGTCACCAATATAGCAGATAACCTTCCCCTCTTCTTGCAGTTGTTCAATCAACTCTGCTTTGTTCTGAGGCAGAGTTTCAGCAAAGTAGTGGTCAATTCCTAATTCCTGGGCCAGCTTTCGGGTTGGCGTTTCATTGTCACCAGAGATAATGTAAGTCGACTGAATACCGCGTTCCCGCAATCCTTCTACAACCTCTTTTGCTTCTGGCCGAATGGTAGGCTGCAATTCGATAGCCCCAGCCAATTCATCACCGATTGCTATCATAACGAGCGAGTGTCCCTGCTCGTGACATCCTTCCTGGATGTTATGTATTTCTTGCGGAATTGCAATGTCTTCCTTCTCAATAAACCGATTGCTGCCTACCCGAACAAGCTGGCGTTTGGGCTGAACAGATGTTGCATCGGCAGCTTCATCATCTAGATTGCCTATCTTAGGGGCATCATCTCGCCCTATATCAACGACGATGTTGACTTTAAGACCGTAGCCAACTTCATATTCAGCCGCATCAATCTCTAAGAGAGGGATCCCCCTCGCTCGGGCCTCATCCACAATAGCCAGCGCAATCGGATGACGCTGCTTGCCTTCGGCTGTGGCTGCATAACTCAAAATCTGCTCTTCAGTGTACTGGCTGCAGCTATGAATGGCCCGGATGTTTGGCTGTTCTAATGTTAATGTTCCTGTTTTGTCAAAGACCACCGTATCTACGAGCGGCATCCGATCTAGCACGTGGCCATCTTTAACCAGAATGCCTCTGTTAGACAGAATTTTGAAAAAACTCAATATACCCAGTGGCGCAATTAAGGACATCCGATAGCCAGTGTGCGAGTTGAGCACAGCCATGGCGGGGATCGGACCCAATAAAGGCCAAGTAATTGCGCTAGCAGCCAAGATGGGCACAACTGTTCGATCAGCCAACTCCTCGGCACGCAGCTGCATATCCGCTTTGAAATTGACGGTCTGATTTAAGATCTCACCAATTTGAGCTATGGTGGTATCGGCACCAGCCTTTTCCACCTGAATCTGAATTTCGCCAGATAAGACCACTGTCGATGCAAATACAGTGTCACCTAGCTCCTTCTCTATGGGTTGTGCTTCCCCTGTAAGCAATCGCTGGTCAACTGAAGCAATGCCCTCGACAATTGTGCCATCGACTGGGATCATCTCACCCGTATGAGCAACGACGATGTCACCTTCCTGCAGTAGCTCAAAGTCCGTTTCAATTTCCATCCCATCTTGGTACAACCAAACAGATTTAGGTTGTTGTTGGAAGACATCAATAAACTCTTTTTGCGAGTTATCCTTAATGCTTAAGAGATATTTGCGACTGAGGGCAAAGAGAAAGGCTGACAGGCTGGCAGGGACATAATAACCCAGCCCAACACAACTCAGCATGGTTAGCCCAGTGATAAAGCTGACGCCAATAACGCCCTTTTTAAGCGATTTATAGGCATCTTGCCAAAGTTGGACAACGACCATCAGAATATAGGGTACGCTCAGAATCGCAATGGGAGGAAAAAAGAGGGCACCAACAATGGCTGCACCGAGCGATGCTGATGACATCACCACCGCTGTGTTCATAATCTGTTCTGCGTCTGGGTTCTTGTGAATGTCCCGCGCTACGTGATATTCAGGCTGAGCAATAATCTGCTCTTGAGAAGGAAATGAAAGGGGTTCGGGTAAGAGTTTCTTAACGTATACATTTCGGTTCTGAATTCGTTGGTAGACTCTGTTACCAAATAGCAACGCTCCACCTGCAATTGCTAACTCTGTGATCATATTAATTTCTCTAAACGGTTCTATATATACTTAGCTCAGTCATAGATTAGAATAATCTACCCGACTGAAATGCTATGGAATTATTCGCATCTATGGCCAACCGCAGTATTCATCGAAAATTATTCGCGTAGATATCCAAAAACAGTCTTTTTACAAAACCGTTTACCCTTAGCATCTACATCTCTCAGCTTCATAATATGTCAACCTGCATATAATTGGGAAAGGCCTGAATATCTTTCAAATTGTGTTCAAGTATCTGAAGTTCACCTTGATTCGCTACCTCTTCGAACCCTGCAAAACGATAAGTGATATTCATCATTCGATTTCGATCGGTTGGTACAAATTCTGCCTGTAATCGTACTTGAGCCGAACTGGCACTCTTCATTAGATAGCTTAGTAAGACGGAGCCAACACCTCTTGACATGACTCTACAAGACATCAAAAGTAGTTTGATGGTCCAAATTGCATCTGTACATTCAAGAAGAGACAACCCAATATGTCCATAAGTACCATACTTGTCTTCTAGACTAGCCATGAGTAATTGATGATTGGGCGATTGACGTAACTGATCTAGCTCTTCATAACTATAGGTATACCCTGTCGCGTTCAATTGATTCGTGCGCACTGTCAATTCTTCTGCACGCTGCAAATCTTCTGATTGCGCGGAGAAAATTCGCAACTTCATATCGAGTGAAGCCAGAAATTCCTCCTGGGGACCCTCAAAGATCTCTTCCGCCTCCTCGCGCTCCATGTTGCTCAAATACATCTGGCGGCGCCTCTTTGAATCGGATGTGATAAAACGGGGATTCATGGCAGGCATCTCTAGCACCTGCCCAAGATTGAGTGCATCAATACAGCGCACATCTGGCCATGAGAAGCGTACTTCATCTCGTTCAAAGGGCTGGTCGTCAATAAACGCAATGGTGTCTATTCCAATATTGAGCGACTTGACGATCTTCCCGATGGAAGAAGCTTTGGCGTTCCAGTTGATCTCTGGATAAAGAAAGTACTCCTCAATCCCAAATTCTGACAACTTCTCCATGGCCTGACCATGATGATTTTTGCTGGCAATCGATTGTAGAATACCGCGCTCATCTAATGTTTTTATTATCTCAACAACACCCGCATGTAGGGTAACTTGCTGATCTTCTAACAAAACTCCATCCCATATTGTATTATCTAAATCCCAAATAACACACTTAATATCTTTCTGTTTTTTTTCTTTTTCTGCTAAGGGTGAAAGCTCAATCGTGTTCATGTTATTGCTTTTTATCAGACTTTTCTTGAATCAAGTTGGCCATACTATTGATAGTACGAAAGTTATCCAATCGTAAATCTGCATTACTCAACTGTACCTGAAGGTGGCTTTCTATGAACAGGACCAACTCCATGGCAAACATAGAGTTGACAAAGCCGCTGGCAAAAATATCCTGATCATCATGCAGCGTCACTTGCCGAATATGTTCAGACAAAAAATCCCTAATTTGTTGCTTGATTTCGTCTCTTATCATTTTGTTACAGTGAGAGCGGTGAGAGTGAAAAGCACGTTACTGACCTGTAAGAGGAGATTGATCAATAGGTTGGACCCACGAGGAACTATGGCAAGCTACTCATGAATCACTGATGGTGCTGTGGTCCATTTCTGCGTTGTTTGCCTGAATAAATGGCCTATCACCCCTCTATTGCGAAGGTACCAAAAAGTAGAACTAAAATATTTATAGACTATATGGTAAGTATATCTCTTCAGCTATGAATTTGTCCAACTGAACAATCCTTACGTAACCCAAGTTTGGACCTACATACTAACAGCTAGGAATTTCGCAGATTCGAGAAATCTTTTGGACAAATTCAAGAAGAATTTTCCTACAACCTATACTCAATAGACCGCAGTTCGGTAGGCATACCTCGTGCCGCACGTGGGCGTGCTCACTTAACGGTTGCGGTCTACTGATACTGTGAAGACGAAACTCATAGCTTTCCATCGATGGACCCTATAGGCACAACTTGGGTTACGTAGTACCCCCTTTGATTAGGGAAGATTTGCGTTCAAGAAAGCGATAATGTGTTCAAAGAGCGTTTGGTCATCGCCAGCGGCCTTGGCTTTAAGAATCGGTACTAGAGCTAGACCATGACCTGTACCATTTTTTAGTGCCTCAGTGATGCCATCTGGATTCGGTTCCAATTCAATAAACTTGTGGGATAGACCAATTGCTTTGGCCCTCGCAGCCATCTCCGATGCGTTAGCAATCTGGATTGCTTCATCATATATTGAATGAATAATAAATAGGTCTGCTTCAGACTCCTCAATCTCGCTCAATCCATCAAAGCGCGAATAATCCATGCTGCCCCATAGATCGATCATAATTGAAATTTCGGGCGTCTTAATGCCCAACTCATCTGAGAGATAGGCCAAAGAGTTGCCTGTGGTGGAGCCAGAAGATGATCCCATAAACACCAGCCGCGACATATCCAAGGAACGACGCTCCGACTCACTTTCTATCCAATGCAGGGCTGTTAATCCATCATCATAAGCTGCAGCAATACCTCTTTTATACTGCTCCTCAGTCAAAAGTGGCCAGTGAGGAGGCTTAAAGTACTTGGGAACCCAATATTGATTGGTGTTATTGACCATTGTTAGGTAAGGCTGGGCTTGTTCTGATACTGCTGGATTTGAGTAGGCCGTACGGTAGTCGATGGCAATTACCACGTAACCACGGGATGCCAATTGATGGGCAATGGGTACAAAATTCCCCTTACGACTTGAAAGCTGACTAACAAAACCGTTGCCGTACATCCACATCACCACCGGTCTTAATCCTTCAGGTGCGTCTACTGGCTCGTAGATGTCCAAATAGAGGGGCATATCCACAGTTTTTGTGGTTGGGGTGATACCTTCTATGACTTTGATGATACTTCCTGTTCCAAAGGATATATTATTCGTTGTTGTGACAGTATACAACGGCTCAATAGACGGCTTTAACTTCTTACCTGCCGCAGAGCTTAGCCCCTCATCGGCTAGCGCAGACGAACTGTTTTCCTCTGAAACCATAGACGCAGATGGGATATTATCACCTATAGCGACACAGGAAAGTGTAAGAAGGCCAGGGAGCAAAAAAAACAA
Organism: Chloroflexota bacterium; assembly: GCA_039028975.1. Classification (GTDB taxonomy): domain Bacteria; phylum Chloroflexota; class Anaerolineae; order Caldilineales; family Caldilineaceae; genus JAHBNG01. Next base: position 42,233 of record JBCCHB010000003.1, read on the forward strand.
TACAAGACTCATCTTTCTCCAGATATTGTTCATGATGTTTCTCCATCTTATTAGTCGACGAATGTTGAGTTCCAATGCGGCTCTATGGGAGGTTTTTATCAAGGAAAGCGACAAGATGCTCAAAGAGCGTCTTGTTATCTTTAGCAGTAGCTTTAGCTTCAAGAATGGGTACCTCTGTTAGACCATGCCCCTCACCCTCAGCGAGTGCTTTTGTGGCACATTCTGAAGGATGATCCAATTCAAGAACAATATAATCATAATGTAAACCAACGGGGGCATCGATTACACACTCTGGATGAGGCTTCAACTCAATAAGCTCATGAGGTAAATCAATTGCTTTAGCCCGTGCCGCCATCTGAGATGCGTTAGCGAACCGGATTGCTATGTCATACAATGAATGAATGATAAATAGAGGTGCTTCATCATCCTCAATCTCAGTCAACCCATCGAAACGTGAATAATCCATGCTGCCCCAGAGACTTAACATAATAGCAATCTTAGGCGTCTTAATACCCAATTCGTCAGACAGATACGCCAAAGAGTTGCCCGTAGTCGATCCGGAAGAGGAGCCCATAAATACCAATCGTGACATATCCAAGGAGCGACTTTCCGCCTCACTTTCTATCCATTTAAGCGCTGTCAACCCATCATCGTAGGCTGCTGCTATGGCTCTTTTGTACTGCTCCTCTGACAGCTTTGGCCAGTGGTTAGGTTTGCCATTAAAATACAGAGGAACCCACTCTTGGTTGGTATGATTGACTAAATTAAGGTAGGGCTGGGCCTGCTCTGATACGATTGGGTTTAAGTAGGCCGTACGATAGTCGATGGCAATGACCACGTAGCCACGTGCGGCCAATTGATGAGCAATGGGAACAAACTTCCCAGCGCGAGTTGATTTAAGGCTAACAAAACCATTGCCATACATCCACATTACCACTGGCCGTATCCCTTCAGGTGCATCGGCCGGCTCATAGATGTCCAAATATAGGGGCATTTCAACGGTTGTCGTTGTTTTTATGTTTGAAGTGATATTTTCTGTGGCTTTAAAGAGGCTTCCTGTACCGTATTGTATATTTGTTGTTGTTATAACGGTATAGAGTGGTTCAATAGACGGTTTCAATTTCCTTTGTAATGTCGAACTGAGACCATCATCCGCTAACGCTTGGGGAATATGTTCCTGCTACGTTATAAGGAACAGTGTAGGAAATGCAAGAGTCACACAAAACAACACGAAAGCCATCTTTCTCCAGATATTGCGCATTAGAGGAAAAGTGTAGTGTTAACTAAATAGCTCGCAACACACCGAGTAAGCATCCTGAGATGCGAATCGGGGCATTGCGAGCTACTGTTCATCTAAGCCCTAAGGAACAAGGGGTAAAAAATTAATGCAGTTAGGCGACTGCCGTTGACCAAAGTGACAGTCACCATCACGGACTTGTTTAATCATTACTCCTTATTGAATACTCATTCCGAAGGAAGATTGGCCGTCAAGAATGCGACAAGTCGTTCAAAGAGGGTTTGGTCATCGCCAGCAGCCTTGGCCTCTAGAATCGGTAATGTTGTCAACCCATGGGCGGTCCCAGCCATAAGCTCAGGTGTAATGCCATCCGGATCTGGCCCGAGCGCGATCAGCTCATATGGTAAGCCTACGTTAGCAGCCTGCGCAGCCATCTCTGAGGCATTTACGAAAGGAACAGAGCCATCATTTTCTGAGTGAATCATCAACAAGTGAGCTTCATCCGCCTCAATTTCGTCCAACCCATCGAAGCGCGAATACTCTAGGCCACCCCAGAGGTGGAGCATCACGGCAATTTGGGGCGTTGTAATTCCCAGATCGTCGGAGAGATAAGCCAGGGCGTTCTCTGTGGTCGTTCCCGATGAGGATCCCATCAAGGCAATACGTGACATGTCTAACGAGCGACCGACCGCCTGGCTCGATAACCACTTCAAGGCCGTTAACCCATCGTCATAAGCGGCTGCAATCGCACGCTCAAATTGTTCCTCGTTTATGCCAGGAAACAGCAGTTCGATACCGGCAAAATCGGTGAGCCTTACCAAATCTAAGTAAGGTTGAGCTTGTGCTGACACCACTGGATTAAAGTAGGCAGTACGATAGTCGATAGCAAAAACCATATACCCTCGTGAAGCCAGTTCCGTTCCAATAGGGACAAAATTGCCTGCTCGGGTTGCATTGGGATTCACAAAGCCGCTGCCCGTCATCCACATCACGACTGGCCGTTTGCCAGATGGTGGATTCGTGGGTTCATAGATGTCCAAATTCAAAGGCAAACTGATGGTTTCTGGGTTGGTAACATTTGCCGTCCCGCTAATCAGATCCGCCGTACCAAACTGAACAGTCGATGTCATCACTTCATAGACGGGTACCAAAGATGGCTCAAGTCTCTCTTGATCAATGGATGCATTGAGGAATTCGACAAGCCGCTCAAAGAGCGTTTGAGAATCACCAATCGCCTTGGCCTCAAGAATGGGAAGTGTGGTCAGGCCATGCCCTGTCCCAGCCATAAGTTCCGGCGTAATGCCATCTGGATCGGGACCTAGCGCGATCAATTCATAGGGTAAGCCCACCGCGGCTGCTTGGGCAGCCATCTCGGATGCGTTGGCAAAGGCGATAGATTCATCATTTATGGAGTGAATCATGAAAAGATTGGCTTCGTCTGCCTCAATTTCGTCCAATCCATCACTGCGTGAATAGTCCATACTGCCCCAAAGGTGCAACATGGTGGTAATCTTGGGTGTTGTGATCCCCAAATCATCAGAAAGATAGGCAAGGGCATTCCCAGTAGTCGTCCCCGATGATGAACCCATCAAAGCGACTCGATCCATGTCCAACGAACGACTGGCAGCCTCACTTTCCAGCCACTCCAGTGCAGTCAAACCGTCGTCATAAGCTGCGGCAATCCCGCGTTCGTACTGCTCTTCACTTAGTGGAGGATCGGTAAAAACAAATGGAACCCAACTGTGATCTGTTTGAACCACCAAATCATGATAGGGTTGCGCATTTGCCGATATCACAGGATTGAAATAAGACGTACGGTAATCAATGGCCACCACCACATATCCGCGAGAGGCTAACTCCTGGGCAATCGGTACAAACTTACCCGCACGATTTGATGTAACGCTGACAAAACCGCTACCAAACATCCACATCACAACTGGGCGTTTGCCATCTGGGGCATTGACTGGTTCATATAGATCCAAATTCAATGGGATGTCAAATGTCTGTGGATTGGTAATATTGGCTGTCCCGCTGATCAGTGCTGCTGTACCAAATTGAACAGTCGTTGACATCACTTGGTACATGGGAGACAACGAGGGGACCAATATACCTTGGGTGGTTGTAGGGGTTGCAGTAACCGTTGGTGTTGGGGTTACGGTGACTGTTGGCGTTGGGGTTGCGGTGACTGTTGGCGTTGGGGTTAGAGTAACCGTTGGGGTTGGAGTAGCTGTTGGTGTTGTTGATGAGATCAAAGGTGGACACCCCATGCACATAAACGCAGGGAAATACCAAATAGTGTCGACCTGACTATCATCATTATCATCGGCTAAAGCAACCGATCTGGTTTCACCCCATAAAATTCCCAATATGCTAATAAACCACACTATCAATAAGATTGCTACAAAGCGCGCTCGTTTCTGACGGTTTTTCATGATATCCACCCTGAATCTCCAAATACTTAATATTATGCCACGCTAACTTTCTCCAAAAATACATGGGGAGCATTCACCTCGGCTCAACAACAGATGACTTTCTGATGAACAGAAAGGAATGCACAAATACTTTGACTTTCCACACTAAAATTATCTACTAACTGTTGCCTTGTTTTGTCTGAAAATACAAGGAAAAGAAATGATTAATTTTGTTTGGATGTCTATAGTATAGTTCCCGAAAAGAGTGCAACTAGATCATTTGGGTGTAAAAATCGATAGGAAAGGGTAGAGGTAATTAGACAATTATATCTCTTCCGAAGGAGATTTGTCCAACTGGATAGTCGATGTATATATTCTTTTTTTGCTTAATCCACGAAACGTATGTACTTTGGTCGTCTACATATGGCGATGTAAGTGGGGATGTAAGAGGTAGGGGTTGAGTTTCAGGATCTTCAACAATAAACGTAGGGGTATATAAGAGTAGATCCATAAAGTTGCCTAGACTATTTTCAGGCAACTTTATGGATGAACCTCTACTTCATGTACTATGCCAGGGTTCTCAGTTCGTTTATCAGTGACTCTAAATACTTAGTAGAGCGTAATGTCACTCTGAGGAACCGAAGAGTCTCTCATTGACATGGCGATCAATACCAAAAACGCTGGCCTCTTTTAAGCCGTACCGTACTGGCTATGGTAATTCGCGTTCCAAGAAATCAACCAGGCGTTCAAAGAGCGTCTGGTCATCACCAGCAGCAGCCTTGGCCGTCAGAATGGGAACGGTCGATAGACCATGGCCTGTGCCAGCCATTAGTTCTGGAGTAACGCCTTCGGGATTCGGCTCTAGCGCAATGAGCTCAAAGGGTAAACCAATGGCATCGGCTTGTATTGCCATCTCAAATGCATTCGCAAACGGGACACTCTGATCACCTACTGAGTGGATCATGAAGAGATGGGCTTCATCAGGCTCAATCTCATCTAGCCCGTCAAACCTTGAGTACTCTAAGCCACCCCATAGATGTAACATGGTAGCAATTTTGGGGACCGTAACCCCTAGGTCATCAGCCAAATAAGCAAGAGCATTCTCCGTCGTGGTCCCCGAAGAGGAACCCATCAAGGAGACTCGTGACATATCCCAAGATCGCAGGGTTGATTGGGTCGACATCCACTTCAGCGCGGTTAACCCGTCATCAAACGCCGCTGCAATACCGCGCTCAAACTGCTCCTCGTTCAGACCTGGGAATATCAGTTCGACACCAGCAAAATCAGATAGTCTCACCAAGTCTAAGTAAGGTTGTGCCTGTGCCGATATTAGCGGATTGAGGTAAGACGTGCGGTAATCAATCGAGATGACTGTATAACCACGAGCCGCTAACTCATACGCAATGGGAACAAAGTTACCTGCACGAGTTGCATTGATGTTGACAAATCCACTGCCCGTCATCCACATGATTACAGGGCGTTTACCATCAGGTGCATTCGCTGGCTCGTAGATATCTAGGTACAACGGCCAATCGATGCTTTCCGTCCCACTGATTAGTTGGGTTGTGGCAAACAAGACATTCGTTCTGGTCTTCACTTCATAAATTGGTTCTACCGACGGGTCCAATGTCGTTGCGTCAATGGCTTCATTTAAGAAGGCCACCAGATGCTCAAAGAGCGTCATACGGTTGGCCCCTTCATAAGTAAGAATGGGGACAGCGGTAAGCCCATGGCCATCATCTTCCAGCGTAATGAGTTGGTGGGGAAGACCAATGGATGCAGCTCGCTCGGCCATCTCTACTGCATTGTCATAAGAAATTGATGCATCGTTCCTGGCATGGATCATGAACAGAGCCGCTTCATCGTGCTCAATCTCATCCAGACCATCGCCTCGTGAATCGTCCATACCACCCCAAAGATGGATCATTGTTGAAATTTTGGGTGTCGGAATACCTAAATCATCTGCGAGATAGGTCAGCGCGTTGCCTGTGGTGGTTCCTGAAGAGGACCCCATCAATGACAACCGCGACATGTCCAGTTCAAGACTCTCGGATTGGCTTTGTATCCAATTCAGTGCCGTTAGCCCATCATCAAACGCTGCTGCAATGCCTCTTTCATACTGTTCCTCCGTTAGACCAGCGAACACAAACGGAACCCAACTGTAGTCGGTTAGGGTTACTAAATCTAAATATGGCTGGGCTTGGGGTGATACGACTGGATTCAGGTAAGAAGTGCGATAATCGATGGCAATAACCACGTAGCCCCTTGATGCCAATTCATGGGCAACCGGAACAAATTTACCTGTTCGACCTGAGGTAAGAGAGACAAAGCCACTGCCATACATCCACATAACAACTGGGCGTTTGCCATCTGGAGCGTCTGCCATACCTGCCAACTCTGCTTCCGGCTCATAAATATCTAGGAAGAGTGGTAAGTCGATGGGGGTTGTGCCACTCATGATAGTTCCTGTACCAAATGGTACACTTTCTGTGGTTTTAACCGTGTATTTGGGTTCGAGAGATGGTTTTAATATTCCTCCAGATGGTGGAGGTGTTGCCGTCGTTGTGGGACGCGAAGTCGGTGTCTCTGTAGGGCGTGAAGTCGGTGTCTCAGTAGGACGCGTTGTCTCAGTCTCTGTGGGACGAGGCTCCGGCGTTTCGGTCTCTGTGGGGCGAGGGTCCGGTGTTTCGGTCTCGGTTGGAACAGTTGGCACAGTTGGAACCGTCGGTACTGTGGGAACCGTAGGCACGGTTGGGACTGGGGTTGCGGTTGAGGGATTGTCTGTAGGGCTTCCTGAATTGGATGCGATTGAGCAATTTTCACAGGAAAGCATCGGTATATAAATTGTATTATTTTGTTCTTCTTGGGCAAGTACAGTTGGCGTGTAGTCACCCCAAATGATGCCTGATAGAGCTAGGGTCCAAACAACGGTTAACATTGTTATGGCACCGGATTTTCGCCAAATATTACGCATGACTTGATTACTCCTTACATACAAAACTAAGTGGATGTGGCCTGTTGTTTAGAGAGCGGTTCTGTCCACCTTTCATTATAACATATGAACCTAACCTTAAATATAACAAGTTTCTGAACATTTTATGCAAGGTGCAAGGTGCAAAAGAAAGTGGATTGATTCTATGGAATCTCATCCTCTCATTGCCTATTATGGCCTGAGCATAAGTGTAAATTTGAGGCCGATCCAAGTGCAACGCACGAGATCCCAACCTCTTTGAATTGACCTTGTTCAGGAATCCCGTGCATCGCACTTTCTGCTTGAGTTTACAGATATGATGGCCTCCCTGAGAAACCACTAACGAATGGCGGCAGATCCTCGGAAACCCCAATAGCAGTAGAGCGCAATGTCACTCTGTTTGGTTACAGTCGCTTGCGATGGAACCGAAGAATCCCTCGTTGACATTGCGCTCTACTGAATAAGATCTAATTTTATTTATGCCTGATTTTTTACTTAGCTTGATGAAGAACTAAGGAGCGACCAATTTGTTTTCCCAGGACCTGTACGTTTGGAGATACCATCATAGAGAAGTGATTTCCTGGAATCGTTTGTAGAACGATTTGGCCGAATTGTGACCAGCCACTCACCAGTTCATCTGCAGACAGCAACTCGCCGCTAGGCTCTTTTTTTCGGGTGCCGTGAGCGTATTTGCCGCTACCTTGTTTCTCTCGGTCTAGTTGCTTACTGGCTTGGGCATCTCTCTCTTGTGCGGCAAAGAGAGCTATCTTTATACCTGAATGGTTCGGTTTGGGTTGATAGGCACAATCTGTGCGGATATTGTTTTTATAGACGTGGAAGAGACCATGTACCCAGGATTTGTTGACTCCAGGTGGTATAATTTTTAAGGCCTCTAACTGTTGCTGTAGCCAGATGAACTGCTCCTCAGACGATAAGCGATGCAGCACTCGATAGATATCTGCCTGCTTATCTAGATACGGTCCTATTAGAGTTGGCTCTATTTCGACTTCTCCTTGGATATGCCCCATAGTTGGCCGCGGGGCTGCCTCGTTGTTTGAGAACTGATATCCACTAAAATGATCCACCATACTCATTATGAAGGTCACGTCATCTAGATTAGCCAGTTCTTCGTCAAGCAAACCTGGCCAGCCTGAATCCATAACGGCAAGTAAACCGATCTCTTCACCTTCCTTCTTGAGCTGTTGAGCCATAGCATAGGCTACTCGACCTCCGCGGGAATGTCCGCCTACATAATAGGGGCCGTGCTGCTGCATTTGTCGTATTTCTGCAATATAGTGCGCGGCTTCCGCTTCGATGCTCTCATGAGGAGATGTAACGCCATCCAAACCAATGGCTTGCAGTGCATAAAAGGGTTGATCGGCTCCAACACATTGGGCCAATGAATGTAAATAGAGCGGATTGCCTTCTACACCAGGAACACAGAAAAAGGGCGCTTTATGCCCATTCGGTTGAAGTGCAATGAGCGAGATCCAAGGATCGTTGGATCTACCTTTCGTGGTTCCATTCGTAGCCCCATTTTGTGGTGTATTAGAATGGTGTACACCCGTTTGGTGTGCGTCTGCTGACTTCGCAAGAAAAGCTGATAAGGCTTCAACGGTGGGGTATTGTAGAATCAGATTGAGCGGCATGGGGTGGCTAAATGTTTCTTGTAACCGTGTTGCCAGTTCCATAGCCAGCAACGAATGTCCACCCAGTGCAAAGAAATTATCGTGGACACCTATTGACTGGACCCCTAATAAAGCTTCCCAGATAGTGACCAACTGCTGCTCTTGAGCCGTACGCGGATGCACATACGTTACACTCTCTTGCGAGCGCCCGGTGGGATACATGGTTGGAATTTGTTCGGTCGGTATCTGATTACACAATTGCATAACCGTCTGTGTTGGATTCTCTGCAATCGAAACCAACAGCGTGGCCCAATGCACTAGAATCAGCTCTACGTCTGTTTGGCTTAGACGAAGTTTGTCATAAATGGCCTGTATAAAGAGGGTCTCGGTAGTAACAATCTGTAGCGTCAAAGCATACTGGGTACGCGCACCATATCCGGGTATTGGAATCAAATCAAGAGTTAGCGCGTTCTCTGCATTTTTTGCTTTGACGGCCGCATTCTCCCCCATTTCCCCTTCCCCTGATTGGGCCATTTTGGGGTAGTTCTGAAAGACCAATATACTCTCAAAGAGGGGTTGGGAACCGCGCACATCACTCCACCCGTGGATCTGGCCCGCCGAGCAAAAGGCGTAGGCATCTTCTTCTAACGCTTGACTTTGGCGAATCTGTAACCAATCGAGTAACGGTTGTTCAGGTTGTACAGCCACGCGAACCGGTACGGTATTGATAAATAGACCGACAATCGACTCGACTTGACGAATGGTTGGCGGACGACCCGAGACTGTTGCACCAAAGAGCACATCTTCTTGGCCACTATAACGGCTCAATAAAATGGCCCAGGTACCCTGAACCAATGCATTGAGCGTTAGATGATTCTGACGCATAATCGTTTGAAGCGAATCAGTTACTTCTGTGGATAGAATTTGATAGGCATCACCGAAGCGTTTCTCCTCGGTTCGATCATCCACCTCATTCGTCGAATGGTTTGCTGAAAGGACTTCCGCTGGACGTTGGGTAGGCTCTCCCAGAGGAGTGGCCTGATCAAATCCAGAGAGGCGCTCCCGCCAGAAGCGCTCGGATCGTCCCATATCTTGCTGTTGAAGCCACTGAATGTACGTTTGATAGGTTGGGGCAGGTGGCAAGACGGACATGAGCAATTCACCTTGTTGAGCACTCTGTTGCCCCTCTCTTTGTGCTTCATAAAGGGCTATCACCTCACCCAATATGAGTTGGGTACACCAGCCGTCCTTCAATATATGATGCGCTCCCCAAACAAAGATATGTCGATCCTCGGCAACCTGAAAGAGGGCGAAATGCATCAGTGGCGGGCTAGTCATATCAAAACCCGCCTCATGTAATTCAGCCAAATGCTGCTGCAACTGTGTCTGCTGTTCCACCTCTGAACGAGTCTGCCAGTCTTGGTAGGGAATTGAAATCTTAATATCCGGCAGTACAAACTGGAGTGGCTCCGCCAGCCCATCCCAATAAAAGCCTGTCCGCAGAGCAGGGTGTCGTGCTACGACGGCTTGCCACGCCTGCTGAAAAGCCTTAGCATCCAGTTTTCCTTGTAGATCATAGGTAAAGATTTCAAGGTATTTGCCTGTCGGCTCCTTTGTAGGCTGGTTCTCCCCAAGCGTAGTAGGGGATGTAAGCATTTTCTGTGAAAGCGTATCGAACAGAAGCCCCTGTTGGGATGGAGACAAGGGGTAAATCGCTTCAATCGATTGCTTGGCTTCCGCTTTATCCCTTGGACTTTCTGCACTATCAGCCATCTCGTGAATATGCTCGACTATCCGATCGAGCTGCGCCTGAACAATCGTGACATCTGGAAAATCGCTAGGCGTGTACCCTCCAGCATCAGGCATGAGGCAGTGACCAATCAAGGTGCTTAAGGCATCTATATAGCCCTGGGCCAACCTCTCAATCGTCTCTCGCTTGTAGAGATTATGGCTATAGCTCCAGGCCAATAATAGCTGGTCGCCGAGAATACCGCCGTCAATACGCATGCGATATCCAAGCGGCTCGCCAACATCCCGATCACCACCCAGTGAATCCATCTGCCCGTCCTGGAACTGGCCGCCGTAGTTAAAGGTAATTTCGGCTTGGGGTAGCGCAGCCAGCAAAGGCGCACTCTCTGGGTTAAGATAGCGCAATAATCCATAACCGATTCCGTTGCCAGGGACTCGACGAAGCTGCTCTTTCACTGATTTGATGGCTGCACCCGGGTTGCTGGTTAGTTTACCCCTATTTAGCTCCAAACAGAGTGGAAAGATGCTGGTAAACCACCCTACTGTGCTGGAAAGATCGATCTGCTCGTCCAGATCTTCACGGCCGTGTCGCTCTAAATCTAACAGTAAGCAATAGTAGTCTTGCTCGGCATTTTGCCACGCTGCAAACGCCTGTACCAAAGCGGTCATCAGTAGATCATTAATGTGCGTATGATAGACAGCGGGCACATGCTGCAAGAGAGCCTTCGTCTCTTCGGCTGATAAATGGCAGGTGACGGTCTCAACAGAAGCCAGCGTCTCTTCCTCTGCCTTAAAGGGTTGATCGGTTGGCAACGGGGAGACTGATCTGGCCCTGCTGTTCACCCAATAGTCTAGTTCACCCAAGACCTCTGGACTGTGGGCATGGTGATGTAAGGTGGTGGACCACTGTTCAAAGGAGGTGGATTTGGGCGGCAACTGCACCGTTTTTTGAGCCAGAAGCTGTTCGTAAATGGTCCACAGATCGGCCATCAGAATACGCCATGAGACCCAATCGACCATAAGATGATGGATAACAAAGAGCAGGCGATCGGGCTGGTCCGAACCAAGATGGACAGATGCCACTTGCCAAACAGGGCCGCTCGTGATGTTTAGATTAATTTGTAGTTCGTGGTTCTTCTGCTCTAGCGCAATCTGCTGCTCGTCAGGAGACAGATGAGCGAGATCCAGCATATGGACTGATGGTCTGATCTGATTCAACCATCCTTCTAACATTACATCATTAGATGTTAGCTCACTCTCCAGCTCATCAGTCACCTCTGCGTAGAACTGAGTCCAAAATGTGCGACCCGCGGCTGAAACTGGCTTAAAGCGTAAGCGAAGTGCATCGTGCTGTTGCATTAGGTAAGCCAGGGCTTGGCAGAGCAACTCTGGCTGTAGAGACTTCTCGCCGGCGATAAAAAGGGATTGATTGACGTGGTTCAGATTGGCGTGAGGTTGGGCAAAAAAGCGACGCTGGATAGGCGTGAGCAGCACATTGCCTGTTGGAATGTTCACTTCCGCCTGGCTCTTTTCTGCTGAAGCTGCAGCCGGAGAGACCCGCTGGGCCAATCCGGCAACCGTTTGGGCCTCAAAGATCTGACGGAAAGTGAGGTGAATACCTGCGGCTTGGGCCCGACTAACCACCTGCAAGCTCGAAATGGAATCGCCGCCAATCTCGAAGAAATTATCCTCTCGGCCAACCATCTCTAGTCCCAAAACATCCTGCCAAATTTCGGCCAACAACTGTTCTGTAGGTGTTTGGACCTCTACAGTTTTGGCCTCTATGCGAGGGGAAACGAACTCTGGCTCTGGAAGCGCCTTCCGATTTACCTTCCCATGGGCCGAAAGCGGCAGCACATCCAGCATAACAAACGCAGAGGGAATCATATGGCTAGGCAGCTTCTCCCTCAAAAAGTCGCGTAGATTTGCAGGTGGCAGGTTTGCAGGCTTAGTCTCGTCACTTGCCCACTTTGCAGCCCAGCAACTACATAGGCCACCAGCCGCTTTTCACCAGCCTGAGCCTCTTTGGCTAAAACCAGTACATCCGCCACCTGAGGATGCTGTAAAAGCTGTGCCTCAATCTCCCCTAACTCAATGCGGAAGCCGTGAATCTTGACTTGGTCATCCATGCGGCCAAAATACTCGATGGCACCATCCGGTAGATAGCGCGCCCAATCGCCAGTCTGGTAGAGGCGTGTAGGTTTAGCCCTATGTTGGCGAAATGGATCAGGAATAAATTTTTCCTCAGTCAATTCGGGACGATGGAGATAACCCCGGGTGACCAAATCTCCACCAATGTATAACTCACCCAAGCAGCCGATGGGGACCGGTTCTTTGGCTGAATCCAGAATGTAGGTTTGGGTATTAGCCAATGGGTGACCAATCGGCGCATTGCTGAACCCCGTGCTCACTTCTGATGTTGCTTGCTCTTCTGCCCTAGAGGTTTGCGGATAGACCCGATAGGTGGTTACGCCTACCGTGGTCTCCGTGGGTCCGTAGTGGTTATAGACGTGACAGTCACTCTCCTGGGCCAGCTCTTGTAGCCATGCCCACTGGGATGCTTCGCCACCGATGACCAACCGCTTCTTGGGCAATATCGCGCTTGGGTTGGTAGACGCCGCGCGCAACGCAATCAGGTGGGAAGGGGCAATCTTCAAGCAATCAATGGCATAGTGTTGAAAGGTATTGGTTAGCGCAACTGGGTCCAGAGAGTGGTGGCGGTCAATCACGTGCAAGATGCCACCTGTCCATAAGGAGGGATAGAGCATGGTGACGGTAGAATCCACTGTCAAGGGTTGGAGCATGGCGTAGCGCATGCCTGGCTCAAATTCGCACCGTTCGATCACGGCATGACCATATGCCACCACCTGACTATGTTCCACCGCGACGCCTTTAGGCCGACCTGTGGAGCCGGATGTGTAGAGAATGTAGGCCAAGTTGTGAGGCAAGACATTTGGGGTTGGATTCGGCTGCGTTGCTTTGCCGTCTACTCTGGGCAACTCATCTACACAAATGAAGTGTTGATCGCTGCTAGGTGCTGGCAGGCTCCCCAGAAGGTGGCTTTGGGTCAGCACTACCGGGCTTTGGGTATCGTCCAAAATCAACGTCAGCCGTTCATTAGGCAAATCTGGGTCCAAGGGAACATAGGCTGCCCCGACTTTAAGAATCGCCAACACCCCTACCACCATCTCTGCCGACCGTTCAATGCACAGTCCCACCAGCGTTTCAACACCTGCGCCAAATTCTTGTAGATGATAGGCCAATTGGTTGGCGCGCTGATTGAGCTGGTGATAAGAGAGCGTAACCACTGGTGCAGATTTGTCGCCAGGATTGGATTCGTAGATGAGAGCGGTTTCATTAGGCGTTCTGGTTACTTGGTCTTCAAAGAAATGATGGATACAGCGCTCTCTTGGATATTGAGCGTCCGTATCATTCCACTCCACCAAAATCTGCTGGCGCTCACTTTCGGCCAACAGGGGCAAAACGTCAATAGGCTTTTGTGGGTCAGCAACAACCCCGCCCAGTAGTACCTGGTAGTGTTGGGTAATGCGCTCTATGGTGCTCTGCTCAAAGAGATCCGCATTGCCTTTGATCGTTCCCTCCAGCCCCTCAGCACCGTCAAAGATCTCTAGCGAAATATCCAATTGGCCTTCGGCCAAAGTAATGGGAATGGACTCTATCTTTAGGTCACTCTTTTGCAGCACATCAGCCTGATTCAACTGAGTGTGATGGAAATTCTGCATGACAAAGTTGGCCTGAAAGACCGGTGGACGGCTGGGGTCCCTAGGGGGATTGAGCTTTTCAACCAACAGCGCAAAGGGATAATCCTGATAATCTAGAGCAGAATAGACTTGCCGACGGACTTGGGCCAAGAGGTCGGCAAAGCTTGGGCTATCGCTCAAGTCTGCTCGCGTGACCACTGGTGAAGTAAAGTAGCCAACGACCTGGGCAAACTCAGGCTGACTACGCCCAGCCATGGTTAGACCAATCAAGATATCATCCTGGCCACTATAGCGGTAGAGCAAGACTTCATAGGCCGCCAGCAGCAGGACATACACCGTACATCCGTGGGCTTGGGCAACATCTTTCAGCTGTTGGGTGCGTGCTAAGGGAACGCGGAATGAGCAGCTAACCCCACGGTAGCTCTGAGTGGAAGGGCGAGTGCGATCAGCAGGAAGCTGCAGAACGGGCAACGTGCCGCCTAGCTGCTCCTGCCAATAAGCCCAAAGCTGCTCTCCCTCTTTCTCAATGAGGGATTTCTGCCAGTCCACATAATCTACATAGCTCGACGCTGGGGCTGGTAGGGCAGATGAAACCCCATGCTCTAAAGCATAGTAAATTTGAAAGAGCTCTTCAATCAGCAAATAGATCGACCATCCATCCACTGCAATATGGTGAGCCGTAAAGAGCATCACATGATCTTCGGCTGCGTGGCTAAAGATGGTTGTGCGAAAGAGGGGGCCAGTCGTCAGATCAAAGGGACGCTCATGGGAGGCTTGCAAGTGGGCCATGAGCGTCTCTTCTGTCCAGTCGCTGGCGTCCACTGGGTGGAATTCGGCTGCCTGATAGCCGTCAATCTGTTGGACAGGACCATCTTCATTGAGAGGAAAAGTAGTGCGCAATGCCCCATGCCTGTTGACCAGAAGTTGAACGGCATTGTGCCACTTGGCTGGCTCCATGGGATGATAGAAGCGCAGCGCAAAGGAAACGTTGTATACAAAGGTCTCTGGCACGCTTTGCTGGATCAACCAAAGCCCCTTTTGCCCATAAGCCAAAGGCGCATAGGTCGGCTCACATAGATAGCGGATCAGCGCGTCCTTGTGCTGCTTGAGCTGCGCCAGCAGATCAGCCGTTATCAGATGTTTACTGCCTTGGTAGCGCAGCTTGCCATCCTGTGGCCAGATGCGAATCCCAAATTGACAAAGCTTCTGCAGAAGTTGTTCCACCTCGCTCATAGCTCTCCCTCAATTTCTTCAATTTCATCTGGTGCTAGTACAGGTGCTGGAATCCGCTCTTGAGCAACCCCTGATCCAGGTGCTGAATCAAACGTTGGAGTAGGGTCGGCGTTTGGTGTTGGCTCAAGTTGTTGACTCTTAGTATTGCCTGTAGCGGGCTGAGTTCCCTGATTCATGGAACCCGAACTGGGTTCCTGGCTTGAGATCTGGGCCGGGTTCTGGGATGGGGGGATCTCCAATAGATCAATCAGCATCCCACTAAGGGCTGTGATGCTATTTTCTAGAACAGTTGTGATAGGTAGGGCAGATTGGGGAACGGGCAAGGCTTTCCGGATTTGGTTTCGCATCTCAATCGCCAGCAACGAATCGACGCCCAACGATAGAAGTGAGTTGGCCACGTCTACCAGTGATGGATCCATTCCCACAACCATTGCTACTTCTGTCCGCAGGTGCTCCACCAAAATCAATGGGCGTTCATCTTGGCTAACCTTGGCAAGTTGCTCCATGATAGATTCTATAGAGGAGTGGAGCTGGTTTGTATCAGAAGCCGAAATGTCCTGCCTAGGACGCGTAGCAAAAATATTATAGAGTCCCGAATTCTGCAGAAAGGTCTCTTCTTCAACGGCAAAATCAAAGCCTTGCTGGCGCAGAATGGCTGTCACCTGCTCCAGCACCGCGTCTTCCTGCTCATGGACTTCGATGACGATCTGCTGAATCTTGGGCCAATCTTCATCACGAATGCCCTGTAGTACGGCTACTTCACTCTTCTCTGCGTCCACCTTCAGCAAGTCAATTTGGCCGATCTGTTCAGCTTGAATGATATCCGAGAGCGAATGCAATTGACAGACAATGGATTGGCTCTCCATGCGCCCATCCATTAGTTCATTGACAATGCTCTCTAATTCATTCGGATCTATGGCACTAATTTCTCCATTCTGCCCGTTGTTGCTTCCTTTGCTGGCTCTCTGTTCCATCATGCTCTCCGCCACCATGTTTTCCACCACGGTGCGAATCGCCGCCCTATCGGATTCAACATCGGCCTGGAAACTAGAGAAGACCGATGAATTTTTGTAGAAGGTGAAGGTGGCCTCTCTAGTCGTATCGGCAATCCCACAGTTAAAGACCTTGGCACCAGGAACATAGAGTGATGTGTTGATCTGTAGTGCTTGGAATGCAGGTGGCGATGGCTCAAAAGAGTAGACCCGAACATTTGGTGCTTCCTGCTGGACAAAGAGGCTAAAGAGGCCAATATTGGCCCCAATGTCAATGACTGTATCCCCCTCGTGCAGCGAGATGCCGTGCTTCATGTAGCAACGATCGACAAAGATCTCTTGGTAGACGTAGTCGGTCTCGTAGGGATTCAGGTGGGCAATCTGTAGTCCATTGGGCAACGTATGGTGGTCGTGAGCACCGAGTATCCTCCCCCGCTCGGCTGGGCTAGGCACTGGATAGGGCGCGGGTTGCTTCGCCACGGACGAAGAATGGCCGATATCGGGCAGTGCATTCACTGATTCGCCAATCCTCTCACCAGCAGTTTCTGCAACACAGTGACCCTCGCCATCAAAAATCTGCACCGTCCATTGACCATCAGACGTCTGCTTGGCATGGTACCACCACTCGTCGCTTGTGGTGGGTAACTGGCGCATCTCAAATTGCTTGATGGAAACGGGTAGACCTGGCAAGCCATTGTCAGCGGTACTACTATTCGCTAGACCCGTTCTCTGTTTGGTTGCTGGAGCTTTCTGCTCTGCGGGGTTACATATCCCGTTGTTGGGCTGGAACGATTTTTGCTCCTGCCCCTGAGCTGGTCTCTGTACTGGAGCCATACTAATCCGCTGTCTTTGGAATGGATAGGTGGGCAGAACAACTTTATGTCGGGTGTAATCGTTGTCGAAACCACACCAATCTACCGGCGCACCTTGTACATAGAGTTCGCTCAGGCTCTGGGTCATCTGCTGCCAATCGGTCTGAATCGAACGCAGCGAACCAAGCCAACGAGCATCCTCTGTCCCTGTCCAATTTTGACGTCCTAGCCAGAGTAGCACCGGCTGAGGACCGATCTCCACCATCAGAGTACAATCAGTCTCCTGCAGGGTAGCGATGCTTTGGGCAAAACGGACCGGCTCACGCAGGTGCGCACGCCAATATGCCGCATCCATGTGATGACACACCTCGCCAGATACGCTGGATATGAGCTTGATGCGAGGGGGATTGTAGGAGACGCTCTGGGCAATCTGCTCAAATTCATCCAAAATAGGATCCATGAGTGGTGAATGAGCCGCATGGGCCACATTCAGCCTCCTTCCATCCAACCCCGCTTCTTGGGCATCGGCCAATACCTGATCAACGGCGGATGCCGCACCTGCAATTAGTACTTCTTCAGGGCTATTGACGCCAGCTAGGCTGATCTCATTTGGATATGGTTGAATCAACCCTTCTACCTGATCCTGGGTAGCAAAAATTGACGCGGTGGCCCCTGCTGAGGAGGCTGCCTGAATCAGACGACCGCGCTCGGCCACCAATTTCAACGAATCCTCCAGGCTGAAGACGCCTGCAATGCAAGCCGCTACAAACTCACCCGCGCTATGGCCCACCATCACATCTGGTTCGACCCCCCAAGATTGCCAAAGGGTTGCCAAAGCATATTCTAGGGTGAAGAGGGCGGTTTCAGCGTAGAGGGGTTGGGAGAGGAGAGTGGCACCATGAGGGGGTGAGGGGGTGTCCCCGATTACTAATTTCGGGGATGGGTGAGGGGGTGACTCTACTGTCCCTGCCCCTTGCTCACTTGTCACTTGCCCACTTACCGCTTGCTCCCCCTTCAATCCCGAGTACAAAACATCCAGCAATGGTGTATCCAGATATTCTTGCAAAATATCATTGCATTGGTCTACTGCACGGCGGAACGTGGGCTGGGTTTCATAGAGCTGGCGGCCCATGTCGATTGATTGGGTACCCATGCCGCTAAAGAGGAAGGCGATTTGGGGTCTGTTCTCTGGCGCTTTGCCCACCAATAGACCCATCTTGCGCTGACCTTCAGACGCAGCATCTAGCTTCTCTTCTAGTTCTGAACGGCTCTTTGCCACGATGCTCAAACGATGTTGAAAGTGAGCACGCCCAGCATTGGCCGTATGGCAGATATCCGTCAGATTGAACTCTGGGTGCTGACGCAACGTCCGGGCATAGTGAGCCGCCAACGTTTTGAGTGCACTCTCTGTTTTGGCTGAGAGGGTAAGCAGGTGGAGAGGACGTTCCTCTGGGTGACTCTCTGACTCGTTCGTTTGCTCAACAGAGAGTTCATGAGAGGTAGTAGAAATCCCTTGTGGTGGTTGCTCTAGGACAACATGCACATTGGAACCGCTCAAGCCAAAGGAACTGACGCCAGCAACTCGCTTGGATTCAGTCCAGGGAATAGGCATGGTTGGTACCTTTAAGGGA
Organism: Chloroflexota bacterium; assembly: GCA_039028975.1. GTDB lineage: Bacteria > Chloroflexota > Anaerolineae > Caldilineales > Caldilineaceae > JAHBNG01. The sequence goes on from JBCCHB010000003.1 coordinate 60,619, forward strand.
AGATTATCCCAGTCAATCAAAGGATTTGGTTCGTGGAAGTTGACAGTAGGTGGAATTTCACCCTGCTGCACGGCTAGGATGGCTTTGATAAACGAGGGCATGGCCGCCGCCGCATCCAAGTGGCCCACATTTGGAGAGGCGGCCCCTAACCAAATTGGTTGCGTTCTCTTAGCTGTCCCCTCACTTTGAAAGACATTGCCCAACGCATCGGCTTCCATGGTATCACCCAAGGGGGTACCGATGCCGTTGGCCTCGATATAGCCTACCTCGCTGGGCGCGATATCGGCGTTCTTCAATGCTTGGCGTACCACGGCCTGCTGAGCACGTCCATTGGGTACCGTCAACCCACTAGAGGGACCGTCATGGTTGGTCGCGCTGCCACGAACCAGAGCCAAAATGGAATCCCCATCCTTCTGGGCATCGCTCAGCCGTTTGAGAACCACCATGCCGCACCCTTCACCCAAACCATAGCCATCGGCTGTGGCATCGAAGGTTTTGGTGCGGCCGTCAGCGGTTAACAACTGCCACTGGGAAAGGGCGGCCACGATCTCCGGATCAGGCAAAAGACTGACGCCGCCAGCAAGTGCCATTGTGCATTCTCCAAGCCGCAAACTTTGGACTGCTAGATGGACGCTCAACAGCGAGGCAGAACAAGAGCAGTCGACGGCCAGGCTGGGGCCTTGTGTCCCCAGGAAGTAAGAGAGACGCCCTGGCGCAAAACCCGAAAGAGAACCTGTCATGGAATAGAGTACCGTCGACTGCAAATCCGCCTGATTCGCACCATCAACTTCTGATGAATCCTCTTCTGAGGCCTTGCTGGCAGAATCGGATGATGCCTCATCGGCTGTATGAGGACTCCCTATCTGCCCAATGAAGACACCCGTGGGGCTATTGACCAATGATTGGGGATTGATCCCAGCATGTTCAAGGGCCTCCCACGCCACCTCCAATAGCAGACGCTGTTCTGGATCGATGTGCAACGCTTCCCGCGGGGAAATTCGGAAGAACAGAGGGTCGAATTGGTCGATCTGATCCAAGAAGCCAGCAACTGGTTCAACTTCCCCAGGTAGACCCAATGCGCCTAACTCGTTCTCTCCATTTGCCGAATGCCAACGATTTGCCGAGGGAGCGGCCACCCCGTCACGTCCCTGAATCAGCATTTGCCAAAATTGAGCCGGATTCTCTGCCCCTGGGAAGCGGCAGCCTATGCCAATGATGGCGATGGGTTCATTGATGGTGGCATCTTGCGTCTCAAAGTGGTGCGAAGGCGTTTGAGGCGCAAGGTGCTGGGATTCTGCTTGCTCTTGCCCGGGCGAGGTAGGCGGGAGTGTGAGTCCCTCTTTCATCATTCGGGGCAATATATTCTGGCTCAAATATTCGTGCAAGGCATTGATGGTTGGATAGTCAAGCACCAATGTCGCGGGTAGGGGATATCCAAGATCTGCCTGCAATGTTTCCCGCAGGGCTACCGCGTTGAGTGACGTCATACCTAGTTCAGCAAAGCCTACGGCCATAGGAATGGTGATGACATCTTGTTCAGGCATCTCCTGCTGAAGCGTCTGAGCTACTTTTTTCCGGAGATACGCAAGGAGCAGGTCAGTGCGCTCTGTCTCGGGTGCGGTAATGAGCTGATGCCCTATGGCCGGATATCCTTGCAGAACAGGCTGTGTTCTCTCTTGGCTCTTCGTCGAGAGCGTGCTGACAGTCTCTATCGTCTCTTCTGCTGACGTTTGTTGGGTGGGTTCGGTAGATATGCCACTCGATAGAGCGGCTGCTGTTTCGTCTAATCCGTCACCTAATTCGTCGCCAGATGTTGCGCTCCCTAAATCGACCCAATGCCGTTTACGCTGAAATGGATAGGTAGGCAGCGGGACCTTTTGCCGGTGGACTGTTTGATTCGTTGTCTGGTCAGTTACCTTCTCAAAGGTTACCCAATCAATCGCTCCACCGGATACATAGAGAGCGCTCAGAGTCGCCAATAAGGATGACTCATCAGGGGCGGTCTCCACGACAAAAGGGATCCCTTGGCTGGCCAATGATTCCTTGAGCCTACTCGACTTTTCTGAAACTGATTCTTCTGCATTCGATGGGTCCGTAATAGATGAGTCCATAGCAGATTGATCAATCTGCCCATTGGCCAGATGGATGGCCCAAAAATCAGCTTGAGTGACCTCATTTGTGATGAGTGAGCCGCTGGTGCCATCCAGCACAGGGATAGTGGGCGTCTCATAACTGATCTGGGTTGCAGCAGGATTTGGTTGATGAGTCCCCACCTGCATCAACCGGCTGCATACTGAGACGAGCTTCAGCGCATCTTCCAACGAAAAGACGCCAGCCACACAGGCTGCTACATACTCACCAGCTCCTTTACCCATAACCACATGAGCTTCTGTTCCCCAAGATTCCCAGAGGGAAGCTAACGCATATTCAATAGAGAAGAGGACTGAGATGGTTGGGCTTGGTTGCGATGGTTGTTTAGGGATCTCATCGACAACGAACTCATCCACAACAAACTCATCCACAACAAACTCATCCACAACGAACTCATCCACAATAAGCTCATCAACGCCCGCCTCGTCAGCAATGCTCGCGTCTGTTGACAGCTCTGCTGTTGGCTCTACTGATTGATTGTCTATGATACTGTCTATGATAGAGAGCAGCGAATCGTCCTGGTATGAGAGCAAGATTTCATGACAGCGGTCCAGCGCTTCCCGAAAGGCCGGATAGGTTGAGTAGAGCTGGCACCCCAATGCTGGAAGTCGTGTTTTATCACCATTAAAGAGAAAGGCGACTTTGGGAGGAGAAGCGCCAGCAACGCCAGTCTGCATGGCATGGTAGGGCTGGCCATCCAGGTACGCTCTTATGGCTTCTTGCGCCTCTGTCGCAGATGTGGCGCTTATGCTCAGCCGGTGGGGAAAGTGGCTCCGTCCCACGTTGGCCGTATAACAGATATCGGCGAATTCATGACGAGCGAGATTTTCCTTGGCCTCATGACTCAGAAAATCACAGTACCGTTGCGCCAGAGCATGTAGTGCTTGTTCATTTTTGGCAGAGAGATTGAGTACATGCCTCGAAGCTAACCTACTAGACGCACTCTTCTGCGGTGTCATGGTTGTCGTCACGGGCTGAGGCGCTTCTTGCAGCACTACGTGAGCATTTGTCCCACCAATACCAAATGAGCTGACGCCAGCACAGCGCGGTTCAGATCCTGCAGTTACTTTTTGGGAGGCTGGCCACTCGATCAGGGAACTGTTGAGATAGAGGGGTGTGCGCTCAAAGTGAATATCAGGATTCGGGGTTTCAAAGTTGATGCTTGGAGGGATCTGTTGATTGTGCAGGGCCAACACGGTCTTGATAAAGCCTGTAATGCCAGCCGCCGTCTCCAGGTGACCTACATTGGATTTGACTGAACCAACGGCACAGGAGTTTTGATTGGGATCCACCTCTTCAAAGAGAGAGGCCAATGCCGAGAATTCAATCACATCACCGATAGGCGTACCCGAGCCGTGGGTCTCAATGTAGGAGAGGTCATGGGCTGTGACCCCTGCGATGCCCCAGGCTTCATTGATGACCTCAATCTGTCCGACCCGGCTAGAGGTCATAAATCCAAACTTGCGGACGCCATCGTTATTGACCGCCGACCCACGCACTACCGCCCAAATGGGATCGCCGTCAGCCAATGCATCACTCAAGCGCTTTAACGCCACCACGCCGATCCCGTTGCCAAAGACCATGCCCGTTGCTTGAGCGTCAAAAGCTCGACAGCGGCCATCAGTCGAGAAGACTGACCCCTCCATGTGTGGATAGCCCACACGATGAGGGACATGAACCGTCACGCCACCAGCCAATGCCACATCACATTCATGGCTGAGCAAACTTTGGCACCCCAAGTGGACGGCAACGAGTCCGGTAGAACAGGCTGACTGCACGCTCATACAGGGGCCTTGCAGATTCAAACGGTAGGCAGTTTGGGTGGCTAGGTAATCTTTGTCATTGCCAATCAACTCGGCCAGCATGTTGCCACCAGCCAGGTCCAATCCCGCCCGCGCATGGGACCAATAGTTGCTGTGGCTGGCACCTGCATAAACACCCACTAAACCGCCGTACGTTGTAATATCGATTCCAGCACCTTCCAGCGCTTCCCATGCACACTCCAAAAAGAGTCGCTGCTGGGGATCAGTGATCCGAGCCTGTTTCTCATCAAAACCAAAGAAATCAGCATCAAATTGATCAATATCATCCAATACGAAGCCAGACTTTACATACCCTGGGAACTGTACCAACTCTGAGCCTACCGCTTCAATCAGCTCTTCATCAGAAAAGAGCGTGCGCGACTCGACTCCGTTACAGAGATTCTGCCAGAACTGGTCTATAGTTTTTGCGCCAGGGAAACGTCCTGACATCCCAACGACGGCTACTTGTTCTACGTCCATCTTAATTTCCTGATTCGTGGTGTGTAATGCGTAATGCGTAATGCGTAATCCGTAATCCGTGAATTGTGTAAATTAAACTACCGCCTACTGACCCACCGACCACCGACCACCGACTCACTGACTCACCGACTCACCGACCACCGACTCACCGACTACCTTCTTCGCTGCCGATTCGCCAGTCGTGCTTGGGCGCGATCCGAGCGGAGCGCTTGGGCAACATCCTCTTCGGATTGAGGTAAAGGCTGCACCGGCGCTTGGCCCCCTGCTTGCTCCGTTTCTTGCCTCGTGCCCGATGCTGGCTCTTTGACCTCATCCTGCCCTGATTCCGTGGCAAGGTGCTGGGCTAGATCACGGATAGTTGTGTATTCAAAGAGGGCGGCAATCGAAATCTCTCGCTGGAGTCGCTCTTGAAGTTGGTTATTGATGGTAACCATATGAACCGAATTGAGACCCAGATCGGCAAAGTTTTGGGTTACGCTGACTTCCTGTAGACCCCCGATCTCCTGCAAGATGACGCTTAGCTTCTCCTCCAGCTCATTGCCAGGGGCTTCAAAAGCGATGATGGGCGCATCGACACGATACTCGGAGAGTGCCTTGCGATCTACCTTGCCATTGGCATTGAGGGGCAATGCATCCAGCTGGGTATAGAGAGTCGGGATCATATGCTCTGGCAAGCGTTCGGCCAGATATGGGCTGAAGTGGGCTTGCAGGATAGAGCTATCTGCCGATGCCGCGGCAGATGGGCTGGATGTACCAACGCCTTCTGATGGCTGCAACCACTGGCTCTTCTGTATCGGATCGATCCGCCCACCGGCCAAGCTATGGAGCAATTGATGGGTTTGGGTTAGCTTGAGTGCGGCGTCCAATCTGCCTTGGTCAGTCCCGCCGATGGGACAGAGGCCAAAATCAAATTTGGGCGCCTCCATCATCAGCAGTTGACTAATATAACCGGCCTCCAACTGGGAAAAGCTTTCGGCCAACTCGCCATACATGGGCTGAATCGCATCCATAGCACCGACTAAGAACAACCCAAAGGCTGCTTGGTCGAAGATGGCTTGATTGGCCCCTGGGAAGAGGCCCTCTACTAGGCTGCCCTCTGGATCGTTGTCTACAGTAAGCAAGACAAGCTGGTGGTCCACGGGTTGGTAGTAGTAGAAGCCTTGGCCCAAGCCTTCCACACGCCCTTCCTTGATATAGAGATAGCTTTGAATCGGATATAGTCCGCCTGCTGACGGGTAGCGATACTTGGGCAAGGGAGCGCCGGGCAACTGGAGTGGCATCATGCAAGTCAGAAACTGGCTCAATGTCTCAAGCGATATCGTTTCGTTGATAAAGTACCGATAACTTTGGCGCGCTAGGTACTCGGCTTGAAAATCTTCATCGATTTGAGGCTTGGGTAAGTGAATGGTGGCTAAGCTTTCAGCTTCTGGATTTGAGCCGTTTCCATTCGCGGTTAGATTATCTAGTGGCGTGTCTGGCGTGCTGTTTTGGCCAGCCAATTGATTCTTAAATTTGCGAACGCCCTGCTTTTCTAGCTTAAAGACCAGTCGTTCAATGGGATCATATACAGTCACGCCCCGTAGTTGATCGATGGGGACCGTTTCCATTGATTGACTTGCCTGATCATTGAGTTGGCTGGCCGGTGCTCCAGAAGGCGTGCTCTGTTCACTATCACCCTCTTTTTCTTCTCCCTCTAAAACCACATAAGCCGCCAATTGACGCCGCCCGCTGCTATCATCTACCGCATTGACGACGGCTTCCCGAACGTCCGGGTGCTGGAGCAGATGGGCCTCAATCTCACCCAGCTCGATTCGTTGGCCTCGGATCTTGACTTGGAAGTCGGTGCGACCCAGAATCTCCAAATTCCCATCGGCCATGAATCGCCCCAGATCGCCGGAGCGATAGAGTCGCTCTCCCGTCTGGGGATGAATGACAAACTTCTCGTTGGTCTTCTCCTCATCTTTCCAATAGCCTCTGGCCAGCCCAGCGCCCCCGATGCATAACTCACCGGGGACCCAAAAGGGTCGGATTTGTAGCTGCTCATCCATGACATAGTAGTGAGCATTTTTAAGAGGCTTGCCGTAGGGAATGCTGGGCCAGCGAGGATCAACCTGCTCAATAGGGTAGAAGATGTCCCACACGGTTGTCTCTGTGGGGCCACCTGACGAGATAATCTCCACCTGGGGCTGCAATGCCCGCAATCTGTCGGGCAGGGTCACCGGTATAAAATCACCTGATAGGATAACCCACCGCAGATAAGGAGGCATCGCATTTGTAGAGCCCTCTGGTGATGCATCCTCTGATGAAGTGGCATATTCAACATACTCAACAAGCATCTGCATGAACGCAGGGACTGAGTTCCACAGCGTAACCCCTTGCTGGGTCATGATCTCAGCCCAGTGCTTGGGGTCCCGAGTTAGAGATGCATCGGGCATGACAATAGCTCCGCCTACAATGGACAACATGCAGAAGATGTCAAATATGGAGAGATCATGGTGGAGAGCGGTCAAGGCGATGGCTCGGTCCGCTGGCGTTAGGCCAAAGCGCTGGGCAATATCACTCATACGATTGACCACGTTGCGGTGCTCGATCATCACACCCTTGGGCGAGCCGGTGGAGCCAGATGTGTAGAGGACGTAGGCCAAATCACTGGGCGAACCATTCAACGCCAGGGGAGGAAGATCATCTGCCACGCTTTGGGCGTCAACAACTAGGCGTTGGGCAACCGATATCTCCTCAGGCCAAGTTAGCGCCCCCTCCAGCCATGATTGGGTCAGTACATAGTTTACTTCACCTTGCTCTATGATGTAGTGCTGACGTCCAGTAGGCAATGTGGGATCGATGGGAACATAGGCCCCACCAGCCATGAGCGTGCCAAAGACGCTTACAATCTGTTCCCATCCCTTTTCCATCACAATCGCAACCAGTGAATCGGCAGGAAGGGCCTCGCCACCATTTTGCTTTTGTAACCAGTGGGCAACCGCCACAGCCCGCTGATGTAATTCGCCATAGGTCAGGCGCTTCTCAGTGGTGATAATGGCCAACGCATCAGGATGCAGCTTAGCTTGCTTGCCCAACAGTCCATGCAGCGTCTCTTCTGGATACTTGCCCGTTGTGTCGTTAATTTCAGCCAGTTGGTTTAAGTGCTGGGGTGGCAGGAGTGTTTCCTGTAAGTCATCCGAATCTCTAGAGGACTCATGGCCCGTTCCCCACAATGTACTATCCTCGAGCAATTGATCCAGCAGCTTCGTGTAAGCGTCAAACATATGGGCAATCAGGCCATCGGGGAAATAACCATCCACAGCGTCCCATAGGATGGCCAAGCCCCCATCAATTTCGTTGACCTGGTAATCGAGGGAGACTTGGGGTGTCTGGGTAATATTGTACGAGACACTTCCATCCAAAAAGGTGGGTTCCTCTGGATTGGCTGATTGGGCTTCCCCGTTTGGCTGGGCTGGCTCTGGCTGATTTTTGACGCCAAGCATACTGGTAAAGACAATGGGCATCAGCGCACCGACCTGATTTTTCTGCTTGGAGGTCAGTGCCTGAATGACCCGGACGCCATTGAAGGCCCGATTCTCCAAATCCTGCCAGAGGCGACGATGAATCTGCTTGGCCCGGTCAATGACGCCATTGCCTTGAGTATTATCCACTTCCAGGAGTGTCGCTGCTGTAAAGTCCCCTAAGATGTCATCGAGTTCTGGGTGCAGGTCGACGGGACGGTTGAAGAAGGTGCAGTTGATGGTGAACTGGGGCTGTTCGCTCCACAATGTGAGCACTTCGGCAAAGGTCGCGGCCAAGAGAGAGGTGGGCGTAATGCCAGCCTGTTGAGCACGTTGAGAGAGTACTTGCCACTTCTCTTTTTCCAAAAAGTGGCTGCGATGGACGAATTTGGCCTCATCCTGTTCAGCTCCGTCCTGCTCAGCTCCGCCCTGTTCAGCTCCGTCCTGGCCAGATACATCTTGACTGGCTCTGTTTTGAGTCGGTGAGTCAACTGTCTGGTTGCGTTTGGCAGGTAGTTTAGGTGCCGGGGGCAGCGTATCCAGACGATCCATCCAGTAAGATTGGGCTTGTTGATAGTGGGGGGTCTCTTCCAATGCGCGATTCCAAACCACATAGTCTCGATAGGATAGGGTCAGTTTGGGTAGATCAAGGTCGGGGTTTAGGTAGAGGGCATTCCACTCACCCATCAACTGCTGAAGGCTGCGGCCATCCATCATAATCATGGCCATGCTAATATGTATGCGAGCATATTCTGGCGTCACTTGGCTAACCCGAATATCAAAGAGGGGCCACTCAGAGAGGGTTAAGATCTGATGGGCCATCTCCTCTCGGGTCGTTTCGAGGTGGGCCTCTTTCTCTACGGCTTCCAAGTGGGAAACGTCCTTCACTTCAATTTGGTAAGCTGGAACATCGGCAAAAATTTGCTGATTTCCCGTTGTGAGCACAACAGCACGCAACGTATCGTGGCGCTCTATGAGCCGCTGCCAGGCTTGGTTGAGACGGGCTATATCCAAGTTGCGGGAGTCAACCTCTTGGTAAAAGTGGTAGGCGTTTCCCAAATCCAGCCCGACCATCTGGCCAATCCAGTAGGCGTGTTGAATATCTGTCAGCGGAAAGGGTTCGTATCGTTCCTTTAGACTGGGTACAATCGGCGGTAGGGATGTCGGTTCACTATTTGTCTGCTGAAGGTGGGCCAGAATTTCACCCTTGTATTGGGCCACTAGAGAGCGCAGTTCTGGTGTGAAAGCTCCCTGAGGAGCCTGTATACGCAGTTGGCCATCCTCTGCGCGCAGGGTGATGTTAAGTTGTCCCAGTTGGTCGAGTAATTCGAGTAAGCTCATATGACAAATTCCTCTATAGTCGTATCTTCAGCATTTGCGTTGGCACCATCATTGCTGCTTGCTTCACCTACACCAGGCTCTGCCGACGTTTCATCAATGCCATGCTCTGCGGACGCTTGTTCAGGTTGGTTTTCGGGTGAACCACCAGGCGTTTGTTTCATGCGAGCCAGAACAATCTGTTCCGCTAGCATCACCGCCAGTTGTTCAATAGACGAATCGATGAAGGCCGTCATGGAGAGTTGAGTATGCAAGGTGCTAGCCACTCGGCTGCGTAACTCAACCGCCATGAGCGAATCCATGCCAATATCGACCAAGCCTTGCTGAGGCGCGGGCCATTCTGGTAGGCGCAGAATTCGTGTAACCACCTCTTGCAGATAGACGGTTAGTTGTTCTTGACACTCCTTGGCCGATGCACTTTGGAGCTGAGCCAGCAGCTGGCTGTGGTCTTCGCTGTCAGGTTGGTCGTTGGGTTGACTGCTCGCCCGGGCTAATCGACTAAAGCGAGCCAATAGCCCTACATCCTGGCTCCCATTTTCCGGTTGTCCTGGTACCTGCCGTAAGAATCGCTCCCATCGAATGGGCAAGACCCCCACCTGCCCTTGATGGGGCCGGTTGGAGAGCGCCAGCAGCGTACCAAAGATCTCTGCGCCTTGCTCAGGGCCAATGGTTCCCATGCCGCTGCCCGCCATTCGCTTCTGCTGATCTGGATCCAAGCGAGCCGCCATACCCACTTCCGACCAGGCACCCCAACTGATACTCAACCCGGGCAACCCGGCGGCCACCCGCTGCTGCATCAGTCCGTCCATAAAGGCATTGGCCGAGGCATAGTTGCTCTGCCCGGCTGCCCCCAACATGGACGTAGCTGAGGAGTAGCAGATGAAGAAGTCCAGTTCCAGGGCTTGGGTCAAGGTATGAAGATGCCAAGTCCCATTCACCTTGGGGCGCATGACCCGTTCAAAGCGTTCCGTGGATTGTTGGGCCAGTATGCCATCATCCAGCAGGCCAGCCGCGTGGACAATTCCTCGCAACGGCCCGATCTCGTCACAGGTTGCGAGAAGTCGCTGGACATGCTCCTTTTCGGCAATGTCCGCCTTGACTACGTGGATTGCAATGCCTTCTGCCTCTAACTGCTCAATGGCTTCCTTGGCCTCCTCATTGGGGATGCCCCGCCGCCCAGTCAATACCAGGTGCTTGGCCCCGCCGATGGCTAATTGTTGGGCCACTTGCAGACCCAAGTCCCCAAGACCACCTGTGATGAGGTAGCTAGCATCAGAGTGAAGTTCAGTAAGGGCAGGCTCCTCAAAGGAGATGACTACCTTGCCGATGTGTTTGGCTTGCTGCATAAAGCGGAAGGCATCTACGATCTGCTCTGCTGGGAAGACTTGGTGAGGCAGGGGCTGTAGCGTTTGGGATTCAAATTGAGCCGTCAGTGCATCCCATAATTTGGGGTAGAGGGTGGAATCCTGGGCCAAGGTTTCGCCCAAATCAAAGGGGTGGTAGGCTACATCAGGTCGTCTTTGGGCAGCCTCTTCGGGCGTCCAGATGCCCAGCTTGCCAATTTCGATAAAGCGGCCATCTTGGGCCAAGGCATCAAAGGTAGGCTGGATAAAGTCGCCACTCAAGCTATTGAGAACCACATCCACGCCGGCACCATCTGTCTCTTGGTCAATCTCACCCGCAAAGTCAAGGGTTCGTGAATTCAGAAGATGGTCTACATTTTGAGAGCGTAAGAAATCCCACTTGCCCGTGCTGGCGGTTCCCCAGATCTCGGCACCTGTGGCTTGGGCAATCTGCACGGCGGCTTGGCCCACACCTCCAGAGGCTGCATGAATTAAGATCTTTTCATCTGCCTGGAGATCGGCTAATTCTTTGAGGCCATACCAGGCTGTCAGGAAGGTTAGGGGGACCGTCGCCGCTTCTTCAAAGGTGAGGTCGTCGGGGACTCGGGCAACCGAATCCGCAGTGACGGTGATGTAGCTGGCAAAGCCACCTATAACCAATCCCATGACCCGATCACCAGTGACCCATTGGGTAACGCCTTCACCGGCGGCGACGACAACACCCGTACACTCTAACCCCAATCCCACATCTCGGGCACGATGAATGCCGAGGACTGTGGCGTAGTATTCCTGCAACATCCCCAGCGCGTTGAGCACATCCCGGAAGTTCAGCCCCACGGCTTTGACCTGGATCTCAATTTCACCGGGACCGGGCGTCTGGCGTGTCATGGGGACAAAGCTTAGGTTCTCTATGGACCCATACTCGCTCAATTGGAGGCGTACAGGTTGGCGCTCCTCCAATATACTTTGTGCTTCTGCGATTCCCTGCCAATGATCCAAGCGTGCCACATAGCGGGTGCCGTTTTGATAGACGACTTGGTTCTCCATCGGACCCAGGGCCAGCCCAACGTAGAGTTCTTCACTGAGCCTGGCTGCCTGGCCTTCTTGGTCCAGGTGGACATCAAGATCAACGCAAATGCAGCGCAACTGAGGTTGCTCTTGTGAAATAGTGCGCCCGAGGCCCCAAAGGGCGCTCGCGGTAGCCTGGGCAAAAGAGGATGAGGGGGTGACCTCGTTTCTGATTTGGCAGCCTTGGGTCACAACCCATAAGTGAATCGATATGGTTAATTCGGACAGAGCTTGGGTAAGGTGGAGGAGGCCACTGCTCAGCGTTAATGTCTGGGCAGGCATCGTCTCTTCCTCTGAAGCGTCATCGAGCGTTCCAAGATAGATGACGCCCATGCTCTCATGTCTCGAGGCAATCTCATGGACGACCTGTATGACCGCAGCAGCATCGCTCGGATCTATGATGACTGGCTGTAGGGAGGCTAACTCGCTTGATGGAGAGCCGTTGTGGCTATCCGTGGCGAGATAGATAGGTATACCCTCTTCTTGAATCCGTTGTGCAATCTGCTCACTCAGGCCATTTGCGTCTCCCCAAAGCAGCCAACACGCTGGCGATTGAATCGAGTCTACAGTATCGACTGCCCCCTCCGTTGGCGATTCCTCGGGCAAGGGCATGGCCTCCCAATCGAGCATATAGAGCCAGTCAAGGCGTACGCTGCTTGCTTGGATGGCACTCTGAGGAACGGCCCGTACCTCGTAGCCGCTGATCTCAGCCAGGGTTTGACCTGATTCAGTGTAGAGAGTGATATCCCATTTGGTTTCACTGCTTTGGCGGACGTGACACCACCAACCCGTGGCCGAATCTTGGCTGGCCGACGGATAGAGTTGGAGTGTATCCATGGCAAAGGGCAGATGAAGGTCAGTCGATTGGGTAGAAATTTGGTGTCCCCAGCCAACGACTTGGAAACAAGCATCGAGTAAGCCAGGGTGCATCAGATAGCCAGCAAGAGTCGGAATGACATCTGGGCGGCCGAATTTGGCCAATAGCTCAACCGATGGATTGCTTTCGTCTTCTTGCTCGAATGGCGCATGGCAAACCTCGTCAATCCAGCGAAACGTTGGACCAAAGATGATGGGTGCCTCGTCATCTTGCTCACTGTCACTATTCCCTGCAGGAATCAAAACTGTACAGCGTTCCTGAAGATTACTCAGGGCGGATTCGTTAGACAGCTGGACAAATTGACCATTGCTCTTGCGCTCTACGCTACCAGTCACGCTACCAGTCACGCTACCAGTCACGTTGCCGTTCGTCTTACTGTTCACACGGCTGTCCACGCTAACAGCCCCAGTCGCGTGGGTGAACTGCTGGAAATCCACATCGACCACGGATTTATCAAAACTAATTAATTGAAAGGTTGCTTGTGGCCCATTCCCGCTGACGCCGTTGGCACCCAACGGCGTAAAGATGACCTGGGCCGTACGCGTCTCATCATCCGCCATAGCCAAGGGTTGGGGAAAGACCACATCCTTGAGTTGATAGACTGGCTGATAATTGACATGTTCTTGACTAGACACTTCGGCGGCACTCAAAACCATGGCCAGATGGCACGCCCCCGGCGACACAACCATTTCGTAGACTCTGTGATCTGACAGGAATGGAAGCGCATCTACACTCATGGCTGTCTCGAAGAGGGTCTCCCGAATGGCTGGTGACTCGATCATCTTGTCGATCAGAGGCCGTAGTGCGTCGAGGCGGGGCTTGCCTTTGGGGGCATCGATCCAGTGACGCTGGCGCTGGAAGGGATAGGTGGGGAGCTGTACTTTCTGCTGTCCAGGTTGGTTGTAAATGGCTGCCCAGTTAATCTCAACGCCCTGGGTATAGAGTGTTCCCAAGCTTGTAAGCATCTGCTGCCACTCATCTTGGTTTTCGCGTAAAGAGGGTAGAGATATGGGATTGACGATTTTGGATTGATGATTTTCGATTTCTCCGTCTGTCGGTGATTCCGTATGCACATTACCATCAACTCTGTCCATCTCATTCGATCCGTAATCGTCAATTGCTCTTGCCATGCCCAACAACGTTGGCTTGGGGCCAATCTCCAGCAAGATACCAATGCCCTGCTCCTGAACCGTGTGGATGCCATCGGCGAAGCGAACGGCGTCACGGACGTGGCGCACCCAGTAGTCGGCGGTCATGATCTCGTCTGTAGCGAGTTTACCTGTCACGTTGGAAACCAGCGAGAGTTTGGGACGCTGGTAGCTGATGCTTTCAGCACTTTGCCGAAACTCCGCCAACATGGGCTCCATAAGCGGTGAATGGAAGGCGTGAGAGACTTTGAGATTGACGATTGACGATTTTGGATTGACGATTGTTGGGTCTTCGGTGTTTTTGATGTGGCCTTGGCTTTGCAGTTGAGCGATGATGTCGTCTATCGCGTTATTGGAGCCTGATATGACAACGCTTTCGGGACCGTTGATGGCGGCGATGGATGCTTCACTTTGGTAGGGTCCAATCGCTTGTTGAGCGGTTATTGCGTCGATCCGTATGGAGACCATCTTGCCTTCTTCAGGCAAGGCACCCATAAGCCGTCCACGAGCGGCAATCAGCTTCAGCCCATCTTCCAATGTGAAGACGCCTGCCACGCAGGCCGCGGCAATCTCACCGACGCTATGCCCAATGAGGATATCCGGCTGAATACCCCAGGATTGCCACAATTGAGCCAATGCAACTTCCAGGGCAAAGAGCGCGGGTTGGGTGTATTGGGTCTGGTTGAGTGGGTGGCCAGAAGCTGGTGGCTGGTAGCTGGTAGCTGGGTAGAGTAACTCAAGGAGGGATTCTCCCAAGTATTCCCCCAACATTTCATCACACTGGTCTAGGGTTGCGCGGAAGGTTGGCTCTGTTTCGTAGAGCTGGCGGCCCATGTTAACGTACTGGGATCCTTGACCTGTGAAGAGAAAGGCAATGGGAGCCGGGCTTTGGAAAGCGGTTCCGTGCAGAATATCCGCTGAGTCTACACTCTGCGCTACCTCAGCGAGTTTGGCCTGTAGGTCACTTAAATCCGATGCAATGATGGCCAGCCGATGGCTAAAGTGGTTGCGCCCGAGCGCAGCCGTGTAACAGAGGTCACCTAGCTCAATCTCTGGATAGGTCTGCAAATGATCGCTGTAACGACCTGCCAAATCCGGCAATGCCGCCCCACCCTTCACTGACAGCGGTAACAAGTGCAGAGTTCTCTCTTTACCCTCTTCTTGCCCACTTGCCACTTGCCCACTTGCCACCACCACAATGTGCGCATTCGTCCCACTGATGCCAAATGAACTGATCCCCGCAACGTGAGGGTTGCCCTCTTCGCGCTGCGGCCAAGATCGTAATTCGGTCGGGATCTCGATGGCTACCTCGTCCCACTCAATGTAAGGGTTCGGCTCAGTAAAGTGCAGATGGGGCGGCAACGCGCCATGATGTAGGGCTAAAACTGTCTTGATGAACCCTACAATCCCAGCCCCAGCTTCCAAATGGCCTACGTTGGTTTTGACTGACCCTACCAACAAGGGGCTTTCTCTCTCTGTTCCAAAGATGGATCCCAACGCCCGAATCTCAATGGGGTCACCAAGCGACGTACCTGTGCCATGGGCTTCAATATAATCCACCTCGTCGGGCGTTACCTTGGCTGCTGCCAAAGCTTGGCGGAGCAACTTCTCTTGGGCACGCTTATTGGGAACCGTTAACCCGCTGCTGGGACCATCGTGATTGACGGCACTACCCTTGATGGTAGCCAGAATCGTGTCTCCATCTCGCTCAGCATCACTCAAGCGCTTCAGCAAGACCATGCCACCGCCTTCACCTCGGCCATAGCCATCTGCTGCAGCATCAAAGGTCTTACATCGGCCATCGGGCGAAAGCGCCTGCATCTGTGACAATGCGATGTGTGGGAAGGGCGACAGCATCAGGTTGACACCCCCCGCTATGGCCAGAGCACATTCCCCAGCTCGTAGACTCTGACAGGCTAGATGAAGGGAGACCAGAGATGATGAGCAGGCTGTGTCCACCGCTATGGTTGGTCCCTGCAACCCTAATGCGTAGGCCAAGCGTCCAGCGGCAACACTATGACCACTGCTTGTTGCGCCGTAGGTTCCAGCATCGCTTGCCAAGCTTGCATCCATGTGGGAGAAACTCTGCAGAGTATTAATGGTTTCGTAATCACTAGAACCAATGCCCACAAAGACACCTGTCTGACTATCCACGAGGGAACTTTGGGCTAGGCCAGCACGCTCCAGGACTTCCCAACTGACTTCTAGTAGCAATCGATGTTGAGGATCCATGCTGACAACTTCTCGCGGAGAGATGCCAAAGAAGAGGGCATCAAAATCCTCCACTCCATCCACAAATGCTGCTTCACGCATGTACATCTTTCCCGGCATGGGTTGGTGTGGATCATAGAACTCATCTATGGGCCAGCGGGATTCTGGGATCTCCTGAACCATGTCGACGCCATCTTGGAGCAATTGCCAGAAGGCTTCGGGGGTATCGGCACCGGGGAAGCGACAGGCCATGCTGATTATGGCAATCGGTTCGTCCATGCCGATGGTGCGATACTCGGTTTTCACCGTTTCAATGGCTTGGGGGTCTGTCAGCTGGAGCAGATCATCCAGAAGATAGGTGGCCAGCGCGTCAACGGTTGGGAACTCAAAAGCAATGGTGGTGGGTAGGGTTCGATTGAGTCCAAATTCGAGGGCACGCCGTAGCTCCAGGGCCATGAGTGAATCCATGCCCAGATCCGCAAAACCTGTCGTTCTGTCGGGCAAGGTACCCGACTCGCCACTCATGCCCAAGACGAAGCCCACAACCTCTTGCAGGTGATTCTTCATATGCTCTAAGCGCCGAGCAACGGGTAGCGCCTCTAACTCTTTGATGAGCGACGCTTGTTCCTCTACTGCATCATGCGCTTGACTCTTCTGGGTGACAAAGTTAGTTAGGAAGGGTGGGATGGCCGCGCCAACTGCGCCGATTTGATGCCAGTCCACCGCCATCACACCTATCTGACTGGGCTTGACTTCACCCTGGCTAAGTAGGTGCGTTAAGGCCGCCAAGCCTACATCTGGTCTGATCAAGTAGGTATCATCTAAAGTCGCTTGAGTCGTTCGGGCAGCCATGCCTACATCTGCCCAGGCACCCCAGTTGATGCTCATCCCAGGCAATCCCTGCTGCTGGCGATAGTGGGCCAATCCGTCCATGAATCCATTGGCTGCGGCATAGTTGCCTTGCCCCATGTTTCCCAGCAAGGAAGCTGCCGAAGAGAAGAAGACCATCGTCTCCAAATCCAGCTCTTGAGTCAATTGATGGAGCATCCAACTGCCCTTTACTTTGGCCTCCAATACGGTAGCAAAGCGCTCCCAACTTTGGTTGAGGAGAATGCTGTCATCCAAAACACCTGCCGTGTGGAATACCCCTTTTAATTGGATCTGATTTTCTTCACGCCTCTCTGCGCCGTTTTCTGTCGCTTTCTTTTCGAATTGTGCAAAGAGATCGCGCATGGCTGCTTCATCGGCCACATCCACCTGGGCAACTTGGACAGTGACTCCGTTGGCTTCTAATTGGGTGATGGCTTTCTGCTGGCTTTCCCTGGTAATTCCATTACGCCCCGTTAGAATGAGATGGCTTGCACCCTGTTCTGCCAGCCATTCGGCTACCAGCAGGCCCAATGCCCCCAGCCCACCTGTAATCAGATAGGCTGCGTTGGGGCAGATCAGTGTCTCAGAATCGGCTGGATGCACTTTGCCTCGTGCCAGACGCGCCACATAGCGAATCCCATTGCGAAAGGCAACCTGCTTTTCGGCTGGTTTCTGCCTGTCTGTTTGCGGTTGTAAGACTTCAGCCAGCAACGGTTCGGCTATTTTTGCCACGTCCTCTTGCTTATCAATGTCAATTAAGCCGCCCCAGATTTCGTCATGTTCTAAGACAACCACCCGACCCAGCCCCCAAAGCGGGGTTTGGTCAAAGCGGATGGCGTCGACCAAATTTGAGTCTCTTTCATCAGAGTAGGTTGACCAAAGTTGCTGGGCATTCTGGGTAATCACCCACAGCCTAGGTGACTCACTAAGTGCCGGAGCGTGACTCGATGACTCACCATTTAGAGAAGTACCCGATGAGTTCCCATCGCTTGCCCCTGCCAAGGTTTGGATAAGCTGAAGCACGCTGTCCAGATTTTTCTCTTGCCTCTGCATCAGCTCGTCTGCGCTGTGGCCGATGGGCGGATTGAGTCCCCACAGATGGAGCACACCACGCAGCGGTGGATCCTCCGTGCTCTGGGATAAGAGTCGGCTTCTGAGATCAGCCATACCTATTTCCGCCGTAACTGTATCAACCCGCTCTCCCAATGCACGCAGCTGAGTCGCCACTTCTTCGCCAATCCCGCTACCATCACACAAGATAAGCCATCGGCCAGCCACCAGAGGGGCGGCTGCTGTGGCATGACCTTGAGAATGGTTTTGTCGCTCCCAATCCACACGATAGAGCATAGACTCTACTTGAGCGGTCGCCTCTTGTTCACGCCCTTCTGCATCCAACGCCATGAGTACCCGGGCGACAATCTCTCGATCCTCTGAGGCAAAGGCACCTCGTGTAGCAATCAGATCGGTCAGTTGCTCAAGGCTAGTCGTTGATAACCAGTGGGCAAAGCCGCTTGGGGCTTCTGCACCATTCAATGGCGGCGTGACTGGCTCAATCCAATAACGCTGCTTTTGGAAGGGATACGTGGGAAGCAATATCCGGTGCCGTTGCTCATTCTGCTCAAAGCCATCCCAATCGATGGAGACCCCGCGTACAAATAGCTGTCCAAGAGAGGTAAGCATCTGATGCCCGTCGGATTGGTTTTCCCGCAAGCTGGGGAGGGTGACAGGATGAGGGGATGAGGGGGTGGTGGGATGAGGGGGTGACTCTTCTGTCCCTGTCACCTTGTCACTTCGTCGGTCTGTCACCTTATCTTCCACCATGCCCAACAGCACCGGCTTGGGGCCAATTTCAATGAGGATGTCAATCTCTTGCTCATGGAGGGTCGCGACCCCATCGGCAAAGCGGACGGCCTCTCGTACATGTCGAACCCAGTAGTCAGCGGTCATGATTTCATCAGTAGCAAGTTTACCTGTCACATTGGAAACTAGAGAGAGCTTGGGCTGGTGATAGGTGATGCTTTCTGCTACTTGACGGAATTGATCCAGCATGGGATCCATAAGTGGCGAGTGGAAGGCATGAGATACCGTCAACCGGCGCGTTTTAACGCCTTCATTCGCTAATTCTTCGGCGACTTTCAAAACGATCTCGCGCCGGCCGGAGATGACCACGCTCGTTGGGCCATTCACGGCGGCGATTGAAATATCACCCATATGTGATGCAATCGCCTTCTCTACCCGTGCCTCGTCAGCCATGAGGGAAATCATCGCGCCTTCCTGTGGCAAGGCACCCATGAGCTGCCCTCGGGCAGCAATGAGTTTGAGACCGTCTTCTAAGCTGAATAGACCCGCCACACAGGCAGCCGCAATCTCGCCTACGCTATGACCAATGAGAATACTCGGCTCAATGCCCCACGATTGCCACAGTTGGGCCAAAGCCACTTCTAGAGCAAAGAGGGCGGGCTGGGTGTATTGGGTTTGGTCAAGCAGGTTTGCAGGTGGCAGGTTTGCAGGTGGCAGGTTTGCAGGTTTAGCCTCGTCACTTGCCCACCTGCCCACCTGCCCACTTGCCACTTGCTCCCTATAGAGAATGTCGAGCAGCGATTCACCGAGATGCTCTTGTAGGATTTGGTCGCACTGGTGCAAGGTGGCACGGAAGATGGGTTCGGTTTCGTAGAGTTCGCGCCCCATATTAACGTACTGAGATCCCTGGCCAGTAAAGAGGAAGGCAATTTGGGGCGGGTTGGGTGCAACAATGCCGCGCAGAATATCTTTTTTCTCTGTGCCAGACCGGATGGAGGCCAACTGGCTTTGCAAATCATCCTGGTCTGTGGCGACAATGGCCAGCCGATGGTTGAACTGATTGCGCCCAACTGCAGCCGTGTAGCATAGATCATCTAAACACGCGGTTGGGTGGGTCTGAAGATAGTGGAGATATCGACCCGCTAAATCGGGCAATGCCTCAACGCTCTTGGCCGACAAAGGCAACAGGTGCAACCCTCTCTTTATCTCTCGAGCTTCTGGCCATTCACTTCCCCCTTCTTCTTGTCCCTCGCTTCTGGGTTCCTCTCCATTCTGCCAACTGGTCACAACCATGTGGGCATTGGTACCACTAATGCCAAAGGAGCTAATCCCAGCGACCCGTTTTTCTGTTGGCCATGATCGTAACTCGGTGGGGATATCCAAGGCAAAATCATCCCATTCGATGAGCGGGTTGGGGGTATTGAAGTGGAGATGGGGCGGCACTTGTCCATGATGGAGCGCCAGCACAGTTTTAATAAAGCCTGCAATGCCAGCCGCTGCTTCTAAGTGTCCCACATTGGTCTTAACCGAGCCGATCATCAACGGCTCTTCTCGCTCATCACCAAAGACCGCGCCCAATGCTCGAATCTCAATCGGATCACCCAAAGGTGTGCCAGTGCCATGGGCCTCGATGTAGCTCACTTCATTGGGTGAGATTTGGGCTGTCGATAGCGCTTGGTGTAGAAGCTTCTCCTGGGCCCGTTTGTTGGGAACCGTCAACCCACTGCTAGGGCCGTCGTGGTTGACGGCGCTGCCTTTGATGACCGCTAGAATGGTGTCTCCATCTTCCTCTGCATCGGAGAGCCGCTTGAGCAGAACCATGCCTCCACCTTCTCCTCGTCCGTATCCGTCGGCAGATGCGTCAAAGGTCTTGCAGCGGCCATCGGGCGAAAGGGCCTGGATTTGAGAGAGGGCAATATGTAAAAAAGGAGAGAGAATCAGGTTGATGCCGCCAGCCAGAGCTAGATTACATTCACCGGACCGCAGACTTTGGCAGGCCAGATGCAGCGAAACTAAGGAGGATGAACAGGCTGTATCCACAGCGATTGTTGGTCCTTGCAGACCTAACGTATAGGAGAGTCGACCCGCAGCAACGCTATTTCCACCATTGGTTACGGCGTGGGTATCCAGGGAGGCCATATCCGCCAGACCGCCGATGACGCCATACTCACCTTCGGCAATGCCTACAAAGACACCCGTTTGGCTATCCACTAGCGTACTTTGGGCCAGCCCGGCCCGTTCCAATGCCTCCCAGCTCATTTCGAGGAGTAGCCTCTGCTGTGGATCGATGCCTACTGCTTCTCGAGGCGCAATCCCAAAGAAGAATGGGTCAAATTGATCGACATCATCAATAAATGCCGCGTTGCGCGTGTACATCTTGCCGGATGCAGGGCGCTCCGGATCATAGAAGTCATCCACGTCCCAGCGGGAGAGCGGCACTTCCTGCATCATATCCATGCCATTTTGGAGCAACTGCCAGAAGGCTTCGGGCGTGTCCGCCCCTGGAAAGCGACAGGCCATACTGATGACGGCAATCGGTTCATCCAACCCAATAACTCGGTGAACCGTCTTCTCTGGGCCATGCTTTGGATCACCAGGTATATCTAAAGCCAACACGTCATTGAGTAGATAGGTTGCCAGCTCATCGACCGTGGGATATTCAAAGGCAATGGTGGTGGGCAACGTACAATCGAGACGCTGTTCCAGATAGCGGAGTAGCTCCAGTGCCATGAGCGAATCCATGCCTAAATCTGCAAAGCCACTGCTCCTATCAGGCAACGCTTCGCTCATGCCCAGGATCGTCCCAACAACCTGTTGCAAGGTATCAGATAGGTAAGCTAACCGCCGATTAACTGGCAGCGCCTCTAGCTCTTGGACCAAAGATACCTGGCTGACGGCGGGCTTCTGAGAGGTGACAAAGTTGGCCAAGAAGGGCTGGGAGAATCCACCCATTGTACTACCTGCGGCCTCTATCTGCGCCCAATCTAAGGGTATGACGCCAACTTGGCCTCGACTGGCAAACCGTGGATTGAGTGCTTTGGTCATGATAGCCATGCCGATTTCAGGCGTTATGAGATGGCTCTCATCTAGGGCAACGGTCCTAGCAGCCATGCCCGCCATGCCCTTATAGGAAGCCCATGCTCCCCAGTTAATACTCAGGCCGGGCAATCCCTGATGTTGGCGGCGGCGCGCCAACCCATCCATAAAGGCATTGGCCGCGGCGTAGTTGCCCTGCCCCATGTTCCCCATCAAGGATGTCGAAGAGGAGAAGAAGATCATCAGGTCCAGATCGGTTTGACGTGTCAACTGGTGGAGTAACCAGCTACCTGTAACCTTAGCCGCCAGCACTGGCGCAAAGCGTTCCCAGCTTTGGTTGAGCAAGATACTGTCATCCAGTACGCCCGCCGTGTGAAAGATCCCTTTGAGCGGTCGGGCTTGGGCGGCAATCTGCTCAAAGAGTTCCGTCATCGCTGCTGGATCTGCCACGTCCACCTGGGCGACCTGAACCGCCACACCACTGGCTTCTAGCCGGCTAACGGCTTCCTGCTGAGCTTCATTTGTGATGCCTCGTCGCCCTGTGAGAACGAGATGGGTGGCACCCTGTTCGGCCAACCAATCCGCTACCAATAGCCCAAGGGCACCCAATCCTCCTGTGACTAGGTATAGGGCATCTGCTTGGATAGCATGAGCCGTTTGGCCAAATGGGGATGGTTGGCTGCGCACCAAACGGGCCACAGAGCGTTTACCCTGTCGGTAAGCAACTTGGGTTTCGCCGTCTGGCTTCGGCTGTAAAACCTCTGCGAGGATAGCTGTAGCGTTATCGACCGGATCAGTCGAGGCTTCAGCCGCTCCTGGATTGAGTGCGGCTTCTAAGTCAATCAGACCGCCCCATAATTCAGCATGTTCTAGGGCGATCACGCGCCCCAGTCCCCATAGGGGCGTCTGGTCAATCGCTACGTCCTCATTTCCTGTTACCTGCTGTGACCCTTCTGTCACCAACCAGAGGCGTGGCGGCTCCTGACCTGCTGGGATACCCTGGCTCGCTCCCCGCTTTGAGAGCGCCTGCATAATGTGCAAAACGCTACCCAAATTCTCTTCCTGCCGTTGCATTCGCTTGGCCACTTCGTCACGTATCGTATCTTGGCTAGAGGCGTCGGTGCTTTCAGCATCCCTATCTTCTGGCTGGATTGACCAAAGATGAACGATGCCGCGCAGGGGGCGGTCATTCTCTTCATCCGCCAAGAGGCACTCAATGAGGGGATCCAGCCCGTCCTCCGCCCGGATCAGTTCTGCTTCCTCACCCATCTCGATTAGCTGACTAACCAGTGCCCGACTGATTTCACCAGCATCACTTAAAATGAACCAGCGCCCCGGCGTTGTGGGGGGAAGAGGTGCCATAGGCGTTTGCTGCTGTTCCCACCCGATTTCGTAGAGCATGGATTCAACTTGGGCCGTCAGTTGTTGGGTGCGACTTTCCGCATCCAACGTGGTTAGTACCTTGGTCACCGTTGCTCGTTCGCTGCTTTCAAAGCCTCCCCTGTCGCTGATGAAGTCGGTGAGCTCCTCAATGTCATTGGCGGCTAGCCACTGGATAAAGCCATGATCAGCGTTGGAGTCATCGGGCAACCCATCTGTCGGTTCGATCCAATATCGTTGACGCTGGAAGGGGTAGAGCGGCAGGTCGATTTTGGCGCGCTGGTATGGCTGATCCAACCTCTTCCAATCGATTTCCAAGCCGTGGGTATAGAGCGCGCCCAAGCTTTTGAGCATCTG
The DNA here is from genome assembly GCA_039028975.1 of Chloroflexota bacterium. Classification (GTDB taxonomy): domain Bacteria; phylum Chloroflexota; class Anaerolineae; order Caldilineales; family Caldilineaceae; genus JAHBNG01. The sequence continues at coordinate 83,983 of JBCCHB010000003.1, forward strand.
CTGCCCGTCACTCTGCTCTTCTCGTAAACTTGGTAGGGTGAGAGGATGAAGGGGTGAGGGGGACACCGCGTTATCTTTTTTCTCTGTTTCATTATTACCCACCATGCCCAGCAGGACTGGTTTGGGACCAATTTCGAGAAAGACTCCGATTCCTTCTTCGTGTAGTTGTGCGACGCCGTCGGCAAAGCGGACAGCTTCACGAACATGGCGTACCCAATAGGCTGACGTGGCGATTTCGCTGCCTGCCACCTTGCCCGTCACGTTGGAGATCAATGAGCGTTTTGGTGCATGGTAGGTGATGCTATTGGCCACCTGCCGGAAGTCATCCAACATTGGCTCCATGAGGGGCGAATGGAAAGCATGAGAGACAGCTAGATGGGTGATTTTCGTTTGGCGATTTTCGACTGCATCATTGTCCCGTATCTGAGCAACGACTTTTTCGATGGCGCTCGTCGAACCTGAAAGTACGACACTCTGTGGACCATTGACCGCGGCAATGGAGAGTTCATTCTTGTAAGGTGCAATCAATTCTTGAACGGTTGCTTCCTCAAGCTTCAATGAAACCATTGTGCCATCTTGAGGCAGCGTGCCCATCAGTCGCCCTCGGGCAGCAATCAATTTGAGACCATCTTCTAGACTAAAGACGCCGGCTACGCAGGCGGCTGCAATCTCCCCCACGCTGTGGCCCATAAGCATGTTAGGCTGAATACCCCAGGATTGCCACAATTTGGCTAGGGCAACCTCTAAAACAAAGAGGGCAGGTTGGGTATATTGGGTTTGAGAGAGGGGATCGGGAAGCGGGGAGCGGGGGCTGGGCGCTGGGGGCTGGGTTGTACGGCTGTTGCCACTTGCCACTTGCTCACTTGCCACTTTTCCGCTTTTCCGCTCTGCAACCTTGTCAGGATAAAGAATCGAGAGAAGGGATTCCCCCAAGTGCTCTTGTAAGAGTTGGTCACACTGGTCCAAGGTGGCGCGGAAGGTGGGTTCGGTTTCGTAGAGTTCGCGACCCATCTCTATATACTGAGCGCCTTGCCCGGTGAAGAGGAAGGCCACTTTGGGGGGCGTATGGCGGACGAGTACAACGCCATTACTGATGTTGGCTACATGGGCATCACTTGTACGTGCCATGAGCTGATTCTGTAGATCGGCTGTGGATTCCGCAGTAACGGTCAGGCGATGGGCGAAGTGGCTACGCCCTACATGGCTGGTATAGCAAAGATTGCCTAGATCCACGTCAGGATGGTCGGTGAGAAACGCGATATACCGTTGGCTATAGGCATCGAGGGACTCGGCACTCTGGGCTGATAGGGTCAGAATGTGGGCGGCCCGTTCCACTTCTTCACGCTGTTCGTTTTGCTCAACCTTTGATTCAGCGACTCGGCGCGCCGGTGCTTCTGAAACCACAATATGGGCATTGGTGCCGCTGAAACCAAAGGAGCTGACCCCACCAATCCGCTCTGGGATTCCTTGGGGGCAACCCCACTCAGTGACGTTTGTTGTTACCTCGATGGGCGCAAAGTCCCAATCGATGTGGGGATTGGGCATCTTGAGGTTTAGGTGGGCTGGAATTTTCCCTTCTTGTAAGGAGAGGACCAACTTGGTCAATCCGGCTACGCCAGCGGCCATCTCCAAATGCCCGATATTGGTTTTGACCGAGCCGACATAGAGGGGATGGCTGCGCTCCTCAAAGACAGCTGATAAGGCACCGATCTCAATGGGATCCCCCAGAGGTGTGCCGGTACCGTGGGCTTCGATATAGGTAACTTGGTCGGGCGTGAGCTTGGCTTCGCTCAGTGCCCGCCGGATGACTCGCTCTTGTGATGGGCCATTGGGCACAGTTAGACCGCCGCTGGGGCCATCTTGGTTGACGGCCGTCCCGCGGATGACGGCCAGGATGGTGTCATTGGCCGCTCGGGCATCGCTCAATCGCTTCAGAATCACAATGCCACAGCCTTCACCTCGTACATAGCCGTCGGCCGCGGCATCAAAGGTCTTGCAGGATGCCTCTTGGGATAACATGTCCCCACTGGCAAAGAGAGCCGTGGAGGTAGGATCCGCTATGACGCTCACACCGCCCGCCACGGCCGTATGACATTCACCATTGCGCAAACTCTGGCAGGCTAGGTGAATGGCGGTGAGTGAAGAAGAACAGGCCGTATCAATGGCTACACAAGGGCCAGTAAGCCCCAACGTATAGGAGAGCCGACCAGCCGCTGTACTCGATGTATTGCCCGTGGCCGCATAGAGCGTATCTTCTTGCGCCGCCAAAAATCTTGTATAGCCACTACCACCATGACCAACAAAGACACCGACTTCTGTGTTAAAAAGATCGGCCGGAATCATATTGGCGTGTTCAAAGGCGTGCCACGTCGTCTCTAGCAGGTGCCGATGGGTGGGATCCATGGCCAGAGCTTCACGCGGGGAGAGGCCAAAGAATGTTGGGTCAAAGTGATCGATATGCGCTAGGAAGCCACCGCGCAGTACATAGCTAAGGGCTGTAGGCTGAGCTGCATCTTGATTTACTTTGCCATTCACTTTTCCATCTGGCGCGTCAGCCTCTGAACCCATCGCACCATCGTGGAGTCCGTACGCAGTTGCCTGCTTGCCAAACATATCTTCAGCTCGATGGGTTGGCAATTCGATAATGCCGTCAAATCCATCTAGCAGACTTTGCCAAAACTCTTCAGGTGAATCGACGTCACCTGGGTAGCGGCACCCCAATCCGACAATGGCAATGGGTTCGTGGTAAGCGGCTAAGGCACTCTTCTGTTTTTGAACCAACTCGGCAGCTTGCTGCAGAGCCGACAGTAGGTCCTTTTGTGTGGTTTGTTGTGACATTAAATGAAGCTCTGATTTTCTTTGGTAATAAAATCGATTAACTCTTCGCTGGACAACTGGTCAATCGCTACCTCACCCTCTAACCCATTGTCTAGACCGCTATCTGGCTCTTGGTCTACTCTCGAGCCTGAGTCGGCAGTCTCCACCTCTGAAGCCAACCTCTTTTCGGGATCCTGCAAGCTACCTTCCTCCAACGGCTCTTCTCTCCCATCTACGTCTTCGCTCGATGCCACAATCTTTAGGACATCGAAAAGCAGATAGGGCGTCAAGACCTCCAGCGTTGGGTAGTCAAAGAGGAGCGTAGAGCGCAATTTGCAAGCTAGGCCCGCCTCTAATCTATTCTTTAACTCAACCGCCATGAGTGAATCCAGCCCAAAGTCGAAGAGGCGAGTCCGGACATCGATGGGTGTGCTGTCGCTCATCCCCAAAACGGTTGCAATTTCAGCTTGCAGATAGGCGTCCAGCCGCGGAAGCCGTTCCTCTTGGGGCAGGTCAGCCAGCACCTTACTCATGTCGATCTGCTGCCGTTGCTCTTCCCTGGTGGATGAAGATTGCTGCGTCTGTCGTTTGAGTGGGATGACACCGATCTGTCCCAATGCCCGATTCTGAAAAGCCGGATCCTGTAAAGCAGACTGAGGCAGTAACGCAGATTGGTTGAGCAGATACTGAAAGAGGAGGCGACCATGATGGGGCGAAATCATGGTCAATCCCTGCGCGTCTATGCGTTCTTGCAGCTCTGCGGCCATGCCTCCAAGCCCATCCGAGCCCGCCCATGGACCCCAGTTGATGCTCAACCCAGCCAAGCCCGCTTGCTGCCGCTGTTGCATAAGGGTATCCATAAAGGCATTGGCCGCGGCGTAGTTACTCTGCCCTGCTGAACCCATCAAGGAAGAAATGGAGGAGAAGCAGACAAAGAAGTCCAGATCCATGGATTGAGTCAATGTGTGGAGATTCCATGTGCCATTGACTTTGGGCCGCATCACCTGCTCAAAGCGTTCCGTCGTTTGAGCAGTAAGCACACCATCATCCAGAATCCCTGCCGTGTGGACAATACCTCGCAGCATTCCCAATTTAGCACATTGTGCGATGAGTTTTTGCGCATCCTCTAGCTCTGCAATATCGGCTTGGACCACTGTAATCTTGGCGCCAGCTTCGTCAAGATTATCGAGCACGGCCTGCTGCTCTTGGCTCGTCACGCCCTGCCGTCCTGTTAAGACGAGATGACGGGCACCCTCTGCCACCAACTGTTGGGCCATGTGTAGACCCAACGCACCCAATCCACCGGTAACGAGATAGACGGCATGACTCTCTATCTGCAGCACATTTGAGCCTTCAAAAGAGAGGACAATTTTACCAATCTGTTTGGCCTGCTGCATGTATCGGAACGCTGCAACTGCCTCTTGAGCAGGGTATGTCGTCTGGGCAAGGGGCTGAAGCGCACCCGAAAGGAAGTGAGTCGTAATGGCTTCCCACAGACGGGTTTGTAACGTCGGATCTTTGGCCATCTCTTCCCCAAGGTCAAAGGGATGGTAGGCAGCGCGGGGGCTGTAAGCAGCCACTTGCTCATGACTCCAAATCCCAATCTTGCCGATTTCCACAAAGCGACCCTGAGGAGAGAGTACGTCAAAGCTGCGGTCGATAAATTCGCCGTTCAGGCTGTTGAGAATGACGTCGACGCCCTGGCCATCTGTAAGCTGCATGATCTCATCCGCAAAGTCCAGGGTGCGAGAATTCATGATGTGGCTAAGCCCCTGTTGGCGCAAGGTCTCCCATTTCCCTGGGCTGGCTGTGCCAATGACTTCTGCACCAATCGCCTGGGCAATTTGGATGGCGGCCTGGCCAACACCGCCGGACGCGGCATGGATCAATACCCGTTCGCCTGGCTGGAGGTTGGCCCTTTCCACAAGTCCATACCAAGCCGTTAAAAAGGCCATGGGAACGGTTGCGGCATCTGCGTAACTGAGCCGTTCAGGAATCAGCGTCATCTGGCTAGCCGATACGGTCAGATAGCTGGCAAAGCTTCCTTCAACTGGCCCCAAACCCATGACTCGGTCGCCCACCGCCACTTCTGTCACATCATTACCCACAGCAGTGACCACACCGGCACATTCAAAGCCTAGCCCCACATCCTTGGCATCGGTCACGCCCAGCACGTCAGCATAGTACTCTTTTAACATTCCCAGCGCATTCAGCACGTCCCGGAAGTTTAGCCCTACGGCTTTGACTTCAATTTCAATTTCACCGGATTGGGGGCTGCGTCGCGTAAGGGGGACAAAATCCAAATGGTCAAGTGAGCCGTAGTCAGTCAGCTGAAGACGCACAGGCTCTGTTTCATCCATGACTGCCGGGGCCTGCCACGGATTGAGCTGGGCCACATAACGGATACCCTCGCGGTAAGCAACTTGGCTGTCGGAAGACTCGTTCTCCAAATTTGCCACAAACTCTTCAGATAGGGTTGCCGCCAATGCCAAATGGCTCAAATCCCCATCGGCGTTATCTACAACATCATCCAAATCTATAGTCACACAGTGCAATTGGGGTTGTTCCTGGGCAATGGTACGCCCCATGCCCCAAAGTGGACCCGCCGCTGTAGAGATAGGATGCTGCTCAGCGGTAAGCGTCTGACATCCTTGGGTAACAATCCAGAGATGAGCAACCAAATCTGATTCAACCAGCGCTTGGGTTAGATGTAATAGTTCTCCACTTAATTGGGCTGCTTTTTCAGGGACGGCCGCGGGACCTATCTCTTGTGCGGAACCACCGAGGTAGACAACACCCACGCTACGATACTGGGCAGAGAGCTCCTGCACTGACTTGGGGCCATTCATCGACGCAATGGCAGGTATCTGCTCGGTTTGCAGCGTGTCAGTCAGTACCTGGCTCAATCCATTCAGTTCACCAACAACCAACCAGCAGTCTGGTCTCTGCCCTTGATTTGTCGCCTCCTCTGCCGTCTCAATCTCAGTTGATGCGTCTGAGTTGGCAGCGAGCGGCATCTCTTCCCAATCCAGGGTGTAGAGCCACTCTGTAGGAACTTTTTGCGCTTGGATGGCGGATTGTGGTGCCACACGCAATTCAAATTCATGGATTTGGGTGATGAGCTGACCGGACCCATCAAATAAGTGAATATTCCATTTGGTCTCTTCCACTTGGGCCACATGACACCACCAAACATCGCTGGGATCGCTGGGACTGGTATCACTGGAGCTGACATCATTGGGATGAATCACATCATAGTGAACGAAAGATTCAAGGGCAAAGGGAAGATGCAGGTCGCCGCTTGGTTGCGCGATCTGCTGGGCCAGACCCACAGTTTGGAAGCAGGCATCCAGCAGCCCTGGATGCAGCACATACCCCCCAAGGTCGTTCACCACATCTGGACGATGAAGCTTGGAGAGAATTTGAACAGATTCTTTCGGCTCGGTTTCTGATTGGTGAGGCGGCTGCCAAAGCTCATCAATCCAGCGGAACGTTGGGCCAAAGAAGATCGGTAATTCATTCAGCTGCTCATCCCTGTTCTCCTGTTCCTCTTCCTCCGCAATCGCTTCGGAACAGAGTTCCTTCAGTGTACTCAGGTCTGCCCCCTCGCCTGCCCCACGGTGTACCATGTCCAAAGTGCCAACCGCGTGAACGCTAGCCGCCGCTTCCTCCGCCGAAACATACGCCTCGACAGAGTCAGCGTTCATGGTGACAAGTCGAAACTCTGTCTGTAAGCCCATGCTATCGGAATGGATACTGGTTGCATGGGGACTGCTTGAATGTGAACCGTTGCTCGGCAGATTGCTTAACGCATTGCTTAGCTCGTCGTTCAATGGTTCAAAGATAATTTGTGCTATCCGGTTCTCATCTTCCTGAATGGCCAGGGCCTGGGGGAAGATGACATCGCGAAGTTGGTAAAGTGACTCTCCAGTCCCATTTTGTCTGAGTGCTTGTTCTTTGAGGGACAGGGCGGCTGCACTCAAAACCATGGCCAGATGGCAGGCACCGGGCGCAACAATGGTATCGTAGACAATATGATCGGTTAGAAATGGCAACGTGTCGCCACTCATCAGAGTCTCAAAGAGAGTCTCTTTGACAAAAGGAGACTTGCTCATCCTATCAATCAGTGGTGTTAGTGCTTCCGCAGGACGCTGAGCCTTGGGTACATCGATCCAATATCGCTGCCGTTGAAATGGATACGTTGGCAACACAATCTTATTGTGGTGGACCCCGTTGTCAAACTTCTGCCAGTCAATCTCGACGCCTTGTACATACAATTCGCCAAGGCTTGTGAGAATCTGTTGCCAGTCGCTGCGATTTTCTCGTAAGGAAGGTAGATTGCAGATTGCAGATTGCAAGGTTGCAGCCTCAACTTGATCATCTGCAGTGCTAGCCGTTTGCCCACTTTCCGCTTGACCGAGCATCCCCAATAGTGTTGGCTTGGGGCCAATTTCGAGGAGGATGTCGATACCCTCTGCTTGGAGTGTGGCCGCACCATCGGCAAAGCGAACGGCTTCGCGTACGTGGCGGACCCAGTACTCTGGCGTTGTTACCTCTTCTCCTGCCCGTTTGCCCGTTACATTTGAGATAAGTGGCAGCGTAGGTTCGCTGTATGTGATGCTCGCTGCCACTTGGTGAAATGCTTCCAGCATGGGATCCATGAGTGGTGAATGGAAAGCGTGGGAGACAACCAATCGACGAGTCTTGATGCCTTCCGCAGCAAGTTGATCGACAATCTTAAGAACAACCTCTCGTCTACCAGAAATCACTACACTTTCGGGACCGTTTACAGCTGCAATGGAGACTTCAACAGGTTCACTGGCTTCGTAGTAGGCATCAATGGCCTCTTGCACTCTTTCCTCATGAGCCATCAACGACACCATCTCACCATCCTGTGGCAAGTTACTCATCAAACGGCCCCGTGCAGCAATCAGCTTCAGACCATCTTCCAAGCTAAAGATCCCCGCTACACAGGCAGCCACTATTTCACCCACGCTATGCCCGATTAGTATGCTGGGCTGAATGCCCCAAGCTTGCCAGAGCTTGGCCAACGCATACTCCAAAGCGAAGAGGGCGGGCTGGGTATACTGGGTTTGGTCAAGTTGGTTGCTGGTTGCTGGTTGCTGGTTGCTGGTTGCTGGTTGCTGGTTGCTGGTTGCTGAGTAGAGTAGTCCAAGGAGCGATTGCCCTAGGTGCTCTTGCAAAAGTTCGTCACATTGGTCAATTGTGGCGCGGAAGGTTGGCTCCGTTTCGTATAGTTCCTGCCCCATACCCACATACTGGGAACCTTGACCCGTAAAGAGGAACGCAATTCTCTGTCTACTCTGGGAGGCTGTGCCAGTTAGAGCAAGAGGTGAGGCCTCATTGTTTTGAACGAGAGCGAGTTTATCCTGTAAATCGGCTGGGTCTGTTGCTAGAATGGCGAGTCGATGTGTAAAGTGATCTCGCCCAAGGGCTGCTGTATGGCAGAGGGCACTCAGGTCCATGTTGGGATGAGCCTGCAAATGCTCACGATAACGGAGGGCTAGCTCTGATAACGCTGAAGGATTTTTCGCCGACAGTGGCAACAGATACATTGACTGCGTAGCCATTTTACTCTCATTCCCATTGTCATTGCCTTCCTCAGATCGATTTAGCTCAGGCGCCTGTTCTCTGGTTTCGTCCTGTTGTGGCGCAGAAGCCACAACCACATGAGCATTGGTCCCACTGATACCAAAGGAGCTAACACCTGCTATACAAGGTTGAACCTCATCATGGCTTCCTGAACCGTGGTGTGGCCAAGGCTGCAACTGGGTTGGTACGTCAATGCTAAATTCATCCCACTCGATATAGGGATTAGGTGTATGAAAGTGAAGATGGGGTGGCAGCGTTTGATGATGCAGTGCTAAGACGGTTTTCATAAACCCAACAATCCCCGCTGCTTCCTCCAAATGCCCCACATTCGTCTTGACAGAACCAACGATTAGCGGGGTCTCTCGCTCTGCACCAAAGACGGCACTCAGCGCTCGAATCTCAATGGGATCACCCAGCGGCGTGCCAGTTCCGTGGGCCTCCACATAGGTGACCTCTTCTGGCGCGATCTGGGCTGCCACCAACGCCTGCTGAAGAACTTTCTCCTGGGCACGTTTGTTGGGAACAGTTAAGCCGCTGCTGGGGCCATCATGGTTGACGGCACTCCCCCGGACAACGGCAAAAATCGTATCACCATCTTCCTGGGCATCACTAAGCCGCTTGAGCAGAACCATGCCACAGCCTTCCCCACGCCCGTAGCCATCTGCGGCTGCGTCAAAGGTTTTGCAGCGCCCATCGGGCGAAAGAGCCTGCATCTGGGAGAGGGCCACATGGCCAAAGGGCGAGAGCATGAGTTTCACGCCGCCGGTTAAGGCCAGGTCACACTCGCCAGCGCGTAAACTTTGGCACGCAAGGTGAATCGACACCAGCGAGGAAGAACAGGCTGTATCGATGGCCATTGTTGGTCCTTGCAGCCCCAGCGTATAAGAGAGCCGCCCAGCCGCAACACTATGGCCGGAGCTGGTGGCGACATGGGTGTCCATCCCATCCATACTCTGGCCACCGCTCGCCGCCCCGTAGTCCCCAGGACCAATGCCAATAAAGACACCTGTTGGGCTATCGATCAAACTGCTCGGTGCAAGTCCAGCCCGCTCCAACGTTTCCCAACTCACTTCCAGCAAAAGGCGGTGTTGCGGGTCCATGCTGACGGCTTCCCGAGGAGCAATCCCAAAGAAAATCGGATCAAAGGATTCGACATTGTCCATAAAGGCAGCTTCACGCATGTACATCTTGCCAGGGAGGGGACGGTGTGGGTCATAGAAAGTATTAATGTCCCACCGAGAAGATGGCACTTCTTGCACCATGTCAATGCCCTCGCTTAGGAGGTGCCAGAAGTCTTCTGGTGTGTCTGCCCCTGGGAATCGGCACGCCATACTGATGACGGCAATGGGTTCATTTTCCTCAAAGGGCCGATAATAGCGAGGTCCGACTATCTGAGTCGCGGTTTGAGCTTCTCTCAACGCCAATAGATCATCTAATACATAACTGGCCAGCTCGTCAACTGTTGGGTACTCAAACGCAATAGTCGTAGGGAGCGGACGGTCAAGTTCATACTCTAGCCAACGACGCAGTTCCAACGCCATTAATGAATCCATGCCTAGGTCAGCAAACCCCGTTTTTCTGTCTAGCGTACTATCTTCGTCCATGCCGAGAATCGAGGCCACTGCCTCTTGCAAATAGAGTTTCGTATACTCCAAGCGGCGAGATGCAGGCTGTGTCTTGATCTCCTTAACGAGGCTTGCTTCGCTAATCGTGGCATCAGGTGCAAAGCTACCTGACTGTACTGTGTTGTTCATGAAGTTGGCCAAGAAAGGTGCCGACACATGACCAATCTGTCCCCAATCGACGGGAATGACGCCCACATGAATGGGGGAAGAGGGGCTGCCAGCAGAGGCACCTGCCAGCAGTTTGGCCATGGCCGCCATACCTACTTCGGGCGTAATTAATTGACTTTCATCTAACCGTATCTTTGATGTCCGCGCAGCCATGCCCACATCTGTCCAGCCACCCCAACTGATGCTGAAACCAGGCAACCCCTGCTGGCGGCGATAGTGGGCTAGCCCATCCATAAACGAGTTAGCCGCGGCATAATTGCCCTGCCCCATGTTTCCCAGGATCGATACGCCAGACGAAAAGAAGACCATCAGATCCAGATCGAATGAGCGCGTCAGTTGATGCAAAAGCCAGCTACCGGTTACTTTCGAGGCCAATACAGTGGCAAAGCGTTCCCAACTCTGATTGAGCAGAATACTATCATCAAGGATTCCAGCCGTATGGAATATTCCCTTGAGCGCCAATTCATCTGTGGCAAGTTGGGCAAAGAGCTGCTGCATGGCTGTCGCATCGCTTACATCAACCTGAGCAATTTTCACGGTCACGCCATCTGCTTCTAGTTTGTTAATGGCCTCCTGTTGTGCGGCACTAGGACCGCGTCGCCCTGTTAGAATGAGCTGTGTCGCGCCCTCTTCTGCCAACCAGCCAGCCACCAGCAGCCCCAATCCACCCAGGCCACCTGTAATGAGATAAGCCCCATCCTCATGAATGCTGACAGTTGCCTGACTGGCTGAATGGTTGATGTTGCTTTGGGTGAGCCGCGCCACATGTCGAGCACCTTGGCGGAACGCGAGCTGTGTTTCGTTATCTGGTGAGGCTTTTAAAATTTCTGATAGCAGCCACTTTGCCTGAACGGGTTGCTCTGCTCTGCTGTCCAAATCAATTAAGCCACCCCAAAGCTCACCATGTTCCAGGGCAATGACCCGCCCTAATCCCCAGAGCGGTGTCTGAGTAATTGCTATTCGCTCTGTAGGGTTAACATGCTCCCCAACATGCGCTCTAATATGCTGGGCATTTTCAGTGATGATCCACAATCGTAGTGATGTATTGCTTTTGGCCAGGATTTGGATCAACTGTAAGACGCTACCTAGATTACGCTCTTGGCTTTGCATGAGTTGAGTGACATTAGCCCTCAGCTCATCATCGGCCATGTTAGACGCCGGAGCATCAGTCAGATTACCCTCGTTGAGTGACCAGAGGTGGATGACGCCACGGAATGGCAGTGTATCTTCATTCATCCGTGAAGCCTGATTAAACTGTTCGAGCAATGCTGCTGTAGTCTGTGCTTCAACTATTTGCAACAGATCAACGGTCTCACCCAATCCAGTCAATTCAGTTGCTAGACGCTTACCTAACCCCCCCTCATCAGCCAGAATCAGCCAGCGGCCAGGATTTGTCGGTGGCACCATGGAAGGCATTCGGGTGCGTTCCCAGCTGATTTCGTAGAGCATGGATTCTATCTGAGCGGCAAGTTGCTGGGAACGACTCTCGGTCTCCAATGCAGCCAGTACCTTACCTACCGTTTCTCGCTCGTCAGCATCAAAGTAGGAATTGTTGGTAATCAGCTCGGTCAACTGCTCTATGCTGCTATCGGAAAGCCAGTTGGCAAAGCCAGCCCCAGGTTGAGTACCAGGCTGAAGACCATTCGTATACCCAGTGGTTTGCTCAATCCAGTAACGTTTCCGTTGGAATGGATAGGTGGGTAGCGTAATCTTGTTCCGCTGGTTTCCCTGATGGAAGCCCTCCCAATCTACTGCAACGCCATGAGCATGCAGTTCACCCAGACTTGTGAGAATCTGCTGCCAGTCATTCTGATTCTCTCGCAAACTTGGCACAGAGAGGGAGTAAAGGGGAGATTCTTGCTCTGCTGGGTGCCGGGTCTCCTTGTCCCCTATCATGCCCAACAGGATTGGCTTGGGGCCGATTTCAAGAAATATCTCTATGCCCTGCTTCTGCAAGGTGGACATGCCATCGGCAAAGCGGACGGCCTCGCGGACGTGGCGTACCCAGTAATCTGGCGTTCTGATATCATCGCTAGCCAGTTGCCCTGTGAGATTGGAGACGAGACGCAGATTGGGTTTCTGGTATGTGATGCTCTCGGCGACCTGGCGGAAATCTTCCAGCATTGGCTCCATGAGTGGTGAATGGAAGGCATGAGAGACAGTTAACGTGCGTGTCTTTGTACCCGCATCTGTGAACTGCTCCGTGATGGCTAGCACAGCCTCCCGTTGCCCCGAGATGACGATGCTTTCCTGGCCATTGATGGCAGCAATAGAGACATCTTCCGCGTAAGGGCCAATGGCCGTCTGTACCCGCGCCTCGTTTGCCATGACAGAGACCATCTCACCATCCTGGGGTAGTTTCCCCATCAGTTGCCCCCTGGCCGCCACTAGCTTGAGACCATCTTCCAAGCTAAAGAGGCCAGCCACGCAGGCTGCGGCAATTTCACCTACGCTGTGGCCGATGAGGATGTTTGGCTGAATACCCCAAGATTGCCACAAAGTTGCCAGTGCCACCTCTAGGGCGAAGAGGGCGGGTTGGGTGTACTGGGTTTGGGAGAGAAGATTTGCAGGTTGCAGGTCGCTGTCGGATTTGTCAATTGTCACTTGCCCACTATTGGGCTGAGCGGAGTCGAAGTCTGCCACTTGCCCACTTGCCCACTTGCCAGGATAAAGGATGTTCAGCAACGATTCACCGAGCTGATCTTGTAGAATTTCATCACATCTGTCTAGGGTGGCGCGGAAGGTGGGTTCAGTTTTGTAGAGTTCGCGACCCATGTCAATGTATTGAGCGCCTTGCCCGGTGAAGAGAAAGGCAATTTTGGGTGCCCTTGTGTGTTGCGGAACCACGCCTACGGAGTATGTTTGTCCATGAAGAGGGGACGCTCCGTTGGAACGAGTATCTGATTGATGAATATAGTTAGCTAATTTTTTCTGCAAATCTACTACGGAATCTACTGGTATGCTCAGGCGATGGGAGAAGTGGCTGCGCCCAATTTGGCTGCTGTAACAGAGATCCCCTAACTGAGCTTCGGGTAGATCAACCAACATAGTTTGGTAGCGCTGGACGTAAGCGTACAATGCAGCCGCGCTTTTGGCTGAAATGGTCAGTAGGTAGACTGGATGGTCTAGGGAATTGGCCCGTGTGCTATCCGCCAACTTGCCATCAGAAGGTTTGCCTTGAAGGCTTTCTTGATCTTGAAGACTTTCCGGCGAGGGGGCTTCCTCTACGATGATGTGAGCGTTGGTTCCGCTAATGCCAAATGAGCTGAGTCCAGCAATTCTTTTCTCTGAGCGCCACTCGGTCGGTTGAAGGGGTACCAGGACGGGCGATTGCTCCCACTCAATAAAGGGATTTGGCTCCTGGAAATTGAGATGAGGCGGGAGTTCTTTGTGCTGAAAACTGAGCACAATTTTTATCAAACCAGCTACACCAGCAGCCCCCTCCAGATGGGCCACATTTGTCTTGACCGAGCCAACCCAGAGTGGCTCCGACCGTTGGCCAAAGACGGCATTGAGTGATCCGATTTCAATGGGATCACCCAGCATGGTACCTGTACCGTGGGCTTCAATGTAGCTAACTTCGCCTGGCTCGACGCCAGCATTGCTTAGGGCATGACGGATAACCCGCTGTTGTGAGGGGCCACTGGGCGCGGTCAATCCACTGCTCCGGCCATCTTGGTTGACCATGGAGCCACGAATGACGGCCATGATGGTGTCACCGTCTGCTTGGGCATCCGAAAGACGTTTGAGCACAACCATGCCACAGCCTTCACCGCGACCAAAGCCATCGGCCGTTGCATCAAATGTTTTGCAGCGCCCATCTGCCGCATAGACAAACTGCTGTTCTGAGTCCGAATTGGGTTGACTAGCCCAGTCCGTCAGTAGGATGAGGTTGACACCACCTGCCAAAGCCATGCTACACTCTTGACTACGTAAGCTTTGGCAAGCTTGATGAATAGCAAGCAACGAAGACGAGCAGGCCGTATCGATCACCACCGCCGGACCAGTAAAGCCAAAGGTATAGGAGATGCGCCCGGCCGCCGTACTCATTATGGTGCCGACGTTGGCATGAAATAGATCGTCTTCGGCAACTGTCTCTTGGCCTAGAATAATTTTGGCATAATCTGTTTGACACAACCCCACAAAAACGCCTATCTCACTGTCAAAGAGGCTCTGGGGAATGACGTGGGCAGACTCCATTGCCTCCCAACAGACTTCCAGCAAGAGACGCTGTTGCGGGTCGATGAGAGCTGCTTCCCGCGGGGCAATGCCGAAAAATTGGGGATCAAATTGATCCACCCGATCCAAAAAGCCACCCACGACCCCTGCTGCCTGGGCGTCAAGATGATCGCTGTGATGGTGGGGTGGCATCTCAATCACGCCATTGACACCATTGCGCAGCACGTCCCAGAACTGCTCGGGGGTATCAGCATGGCCAGGCAAGCGACATCCCATGCCGACGATGGCAATAGGTTCCCGTTGACGCTGCTCTAGCTCTTCGATCTGCTCGCGCGCATTGCGCAGGGCCATGATAATTTGTTGGGATTTTGAGGGTGACTTCTGATTCATGTGCTATCTCTTTAAGAAAGTGTTGAGCATCTCCAGCTCATCTTCAATCGAGCCAACTTCATCTTCCGACAAGGCGGCCAGCAGTTCATCTTCGTCCAGCTCATCTTCATCCAGTGAATCAGCATCCAAATCATCTTCCTCTGGAGAACCAGCATCCAGAGGATCATCAGGACCATGTTGAGGCCCATCGCCCGCCCCACTATCTGCACTCTCCTCTGGAAGCACTTCTGCTAGCAGATAAGTGGATAACCTATCAAGGGTTGGATAATCAAAGATCAAAGTGGAGGGGAGCTGTTCCTCTAGCGCGTAACTTAAGTGGTTGCGCAGTTCCACGGCCATAAGCGAATCGAGTCCTATGTCTAATAAGCCTTGGTATGGATCGATCTGTTCAGGGTCGTGCAAGCCGAGAATCTGGGCAACTGTCATGCGCAAATAGGTTAGCAGAAGCTCTCTGGGCGAATGTTCGTCTGTGGCACCTTCTGCCTGAGCCTGAAGCAACTGTTGGCGAATATGAATCTCTTGGGCGGGCACAGAGCGTTCTACAATGGCAAAATCAGCATAAAATGGGTTAAACAGGTGAGCCGTTGCCTGGATCTTCGACCAGTGGATTGGCGTGACGCCCACCTGAGCCGTCTTTGGGCTGCTCTGATTTTGGTGGAGTAGGTAAGCAAACGCGCCCAATCCTTGCTCTGGCGGGAGCATCTCTATTGATTGGCCACTCTTCTGGGATGGCTGCTGAGTTAAATTCGCGGCCATGCCAAGGTCTGCCCACGCGCCCCAATTAATGCTAAGAGTAGGCAGACCTTGTAGGTGTCGGTAGTGGGCAAACGCATCTAAGAAAGCGTTGGCAGCTGCGTAATTGGTCTGACCCCGATTGCCCACCATGCTGGAAATGGAAGAGAAGGCCACAAAGAAATCAAGCGGGAGATTCTGAGTTAGCTGATGTAGATGCCACATGCCTAGCATTTTGGGCCCCAACACCTTGGCAAAACGAGTCCAATTCTGTTGCAGCAAGATCCCGTCATCCAATACCCCTGCCGCATGGATGAGACCTCGCAATGGAGTAGTTGGCTCTACTTCATCTAACAGTCGTTTTATCTGTTCCAGATCGGTTATATCTGCTTGGGCAGTCGTCACGGAAACGCCCTTCGCTCTCAGTATATCTAGTTGCGATTGCACATCGAGTTTGGGCTGGCTGCGCCCAATAAGCAGAAGGTGCTCAGCACCTTGTTCTGCTAACCAATGGGCCATCAATATCCCCAAATCACCCAGGCCACCCGTAATTAAGTAGGTCGCATCTGGTTGAATGGAGAGGGTGCTTGTGGTTTCAGAATCAGGCTGATAGGAGGCCATCCGGGCAACGTATCGGGTGTCACCTCGTAGAGCGACTTGTGCTTCGTGTCCACTTTGCCTGTTGTGATCATCTGGCCAAGAAGGGGAGCCACCAGAAGAAGAGTTCAGCGTCAACGAAATCTCGCCCCATAAGTAAGTTGCCTGCTCATTCCGACTGCTTGTTGCATCAATATCGATAAAGGTACAGCGCAGTTCGGGATGCTCTAGCTCAATCGACTTGCCCATTCCCCAGAGGGCGGCTTGGGCAAACCCACTGACATCATCCGTATGGACAACTGCTTGGGCATCTTGGGTGACAAACCAAAGGCCATTCGGGACAATCCCTTGATGAAGCAGTGCTTGGGTCAGATAAAGAGTACTGCCACAACTGAATTGGGCATGGTCAATCAAGCTCACCCCATTGGCAGGTGCATCCCCTACTTGCCTATTCATACTCCAAAGATGAAGCACATTCTCCAGATGAGGGTAAGCAGCCAATAGCGTTTGGTAATCCTTGGCCTCTTCCGGGCGGATGGTCAGTCGATATTCGTCAACTTGCGAGTAGCTCTGCCCAGCAAAGACAAGAATGGGTGTTCCACCCTCTTGCTCAAGTTGAGTCGCCATTAGTTCGCCCATGCCTTGGTCATCGGCCAGGATGAGCCAAGTACCACCGATAGTTGACTTGTCCGTAGCCTCTTGTCTATCTATTTCATTGTTCGTTGTGTTAGCTGTCTCAAGTGTAGCTGACTCAGCTTGCTGCGGACGCCAATCTATCTGATAGAGCCACCGCTGCCAAGCATCTTGTCCTCGTATGTCTTCCATGGTGGCAGGACGGATTTCAACTTGCTCACAACTGGCAAAGAGACGGCCATCTTCATCGAATAGTTGAATATCCCAACGATTTCTGTCGCCTTTGATGGCATGGCACCACCATGAATTCCCCTGGGCAGAGCGATAGAGGCGCAACCTCTTGACAGCGAAGAGAACGTTCACTAGATTTTCATCATCACCGTACCCTTCAGCTAATGCCGCTACCTGGAAGCAACCATCGAGTAAGCCTGGGTGCAGCAGATGACCCGCAACTGTGCTAATTGGTTGGGGGAGTGACAATCTGGCCAAAATCTCCATTGTGGAGTCATTCTCCACCTGCCATACTTCACTCATCCAGCGAAAGCAGGGACCGATATGGGCTACCGCTGGATCCATTCCGGCATAATGGGTGGCAATATCCAGCGGGTCTTGGCGGCGTTCATGGTATGCTTCAATGTCTATCGCTTCTGGTTGTACATTTGTCCCTTCGGACTTGTGAATGGAGATATAGCCCATACCGTGGGTCATGGGTTCGGGCGTTTCTACCATTGGATCAAAGCTAATAAATTTGAATGTGAGTTTATGGTGGGCATCACCTGTTCCATTCGCCCTGGCTCCGTTGGAATGGGTTATGCCAGCATGTGTTGGGTTGGCATCTGGCATAAAGGTCGCCTGAACAGTGCGCGCCCCGCCAATGGGTAGGCTCAATGCCTGGGGCACAATGAACTCTTCGATTTGCAGGCCGTATTGAGTGCCATAGATAATTTCAGCGGCGCTTAATGCAATTGAGAGTTGGCAGGATGCAGGCGTGACCATCATCCCATAAAATTGATGATCGATAAGGAACGGTAGGCGTTCTTCACTAAAGGCTACCTCGCAAAAGATTTCATTGTGTAGAGGGAGTTGGGCCATATAATCGATCATGGGGCGGACCATACTATTCGCTGCTGGGAGTGGATCCAGACCATATCTCTGCCGCTGGAAGGGGTAAGTAGGTAGATCGATCTTGCGCCGATTGCCATGCTGATCGATACTCGCCCAGTCCAACGGAACACCTCTTACATACAATGCACCTAAGCTTGTCAACATCTGTTCCCAGTCGCTCTGGTTTTCGCGTAAACTGGGGAGTGAAAGGGGATAGGGGGGGGAGGGGATGAGAGGGTGAGAGGACGAATCCTTGTCACCTTGCCCTCCTGTCACCTTGTCACCTTGTCTCTCTGTCACCTTGTTGCCCACCATGCCCAGTAGGACCGGCTTGGGACCGATTTCGAGAAAAATGTCAATCTCATGCTCGTCCAGTATTGCTACACCATCGGCAAAACGGACGGCCTCTCGTACATGGCTCACCCAGTAGTCCGCGCTCATGATTTCATTACCAGCCAGCTGACCAGTGACATTTGAGACAAGCTGATATTTGGGCTCATGGTAGTCAATGCTCATCGCTACCTGACGGAACTCATCCAGCATAGGACCCATGAGTGGCGAATGGAACGCATGAGAAACCTCCAATTGACGCGTCTTGATTCCTTCTGCAGCAAGCTGCTCCGTGATCGCCGACAGGGCTTCTTGCTTGCCAGAGATGACAACACTTTCCGGACCGTTGACGGCTGCAATAGCGACATCATTGAGATGGGCGTGAATAGCTGCTTGTACTCGTGCCTCATCAGCCATTAGTGAGACCATCCCGCCATCTTGCGGCAAGGCACCCATTAGTCGACCCCGAGCCGCAATGAGCCGGAGACCATCTTCCAAGGTAAAGAGACCTGCTACACAAGCGGCTGTAATTTCGCCAACGCTATGACCGATGAGTAGA
Organism: Chloroflexota bacterium; assembly: GCA_039028975.1. Taxonomy (GTDB): domain Bacteria; phylum Chloroflexota; class Anaerolineae; order Caldilineales; family Caldilineaceae; genus JAHBNG01. Next base: position 102,730 of record JBCCHB010000003.1, read on the forward strand.
TCTGGTTGGATTCCCCACGACTGCCATAAGGTCGCTAGCGCATACTCAAGTGCAAAGAGAGCCGGTTGGGTATATTGGGTTTGGGAGAGGGGAGTAGGGAATGGAGATTGGAGATTGGATACTAGGGATGTGTCCCTGCTCCGTGCTCCCTGATTCCCAATCCCTGGATAAAGGATTTCAATGATTGATTCACCCAGATGTTCCTGCAAAAGCGCGTCACATTGGTCTAGAGTGGCGCGGAAGGTGGGTTCGGTTTCATAAAGTTCGCGGCCCATCCCCACATATTGGGATCCTTGCCCTGTAAAGAGAAAGGCAATTTGGAGAGCGGTTTGACTTGAAGAAATCGCACTTTGGCTCAGCCCATTCACTCTATTATGGCTGATATATGCTGAAAGCCTCTGCTGCAGATCGGCTCTGGATGCTGCGGCTACGCTCAACCGTTGGTGGAAGTGGCTGCGACCGATATGGCTGGTATAGCAGAGATCCGCCAAATCCACCTCTGGATTTCTGGCGAGAAAATCGATATAGTGCTGGGCGTATGTATGCAGTGCTTTCTCATTCTTGGCTGAGATGGTCAGGAGATGATACGCTCGGTCTTTCTGGCTCTCTTGCGGTGCAGATTCAGACCCTACTTTGGGTGCTTCTTCCAATATTATGTGTGCGTTGGTGCCGCTGATTCCAAAGGAACTGACCCCAGCAACTTTTTTCTCTGCCGACCACTCTTGTAATGCGACCGGAATTTGGACTGGTGAGCCATCCCAGTCAATATACGGATTCGGGTTGTGAAAATTGAGGTGAGGGGGAATCTGTCTATGTTGAAAGGCGAGTATAACTTTAATGATGCCTGCAATACCTGCGGCACCTTCCAGATGGCCAAAATTTGTCTTAACGGAGCCAACCCACAAGGGCTCCTGACGCTCGCCAAAGACGGCGTTTAAAGCCCCAATTTCAATTGGGTCACCCAGCGTTGTGCCTGTCCCGTGGGCCTCGATATAGGTCACATCATCGGGGGTTACCCCAGCATTTTGCAGCGCTTGACGAATCACTTGCTGTTGTGAAGGACCACTCGGCGCGGAAAGGCCGCTGCTTCGTCCGTCTTGGTTGACCATAGAGCCGCGAATAACGGCCAGAATTTCATCCCCGTGGGCTTGGGCATCCGATAAGCGTTTGAGGACAACCATGCCACACCCTTCCCCACGCCCAAAGCCATTGGCACCCGCATCAAATGTTTTACAGTGTCCATCAAAGGCCAACATACGATCCTCTGTGGGATCCCCAAAGGAACCCAGCATATCCGTCAAAAGCAGATTCACGCCACCAGCCAGCGCCAAATTACACTCTTGGTGACGCAAGCTTTGGCAGGCTTGGTGGACGGTAACTAGAGAGGATGAACAAGCCGTATCGATTACCATGGCTGGCCCCGTACAACCAAAGATATAAGCCAAGCGCCCAGCAGCTACGCTGGGTGACACGCCCGTTAGTCGATGGAGTTCATCCTGGGCCGTAAATCCATCTTGGGCAGAAGGATGCACCACATACTCAGAATTACAGAGTCCGACAAAGATCCCTGTTGCGCTCTTTAGAAGCGTTTGCGGTATGATGGCCGCGGATTCCAGTGCCTCCCACGTTACCTCCAATAAGAGTCGCTGCTGGGGATCCATGTAATTGGCTTCACGAGGAGAGATACCAAAAAATGCTGGATCAAAGGTATCAACCCGCTCCAGAAACCCACCGTAACATGGTAGGAGCGACGAATCATCCAAAGCGTTGGCCATAGGCTTAGAGCGCCGATCATCAGGCATAGAGACAATCCCATCTACACCTGTTGCCAACATTTGCCAGAATTGTTCTGGATTATCACCGGCACCAGGAAAACGACACCCCATACCAATTACGGCAATGGGCTCGCTATAGCCTTGGAGTTGAGCCTTCAATGTTTTGATAACCATAGCTGATTGCTGTAATGAAGCAAGCAGCTGTTGTTCGCGTGAAGGATTAGACATTCAATACGTTCCTATTCGTGAAGAATTTTAAAGTCTTCTGCGATCTGCGACATCAGTTCTTCGGCAGAAAGTTCGGCTATATCAGTGGAAACTGGTTCCTGAGCTGGTTGGTGGGGAGTCTCTTTGCTGGGCGACAGGCCGTCTATTTGCCCATCATCTGCATTTATCCCCACGTTCGTAACTGACTCATTTCCCAAATCATTCATAGCACCATTTGCAGTTTCATTTACAGAGTAAGTCGCCGCAAATTTCTCTAATAGAAACTGATGCAGTTCTACAATGGTTGGATAATCAAAGATCAGAGTAGAAGGTAGCTTTTGCTCTAGCGTGCGGCTCAATCGGTTTCGCAACTCAATTGCCATCAGCGAATCCAATCCCATATCCAATAGCCCTTGGTTCTCATCGATTTGGGCTGGATTGCGCAATCCCAAGACCTTGGCGGCAGCCGTACGCAGGTACTCCAACAACATCTTGGCACGCTCTTCTCCATTCGCCTCTGCCAGTTGTTGCACCAAGTTAACTGTCTGTAGGCTCTCTGGCAGAATCGAGCCCTCTCCATCACCCGCATCGACTTCAAAGTTGGCGTAAAAAGCAGTCGCCACATTGGCATTGGCCATAAATTTGGTCCACTGCATGGGCATAACGCCAACTTGGGTCAGGTCATCCTCTGTCTGGTTTTGGTTAAGCAAATAGGCAAATGCCTCAATCCCTTGTTGGGGCGAGATGGTTCCTTGGCCAATCGCAGCCATTAGCTGACGATTCTCGCGCAGCAGGTCAGCAGCAGAACCAATTTCAGACCAGCCACCCCAGTTGATGCTCAACGCTGGCAAACCCTGTTTCCGTCGATAGTACACAAAGGAATCCAAGAAGGTATTGGCAGCGGCGTGATTGGCCTGTCCCCGGTTGCCTAACAGTCCCGTCATAGAGGAGAAGAGAACAAAGAAATCCAGCGGCAACTCTTTTGTCTGCTCATGCAAGTGCCACGCGCCTTGCATCTTGGGTGCTAATACCCTGGCAAACTTCTCCCAATCCTGCTGGATGAGCAGATTATCCTCCAGCACACCAACGCTATGAATCACGCCACGGAGCGGATAACGGCTGTCGATCTGCTGTAGGACCTGGGTCACTTGATCCAGTGCGGTGACATCGGCTTGGGCCACTGTCACGGTTACGTCCATGTCCGCCAACATTTCTAGCTGCTCTTCGGCTTCTGGCTTGGGGCCACTACGCCCCATCAAGACAAGATGTCGCGCACCCTGTTCGGCCAGCCACTGGGCCACAGCCAGACCTAGTCCACCCAAACCACCTGTGATTAGGTAGGTCCCCTCTGATTGAATGGTCGAGTCTGCCTCTGTTGGTGCAGTTAAGAGAATCTTGCCAATATGCTTTGCCTGTTGCATATAGCGGAAGGCATCCACCGCATGTTGGATGGGGAAACAGGTTTGGGGCAAAAGTTGCAAAATTCCAGTTTCAAACTGACTGATCAGCTCGGCCAACAGCTTGCCAATGGTCTCTGGATTCTCTTGTGTAACCGATAGCAGATCGATATAGTGGTAATCGATATCCCCACGCACCGTATCCACTTCGTCGGCCTGCATGACATCACGCTTAGCAATCTCTAAGAAGCGACCTTCGGGGGACAAAACTGAGAGACTTTTTTCAATAAAGCCTTCACCTGTCAATGAATTGAGGACAATATTCACTCCTTGCCCTTGGGTATCTGTCAGAATTTGCTCGGCAAAGTCGAGGGCGCGAGAACTATAGATATTGGTGATCCCCATCTCGCGCAGTGTTTCCCACTTTGCCGGGCTTGCTGTGGCATAGATTTCAGCACCGACATGCTGGGCGATTTGGACGGCAGCCATACCCGTTCCGCCCGTTGCGGCATGGATCAGTACTTTGTCCCCTGGTTGGATGTTGGCAACCGTCCGTAATGAATAGTGGGCTGTGAGGAAGTTGGATGGGATGCTGGCAGCCTGAGCAAAGGTCAGTGCCGGAGAAATGGGGACAACCAAATTGCTCGGGGCGATTGTATAACGGCTAAAGCCCCCCCCAGCCAATGCGACCACTCGTTCTCCAACTTGAAAGTGGGTGACCCCTTCGCCCAGTGCGACAATTTCACCGGCACATTCACCACCCATGACTGCTCGCTCAAAGGGCAAAATACCGAGCGCATCTAACACATCAAGAAAGTTCAAACCGCTGGCCTGGACTTGAATTTCAACTTCGCCCGGTCCCAGATTTCGACGCACGGCAGGTTGTAGCTTTAAGCTGTCCATTAGCCCACGTTCAGTAATCTCTAACCGATAGGGGCCACTTGGCACAGATAGCTCTGCATCTGGCTCATAACGGGCGAGGCGAGCAACATAGCGAGCGTCTCTGCGGAAGGCTACTTGGTCTTCCCATCTCTTTGCTTGTACAATGTCATACGCGGATCTCATCTCGGAATAAAGATAGGCAGATTGGATGCTTGGGGTCTCTTCCCCATCTAGGTCGATGAGTACACAGTTGAGTTCAGGGTGCTCCAGCCCGATGGTCCTGCCCATCCCCCATAGGCCTGCTTGTACAACGCCATTGACTCCATCTTTTTCTGAGATGGCCTGGGCCTCACGGGTCACCAACCAAAGACCAGCCACCTCTACATCTTGCTCCAGAAGGGCTTGGGTTAGATGGAGTACCGTGCCACAATTTTGGCGAGACGCATGGAGAAGATCCATGCCACTCATCAGAGGAGCTGCATCTAAGCTCCACAGATGTGCAATACCCAGTCCAGCCTGATGGGCAATGTCCTCATCTGATTGGGAACCACCCGCTTGATAACAATCATCTAGCAATCGAGTATAGTCTTCGGCACATTCCGGGTTAATCTGATAGATATGGGCTTCCAGTTGCTGATAGTCAGGAGCTGCATAAACCAGGATGGGGGTAACATTCTGCTGCTGAAATTGAGCGGTTAACCCTTCGGCTATGCCATGCCCATCAGCAAAGATGAGCATGGGTTGGGCGTTCTCAACATTGCACTGTATGTTAGTAACCTGGGTGTTGTTATCAACCTGGGCAGCTTTGGCTTGAAGATCATCTGCTTGGGCCAAAATAACTGCTTGGGCCCCTTGTTCAATTACCGCAACGTTCTGGAATCCATGGGTTTGTAGGTAATCCATCCAACGGTCAGTGCTGAGTAGTGGGTGGTTCCACTGAGCAGTAGCCCGTTCATCTGCAAAGCGCCACCACCCATCCGTAAGACCAAAGGTCAAATCGACCCAAGGGCTGGGAGTGGTTCCTTCTAATAGGACAAGCTGTCCTCCAGGCTGTAGTAGGGCGCGAACGTTGGTGAGCGTCTCTGACATATCTTTAGTTGCGTGGAGTACATTGGCCGCAATCACGACATCTGCCTGATTTGGGATAAAGCCCTGCGTGCTTGGCGATTGTTCAATATCAAGAAGTTGATAGCGTAGGAAGTCATAATCGGAAAACTGCTCTTGCGCCTTGAGCAGGAAAGAAGGACCGATGTCCGTAAAGTAGTATTCCACCTTTCTCTTCGAGAGCAGGGGAAGCAGCTCAGTTGTTGTTCCGCCAGTTCCGGCACCGATCTCTATGATGCGCAAACCGCGTTCTGGTGGCAGATGCATGAGCACAGTCTGTATGAGCTGCCCAATCAGGTGATTCATCACCTGGGCCGCAGGTGAGACTGTATGTTGTTGAGCTGTCACTGTGTCATCCTCGCCTGGGAAAAGAAGCTCCAGCGGATCTTGTAGCCCTCTCAATACTTCGCTTAACCTCTCGCCACAGCGTTCTAATAGATGAAGCTCGGATGGGCTGCCCTCGTTTTGGGAAAATGATGCCCGTAATTCGGCGACGCGTGCGGCTGGATTGATCAGATCTGGTTCTTCACTGAATGACCATAAATCAGCCTCCCGTTGTAAGATATTCGCTTCAACCAAGAGAACCAGCAATCGTTCTAACAATCGTCGCTGTGAAGGAATCACCCCGACCAGTTGGGCAATCTGCTCAGTTGTCCAACGCGCCCCAGCTTGGAAGACAAAGTTCGCTTTGGCAAAAGCAGCCAACACATAATCGATACTCAGTTCGTCTAATGAGGATAAGAATCGCTGATAGCTTTCCCCTTCCTGCTCTGCCCATAGGGCTTGGGTCTGCGCTATGAGTGCAGAGGTCATGGATTCTGGTGCTGGCAAATAGTCGGGAGCAAGACCAAAGTAGGCACGTGGCTGCCATTCGATCTGATAAAGCCATTCACGCCAAAGATCGCTTCCTCTTACCGCGTCTGCTGCAGCAGAACGGACCTCAAATCCCTGCATGACGACTACAGATTCTCCCTGCTCGTCCATCAAGTGAATATCCCACATATGGCTTTTGCGTTGGATAGCATGACACCACCAAGTTTCACCCTGCATGGGTTGATAGAGATGCAAAGTCTCTATAGCAAAGGGTAAGAGGGTTCCATCCCCTTCACCTTCTTTTGACGCCAGTCCTGCCACCTGAAAACAAGCATCCAGCAACCCTGGGTGGAGCAAATGTCCATCAGTGGCGTGGGCGCTTGCGTGGTCACTTAAACGGAGCGCATCAGGTAGAACCAATTTGCCCAATACTTCTGGGATCACCTCCGGTGTTGTCTCTGACGCCGCTTCTACTGTGGTCTCTGAAGACGCGTCTGCCGTGGAAGCGCCATTGGCATACCATGCTTCGGCAAGCCATCGAAAAGAGGGGCCAAATTCGATTTGGACCATCGCTATCACGGCATAAAATTCCGCAACCGCTACAGGCTGATCGCAGCGTCTGCGAAGAACGTCCAGGTTCGTCCCAGCTGGTTTTCCATTCGTTGAGATAGGTTCTCCAAGTTCAGGTTTCTCAAGCCCAGTACCCACTATGCTATTGCCATCGGATTCAACTATATAACCTGTGGCATGGATTTGGGGCTCGAGCACGTCCGCGTGTAGATCAAAGCTAACGAGTTTGAAGTCATGTTTGGCCCCATGCATAAGATGGGAGGCACCGTTAAGGATGCTTACGTCACTATCCCCTGACATATCTACAATGAGTTGCACGGTACGGGTTTCTTCATCTAGCAGAACCAGCGCCTGAGGGAGGATGATATCCTCCAGGCAAAGAACGTGAGCTTTGTCCAAGAGCAACTCGGCGGCGCTCAGCGCCATGGCCACTTGGCATGAACCAGGAGAGACAACACGTTCAAAAACCACATGATCGGCGAGGAAGGGCAAGGTCTCTACGCTGAATTCACGCTCAAAGACAATCTCCTTGTGGAGAGGCATTGGCGTCACCTTTTCAATCAGCGGACGCAAAGCAGCAGTTTGTTTTTTCTTTTGCGTTTCAACCCAGCACGTTTGGCGTTGGAAGGGATAGGTAGGTAACATCACCTTGCATGGTTTAGCTCCGCCATTATCCATTTGGTGAAGGCCAAGCCAATCAACCTCAAAGCCTTGTATGTACAATGACCCCAAGCATGTGAGTATCTGTTGATAGCAATCTTGTTCGTGATGCAAGGATGGCAGTAGCGTAAGCTTCTCTGGCTCCTCAAAAATCTGCCCAACCATGCCAAGCAATGTGGGCTTGGGACCAATTTCAATAAAAACCGTACACGCCTCTGCTGCCAGCGTTTCTACACTATCCACAAAGCGTACAGGATTGCGCAAGTGCTGTCGCCAGTATGCTGGATCCGTCAACTCGTCGGTAATGAGTCCACCCGTCATGCTGGAGACGACAGATCGAATGGGTGGATTTAATGGTATCTGCTGGCGGATCAACGTCTCAAATTCATCCAAGACAGGATCGAGCAAAGGTGAATGGGCGGCCATGGGAACAGAAACCTTGCGAGTCTTGAATCCAGCAGCTTCCAATCCATCTGCCACTGCCATAACATGCTCATGGCCACCAGAGATCACAACGCTGGTGGGTCCATTGATCACGCCGATGACCACATCCTCGTAGGGTTCGACAAAGGGCGCAACGTCTAACTCTGCACCCATGACCGAAACCATGCTTCCCACTGCTTGTTCCATAAGACGGCCCCGCTCACTGACCAAGCGCAGCCCATCCTCTAAGGAGAATACGCCCGCAGCATACGCTGCGGCAAAATCGCCCAGGCTATGGCCCAGCACAAAGTCGGGTTGAATACCCCATGCTTTCCACAATTCAACGAGCGCGCATTCCACGGCAAAATTTACCGCTTGGCCACAAGGATGTGAGTCCAAGATATCATTGTGATCAGGTGTACTTGGTGGGTAGAGTAACTCAATTAACGACCGTCCAAGAACCTCTTGGGCAACGACTTCACAGCGGTCGATAATCTGCTGGAAGATGGGTTCTGTTTCATATAGGGTATAACCCATTCCCACGTATTGGGATCCTTGACCCGTAAAGAGGAAAGCAATCGGTGATTGGCTCGTTGCTACCGTGCCGAGCAAAAGTCCATCGACTTCTTCATCTTGCTCCACGGCTTTTAACTTGACCTTTAGCTCATCCACAGTTGCAGCGACAATACCCAGCCGATGATTGAAATGGTTGCGCCCTGACGCTGCGGAAAAAGATAAATCGCCCAAACCAATCTCGGGATGATCCCCCAGATGTTCGATATACCGTTTCGCCAAATCAGACAACGCAGCAGAATCCCTGGCTGAGAGGGGCAGCAGATAAGATGGTTTTACCCCTATCTGGGCATCTTCACTGCCCAACCCATTATCTTGAGCAACATAATCCTGATCAAGTGTCATTTGGCCATTCTTCGGTGCTGCCGTCATCACAATGTGGGCATTAGTGCCGCTCAGACCAAACGAGCTAATACCTGCAATCGGTTGATGGGCATCCTCTAAGGCTGCTTCAGATGAATTTCCCTCAATTGAGTTTGAACCGTTCTCTTGGGGCCAAGGCTGTAGAACTGTTGGAATATCAATGGCGTACTCATCCCATTCAATATAGGGATTGGGCGTATTGAAATGCAAATGAGGCGGAATCTGTCCGTAATAAAGAGAAAGCACCATCTTCATCAGACCAGCCACGCCTGCTGCTGCTTCCAAATGACCGATGTTACTTTTGACCGATCCGACTAACAACGGATGCGCCCGATCTGCCCCAAAGACCGAGCCAAGCGCGCGAATTTCAATTGGATCACCTAGCGATGTCCCTGTGCCATGGGCTTCAATATAGGCGACTTCATCTGGTGTCACTTTTGCGTTGGCCAGGGCATGTCTTAGCAACTTCTCTTGTGCGCGCTTATTGGGAACCGTCAACCCGCTGCTTAGTCCGTCATGGTTGACCGCGCTGCCCTTGACAACAGCTAGTATCGTATCGCCATTGGCTTGGGCATCGCTCAGGCGTTTGAGCAGTATCATCCCGACTCCTTCACCTCTGCCATAGCCATCCGCCGCAGCATCAAAGCTCTTGCAGCGACCGTCGGTAGCAAGCGCCTGCATCTGAGAAAGGGCGATATGGCCGAAGGGCGTTAAGAATAGATTCACACCACCGGCTAAGGCCAGATCGCATTCTCCCAACCTTAGACTCTGACAGGCAAGATGGAATGAAACCAACGAGGATGAACAGGCAGTATCAACGGCCATGGTGGGGCCTTGCAAGCCTAATGTATAGGCCAGCCGTCCTGCCGCCACGCTGTTGCCCCCACTTGTCAGGGCATGAATGTCCAAATCAGTTACGCCCTGAGCAGCACCTACTTCGTCATAATCCCCTGGACTAATCCCAACAAAGACACCTGTTAGGCTATCGACAAGAGCACTCTGGGCTAGCCCTGCCCGTTCCAGTGCTTCCCAACTTACCTCTAACAGAAGACGATGTTGGGGGTCAATTCCTACGGCCTCTCGGGGAGAGATGCCAAAGAAGAGCGGGTCAAACTCTTTGACATTCTCAATGAAGGCTGCCTCTCGCGTATACATTTTGCCTGGCATCGGTCGGTGCGAATCATAGAATTCATCCACATCCCAGCGAGAGAGCGGCATTTCCTGGACCATGTCCATGCCATTTTGCAGCAGATCCCAGAAGGCTTCTGGTGTCTCTGCACCAGGGAAACGGCAGGCCATGCTGATGACGGCAATCGGCTCATCAGCTAGAGATCCACCCCGGCTTCCATCCAGAACGGCCCGCGGCGATTCGGTTTGGCCGGCGGATTGAGGTTTGGCCAGGGCCAGTACCTCATCAAGTAGGTATTTTGCCAGCTGATCTACTGTCGGGTATTCAAATGCAACGGTCGAGGGGAGTGAACAGCCAAGCCCACTTTCTAAGCGGCTGCGCAACTCCAGCGCCATGAGTGAATCCATGCCCAAGTCGGCAAAGCCAGTATGAATGCTTGGCCCGCCGCTAACCGCCCCATTGGATGCATCAGCCATGCCGAGGACTTGCCCCAATATTTGCTGGGCATAGCGACGTAGTGCCTCCAACCGTTGGCTGGCCGAGAGGGATTGAAGCTCCTGCCTGAACGATGAAGCTTCCGCGGTTGTCTGCCCCCCCTGATTCGCCGCTGATTGCTTCTCTTCTGGCTTGGCAACCACAATCTTGGCCAGAAAGCGACGGGGTTTGGTCATTTCATAGAGGGGCTTCAGAAGAGACCAATCAATATCCGCGGCGGTCACTTGGCTGGCCTCTGTTTGCAGCATGAGATGTGCTTGGATTTCAAGCCCTAAATCAGAAGATAAGGTATGGACGCCCATAGCCAAGAATAAGGCCTGGGCTTCCGGTGTTGCCATGCTGGGAAGGGCTCTGTTTCCAGCCCAAGGACCCCAAGCAATGCTCAATCCTGGCAGACCCTGGCTGCGGCGGGAGGCCATCAATCCATCCAGAAAATGATTAGCTGCCGCATAGTGACTCTGATGTTTACCACCCCAGATGCCTGCCCCGGAGGAATATCCGACCAAGAAATCCAGTTCGAGGGCTTGCGTAAAGTGATGGAGAAGCCAGCCACCAATAATCTTGGGGCGCAGCACCGTAACAAAATCATCCCATTGCAGCGCATGGATCGGCGTAAAACCACCCACGCCAGCAGCATGGATGATGCCTCGTAGCGGATATTCAGCTGCCTCTATCTCTTCAAAGAGCTTGGTCATGCCGATTTCGTCAGCCACATCCATCTGGGCTACGGTAATCTCCACACCCATATTGCGAAGCACAGTCAAGATCCCTTCTTGCTCTTTGGTGCGCACACCACTGCGTCCGGTGAGGATCAGATGACGGGCCCCCTCTTGGGCCAACCAATAAGAGGTCTGTAAGCCTAAACTACCCAAACCACCTGTAACCAAGTAGCGGCCATCATCCCGAATGGCCAGTGGTGTTGATAGGGTTGCCGGCTGGGTCGGCACGAAGCGAGCGACATAGCGTTGCCCGTTTCGGTACGCAACCTGTTCTTCACCATCAGCCTCTGGTTTCAGGATCTCTGCTAATATGGCTTGGGAGAGATTTTCTAACCAACTATTTTCTGAATCCGCTTCACCATCCAGTTCACCATCTATATCGCAGTCGCTTTGAAAACCGTCGTTTTTCATAGCCTCTACAGCAGGGACCAAACGCCGGTCTTCAAACGGAGCTGAGTATAACGCTACAGATGGTTCCAGATCAATCATCCCCCCCCATAGTTCACCATGTTCGAGGGCAATGACGCGCCCCATGCCCCAAAGTGGCGTTTGGTCAACAGCCACCTGCTCGGTTGGTGAAAGCTGCTGTGCGCCTTGGGTGATGATCCAAAGGTTCGGTTCCTGATGGCCCAGCATGGTTAATTCTTGGACAATTTGCAGGACGCTGCCCAGATTCTGTTCCTGACTTTGCATTAACCCATAAACACGCTCAGAGAGGTTGGCTGAACCCTCGGCAGCCCCCTGACTATTGAGTCCCCAAAGATAAAGGATGCCGCGCAACGGCAGGGAATCTGCCCCAACTTGTCCAAGAGAAATCAAGGAATCTTGCCACCTCGTTTCCTCGGCTGATGCGCTGAAGAGATGGACAGTTTCCCCAAATTCAGTCAGTTGGGTGGCCAGCTTCTGACCAACGCCTCTTTCATCGGCCAAAATAAGCCAGCACCCAGGCGTGGTGGGGGGCATGACGGTAGCACGAGAGAGCTTCTGCTGCTCCCACGCCACTTGGTAGAGCATGGATTCAACTTCTGCTTTTGTCCGTTGCGCTCGGCTCTCTGCATCCAATGTAGTGAGGACTTTGGTGACCGTCTCCCGCTCATCTTCCCCAAATTCACTTCGACTTGCAATCAGATCGGCCAAGTCGTCCATCGTATCTGCGGCTAGGTTTGCCGACATCCAGCTAGCAAAGCCATCTTTTGAAGGCGGCTCATCAATTTCGAGACGCTTCGTTTCAATCCAACAGCGCTGTGGACTGAAGGCATAAGTCGGAATCGTCACCTTGACTCGTTGAACTGTGCCTTCTAAGCCATGCCAATCGATTATGACACCCTGAACGTACAGCTCGCCCAAGCTATTGAATATCTGCTGGTTGTCGTCCTGATTCTCGCGCAGACTAGGCAGGGAGATGGGGCGAGGGGATGAGGAGGTGAGAGGGTGAGGGGATGACTCTTCTGTCTCGTCCCCCAATGCTTTTATCGGGGACACCTTGTCTCCCACCATACCCAGCAAGACTGGTTTGGGACCGATTTCGAGAAAGATGCTGACCTCTTGCTCGTGTAGGGTTTGCAGACCATCGGCAAAGCGAACGGCATCCCGCACGTGACGAACCCAGTACTCTGACGTGGTGATTTCGTTGCCAGCAAGTTGACCAGTGAGGTTGGAAACCAGTTGCTGTTTTGGCTCAGAATAAGTGATGCTTTGGGCGACTTGCCGGAACTCATCGAGCATCGGTTCCATGAGTGGAGAATGGAAAGCATGGGAGACGGCTAATCTACGCGCTTTGATACCTTCTGATTCAAGTTGACGGGTAATTTCAAGGACAGCTTCTCGTTTGCCAGAGATGACCACGCTTTGGGGGCCATTGACGGCAGCAATGGAGACCTCGTCCGCATAGGGCGCAATGGCTTCTTTCACCCGTATCTCATCGGTCATGAAGGAGACCATTTCACCATCTTGGGGGAGAGCGCCCATCAACTTCCCTCTGGCTGCAACCAATTTGAGGCCATCTTCCAAACTAAAGACGCCAGCTACACAAGCTGCGGCAATTTCCCCCACACTATGGCCGATCAATACCGTGGGCTGAATGCCCCAAGATTGCCATAGTGCAGCCAGGGCCACTTCCAGGGCAAAGAGGGCGGGCTGAGTGTATTGGGTTTGGTCAAGTTGGTGGCTGGTGGCTGGTGGCTGGTGGCTGGTGGCTGGGTAGAGCAACCTAAGGAGCGATTCACCTGAGTATTCCTGTAAGAGTTTGTCACACTGTTCTAGAATGGCTCGGAAGGTTGGCTCGTTTTGGTAAAGCGCTTGTCCCATCCCCACATATTGGGAACCTTGACCTGTGAAGAGGAAGGCGATGGACGGGGCATGGTGATGGGACGGTACAAATCCCCGATGGATGGCTGACGCGGTGGCACCATTAGCTGGATCCTGGCTGTAAGTGTTGAGTAATGCTTGCAGCTCTTCTTTAGAGCAGGCAGGTATGCTCAAACGATAGTCAAAGTGGCTACGACCGATATGCCCTGTGTAGCAAATATTTGCCAGATCACTTGACGTTGTTTCCAGGAATTGGCTATACTTTTCCACCAATCCAGCGAGCGACTCCTCTGTCTTGGCCGAGAGTGTCAGCAGATGCCAAGGGGACCCAGTACTGGGGATAGCTCCAGTGGCGGATGCATCTTCAGATTCATCTGTTGGGTGATTTGCTGGTTGATTTGTGAGATCTGCTTCTTCCACGATGATATGAGCGTTTGTGCCGCTGATGCCAAAGGAGCTGATGCCAGCAATTCTTTTGGAGGCTGTATCGTTTGTGGACCATTCGGTTACATTGAGCGGAATCTGTACAGGTGAGCCATCCCAATCAATGTAAGGGTTGGGTGTATGGAAGTTGAGATTGGGTGGAATTTGCCCGTGCTGCAGCATGAGGACGGTTTTGATCACGCTGGCTATACCAGCGGCACTTTCCAAATGACCAAAATTTGTCTTGACAGAGCCGACCCACAGCGGATCGGATCGTTTGCGAAAGACGGCGTTGAGGGCACCGATTTCAATTGGATCACCCAGCGTTGTACCTGTTCCGTGGGCTTCAACGTAGCCTACTTGCTTTGGTTCAACGCCAGCGTTTCGCAGCGCGTGACGAATGACAGCCTGCTGGGATGGACCGCTAGGGGCAGATAGCCCACTACTGCGCCCATCTTGGTTAACCATGGAGCCACGAATAACGGCCATGATGGTATCCCCATCCGACTGGGCATCCGAGAGCCGTTTGAGGACAACCATGCCACAGCCCTCGCCTCGGCCAAAGCCATTGGCTGCTGCATCAAAGGTTTTGCAGCGCCCATCCAGCGCGTACATCCGGTTTTCGCCACCCCCCTCCTCATTCGCTATGCCAAAATCATTAACCAGAGCATTGGCACCGCCGGCTACCGCTAAGTCACACTCCTGATTACGCAGGCTTTGGCACGCTTCGTGTATCGAAACCAGAGATGATGAACAAGCGGTATCAATGGAAATGGCAGGTCCAGTAAAGCCAAACGAATAGGCCACCCGCCCCGCGGCAGCACTCAATGAAAGCCCCGTCATCCAATGCAGCTCATCTTCTGCCGAGTAAGCTTCGTGATTCAGGGCATAGGTAGCATACTCATAGTTTGATATGCCGACAAAAACGCCCGTCAAGCTGTTGAAGAGTGTATCCGGCACAATGGCGGCAGACTCCAAAGCCTCCCAAGTGACTTCCAGCAAAAGCCGCTGCTGGGGATCGATCATAGTGGCTTCACGAGGAGATATGCGGAAAAAAGTAGAATCAAATGTGTCAATTCGATCCAGAAAACCACCATAACAGGGTGGCAAGTATTCGGCATACTCTGGATAGGCACGCCGATGATCCGGCATAGGGACGACAGCATCTACGCCCTCTGTAAGCATCCGCCAATATTGCTCAGGCGTCTGGCTGTCCCCTGGAAAGCGACAGCCCACGCCGATAATGGCAATCGGCTCTGTCTGCTTTTGAGTAACCGTATCTAGATCGGTCTGTAATTGTTTAATCTTTTGTAACGCATCTTTCATTAAGACGCGATGATCAATCTTAGCCATTGAATATTCCTCGTGCTAATTATCCGAGTAGACCAACTGTGCCAACATCTCGGCGATATCGTCCTCAGAATCAGCATCTTTCAATTCTACATTTGTATCATCTACACCGTCTGCATCATCTTCACTCTCGGCTTCGATGGCCGCGGCCAAGGCTTCTACAGTATCCATCTCATCGGGTAATGATGCCATTGCTTGCTTGATATCAGAATGTTGCTTCTGCCAAACACCAGCCACTTCTGGGTCAAAGAACTCGTCAGCCAGAAATGTTTGAAGTGCATCGATGGTTGGATAATCAAAGACCAGGGTGGACGGTAATCGATGTTCCAACGCTCGCCCCATTCGGTTGCGCAACTCAACGGCCATCAGCGAATCTAAACCCATTTCCAACAGCCCTTGACGTGGATCAATCTGCTCAGGGTTACGTAGCCCGAGCACCTCACCAACCGCCATACGTAAATAATTCAATAGCAGTTGGCCCCTTTCTGCTTGGTCCGCCTCATCCAGCTGCTGACGCAGATTGAACGGTTTGGAGGACTCAATAGCCACGTCTTCCAAAGGTTGGACAAATTCGGCATAGAATGGATTGGGTTTGGCTAAACTCTCTAAAAAGGTTGGCCAGTCAATGGGAGAGACGCCCATTTGGCACATGCTTTGACTCTGGTTATTTTGACTCTGGTTATTTTGACGGAGCAGATAGGCGAATGCCCGAATGCCATGTACAGGCGTGACGGCACCTAAACCCAACTCCGCCGATAGTTGCTGCTCGCCGACTGGCTCGGAATCGGTATCTGGTTGGGCATCTGTACTGTATTGGGCATCTGTAATGAGATTTGCCCACTGACTCCAGTTGATACCAAGTACCGGTAACCCCTGCCTCCGGCGGTACTGGACGAAGGCATCCAAAAAGGCGCTGGTTGCTCCATGCATTGCTTGCGCCTCTTGGGCCAATAACAAAGCTGTTGAGGTGAAGACCACAAAGAAATCAAGCGACATCTCCAGGGTCATTTCGTGCAGATGCCATGCATCCTGTATGCCGGAGTCTACCCCACCAACAAAACGTTTCTCGTCTGGCTCTAAAAGGGTTGGTTCCAAATTGGCTTTTTCATCCAGTAGCCCCGCAGCAAGGATGAGGCCACGTAAGGGGTAAGCCGCATTGATCCCTGCCAATGCCTTTTGCATAACAAGCTTTGATTCTTCCGCTGATGTACTTGTTGTTGAATTACTTACTGAAGCATCGGTTAAGAAATCGGAATGTACAATGGTCAAATCCCCGCCAACGCTGGTTAAGATCTCTTGCAATTCATCCTGCAAGCTATCCAACAGTGGCTCTCTTTTGGCACCGGGATGCCAGCGTTCCACCAACAGGAGATGCCGAGCGCCTTCTTCAACTAACCATTGGGCTATCATGAGCCCTATGCCATTCGGACTACTTGTCAGCAAATAGGTGGCATCGGCATGAATTTGACTCGCTTGAATGTTATCAGTCGAGTCTGATATACTGGGATCATTTTCCAACCGGGTCGAAGATGAAAGGATCTCCCGGCCCACTTGATGGCGCTTCAAGCGCGGGAGATAGCGAGCCTCTGGCCGATGTGCAATTTGCATCTCCAGTGGCTTATTCAGGTCCGCCGATCTGATCTCTGCCAAAAGCTGACTAGCAAGTCTGTCAGGACTATCAGGGTTATTATATGCAGATAGGTCAATGGATACACAATGTAGGTGGGGATGTTCTCGGGCAATGACCTTGCCCAATCCCCATACCCCTGCTTGTGCAACGCCCTGAACCGAATCCATCTTGGTCACAGCCAGGGCATCTTGTGTTACTAGCCACAAGCTTAGAGGCTCTGGCTCTGGTTGAGTTGTATCTGAATGAGCTGATCCTGATTGTTCTAGCCCTTGAACCAACTGCCATAGTGCGTCATAACCGAGCTTGGCCGCGTCCGCAACATTCGAGCTGCTGTTCAAGCTATATGGTACCGAATCCGTATCCAGACTCCATAGATAGACAAGACCATCTATCTTGGTGAATTGGGTCAAGAATCGCTGATATTCCTCTGCCTGATTTGGCTGGATTCGGAACGTCTCTTCATCAATCTGCTCATAATGCTCATGGACATAGAGCAGAACCGCTCTGTCACCTTCTTTGCGAAGCTGGTTAGCGAACCCATCCCCTACCCCTTGGGTATCCGCAAAGATGAGCCACGTTTCACCTGCATCTGTACCCGCAGTCACAGTATCATCGGCTTGCCCAACAATCATTGCCCGGCCGAGGTGTTCTATCGCTTGGACCGACTGGAAGCCATGCTCCAACAGAAGCGTTTCCCACTGATTGACGGTGAGCAATGGATCGGCTTGTGGAGCAAGCAACCCGACTGTGAGGTCAACAACTGGGTTCCGTTGAATATCTTCTAAGAATATGAAATGGCCGCTACTGTGCAGTAATTGGCGGATATTCGTCAGTGTTTCCGTCACATCATTGGCCATAGAGAGAAGACCATTGGCAACCAAAAGATCTGTTTGATAGCGCCCCAATCCCTGGGCTTCTGTAGTCAGCTCAGCTTCAAAAAGGCTACTGCTTAGTCCGTTTACTGGCTGTTCACTATCCAACAATCCATACCGTACAAATGGATAGTCACCAAATTCATCTTGGAGTGAGTTGAGCCATTCTGAGTCGGTGCCGGTCAGCAGATAGTCCGTCTGCCCAGCCGGAAGCAATGGAAGTATCGTCCTGGCTATGCCGCCTGTCAGACCACTGGCCCCACCACTGATTTCCATGATGCGTAGACCTTGGGTAGCTGGTAGCGTTTCCACCACCTGCGCGGTTATCTGCTGAAGCCATTCGTTAAACACCTGATAACGGGGTGACTTGGTATATAAATCAGTCACCAAGGCCGTATCACCACCTGGGAAGAGAACGTCTACCGGATCCTGTAACCCACGCAACACCTCGCTTACCTTCTCTCCACAGCGAGCCAACAGGGACACCTCTGGTAGAATCGGGTCAGGCCTACTACTTATCTGGGTCTGCAGGGCAGCCATGGCCGGAACGGGATCAGCAAGGGCAGGCTCTTCCACAACTATCCAAAAGTCATTCTCTTTCTGCAAAAGACCAGCTTCAGCCATTATCTCTAAGAGGCGCTCCAGCAGCTTTTGGGAAGAAGGCACGACGCTAACCTGCTGAATGATCTGCTCTGTGCGCCATCTATCTCCCGATTTGAAGGTGAATCCTGCTGTAGCCAAAGCCTTCAACACATAGTCAACGGCCAATGGTTCTAGAGAGGCGGCCCATTTCTGAACGGCTTCATCGGCAGATTGAGGTTCCCCAAAAGAAGATACGAGTGCCTCTGGGGTTGGCAGATAATCGGGCTGTAGACCAAAATAGGGATGAGGCTGCCAATCGACTTCGTAGAGCCACTCCTCCCAAGCGTCATCTCTGCGAATGCTATCTAAAGGAACCGCTCGCATTTCATACCCATCGATAGTGGCAATCAGTGTTCCTTGCTCGTTAAACAAGCTGATATCCCAGCTATGCTCGTTCATCTTGCAGGCATGACACCACCAAGTTGTCTGGTTTCCATCATGTGCCGACTGGAAGAGGTGCAGCGCATCAACGGTAAAGGGCATCATAACCTGGCCATCGTCGTTTGGCTTGGTTGCTAGGGTGGCTATCTGGAAGCAAGCGTCGAGCAATCCTGGATGAAGCAAGTAGTCAGAGACAGTGGCCGCTGCATCAGGAAGAACTAGTTTGGCCAATCTCTCCACCTTGGCTTGAGACGGTTCATTGTCTGCTGCACCATCTTGCGCGTTATCTTGCCCACTCCATAATTCGCTAAGCCACCGGAAGCGGGGACCTATTTGTATTTGGGCCATAGCCACTGATTCATAGATCAATGCTGTATCAAGCGCCTGATTACACTGTTGACGAAGGGTTGTGAGATCAGTCTGCGTTCGTAATCCTGGCTTTTGGGTTGTTACCATTCCTGTTGCATGAAGGGCTGCATCAACCATCTCGCCTTGGGCATCTTGCTCCAAATATGGATAGCTGAACAGTTGGAACTTATAGCTTGCGGGTCTCTGCTTTCTGCTGCCTCCATTTCTTCTGGGTCCATTTCCCTTGGCGCCATTTTGACCGGCTCTATCCGAGGTAAGGATGGTTTGCACAATACTCGCCCCCGGATCTGGAACGACCAGCACTTGCGACCAAACCACATCCTGCACGGTAAGAGAATCGCCTTGACCAAAGGTTAACTCACCAGCGCTTAGCACCATGGCCAACAGGGATGACCCGGAGGCAACCACAGCCCCAGAGATCCGTTGATCGGCTAAGAAGGGTACTGTCTCTACACTGAATTCAGCTTCAAAGATGATTTCATTGCGGAGAGGCAATTTAGACATCTGATGGATAAGCGGTCTCAAGGTGGCATATTGAGCCACTTTGGGCGGAGCAACCCAGTATCGCTCGCGCTGGAAGGGGTAGGTAGGCAGCTGGATCTTGTGTCTTCGATGCGCCTTGTCCAAGCTTTCCCAATCAAATTTTATCCCCTGGACATATAGCTCACCCAAGCTGGTTAACATCTGTTGCCAACCCCCTCGCTCGTGGTGCAGCGAAGAGAGCAGGACAGGCTCCTCATCATCGTCAATAATTTGCCCTACCATCCCCAACAAGGTCGGTTTGGGGCCAATTTCGATGAAGATATTGCAGCCTTCCGCCGCCAGCGTCTGGACACCATCAGCAAAGCGTACCGGGTTGCGTAGATGGTGTCGCCAATAGGTTGGGTCGGTCAATTGCCAAGAGGAGTCATCAGATGAAACCACAGATGAGACTACCGTGCCTGTCATGCTGGATACGACTGGCCCTTGAGGTGGGCTTAGCTCAATCTGATCTCGGATCAAGCGTTCAAATTCATCCAATACAGGGTCAAGTAGTGGCGAGTGGGCAGCCATAGGCACAGCCACTTTGCGCGTCTTGAAACCGGCTTCCTTCAATGCTGCCGTCACCGCCACCACATGCTCATCCCCACCAGAGATGACTACGCTGCGGGGGCCATTGATGACACCAATCACCACATCGTCATAAGGGTCGACAAAGGGTGACACATCCTCCTCTGCACCGATGACCGAAACCATACTTCCTATCGCCCGCTCCATGAGGCGACCCCGCTCGCTGACCAGCCGTAGCCCATCCTCCAAAGAGAGCACCCCGGCTGTATAAGCCGCAGCAAAATCACCTAAACTGTGGCCTAGCACCCAGTGAGGCTGAATTCCCCACGATCTCCACAGCTCGACCAAGGCACATTCCACGGCAAAGTTGACAGCCTGGCCGCAGGGGTGGGAGTCCATGATGTCGTTATGATCCGGATCGTCTACTGGATAGAGCAGATCAATGAGAGAACGGCCCAATACAATTTGGGCAACCGTGTCGCAGCGGTCTATGACATCTCGAAATACTGGTTCCGTTTCATATAGATCCCGACCCATGCCCAAATACTGCGATCCTTGTCCCGTAAAGAGGAAGGCGATGCGGGGGCTGCTGAACTGAGCCAATCCTTGCAGAATCCCATCGGCTTCTTTGCCCCGCTGAAGGATGGCCAAGTTGGCTTGCATGTCTAGGTGATTGGCCGCAACAATCCCCACCCGATGAGTAAAGTGGTTTCGCCCAACCGCCGCCGTATAGCAGAGATCCCCTAGATATAAATCTGGATACGTGCGAAAATGCTCAATATAGCGTCCAGCCAAGTCTGGCAATGCTTCTGGGTTTTTAGCTGACAAGAGCAGTAGATGCTGGGGCCTTTCTACAGCCTCTGTTTCACAGTCAAAAATACTATCTTCAGATAGAGTTTTTTCAGGAAAAGTACTATCAGGAAGCGCACGACTATTTGCCAAAGGCGCCTTTATCGACTCTCTCTTTGGACCAGACGCGACGACAATATGGGCATTTGTTCCGCTGATACCAAACGAACTGATTCCGGCAATACGCTGCCCATCTTCTGTCGAACTTACCCCATTCAACGATGGCCAAGGCTGCAACTTTGTTGGGACACCAATAGCGTATCGATCCCATTCGATAAAGGGACTGGGCGTATTGAAATGGAGGTGCGGCGGAATTTGACCATTCTGCAGAGAAAGGACAATCTTGACAAATCCCACAATCCCCGAAGCGGCTTCTAGATGTCCCAGATTGGTCTTGACTGAACCAACCAGCAGAGGATTGGATCGCTCTGAACCAAAGACGGCATCCAACGCTCGCATCTCGATGGGATCCCCAAGCGATGTCCCCGTACCATGCGCTTCAATGTATGTGACATCATCCGCCTGCACTTGTGCCGTAGCGAGTGCTTGGCGGATGACTTTTTCTTGCGCTATTTTGTTGGGGACCGTCAATCCGCTGCTGGGGCCGTCATGGTTAACGGCACTGCCTTTGATAATGGCCAAAATTGTATCCCCATCTGCTTCCGCATCACGCAAGCGTTTGAGCAATACCATGCTACTGCCCTCACCCCGACCATAGCCATCAGCCGTGGCATCAAAGGTCTTACAGCGACCGTCTGGGGAGAGCGTTTGCATCTGCGAGAGTGCAATATAGCCAAACGGGGAGAGGGTCAGGTTGATACCACCTGCTAAGGCTAAGCGGCATTCGCCAGCGCGTAGACTCTGGCAGGCAAGATGCAATGAGACTAGAGAGGATGAACAAGCTGTATCGACCGCCATGGTGGGGCCTTGCAACCCAAGCGTATAGGCAATCCTGCCGGCCGCGGCGCTGTGTCCACTGCTGGTTACAAAATAGGTGTTTTCACCAGGCGCGCCAGCCGAATAATCACTTTCACCGATGCCGACAAAGACCCCTGTCTGGCTATCAACTAGTGTACTGGGTGCTATCCCCGCTCGCTCCAGTGCTTCCCAGCTTATTTCCAATAAGAGCCTGTGGTGGGGGTCCATTCCCTCTGCTTCACGAGGTGCAATGCCAAAGAAGAGTGGGTCAAAGTGCTCTACATCGTCCAGTAGAGCCGCTTCACGGGTATACATTTTACCTGGTGAAGGGCGCTGCGGGTCATAGAAATCGTCCACATTCCAGCGCAGTGAGGGCATCTCCTGTACCATATCAACGCCATTTTTAAGCAATTCCCAGAAGGTTTCCGGTGTATCCGCACCAGGAAAGCGACAGGCCATACTAATCACCGCAATGCCTTCGTTGGTGCGAGCGTTTGACTGGACGCCAGCCTCGGCTCCCTGACTGTGGGCGGGATGTGCACCTTCTCCTTTTGCTAGATGGGTGTCGGCTAGTGGCGTTTCAGCCAGTGCCAGCACCTCATCAAGTAAGTAGGCAGAGAGGGCCTCGACCGTTGGATATTCAAAGGCAACAGTTGAGGGAAGCGTACACTGGAACACCTCCTCTAGTTGTCGCCTTAATTCCAGCGCCATAAGGGAATCCATGCCCAGATCAGCAAAACCACTCATCGTCTCCAGCAGATCTCCTGCTGGCTCACTCATGCCCAGAACGTGAGACACTGTCTGCTGCACGTGATCCCGCAACCCATCCAAGCGATCGGCAACTGGCAAGTTGCGGATCGTTTGGATAACCACTCCATCAGCCTCTCTTGGCTCTTTGGTCGCCTCTTTGGCCGCTTCATCTTCGGCAGCCACATTGGCCAAGAACGGACGCGGTTTGGTCATCTCATAAAGCGTTTTCAAGCGCGACCAGTCAATATCCGCCGCGGTGATTTGAACTGCTCCACTCTGCACAAGATAGGTTTGGATGGCCAGCCCTAGCGCGGGTGCGAAGGAGCGCACCCCCATGGCTTGCAGCATGGCCTGGCCTTCGGGCGTCGCCATGCCAGAGAGTCCCCCAGAAGATCCAGCATCCCCCGCCCAGGGACCCCAAGCAATGCTCAGCCCGGGCAGCCCTTGGCTACGTCGATAAGCCATCAATCCATCTAAAAAGTGGTTGGCCGCGCCATAGTGAGCTTGCTGCTTACCCCCCCAGATGCCCGCTCCGGATGCGTAACAGATAAAGAGATCCAGGTTCAGTTCCTCGGTCAGTTGATGTAAGAGCCAACCGCCCATCACCTTAGGACGCAGTACGCTAGCAAATTCGTCCCAATCCAGCGAACGAATGGCTTTGTAGCCTGCAATGCCTGCAGCATGGATAACGCCCTTTAAGGGGTGCTCGGTCTGGGCAATCTCTTCAAGGAGGCTGGTCATGGCCGCTGAGTCGGCCACATCGACTTGCGCCACGTTGACCTCGATACCCTCTGCAGCCAACTCATCGAGAAATGCCTGCTGATGCTCTGACTGAACGCCACGACGTCCAGTCAAAACAATCTGCCTAGCACCCTGTTCTACCAACCATCGTGCATTTTGCAGACCTAGGCTACCCAAGCCGCCTGTGACTAGGTAGGTGCCATTGGGATCGAGTGCTTTCTTAGCTTCTGATGTGCTGGAGTTATCTGGCAGGTGAGCCGAAACGAGACGGGCAACGTACCGCTGGCCCTGGCGATAAGCAATTTGCTCTTCATCAGCTTCTGGCGATAAAAGCTCAGCCAGTAATGTTTGGACAACTTGGGTCAAGCCGTTCAATTCGCGCTCTTCATCAGCCCCGTCATCATCATTATCAACATCATTATCAGGAGCCTTGTCCGTCTCCCGAACAGACTCCAAATCAATCAAGCCACCCCATAAATCACCATGCTCTAAGGTCGCCACTCGACCCATGCCCCACAAAGGTGCTTGAGCTACCGCTACTTGGTCCGCTGCTGTCAGTTGTTGTGCGCCCTGAGTCACAACCCAAAGCCGAGGTGTTTCAGCGCTTTCTGTAATCTGGCCTCTGTTCTGACCTGTCCCCTTGGTCACTCCTTGAGCATCCGCCATGATCTGAACCAGGTGCAGCACCGTCCCCAACGCCTGCTCCTGCCGCTGCATCAGTGCAGTGCCGCTATCGTCTGCATTCTCACTGCCTGATGGCCCATTGGCTAGTGACTCATTGAGCGCCCATAGGTGGATGACGCCACGCAAGGGGGGCAATCCCTCTTCTTCTTTGGCCAATAGACGGGCAAGATGCTCCCCTCGGCCAGCGAAATCGTATCGGGACATCGATTGCTCCGTGACAATCTCCACAGTTTCGCCTAGCTCCATCAACTGGGCTTCGATGATTTCGCCAATCCCGCCTGCATCTGCCAAGATCAGCCAGTGACCGGGCACGATAGGAGATGTGATGCCCACGGGTTTGTTCTGTCGTTCCCAAGCGACTTCATAGAGCATCGACTTAACTTGGGCCGTCATCTGCTGAGAACGACTTTCAGCATCTAAAGCCGTTAGTACCTTGGCTACCGCTTCCCGCTCGTCTTCCACGAACTCACTTCTACGGGCAATCAGGTCGGTCAGCGCTTCAATACGACCGGCTGATAGGTTATGGGTAAGCCATTTACTAAACCCGTTCTCTGCTTCACTGCCATTTATCTGTTGATTCTGCTCTGGCCAGTAACGCTGTTTCTGAAACGGATAGGTGGGTAGCCCAACCTTGCGGCGCTGGTAGTGTTTGTCAAATCCTTCCCAATCAACCTGAACGCCATGGGTATACAAAGCCCCCAGGCTTGTGATCATCTGTTGCCAGTCGTGCTGGTTTTCGCGCAAGGAAGGCAGTGTGAGGGGGGTAGGGGACATCTTGTCATCTGCTCTCCCTGCCTCCTTCTCCAGCACCTCCTGAGCCATCCCAACTAGGGTCGGCTTGGGACCAATCTCAAGAAAGATATTGTTCCCTGCTTCATGAAGGGTTGCCACGCCATCGGCAAAGCGGACAGCCTCCCGCACGTGGCGCACCCAATAGGCTGGTGTGGTGATCTCTTCATCAGCCAGCTTGCCTGTCACGTTGGAGATAAGGGGCTGGGCAGGTTGATGATAGGTGATGCTTTCGGCCACTTGCCGGAACTCGTCTAGCATTGGCTCCATGAGGGGCGAATGAAAAGCGTGAGATACGGCGAGCTGACGAGTTTTGATGCCTTCTGCTGCCAGTTGCTCGGCGATCGCCAAAACAGCATCTCTTTTGCCAGAGATGACCACGCTCTCCGGCCCATTTATTGCAGCGATAGATACTTGGGAAGGCTCGCTATTTTCGTAATAGGTTGCAATAGCTTCTCTGGCTCGTGCTTCGTCTGTCATCAACGAGATCATCTCGCCATCTTGTGGTAATGCACCCATTAGCCGACCACGGGCGGCAATCAATCTGAGACCATCTTCCAGGCTAAAAACCTGGGCAACACAAGCCGCGGCAATCTCCCCCACGCTGTGACCCATAAGTATATCGGGCTGGATTCCCCAAGATTGCCACAGCCCAGCCAGGGCAACTTCCAGGGCAAAGAGGGCAGGCTGGGTATATTGGGTATGAGAGAGGGGATGGGGGCTGGGGGCTGGGGGCGTGCCATCAGAATCTGAATCCTCTTGCCCAATTCCTATTTCTTGATTCGCAATCCCGGAATAAAGAATGGCCAGTAGGGATTCCCCCAAGTGCTCTCGTAAGAGTTCATCACATTTGTCCAAGGTTGCTCGAAAGGTTGGATTGGTTTCGTATAGTTCCCGTCCCATGTCGCCATATTGGGCACCTTGGCCGGTGAAGAGGAAGGCGATTCGGGGCTTGGCTTGGGTTGTGGTGAGGCTGTTCTGGCTCAGATGGGCAGACTGACCCGTGTTTAGAAAGTTGTCAAGCTGCTGCTGGAGATCGGCTGTAGATGTGGCGGTTACGCTCAGTCGATGGGCAAAGTGGCTGCGACTCACATGGGTGGTATAACAGAGATCACCAATATCCAGTTTTGAGTAAGTTTCTGGCTCAATGTCTAAATTCGTCTCTAAATCAGCAGCGAGAAAGTCGTGATAGCGTTGGACGTAAGCATGGAGGGACTCGGAACTTTTGGCCGAAAGGGTCAAAATGTGGGCAGGACGCTCGGTTACGGCATCCCCTGGTTCAACTGATACGGAAGCAAGTGCCTCCGTGGAAGGTGCCTCAGATATAATCACGTGGGCGTTGGTGCCGCTAAAGCCAAAAGAGCTAACACCGCCGATGCGTTCATGGGTCTCATCTGACCGGAGCCAATCCGTAGCTTCTGTGGGAACCTGCACAGGCGAGGCATCCCAGTCAATATGAGGATTGGGCGTATTCAGGTGGAGATGGGGGGGAATCTTACCCTTTTGCAAGGACAAAACCAATTTCATCAGTCCGGCAACCCCGGCCGCCAATTCCAAGTGGCCTATGTTGGTCTTGACTGAGCCAACATAGAGAGGATCGGTCCTCTGGCCAAAGACCGAAGAGAGCGCACCGATTTCAATTGGGTCACCCAAAGGTGTACCAGTGCCGTGGGCTTCGATGTACTGAATCTGATGAGGAGAAAGCCCAGCATCATCCAATGCTCGACGAATGACCCGTTCTTGTGAGGGTCCATTGGGTACAGTCAGCCCACCGCTGGGTCCATCCTGGTTGATGGCTGTGCCACGGATAACAGCCATGATACTGTCTTGGGCAGACTGAGCATCTGAGAGGCGTTTGAGTACGATAATGCCACACCCTTCGCCCCGTACGTATCCGTTAGCCGCCGCGTCAAAGGTTTTGCAGTGAGCATCGTCAGAGAGCATGTTGCCGCTGGCAAACATGTTTGTAGACCCTGCATTCAGAATCACATTGACGCCACCAGCAAGGGCAGCACTGCATTCTCCATTGCGTAAGCTCTGACACGCTAGGTGAATGGCCGCTAACGAAGAGGAACAGGCCGTATCGACCGAGACACAGGGGCCAGTGATGCCCAATACATAGGAGAGGCGTCCGGCAGAGGTACTGGCCGTGTTGCCAGTGGCCGTATATAAATTGTTCTCCTGAGAGGCACAGAATTCGGTGTACCCGCTTGAGTTGCTGCCGATAAAGACTCCCATTTCGCTGTTGAAGAGCTGAATGGGGACAATGTTGGCCGCTTCAAGCGCTTGCCATGTTGTCTCCAGCAGCAGGCGGTGGGCCGGATCCATCACCAACACTTCCCGGGGTGAAAGACCGAAGAAGGCTGGATCAAATTGATCAACTCTACGCAGAAATCCGCCATGCAGCGAATGGGAGGAGACGAACATCTCGTCTAGACCAGAAGTATTGAAGCTAGAGCCGTTTGCTTCAGCACCGTTTGTCCCCGCACCGTTTGTCCCCGCACCGTTTGTGCTAGAGCCATTGCTGAGAGGATGACCAACATCATTGGATGAAAGTGTGCTGAGGGTATACCCAAATAGATCCTGTGCGCGCTCATCTGGCAGCTCGATAATGGCATCAAAGCCATCCATCAAGCAGTCCCAGAATTGTTCAGGTGAGTCAATATCGCCAGAATCACCGGGATAGCGGCAGCCCATACCAACGATCGCAATGGGTTCGTGGTAGGCCGCTAAGCCTTGCTCCTGTTTTTGAATGACGACGGCAGATTTTTGGAGGGCAGATAGCAATCTGTCCTGCACAGGCTGATTAGGCATCAGTTCAATTCCTCTATTCACTTCCTCAGTTTACTTCCTCATATTTCCGTTCGATAAAGTTCAGTAACTCATCCGTTGACAGCTCCATGATGTGCTGAGCTGTCATTCCCTGCGTCCACTGGGGTTTGCTATGACCATTCTGAATGGGTTGTAGCACTTCAGAGTGTTCTTTCGACACTTCTTCTTGGGTAAAGTCCATCACTTCATCGAGCAGGTAGGGTGTTAAAACTTCTAAGGTCGGGTAATCAAAGAGAAGCGTAGAGCGCAATTGGCAATCCAGTCCCGCCTCCAAGCGATTTCTCAACTCCACAGCCATGAGCGAGTCAAGCCCCAGGTCAAAAAGACGGGTATGGGCATCAATCATCGTGTTGCCATTGAGTCCCAATACGGCGGCTACCTCTGCTTTGAGGTAGTCACTAAGTCGCTCTTGACGTTCGCTATGGGCAAGATTTGCCAGCACCTCTGCCATCTTTGCGCGCCTGTTTTGTCCCTTCTTGGCTGCTGAACCACTCTTCAACGACTGCTGCTTGAAGGGAATGACCGCTACTTGGCCACGGACCAATTCAGAAGGTTGATTGAGCAAATGGCTAAAGAGCATCAAGCCCTGCTGGGGCGGAATCATAGAGATAGCCTGATCCTGCATTCGGCCTTGCAAGTGGGCCGCCATGCCTACTTCAGCCCAAGGTCCCCAGTTGATGCTCAATCCCGGTCTCCCCTGCTGGTTCCGCAGATGCATCAGTGTGTCCATAAAAGCATTGGCTGCCGCATAATTACTCTGCCCGGCGGAACCCATAATCGCGGCAATGGACGAGAAGCAGACAAAGAAGTCAAGTGTCATCTCCTGGGTTCCGGTATGCAAGTACCATGCTCCGTTGACTTTGGGAGCCATAACTTGGGCAAATCGCTCTTGCGTCTGAGCCGTCAACACCCCGTCATCAATCACGCCAGCTGTGTGGACAATGCCTCGCAGTGGTGCGATCTCTGTGCAGCGTTGGATGAGCGCGTCTACTTCATCCTGGTTGGCAATATCCGTCTGAACCACTTCAACTGCTGCACCAAATTCCTCTAACCCGGCCAGAATCGTCCTTTGTTCATCGGTTGTTACGCCGCGGCGACCTGTTAAGACCAACTGTTTGACGCCCTGGGTAACTAGATGTTGGGCTACTTCCAACCCCAGCCCACCGAGTCCACCTGTAATCAGATAGGTGGCGTCCTCTTGCATTGTGAGCGGCTCTGGCTGTTCAAACAAGATGACAATCTTGCCAATCTGTTTGGTCTGCTGCATCATTCGGAATGCCTCAACGGCCTCATGCAGTTGGAACGTTGTGTGGAGCAGCGGCTGTAGTGAACGAGAAGTCAATTGTTCGGTAATGGCCTGCCACAAGCGACTTTGCATCGTCTCATCTTTGACCATCTCCTCACCCAAGTCAAAGGGGTAGTAGGCTACATCGGGGCGATGAGCGGCTACCTGTTCCTGAGTCCAAATACCGATTTTTCCGATCTCGACAAAGCGCCCGGCTTGTCCCAAGACCTCAAAGGTGCTGTCAATAAACTCACCATTGAGGCTGTTGAGCACAACATGGACCCCTTCCCCGTTGGTCAATTGCCGAATCTCATCGGCAAAATCTAGCGTGCGAGAATTCAATATATGAGCAATCCCCTGCTGTCGCAACGCGTCCCATTTGCCTGGGCTGGCTGTGCCAATGATCTCTGCGCCAATGGCATGAGCAATCTGTACGGCTGCCTGACCTACGCCACCAGATGCGGCATGGATCAACACCCGTTCACCGGGTTTCAAATGGGCCAGTTCAACCAGCGCGTGCCATGCCGTCAAGAAGGTCAACGGTATGGTGGCGGCTTCCGCATCACTCAGATGTTGGGGGACTGGCGTCATTTGGGCGGCTGGTAGGGTAATGTAGCTGGCAAAGGTTCCTTCGATGGAGCCGAGGCCCATGACCCGATCACCCACTGCTAAATCGCTGACGCCTTCACCGATCCTGGTTACGACACCAACACATTCAAAGCCCAGCCCCACATCCTGGGCGTGGCGTATGCCAAGGACCTCTGCATAGTACTCTTGCAGCATACCTAGGGCATTCAACACGTCCCGAAAGTTGAGGCCAACAGCCATGACTTCTAGCTCAATCTCACCCTCGTTTGGTCTGCGTCGTGTCATGGGGACAACAGTCAACTGCTCCAAAGAACCGTATTCACGCAACTGAAGGCGTAGGGGCTGAGTGCCATCGACTCCAGCCTGCTCGATAAGCGCTGGGGCTTGCCACGACGCGAGTTGTGCCACATAACGATTCTGCTCACGATAGGCAATTTGCGTATCAGTCTGACCGTTCGCCAAGCTGGCAATCAGTTCATTCCGCAGCAATATGGCCTGAGTGTGAAGTTCTTCGTTCTCATCCAGATCAAGGCAGATACATGGAGATTGGCGTTCTTCATTGGCAATGGTACGTCCTAATCCCCAAAGTGCTCCGCCGGACGCTACCGTAAATCTGGGAGCAAATTTGGAAGTAAATCCGGGGGCCGAAAGAGAATTCTGATGCCGTGCAGACATTTGGCACCCTTGGGTCACAATCCAAAGCCTCATGGTCAACTCAGAATTCAGCAACGTCTGGACCAGATGAAGCACTTCCCCACAACGTTGGACCGTCTCTGCAGGCACCGCGGCTGCTTTAACTTCCTGCGCAAAGCCTCCTAGGTAAACCACGCCCACTTGCTGATGGGTGGCTGCAATCTCGGTGACAGTTTCGTCAACGATTTCGGTGCTAGATTCGCGCAAAAAGACCGTGAGGCTCTCACTTTCAAGTTGGGCCGCCAGCGCTTGACCTAAACCATTTACCTGGCCCAGAATTAGCCAACAATCTGGTTGAGCCTGGTTTGCTTCGCCATCTGATTCCGCTCCGTCTGATTCTTCTGCCGCATCTTCTGCTAATGGTAGCGGTGTTTGCGTCCACTCCATCTGATAGAGCCAATCGGCTCGAACCTGGCCGCTCTGAATTGCGGCTTGGGGCGTGGCACGGACTTCATACTCCTCAATGATTACAACAGGTTGCGCCCACTCATCAAAGAGCCGTATGGTCCATTTGGTCTCATCAATCTGTTGGACATGGCACCACCACGCTTCACCTGCTGTCTCTTCGCTAACGGGTTGATAGACTTCCAATGTTTTGATGGCAAACGGAAGGTACAGCTCATCCCGCTGCGGCCCCAACTGTTGTGCGGTGCCGACCGTCTGGAAGCAGGCATCTAGCAACCCTGGATGGAGCAGGTAACCATCCAGAGAAGCTACTGCATTGGGACGGTTCAGCTTGGCCAAGACCTCTATTCCACCTCCGTCATTGTTTGTTGTCTCAGTATTTGCATGCCAAAGCTCATTGATCCAGCGAAATGTTGGGCCAAAGACGATAGCTGGGAGCGTTCCTTCCAGTGCATCATACTCGTACAATCCCAGATCAAACCCCTGGGTACAACGAGCTTGGTATAGACTAAGGTCGTTCGCCTCACGTTGCGTGTCGAGCAAAGTTTTCGGTAAAGTACCATTTGTGGAACCATTATTCGGAGCATTGTGATCCAGAGTATTATGGTTTACGCTGTCGATGCTGACTCTACCGGTGGCATGAACGCCCACAGTTGTCTCTTGAGAGCCGGGGATCCCATCCAGGCTAATTAACTGGAACCCTGCCTGGAGATCACTCTCATTGAGTGGTGTAAAGATAATTTGGGCCGTACGCGTTTCACCCTCTCCAATGGCCAGCGCTTGAGGGAAGATCAGATCACTCACTTGGATTGTTGGCTCGGTAATTCCATTGATTTGCTCGCTCTGTGTAAAGGCCAATTCGGCTGCGCTCAAAACCATAGCCACATGGCAAGCACCGGGCGCAACAACGGTCTGATAGACCTGATGATCGCTCAAAAAGGGTAGCATCTCGGCACTCATGGCCGTCTCAAAGAGGGTCTCCTCAATAAACGGCGATTGGGTCATCTTATCAATCAGCGGACGCAACGCCTCTGTTCCGCGCCAAGCTTTGGGCAGATCCACCCAGTAACGCTCACGCTGGAAGGGATAGGTGGGCACTGTTACCTTGCATCGCTGATAAGGTCGATCAAAGTCATTCCATCCAATCTTGACGCCCTGCACATATAGTTCCCCTAGGCTAGTGAGCATCTGTTGCCAGTCGCTCTGGTTTTCGCGCAAGGAGGGCAGAGAGAGAATGTAAGGGGGTGAGGGGGTGTCACCGACCATGCCAAGGAGGACCGGCTTGGGACCAATCTCGAGGAAGATACTGATTCCTTCTTCTTGCAAAGTGGTGACGCCATCGGCAAAACGGACGGCCTCTCTCACGTGTCTGACCCAGTAATCAGGCGTCATTACTTCGTCACCAGCCAGTTTGCCCGTTATGTTGGAGACAAGGGGAAACTTGGGTTCATGGTAGGTGATTCGCTCGGTCACCTGACGGAACTCGTCCAGCATTGGCTCCATAAGGGGCGAATGAAAAGCGTGAGAAACGGTGAGCTGACGAGTTTTGATGCCTTCTGCAGCCAGCTGCTCAGCGATCTCGCCGACTACTTCCCTCTTGCCAGAAATGACCACGCTTTCAGACCCGTTTATGGCTGCGATGGATACATCATTGAGATATGTCGCTATGGCTTCTCCGACTCGCTCTTCATTGGCCATGAGGGAGAGCATCTCCCCATCCTGGGGCAGCGCACCCATCAGCCGCCCACGGGCAGCAATCAATTTGAGCCCATCTTCTAGGCTAAAGACGCCGGCAACACAAGCCGCTGCAATCTCTCCCACGCTGTGACCCATGAGCATGTCAGGCTGAATGCCCCACGATTGCCATAATTCCGCCAGAGCAACTTCCAAGGAAAAGAGGGCGGGTTGGGTGTACTGGGTTTGGTTGAGCAGGTTTGTAGGTTGCAAGTTGGCAGGTTGCAGGTTTGCAGGTTTAGTCTCGTCACTTGCCCACTTGCCCACTTGCCCACTTGCAACTTTTCCTCCATAGAGAACCTCTAACAGCGACTCACCTAAATGTTCCCGCAACAAGTCGTCGCAACAATCCATGGTGGCCCGGAAGGTTGGCTCGCTTTCGTATAGCTCTCGACCCATATCCACATATTGGGATCCTTGCCCAGTGAAGAGGAAGGCCACTTGAGGAATCGCTTCGCTGTCTGCTGTTTGGCCCGAGAGAACCGTGCCTTGGCTGACCCCAGGAACAGGGATATTCGAGCCGATTGTCGTTGTCTCGTCATTTTCGTCGGTAGCGTACTCGTTGGCGATGCTATACGCGGTAAGCCGCTCTTGAAGCTCATCGATTGACGTGACGGTCACGCTCAGGCGATGGTTGAAATGAGTGCGCCCGATGTGGCTCGTGTAGCAGAGATCACCTATATCGATAGCTGGGTTGGCTTTGTCATCCGCCCCGGCATGAGATTGCAGAAACTCACGGTAGATTTCTACATACGCTTGTAGGGCTGATTTGCTCTTGGCCGAGAGCGTCAGCAGATGGATTGGGCGCTCCGCAACCTGAAGAGTAGCCTGTTCTTCTTGAGCGGATTTATCAGATGCCTCGCTGGATGATGCGCTAGATGCCACTGGCACGGCTTCAGAGACAATAATATGGGCATTGGTTCCGCTAAAGCCAAATGAGCTAACCCCACCAATGCGCTGGCTGACTCCCTCTGGGCGGACCCACTCTGTTACGGATGTGGGAACCTGAACTGGAGACTCGTCCCATTCAATATGGGGATTGGGTGTCTGGAAATGAAGGTGGGGTGGAATCTTTTTCGCTTGCAAAGAGAGTACAAGTTTGATCAATCCAGCAACGCCGGCCGCCATCTCCAGATGCCCCACATTGGTTTTGACTGAGCCTACATGGAGAGGATAATCACGATGGGCAAAGACAGTACTCAACGCACCAATCTCAATGGGATCACCCAATGGTGTGCCGGTGCCGTGGGCTTCGATGTAGGTAATCTGCTCTGGTTTGAGCTTGGCATCAGCCAGCGCCCGACGGATGACCCGCTCCTGGGAAGGGCCGTTCGGGACGGTCAACCCACCGCTAGGACCATCCTGATTTACGGCGGTTCCGCGGATGATGGCCAGAATGTTATCCTGATCCCGACGGGCATCGGAGAGGCGTTTGAGGACCAAGAGGCCACATCCCTCGCCACGAACATAGCCATCGGCAGCCGCATCGAAGGTCTTGCAGTGAGCGTCTTGGGAGAGCATATTCCCGCCCGCAAAGAGTGAGGTGGCGTTGGCCTCCAATAAGATGTTGACACCTCCTGCCAGTGCGGCGTGGCACTCTCCATTGCGCAAACTCTGGCAAGCCAAATGGGTGGCAGTGAGGGATGATGAACAGGCTGTATCTAGTGAAACACAAGGCCCTGTGAGGCCCAGAACAAAGGAGAGCCGTCCAGCTCCGGTACTCGGTGTATTGCCCGTTGCAGTATAGAGATTTTTCTCTTGCTCTGCACACAATGCAGCATATCCGGTTGCCCCATTTCCTAAGAAAACGCCCACTTCCGTATTGAATAATTCGGCAGGAATGATGTTGGCATCTTCAAGGGCTTGCCACGCCGTTTCCAGCAACAGCCGGTGGGAGGGATCCATGACGAGCACTTCCCGGGGAGAGAGGCCAAAGAAGGTTGGATCAAATCGAGCCACTTCTTTCAGAAAACCACCTGTCAGAGCAAAGGAGGCTAAGTCAGTAGATTCTGTACCCTGCTCCAGATTCTGGTTGGCTTCCTCTGCTGCCAGTTGGTTGAGCGTCCGCATGGAAACGCCGTACATATCCACCGCGCGATTGTCTGGCAACTCGATGATTCCATCAAATCCCTCTACCAATTGCTGCCAAAATTGGGCTGGCGAATCAATATCACCGCCGCCTGCAGGGCCCGGAAAGTGACAGCCCATGCCCACAATGGCAATTGGCTCATGCTGAGCGGCTTCCACCGTCTGCAATTTTTTGCGCGTCTGCTGCAATGCCTGAACAGCGCGAGCTAGTTTGGTATTCCGGTCGTCACTCTGTCTCTCTGCACTCATCTATTCATCCTCTAAAAACGCCAACTCTTGATCCAGCAGATCATCCAACTCTTCTTCAGAAAGTGCTTCAAAATCAGGCTCTGCCTCATCTTGCTCGGGACGGATAGCCGTCAGATCAATATCCGGGGAATCAGATCCCACCAACTCCTCACCGGGATCCCCATAGCCTAAGATCTCATCGTGCAGATAGGGAACCAGCATCTCGATGTTGGGATAGTCAAAGAGTAATGTCGAGCGCAACTTGCAATCTAGCCCAACTTCGAGTCTGTTTCGTAGTTCCACCGCCATGAGCGAATCCAGCCCAAAATCAAAGAGGCGAGTGCGCACGTCGATGGGGATATTGGCACTTAGCCCCAGCACGGCAGCAATTTCGCCGCGCAGGTAGGCCTCCAGCTGATTCCGTCGTTCGCTACTCGACATCTCTTCGGTTAGTTGTTCGCGGATGCGCACTCGCTGGGGCTGGCTATCCGAGCCCGATTTCTCCTGTAAAGCTTGTCGCTTGAACGGAATAACGCCGATTTGCGAGATTGGCTGGTTGAGCAGATATTGGAGGAACAAACGGCCCTGTTCTGGCTGAATCATAGACATGGCCTGGGCCTGCATTCGATCTTGCAACTGAGCCGCCATGCCCACATTAGCCCACGGACCCCAATTGACGCTTAAGCCTGGCAACCCCTCTCTGTGCCGAAGCTGCATGAGGGTGTCCATAAAGGCGTTTGCTGCGGCATAATTGCTTTGGCCTGGCGACCCCAACATGGATGCGATAGAGGAGAAACAGATAAAGAAGTCCAGATTGCTCTCTTGGGTCAACGTATGTAAATGCCACGCCCCGTTGACTTTGGGCCGCATCACGGCTTCATATCGCTCTGGCGTCTGGGCCGTCAGCACGCCATCATCTAGCACGCCAGCGGTATGGACAACCCCCTTTAGACCCTGGCTTACCCCTGAGTCTGTGCAGCGGCTGAGCAACTGCTGGACCTCTACTCGATTAGTGATATCCGCTTGTATCACCTCAATTTTGGCACCACGTTCTTCCAATTCAGCAAGCACCTGCCGCTGCTCATCGTTTGTGACGCCCCGTCGCCCCGTCAAAACTAGATGCTTGGCTCCGTCTGCTACCAACAGTTGGGCCACTTCTAGTCCTAATGCACCTAATCCACCCGTAATCAAGTAGGTGGCGCCCTCGTGGAATGCCAATGGTTCGGGCTGTTCAAAGGAGACCACAATCTTGCCAATCTGTTTGGCCTGTTGCATGAAGCGGAACGCGTCGGTTACTTGGTTAACAGAGAAGACGGTTTGAGGCAACGGCTGAAGCGCACCCGACGTCAACTCGGCAAGAATAGCCTGCCACAGACGGGGCTGTACAGTGGGATCCTTGGCCATCTCCTCGCCTAAGTCGAAGGGATGATAGGCCACATCGGGTCGAACTGCCTCGGCTTTCTCCTCGCTCCAGATGCCAATCTTACCAATTTCCACAAAGCGACCGTTCTGGTTCAATAGCTCAAAGCTGCGGTCAATGTACTCACCGTTGAGGCTGTTGAGGACAACGTCTACCCCCTGCCCATCGGTCAGTTGCTGAATCTCATGGGGGAAATCCAGGGTGCGAGAGTTTAAAACATGGGCAATCCCTTGCTCACGCAGCGCATCCCACTTGCCGGGGCTGGCTGTGCCAATCACCTCTGCGCCAATGGCCTGGGCAATTTGTATGGCTGCTTGGCCTACGCCACCGGATGCAGCGTGAATCAAAACCCGTTCGCCTGGCTGAAGGTTTGCTCGCTCCACAAGGCCATACCATGCCGTCAGGTAAGTGAGCGGGATGGTGGCGGCTTGCTCATAGGACATTGGGGCGGGTATGGGCATCATTAGGCTGGCTGGCAATGTGAGATAGCTGGCGAAGGTACCTTCGGCCGTTCCCATGCCCATCACTCGGTCACCCATGGCCACATCTGTTACGTCTGGACCCACTGCCGTAACCAGCCCGGCACACTCAAAGCCCAACCCTACGTCTTGGGCCTGGGTGACGCCAAGTACTTCAGCGTAATATTCTTTTAACATGCCCAATGTATTCAGTACATCGCGGAAGTTGAGGCCAACTGCCTTCACTTCAATTTCAATTTCACCAGGCCCAGGTCTGCGGCGCGTCATGGGTGCAAAGTGAAGATGCTCAAGTGAGCCATAGTCACTCAGCTGGAGACGCATAGGGCTGTTGCTCTCCGGGACAGACTGTGCTTGCCACGGCACCAAGCGAGCCACATGACGGGTCAAATTCTGATAGGCAATCTGATTCTGAGTTTCTGCCTCACCCTGAGAAGAGCGGAATTCCTTAACCAACAATCCGGCTTGGTCTTCGACCTCTAATTCAGCATCTAAATCGATGCAAACTGTTTTCAGTTGAGGCTGTTCCTGGGCAATGGTCCGCCCCATCCCCCACAAAGCGCCCGCCGGTGCGGTTGCGCCAAAAGCACCCGCGTGTC
The DNA here is from genome assembly GCA_039028975.1 of Chloroflexota bacterium. Taxonomy (GTDB): domain Bacteria; phylum Chloroflexota; class Anaerolineae; order Caldilineales; family Caldilineaceae; genus JAHBNG01. The sequence goes on from JBCCHB010000003.1 coordinate 139,943, forward strand.
CTTCCGTTAGTGGAGAAACCCCATCTTTGGCCCCAACTTGGGTCTCAATCTCACTCACAATCAACTGGCAACCTTGGGTAACCATCCACAAGCGAACAGATAACTCAGATTCGATCAGAGATTGGGTTAGGCGCAAAAGGCCCTTGCAAAGGTGGTGGGTATGCTCGATAGTGTCCCGTGCTGCCTGGCCTTTGGCCTGTCCACCTAAGTAAATAACACCTATGGAATCGTGATGCGTCTCAATCTCCGCCACTCTTTGAGCAATGGCTTGTTCAGGATCAGATTGAGCATGAGAAACCGTAAAGACGGGCGTCTTTTCTGTTGACAGATGACGGACCAACTCTTCACTCAGGTCATCTGGTTCTCCCGCAATGAGCCAACAATCAGGACTTTCTAGGGTATTCTCTTCTACAGAATCGGGAGCCTGACTTTCGGCCAGCGGCGCGATTTCCCAGTCAAGGGTATAGAGCCAATCTGTGCGTAACTGTGTCCCATGAATCGCTGCTTGCGGTGCGGCGCGAAGTTCAAACTCGTCTATTTCCGTAACGAGCTTGCCCCCGTCATCAAAGAGCTGGATGCGCCACTTCGCTTCACCCACAAGGGCAATGTGACACCACCATTGATCGCCTGCGGCATTCTCCTGAACCGGCTCATAGAGTCGCAGCGTCTCTAGCGCAAAGGGAAGATGGAGTTCTTGGCTCTGACCAAAGTACCCCTGGGCCATCCCCACAACTTGGAAGCAAGCATCGAGCAGCCCTGGATGCATAATAAAACCTGCTAAACTTTCGACTGCATCGGGGCGGCGAAGCCGGGCCAACACTTTTACAGATGGCTGGTCTGATAGTTCATCTGATGGCTGCTGATTGCCATCACCATTTTCGGGCGTGGACCAAATTTGGTCAATCCAGCGGAACGTGGGGCCAAAGACAATCGCATCATCATTCATTGCCGCTTCGTCTGGCGTATTGGCCAGTGGTACAGGCTCTGAACAGAGGGCTTGCAAGCGACTGAGTGAAACGGTATCCGATGGTACCTGATTGGTCATCTCCAGAGAGCCAGAGGCGTGGACGCTGGTTCCACCTTCAGCTCCAGCACCGTCGTCTCCCTGGCCATTGGCCGAAATTGAGCCGTAGGCCATGCTGATAAGCTGGAATTTAGATTGCTCCCCGCTTCCGTTATTCTCTGGTGGCGATAACAAAATTTGAGCCGTGCGGGCTGCCTCATCGGCAATGGCCAATGCCTGAGGGAAAATGACATCAGTTAGCTCATAAGTCTGCTCAGGGTAGCTTTGAGTCGTATGGGTTTGCTGAAGGGCCAGCGAAGCTGCACTCAACACCATGGAGAGATGACAAGCCCCAGGCGACACAATGGTCTCGTAGACCCGATGATCGTTCAAGAAGGGCAATGTCTCGGCACTCATGATGGTTTCAAAGAGCAGACCATCAATAAAGGGCGACTGGGTCAGCTTATCAACGAGGGGGCTAAGGGCATCTGTGCCTCGCCACACCGTAGGTGCATCGGCCCAATATCGTTCTCGTTGGAATGGGTACGTGGGCAACAATACCTTGCGTCTAGAGTTGCTGTGAGCGGCATCCTTATTTACGGCTTCCCAATCAATCTCTACGTCATGGATATAGAGTTCGCCTAAAGTCTTCAGCATCTGCCCCCAGTCGCTCTGATTCTCTCGCAAGGAGGGCAGGTGACAGTAAGCAGGTGACACTTGCCCCATCATCCCAAGCAATGTGGGTTTGGGGCCGATTTCTAGGAAGACGTTAATATCCTGGTCGTAGAGTGTCTTGACGCCGTCGGCAAAGCGAACGGCCTCCCTCACATGGCGAACCCAGTAGGTTGGCGTGGTGACTTCATTCCCAGCCAGTTGACCGGTGACATTGGAGATAATCGGCAATCTCGGCTTATGGTAGGTGATGCCCTCGGCCACTTGGCGGAAGTCGTCCAATATGGGATCCATCAATGGTGAATGGAAGGCATGGGAAACGGTAAGCTGGCGAGTCTTGATGTCTTCAGCTTCCAGTTGCCCGACAATCTCTTGGATTGCCTCTCGCTGACCAGAGATCACTGTACTTTCTGGCCCATTGACGGCAGCAATCGAGACCATCTCACTGTAAGGTGCAATGGCCTCTTCTACGGTGGCTTCATCAGCTAAGCAGGAGACCATCTCACCGCCCTGGGGCAACTTACCCATAAGCCGACCACGGGCCGCAATCAACCTGAGACCATCTTCCAAAGAAAAGACGCCAGCCACACAGGCCGCGGCAATTTCACCCACGCTATGACCAATCAGCAGATCGGGTTGGACACCCCAAGATAGCCAAAGCCGTGACAGGGCTACTTCCAGAGCGAAGAGAGCGGGTTGGGTGTATTGGGTTTGATCCAGGGAGCTGGGGGCTGGTGGCTGGTCAATTGATTCAGGATAGAGAATGGTTAGTAGAGATTCACCGAGTTCTTCTTGTAAGATCCTGTCACACTGCTCCAAGGTTGCGCGGAAGGTTGGTTCGGTTTCGTAGAGTTCTCGGCCCATCTCCACATACTGGGATCCTTGGCCTGTGAACAAAAAGGCAACACGTCGGGTCTCATGGGAGAGAGTACCGCTTAAACTCTCTGGATCATTGTCACCGTCTACCATGCCAGTCAGCTTGCCCAGCAATTCCTCGTTGTCCGCAGCAACGATCGTGGTACGGTGGGTAAAACTGGTTCGCCCCACTGCTGCCGTATAGCAGAGATCCGCCAAATCTGTATTCGGGTAAAGTTGCAAATGGTCAACATATCGCCTTACCAGATCAGAGAGAGCCGTCTCACTCTTGGCCGATAGAGGCAGCAGATACAGCGGTCGTCCATTCTTCTCGCTTGTCAGCGTCTCTTCGTCAAACTCCCTCCGGTCCTCTGGTAACCTAGCCTCCTGCACTCTCTCAGGCGCAGATCCAACAACCACATGGGCATTGGTCCCACTAATCCCAAATGCACTGATTCCAGCAACGCGCTCTGATTCTGGCTCGTCTGTTCGTAGCTCGTCAGTGTTTACATCTGGCCAGGGCTGTAGCTGGGTCGGCACGTCAATGGCAAACTCGTCCCATTCGATATATGGGTTGGGCGTGTTGAAGTGGAGGTGGGGTGGCAGTTGACCATGATGCAATGATAGAACTGTCTTGATGAAGCCAGCAATGCCTGCCGCAGCCTCTAGATGACCGATATTGGTCTTGACTGAGCCGACCATGAGGGGCTGTTGCCGCTGGGCACCGAAGATCGAGCCCAGCGCACGAATTTCTATCGGATCGCCTAGAGATGTGCCTGTTCCGTGGGCTTCGATGTAGCTCACCGAGTCGGGTGCGACTTGTGCAGTCGATAGCGCTTGGCGCAGAAGCTTCTCCTGTGCTCGTTTGTTGGGCACAGTCATGCCGCTGCTGGGTCCATCATGGTTGACTGCGCTGCCTTTGATGACGGCCAGAATGGTGTCGCCATCTGCCTCTGCGTCACTCAGTCGTTTGAGTAAGACCATCCCGCTTCCTTCCCCACGACCGTAGCCATCCGCAGAAGCATCAAAGGTTTTGCAACGCCCATCGGTCGCCAGAGCCTGGGCCTGGGAAAGAGAGATGTAGCCAAAGGGCGATAAGGTTAAGTTCACGCCTCCCGCCAGCGCCTGAGCACATTCACCAGTGCGCAGACTTTGGCAAGCCAGATGGAGCGAAACGAGTGACGAGGAACAGGCCGTATCCACGGCTATGGTAGGCCCTTGCAGCCCTAATGTGTAGGCCAGCCGTCCCGCGGCGGCGCTATGCCCTGTGTTGGTCACGGCGTGAGTCAGATCTTGGCCACCTACGGTATAGTCGCTGGCACCGATTCCCACAAAGACCCCGGTCTGACTATCGATTAGGCTGCTTGGGGCAATGCCCGCTCGCTCAAGTGCCTCCCAAGCCACTTCGAGTAGAAGGCGGTGATGGGGATCCATACCCACTGCTTCCCGAGGAGAGATGCCAAAGAAGAGCGGATCAAAGTGCTCCACATCCTCAAGAAATCCAGCCTCCCGAGTGTAGCTCTTGCCTAGTGTGGGTCGATGCGGATCATAAAAGTCATCCACATTCCAGCGAGACGGAGGGACTTCCTGCACCATATCAACACCGTTCTGAAGCAGTTGCCAGAAGGCTTCCGGCGTATCAGCATTGGGGAAGCGGCAAGCCATGCTGACGACAGCGATTGGCTCATGAAGTGCATCATCTACACTGATCTGGTGAGTTACCATTGCCCCGGCGGCTGAGTTTGTTTGTGAATCGGCTTGAGAATCTGCCAACGTCAACACCTCATCCAGCAGATAGCGAGCCAGTTCATCCACTGTGGGGTACTCTAAGGCAATGGTGGTAGGGAGTGAGCAAGCCAACCCGCTCTCGAGCTGACGTTGTAACTCCAGGGCCATGAGTGAATCCATGCCTAAATCGGCAAAGCCTGTAGTAACATCCACCAGATCATCTGGTGTACTCACCATACCCAGAATCTGACCGACCGTCTCCTGTAAATAAGTGCGCAGCCGTTCCAACCGCCGGTGGGGTAGACAGGCTTGAAGCTCCTGAATGATCGTTGATTCATCTGGCTGGGGCTGTGGCTTCGCCTCCTTGCCCTGAATTGATTGGGCAACGGGTATCCTAGAGAGGAAATGACGGGGCTTAGTCATCTCATAGAGGGCTTTAAAGCGTGACCAATCAATATCCGCTGCCGTCATTTGAATCACATCGGTCTGCAAAAGGTGGCTCTGAATGGCCATGCCTTGGGCAACGGAGAAAGAGCGAACCCCCATGGCCTGTAAAAGGGCCTGACCGTCTGGGCTAGCCATGCCTGAAAGCCCTTGCCCACCAGCCCACGGTCCCCAAGCAATGCTTAATCCTGGGAGACCTTGGCTGCGTCGATAGGCCATCAATCCATCTAAGAAGTGGTTGGCGGCACCGTAATGGGCCTGCTGTTTGCCACCCCAAATGCCCGCACCCGATGCATAGCTGATAAAGAAATCGAGCTCTAGATTGGCTGTCAAGCGATGAAGCAGCCAGCCGCCAATGACTTTGGGGCGCAGGACCGTTTCTACTTCATCCCACTGAAGCGATCGGACGGCTTTAGAACCAGCTACGCCTGCCGCGTGAATGATGCCACGCAATGGATTTAGAGAAGTGGCAGTCTGATCGAATAACGCTCTCATGCCCGATTCGTCCGCTACGTCTACTTGGGCAATCTGTACGTGGACCTCTTGCTCGGCCAGTCTATCCAGAATAGCCTGCTGCTCTTTGCTCTGCACACCGCTACGACCCGTTAAAATCAGGTGACGCGCTCCCTCATCAGCCAACCATTGAGCGTTTTGTAGACCCAAGCTGCCCAAACCACCCGTGACAAGATAAGTGCCTCCAGAGTCAATAGACAAGGGTTTTGACGCTATATTTGATGTGACCCATGGTTTAGCGACAACAAGTCGAGCCACGTGACGCTGACCGTTTCGATAGGCGATCTGTTCTTCCCCATCGGCTTCCGTCTTGAGAATTTCGGCCACCAACAACTCAGCTATCAATGACTTATCAGCCACCGACTCACCGACCACCGACTCACCGACTACTGACTCACTGACTACTGACTCACCGACTACTGACTCACCGACCACCGACTCACCGACCACCGACTCACCGACCACCGACTCACCGGCATCTGTGTCAATATCTATGTCGATCAAGCCGCCCCACAGTTCCCCATGTTCCAGAGCAATCACCCGACCCATCCCCCAAAGCGGCACCTGGGTAACGGCTACTGGTTCGGTTGCCGTAAGCTGTTGTGCGCCTTGAGTTACCACCCAAAGTTGTGGCTTGTCACTCTGACCAGCCGATTCGATTTGAGAGAGGGCCTGAACCGTTTGCAAAAGCGCACCGACTGTTCGCCTCTGGCCTTGCATCAATCCGACCGGCTCAACAGCTAGATTGTTTTGAGTCGACCCCTCATCCAATGCCCACAGATGGAGGATACCCCGCAGTGGCGGCGACTCCTGAGACGAAATGTGATGGATGCGCTCGATCCAATTTTGTGTGGTATTTGGGTAGTCAGCGGTGATGAGTTCAACACGCTCACCCATGTCGCTTAATTGCGTAGCAACCGCTTGGGCTACGCAACCTGCGTCAGCCAAAACGATCCACCGTCCTGGGGTGGCTGGCCGCGCCACGGTTGGGGTTTTGAACTGTTGCTCCCAAACGACTTCGTAGAGCATGGATTCAATCTGGGCCGTCATCTGTTGGGCATGACGCTCAGCCTCCAACGTATGTAGCACCTTGGTAACCATCTCCCGATCATCGATCTCAAATGCGCCCCTGGTACTGATGAGATCAGTCAACTGCTCTATGGTATTGGTGGTGAGCCACTGAGCAAAGTCACCTCGCTGTGATGTTCCATTCGCAGCACCATGAGCGGTGCCATTCGTGCTGCCATTCACATATGGTGCAGGGGCATCCGGCCAGAAACGCTGCCAGTTAAATGGATAGGTGGGCAAAGTCACCTTGCGTCGCTGGTAGGAACTGTCAAATCCTTCCCAGTCAATCTCAGCGCCCCGCACATATAGCCCACCCAAAGCTGCAAGCATCTGCTGCCAATCACTCTGATTCTCTCTAAGGCTTGGTAAGGATAGGATATGAGGGGGTGAATCTTCTGTCCCATCCTCGAATGCGTTTATTGGGGACACGTTGCCATCTTTTCCCTCAGCCACAGTGTCACCTTGTCTCCGGGTCACCTTGTCATCTTGTTTTCCAGTCTCCCACTCTCCTGCCATGCCCAGCAGGATCGGCTTGGGGCCGATTTCCAGAAGAATGTCGATTCTTTGTTCATGGAGCGTGGCAACACCATCGGCGAAGCGGACGGCCTCACGGACGTGACGGACCCAATATTCTGGCGTTGCGACCTCTTGGCCTGCGAGGTGACCCGTTACATTGGAGATGAGTGGACGTTTGGGTTCGTGGAAGGTGATATGGCCAATCGCTTGCTGGAACTCATCCAGCATGGGTTCCATGAGTGGCGAGTGGAAAGCATGGGAGACAGTCAGCTTTCGAGTCTTAATATCTTCTGCGGCGAGTTGGTCAGCAACCGTCAGGACGACCTCGCGTTGGCCAGAGATGACAACGCTTTTGGGGCCATTGACTGCTGCAATCGACACCGCATCGGCAAAGGGTGCTATGGCTTCCTGTACCCGATTTTCATCTGTCATACAGGAGACCATCTCGCCATCTTGTGGCAAGGCCCCCATGAGTCGACCTCGAGCCGCAATCAGTTTTAGCCCATCTTCCAAGCTAAAGACGCCCGCTACACATGCTGCTGCAATTTCCCCTACACTATGGCCCAAAAGTATATCTGGCTCAATCCCCCATGATTGCCACAGCTTGGCCAAGGCAACTTCTAATGCGAAGAGGGCGGGTTGGGTGTATTGAGTTTGGGTGAGCAGGTTTGCAGGTTTGCAGGTTTGCAGGTTTGCAGGTTGCAGGTTTGCAGGTTTAGCCTCGTCACTTGCCCACTTGCCCACTTGCCCACTTGCCACTTGCCCACTTGCCACTTGCTCACCTGCCCACTTGCCTGGATAAAGGATGTTCAGAAGCGATTCACCCAGCTTTGCCTGCAGGATTTGGTTGCACTGGTCCAAGATGGTGCGGAAGGTTGGTTCACTCTCGTATAGTTCTCGCCCCATCTCCACATATTGGGCACCTTGTCCAGTGAAGAGAAACGCAATGGTTGGTGCGGCCTGGCGCGTGGAAATGGCACCATGATGGATTCCTGGACCTAGCGTTAGAGAAGTGGCCTGACTGCTACTGAGCTGGGCCATCGCAACCGAAAGCTGTTGCTGTAACGCTGGGAGCGATGTGGCCGTGATGCTCAGGCGATGAGGAAAATGGCTTCGCCCTATATGGCTGGTATAGCAGAGGTCACCTAGATCGTATTCTGGATTGCTGGCAATGAAGTCCTGATAGCGGTCAACATACGCCTGTAATGAATTGGCACTTCTGGCTGAAATGGTTAGGATGTGGCTGGGCCGTTCAAGCCTGCTGCTCTGGGATCCGGTGGGTTCCCGTTCTTCGTTTTGGATATCCGTACCTCGGGTATCTTGTGAATCCTGTGCATCCAAGGGCTGGGGCATGCTCGAGACAATGACGTGGGCATTGGTGCCGCTGAAGCCAAAGGAGCTCACCCCGCCGATTCGTTCACTGTTTCGCTCACTGTTTCCATTCAGCCGCTCCCATGGCGTGACCGAAGTAGGTATCTGGACCGGTGATGAATCCCACTTGATGTGAGGATTGGGCGTGTGCAGATGGTTATGAGGTGGAATCTGGCCCTTTTGTAATGAAAGGACCAATTTCATTAGCCCAGCAATGCCAGCCGCCATCTCTAAATGGCCGATGTTGGTCTTAACCGAGCCAACGTAAAGGGGCGCAGGCCGCTGGGCAAAGACAGCACTCAACGCACCAATTTCAATGGGATCACCCAGGGGCGTGCCAGTGCCGTGGGCTTCAATATAGTCAATTTCATCAGGCAGGAGATTGGCTTCATCCAACGCACGACGGATCACTCGTTCCTGGGCTGGGCCATTGGGAACCGTCAATCCGCCGCTAGGGCCATCCTGGTTGACGGCACTCCCTCGGATGACCGCGATAACATTGTCCTGGCTGGCCTCCGCATCAGCAAGGCGTTTGAGCACCACAATCCCGCACCCTTCGCCACGCACATAGCCGTCGGCGTCGGCATCAAAGGTCTTGCAGCGAGCATCACCGGAAAGCATATTGCCGCTGGCAAACATGGCGGTAAAGCCAGCTTCTAATATCACGTTGACACCGCCAGCCAACGCTGCACTGCTTTCACCATTCCGCAAGCTTTGGCACGCCAAATGAATGGCCGTTAAGGATGACGAGCAAGCTGTATCAATGGAGACTGAGGGGCCGGTCAGCCCTAAAAGATAGGAGAGTCGCCCCGACGCAGTGCTGGCTGCGTTACCCGTAGCAGAATAGAGATTGTTCTCTATGCCAGCACAGAACGTGGCATAGCCGCTGGTGCCACTGCCCAAAAAGACGCCCACCTCACTGTTGAAGAGAATTTCTGGAACGATATTGGCATCTTCCAGAGCTTGCCATGCCGTCTCCAAGACCAGACGATGAGCCGGATCCATAACCAGGACTTCTCGGGGAGACAGGCCAAAGAAGGCTGGGTCAAATTGGTCCACCTGGCCCAGGAAGCCACCACGCAAGGCATAAGCAGCCATGGTCGCCTCTTCTGCACTGAGCCCATTCTGCAATCCATTGGCAGTGGCTGATGTATTGGCTGACAAAGTGGCGACACTTTCACCATACAGGTCGACGACCCGATTGTCGGGTAGCTCGATAATGCCATCAAAGCCTTCCAACAGACTCTGCCAGAAGCTTTCTGCCGAATCTACGTCACCCGGGAAACGACAGCCCATGCCGACTATGGCAATCGGTTCTAGCAGGCCATTGGAAGCGGTCGATTGGGTAGTTGTCAATGCCGTACTGAAGCCATTCGTCTTCTCTAGACGAGAATCAGCCACTTCAGAGTCAGCTTCATCAGAATCATCAAAGCCCAGCACATCGTAGTAAAGATGGGGAACCAGCACTTCCAAAGTTGGGAAGTCAAAGATCAGCGTCGAACGCAACGGACATTCTAGTTGGGCCTCCAACCGATTCCGCAACTCCACTGCCATGAGCGAATCAAGGCCAAAGTCAAAGAGACGAGTACGGGCGTCAATTGTGTTGGCAGCCAAGCCCATCACGGCGGCTATTTCACCACGAACAAATGTATCTAACCGTTCTAACCGTTTGTGGCGCGGGAGGGCAGTTAATTGGTCTCGCTGGCTTGATCGTTGGACCGAGTGCTGATGGATCTCAGGTGCCGCTGGCTGAAGTCTTTGCAGGGGAATGATCCCAACTTGGCCAGTAAGCTGACCCGAAATCTGATGCAAGGTCTGACCAGTGGGCCTGGATTGCTGGTTGAGCAGGTAACGGAAGAATAAGCGACCTTGCTCCGCAGAGATCATGTTGAGGCCCTGAGGCTGGCCCCCTTTCTGCAATTGGGCAGCCATACCGCTGTCGGCCCAGGCTCCCCAGTTGATGCTTAAGCCAGCCAACCCCTGTTGATGCCGCATCTGCATGAGGCTATCCATAAATGCGTTGGCTGCTGCATAGTTGCTCTGTCCAGGTGAGCCAGTCAAGGAAGCCGCAGAGGAGAAGCAGACAAAGAAATCAAGATCCAGGTGGATGCTTTGGCTATGCAGATGCCAGGTACCATCCACTTTGGGATTCATAACCTTGGTGAGCCGCTCTATGCTCTGGGATGCCAGCACACCATCATCTGTCAAACCGGCCGCATGGACAATACCGCGTAATGGCCCAATTTGGGTACAGCGTTCAATCAGCACTTTCACTTCTTCGGCGCTGCCTATATCCGCCTGAACCACATGGACCTCTGCTTCGGCCTCCGTCAACTGGTCTAGAATCGCTTGTTGCTCATCTGTGGTCACACCCTGTCGTCCTGTTAAGATCAGGTGAGTTGCGCCATCTTCTATCAACTGTTGAGCAATTTGCAGCCCCAATGCCCCCAAACCACCTGTGATGAGATAGGTTGCGTCATCCCGTAGAACGACCGAATCGGGCTGTTCAAAGGAGACCACAATTTTGCCGATCTGCTTGGCCTGCTGCATATGTCGAAACGCGCCAACTACATCATGGGCGGGGAAAATGGTTTGGGGCAGCGGGCGAATGGCCCCATCCGTCAATTGTTCCGTAATGGCCTGCCAAAGGGTAGCTTCCAACGTTGGCTCTTTAACCATCTCTTCGCCCAAATCGAAGGGATAGTAGGCGACATCGGGGCGACGCTGGGCAACCTGCTCCTGGCTCCAGATACCAATCTTGCCGATTTCGACAAAGCGACCGCCTTGACCTAGCGCCTCAAACGTGCGGTCGATAAAGTCTCCGTTGAGGCTATTGAGGACCACCTGAACCCCAGCCCCCTCGGTAATCTGCAGAACCTCATCGGTAAATTCTAGGGTACGGGAGTTGAGTAGATGGTCAATTCCTTGCTCGCGTAGCGCTGACCATTTCCCTTGGCTGGCGGTACCAATGATCTTGGCCCCCACAGCTTGGGCAATCTGCACCGCCGCCTGACCCACGCCGCCCGACGCTGCATGGATGAGTACCCATTCCCCGGGCTGAAGGTTGGCCAGTTGCACCAATCCATGCCAGGCCGTCAGAAAGGTCAGGGGAATGGTTGCTGCTTCCGCATAATTTACCATTTCTGGGATGTGGGCCATTTGTGCCGCGGGAACGGTTACATAGCTAGCAAAGGCACCCTCTGCAGAACCCATGCCCATTACCTGATCACCCACGGCGAAGTCGGTAACGCCTTCGCCTACAGATGTTACCACCCCAGCACACTCAAAGCCCAGGGCCACATCCTTGGCATGGGCAATGCCCAACACGTCTGCGTAATACTCTTTCATCATTCCCAGGGTATTCAGGACATCGCGGAAGTTCAATCCTGTAGCCTTGACTTGGACTTCGATTTCGCCTACGCCAGGGTCACGGCGGCTCATGGGAACAAAGGCTAGATTGTCCAGCGAACCATAGCTGCTGAGTTGGAGCCGCATGGGCTGCTCTGCATCGATTGGCGTGGGAGGGTGCCAATGAGCCAATTCAGCAACGTAGCGAATCCGGTCGCGGTATGCGATCTGGGTATGAAGTGGCTGGCTTCCCATTGTGGCTAGGAACTCTCGCCGGAGTAGTTCGGCCAGGAGCGCTGCTTCTGTATCAAAATCAAAGTCATCAATGTCAATACAAACAGCACCTAATTTAGGTTCTTCCTGAGCCAAGGTGCGGCTAAAGCCCCATAGCGTACCGGCTGCCGCAGCGGCAAAGTCCTGGCGCTTTATAGAACTACCTAAATTGAACTCACCCAGCGACTCAATGTTCTCATGGATTACTTGGCTGCCTTGGGTGACGACCCAAAGGCGAACCGATGCCGTTGTCTCTGCCAGTGCCTGGGAGAGATGCAAAAGACCGCTACAAAGGGTTACCGCATCACCCGGAATTGAGGAGGGTGTACGCGCACCATCTTCGTCTGAATCGGGTGAGACCTCGCTAAGATTGACCCCGGCAAGATAGACCACAGCGATCTGTTGATAAGCGGTGGCAACCTCAGTAACCAAATCCCGGATTCCGGCTGGATCGGTTAGCTCGATCCCACGATGATGTATGCCATTCTGACCGTCAGCCAAGTTCCATGTCACCGTATTTTGGGCAGCCGTGTCTCGGGCCGCCGTTGCTAGGAAAATGGGGCTTCCATCTGCTTGTAGTTGCTGAATCAGGTGGCTGTTCAATCGGTTTTCTGCACCCACGATAAGCCAGCATTCTGGAACTTTGGCTCTTTCGTCTGCTTCTGCCTTGTCATCTCTATTGACAATATCAGAGGCACCAACGTTGCCAGAGCCGTCAGCCTCCAACGCTTGAACTTCCCACGCCAGCTTGTATAGCCAGTCCGTTCGAAGTCGGGTTGCCTGGATGGCCGATTGAGAAGCTTCTCGTACTCTATAGCCACCAACTTCCAGAATGAGTTGTCCCAAGTCATTAAAGAGCCGGATGGTCCACTCAGTCTCATCAGTCTGGATAACGTGACACCACCAGACTTGGTTGCCGCTTGCTTGGGCCCCTGCCTGATGACCCGCTGGCTGATAGAGGGAGAGCGTTTCTAAGGCAAAGGGCAGAAAGAGGGTTTGGTTCTGCTCGGATGAACGAGTGGCTAAGCCGGTGATCTGAAAACAGGCGTCTAGCAATCCTGGGTGTAGGAGATGGCTCTCTAACTGGCTGACCGAGTCTGGCGTGCGAAATCTTGCCAGCACTTCTCCATCCAGCACTTCACCAGACAGTTGACTCGACCCATCTAAATTCTCTGGTTGACGCCAAACTTCATCGATCCAGCGGAAGTTGGGACCGAAGAAAATGGGCTGCTCCTCGCTTGATTCACTCATGTAAGACTCTTCCTGGGCATAGAAAGAATCTGTGACCGTTTCAGTGAGGCGATTTTGCAAGGCACTCAAGGACTCTTTAATCAGCGGACTCGGATCGACTAGGCTTACTGCACCAGTGGCATGGATGGCGGCTTGATTGGATAGACCATGTGCGGCTTGGCTGGTAAAGCTGACAAGTTGGAATCCTGATTGCTCAAGGTTGCCACTGTGATTCTCTGGTTCGTTCTCTGTGCTCTGAGAGGCGGGAGTTAGAATGATCTGGGCTTTGCGCTCTTCGCCTTCTCCAATGGCCAGTGCTTGGGGAAAGATGACATCCTTGAGTTGTAGCGCGACCTGGCCAACCATGAATTCAAAACCAAGGGGCTGTTCAGGATTCTGCTGCATAGCCAGTTCAACGGCACTGAGCACCATGGCCAGATGACAGGCACCAGGCGAGATAATGGTGCCATAGACCCGATGATCGTTGAGGAACGGCAGTCGATACCTATTCATTGCCGTCTCAAAGAGGGTCTGCCCGACCATGGGAGAGTGGATCATCTTATCAATCAGCGGGCTGAGCGCCTGAATTCCGTATGCACTGCCGGAATCTTTGATCCAATAGCGCTGGCGCTGAAAGGGATAGGTCGGCAGCACCACTTTGGCCCGTGGTTTATGCTGGTTAAAGCCCTCCCAGTCAATCGGAACCCCACGAACGTATAGTTCACCCAAGCTCTTGAGGATCTGCTGCCAGTCATCCTGACTTTCGCGCAAAGAGGGCAGGACTAGGGGATGAATGGATGAGGGGGTGAGGAGGTGAGCAGGTGACTTATCTGTTCCGCTAACTTGGTCACCTTGTCTCCCATCCCCTAGTGCTATCGTGGACAAGTTGTCTCCAACCATACCCAACAAGGTCGGTTTGGGTCCAATTTCGAGGAAGATATCAACGCCTTGGTCATGGAGGGTTGCAACACCATCTGCAAAGCGAACGGCTTCGCGCACATGGCGTACCCAATACTCTGGCGAGGTGATCTCATCGCCAGCTACTTGCCCTGTGATGTTGGAAATGAGGGCCAACTTAGGTTGCTGATAGGTGATGCTTTGGGCCACTTGAAGAAACTCATCCAGCATGGGTTCCATGAGGGGCGAGTGGAAGGCGTGGGATACTGTCAGTTGGCGCGTTTTGACGCCCTCATTGGTTAATTCTTCGGCGACTTTCAAAACGATTTCGCGCCGACCGGAGATGACGACGCTCTCTGGACCATTCACAGCGGCGATTGAAACATCCTCTACATACGGTGCAATCGCTTTCTTCACCCGTGCCTCGTCCGCCATGAGGGAAACCATCTCGCCATCCTGGGGCAATGCACCCATGAGTCTCCCTCGGGCAGCAATTAACTTGCATCCATCTTCCAAGCTGAAGACGCCGGCCACACAAGCTGCGGCAATCTCACCAACGCTATGGCCAATGAGAATATCTGGCTCTATCCCCCAAGATTGCCATAATGCCGCCAAGGCTACTTCCAGGGCAAAGAGGGCAGGTTGGGTGAATTGGGTTTGGTTGAGCAGGGGGGCTGGTGGCTGGTGGCTGGTGGCTGGGTAGAGTAACTCAAGAAGCGACTCACCCAGATGTTCCTCCAAGAGTGCATTACACTGGTTGATGGCGGCGCGGAAGGTTGGCTCAGTCTCGTAGAGCTGGCGACCCATGTTGAGATATTGGGCGCCTTGTCCCGTAAAGAGGAAGGCAATCTTCAAACCTGTATCGTTGCTGATGGCCATGCCTTGAACAACGCTGGGTTCAACAACACCAGAGTCTGGCTGGCTGTCCCCATAAGCAGATAGCTTTTGGTACATCTGCTCAACTGAGCCGGCGGTAAGAGCAAGGCGATGGGCAAAGTGGCTACGTGCAACATGGGTTGTATAGCAGATGTCACCGAGTTTACTCTCCCCTTGAGCTACCGTTGACTCATTATCAAAGACGTTGCTGGCAAAGAAGTCACCATATTGGCGTACCTGTGCCAGCAATGCCTCTTCCGTCCTGGCCGACAGCGTCAGCAGATGCAGGGGGCGATCTATCGTTTCGTCGGAATCCTCACCTTGCTGTGGCTCTGCTTCGGGGATCCGCTCTAAGATCACGTGTCCATTGGTGCCACTCAATCCAAATGAGCTGACGCCTGCGAACGGTTTATCTGCAGGCCAATCTGTAAGGGCAACGGGAATCTGTACGGGAGACGAATCCCAATCAATAAAGGGGCTAGGTTGATGAAAATTCAGATGGGGTGGAATCTTGCCGTGCTGCATGGCCAATACCACCTTCATTAGGCTGACAACTCCGGCTCCGCCTTCTAAATGTCCGAAATTGGTTTTGACCGAACCGACCCAAAGGGGATCCGGTCGCTTGCCAAAGACAGCGTTCAGCGCACCGATTTCAATCGGATCACCTAATGACGTACCCGTGCCGTGAGCCTCGATGTAGCCGACATCATCAGGCGCAACACCCGCATTGGTCAATGCTTGGCGGATGACGCTCTGCTGGGAAGGTCCGTTGGGTGCCGTGATGCCGCTACTGCGACCGTCATGGTTGATCATAGACCCACGGATCACCCCGAGAATGGTGTCACCATCCGCTTGGGCATCAGAGAGGCGTTTTAAGACAACCACACCACAGCCTTCACCACGTCCATATCCATTAGCCGCCGCGTCGAAGGTCTTGCTCCGTCCATCAGGTGCGTACATCTGCTGCTCATTGGCAGCATTCAGGTTCTCTTGGGACGCTTGGCTACCATGTTCTCCAGCCTCAGGCGCTTGATTGAGTGCCCAATCTGTCGTCAGGATGAGGCAAACACCGCCAGCTAATGCCACAGTACATTCGCGGCTGCGCAAACTTTGGCAAGCTTGATGAACAGAAACCAAGGAGGCAGAGCAAGCTGTATCCACAGCCACTGCGGGACCTTGAAAGCCAAATGTGTAGGAGAGCCTGCCCGTGGCAATGCTCATCATGGTCCCAATTCCAGCATAAAATTCATCGTCTTCTTGTATGGAACCGCTGGTCAATAAGATATCAGAGTAGTCATTGGTGCAGAGTCCCACAAAGACACCCGTGTCGCTATCAAACAAGGTGTCTGGCACAATATGGGCAGATTCCATGGCTTCCCAACACACTTCGAGCAAAAGACGCTGCTGCGGATCCACAAAGGGCGCTTCACGAGGGGAGATACCAAAGAAGACGGGGTCAAATCCATCGACCTGATCCAAAAAACCCGCCCACGGCTTGACGAGCTGGATCCCACTTTGAGCAGCTGCCGAACCATAGCCATGATGGTCGTGGGGCATCTCAATCACGCAGTCACGCCCACTTTGCAATACTTCCCACAGCTCTTCTGGCGTATTGGCCTGCCCAGGAAAACGACAGCCCATCCCTACAATGGCAATTGGCTCGCTTTGGCGATATTCAAGTCGCTCAATCTTCTTGCGCGCTTCGCGCAGGGCCATGAGAACTTGTTTAGATGAAGACGATGGGTTCTTTTGCATATTAATCTTGTAATAGCTCGTTTAACATTTCCAGCTCATCTTCGATGGACTCTTCAATCTCATCATCCGAGAGAATCGTTACATCGTCCTCGCTGTCGCTCTCTGCTGTGGCTTGGCTCCATCTATCCGCGGATGTAGCCACCGATGTATCTGCATCATCTGCATCAGGCCCAGCAGAGGAAGGGAGCGGAATCAGTTCTGAGATGAGATATCCAGATAACCGCTCTAGAGTTGGATAGTCAAAGATCAATGTGGGAGGCAGCGGCTCTTCCAATGCCCGGCCAAGTTGGTTGCGCAGCTCGACTGCCATCAACGAATCAAGTCCCATATCCATTAAGCCCTGGCGAGAATCAATCTGGCTTGGTACACGAATACCTAAAATTTTGGCTACTGCTGCCCTGAGGAAAGGCATAAGCAACGCATATCGTTCGTCCTCTGCCGCTTCTTCCAGCTGACTTCGCAACGTGAAGGTCTCTTCAACGGCTGGGTCGGACGGAAGCGTATAGTCGGCAAATGCTTCATACAGGGGAGGGATTTGCTCATATCTGTCCAGGTACTTGGCCCACTCTATGGGCAACACGCCAACCTGAGGCGCACGCTTTGTCAGCAAATAAGCTAGCGCTTGAATACCCATGGTGGGTGAGAGAACACCCAAGCCCTGCTCGGCCATCCTTTGCTGTTGGTTGCGCACCATATCGGCAGCCATCCCCACCTCTGCCCAAGCACCCCAGTTGATGCTCAAGCCAGGCAGCTTCTGGGCTTGGCGATAACGAGCAAACGCATCCAAAAAGGCATTCGCCGCTGTGTAGTTGGCTTGCCCCGGGCCGCCCAGGATGCTAGCGCCCGACGAGTACAAGACAAAGAAGTCCAAATCAATTTCTCTCTCTTGGGTCAAGGCATGGAGGAGCCAGCTTCCCTGCATCTTGGGCAGTAAGACTTTGGTAAATCGTTCCCAACTTTGGTGCATCAAAGCACCATCGTCCAAAACAGCGGCTGTGTGGACGATTCCCCGCAGTGGATAGCTTGCATCTATCCCATCGAGCATGGCCGCTACTTGTTGGGCGTTGGTGACATCAGCCTGGGCAACGGTTATGGCGATACCATTTTCTCGTAGCACCTCCAGCTCGGCTGCAATTTCGGGTTTAGGCTGGCTACGCCCCATCAAGAGCAGATGACCTGCTCCTTCTTCCGCCAACCACCGAGCGACTTCAAATCCCAGGCCACCCAAGCCACCTGTGACCAAATAGGTAGCGTCAGGCTGAATAGTCACCGGAGCGTCTTCATCTACTGTGGTATTCTCGGTGACATCATCCATGACATCACTCGAACCATCGTCTAGTTCAGGCTGAGCAATGACGATCTTCCCGATATGTTTCGCCTGTTGCATCTCTCGGAAGGCATCTTGGGCCTGTTGGATAGGATAAACTTTGGTTTGAATGGTTTTTAGTGTTCTGGCAGAGAATCGCTCCATCAACGCTTCCAGGATGGCCCGCATTTGGGTCCGCCCTTGTGGAGTCTCTACATCTAGATTGATAAAGTAGTAGTCCACATCGGGCCGAAACGCCTTCACCTCTTCGTTGCTCCAGATGTCCCGCTTAGCAATCTCGACAAAGCGCCCATTCTGGGAGAGCGTTGACAGCCCTTTCTCGATAAAGCCTTCGCTGGTTAGCGAGTTGAAGACAATATCCACTCCCTTACCACCTGTGTCTGCCAGAATCTGCTCGGAAAAATCTAGGGTTCGTGAGTTGTAGATATGCTCGATGCCCATTGCCTTGAGCGTATCCCACTTTCCTGGGCTGGCGGTTCCATAGACCTTGGCACCTACAGCCTGGGCAACTTGCACGGCAGCCATACCCGTACCGCCCGCGGCAGCATGGATCAATATCTTGTCTGTGGACTTAATCTGGGCCATCTCATGCAGTGCATGATACGCAGTCGTAAAGTTGGCTGGGATCGAAGCTGCCTCACTATAGCCCAGACTCCCCGGAAACTTGACGACCAAATCGGCCGCAATCGTAACATATTTGCCAAAGCCTCCGGGGGCCATAGCCAGCACCCGATCCCCAATCTGAAGTTCTTGAACGTTGTCGCCAACCCTGACCACTTCGCCTGCACACTCTACGCCCAGCATAGGTCGCTCAAAGGGCAGCATGCCCAGAACATCCAGCACATCAATAAAATTCAGACCTGCGGCACGTACGCTGATTTCTACTTCATTGGCTGTTGGCGTTGTACGAAGAGCTTCAGTAAGATGGAGACCATCGATCGTCCCATCCCCTGACATCTCCAGCCGGTAGGGCTCATCCGGAATCCGTAGAGCCGATTCCGCTACCGGATTCGGCATCTCAAACGGCAGCAGCCGTGCCACGTACCGCGTGTTGTTCCGGAACGCGATTTGCGCTTCCAAAGGGTGTGATGGGTCAGTCTGAATCTCTGCCAACAGCTGCATCGCTTGCGTTGATTTGTCCTCTTCTGTCATCTCACCTGCTAGATCGATACAGACTGGCCGGAGTTCAGGATGTTCTGATGCAAGTGCCTTTTCCATGCCCCATAATGTGGATTGGGTAACGCCACCAATGGATTCCGTCCCTTCCACATTATGGGTGTTTTGGGTAACCAACCATAAGCCCGCCACGTTGATCTGTCCATGTAATAGGGCGTGGGTAAGGTGCAAAGCCGTACCACAGCCTAAGTAGTCATCTGCGACTAGATCAATTGTAGATTGGGCATCCGACCCATCCACTGTCGGTATATCCAGTCCCCAGAGATGGACAACGCCATGTGAACTGGGTTCATATAAATCTGATACATCCGCCAGCAGCCTCTGATAATCTTCTGCTATGTCGGGCCGAATATGGAATGTAGGCAAATTAGATGCCGCTTCATCAGGCCCAGATAAATCAGCCAGTTGCTCATAGTGCTCACCCGCATAAACCAAAATAGGCAACTCGCCCTGAGCCTGTAGTGCTGTTGCCAACTGAGCACCCACACCCGACTGATCCGCAAAGAGAAGCCATGAACGTACCTCCGTCGAGACCTCATCGTTCAGGGAGCCATCTCTTTGGTTCAACTGAATGAGCGGCTGGGGCTGCCATAGTATTTCGTATAGCCAGTCGCGCCATGCCGCCCGCCCAGACACGGCTTCAGGCGGGGCAGAGCGAGCCTCATAGCCCTCTCCTTCTGCCACCAGCTTTCCTTGACTATCCCATAATCGGAAATCCCACTTATAAGGTTCAATTTCGGTTGCATAGCACCACCACTCTTGGTTGGGTTGCTGGCCAATGTGGATAGGCGACTGATGGTATACTCGTAAGAGACGGATAGCAAATGGCAGCATAGTCTCAACTGTCTCTGGCTCTTCTCTTTGGGCAACCCCTGCCACCTGCAAACAAGCATCCAGCAATCCGGGATGAATAGTATAACCAGCCAGACTTTCGATCACGTCGGGTAACTGAAGCCTACCCAGTGATTCGCCTGCACCGCTCCACAGTTCCGTGACCCAGCGAAAGCTCGGCCCCAACGCGACCTGATTTGCGTCTGATGCACCATACAATGCGTCAGTGGAAACTTCCTCAGCGCAGCGCGTGCGTAGCTCTGGCAAAATCGCCTGGTTAAACTCATCTAGCTTTGACGGTTCTGATGCGAATCCCTCCTGCGCAGCAGACTCGCCAACGAGACCAAGCGTTCCCACCGCATGCGTACCAATGATGGTCTCGCCCAAGGGTTCGCTTTCTGCCTGTAGGCTATCATCCCCCTGGGTCTCAAAGCTGATGAGCTGAAATTCGCTTTGGGGACTTCGACCGTTTGTTGTGGTCCCACTCGTTGCATTGCTGACCTGACTTGGTGTGAGGGCAACTTGTACCGTTCGCCTACTCCCTTCTGGAATGACCAATGCCTGGGGAAGAATCACATCTTCCAATTGATAGGCCATGCCACCATCTGTTCTAAAGGCCAGTTCAGCGGCACTCAGCGCCATGGATAGTTGACAAGCACCAGGTGAAACAATCATGCCGTACACAGAGTGATCGGCCAGAAAGGGCAATGCCTCTACGCTAAATTGGCCCTCGAACAAGGTTGTATTGTGAAGGGGCGAGATCATCTTCTTCTCAATCAGCGGACGCAGAATTTCTCCCCGCCTCTTGCGTGGCCGCTCGACCCAATAACTTTGTCGCTCAAAAGCATAGGTAGGCAGCGCCACTTTGCGTCGTTCATAGCCGCGCTCAAAGGTAACCCAGTCAACTGGAGTGCCCCGGACATGCAACTCACTCAAGCTTGATAGCATCTGGTGCCAGTCACTCTGCTTCTCGCGCAATGAAGGCAGGGTAAGGGGATGAGCGGGTGAGGGAGTGAGGGGGTGAGAGGGTGACTCTTCTGTCACTTTGTCACCTTGTCTCCTTGCCACCTGCCCCTTTGCCCCTTGCTCTACCATGCCAACCAGCGTCGGTTTGGGACCGATTTCGAGAAAGATATCAATTTCATGCTCATGCAAAGTCGCTACACCATCGGCAAAGCGGACCGTTTCACGAACGTGACGCACCCAATACGCTGGTGCTGTGACCTCATCACCAGCGAGCTTGCCCGTGACGTTGGATACAAGCGGCCATTTCGGTTTGTGGTAGGTAATGCGCTTGGCTACTTGGCGGAATTCATCGAGCATTGGCTCCATGAGTGGCGAATGGAAGGCGTGGGAAACAGCCAACTGGCGTGTTTTGATCCCTTCTGCTGATAGCTGTGATGAGATTGCTTGGACTGCCTGCCGCTTGCCAGAGATGACCACACTCTCAGCGCCGTTGACCGCTGCAATAGAAACCTCATCTTGAAGCTCGCCAATGGCTTCTTGCACTCGCGTTTCATCAGCCATGAGGGAAACCATATCACCATCCCGGGGTAACGCCTGCATCAAACGTCCGCGGGCGGCAATCAATGCCAGACCATCCTCCAAGCTAAAGACGCCCGCTACACAGGCCGCTACGATTTCGCCCACGCTGTGCCCCATGACCACATCTGGCTGAACGCCCCAGGATAACCACAGTTGGGTCAGGGCATACTCCAGGGCAAAGAGGGCCGGCTGGGTATAAACCGTATCGGAAAGGGTGAGCGAGTGAGGGATTGATTGTTCCTCACTGAACAGTAGGGAGATGACAGATATCCCTAGGTGAGGCTGCAAGATTTCAGCGCATCGGTCCAGGCTTTGGCGAAAAGTGGGTTGGGTCTCATAAAGTTCTTTGCCCATGCCCACATATTGGGCACCTTGGCCAGTGAAGAGAAAGGCAACTTTTGGCGCGCTCTGATAGTCAGCCACATACCCCTGACTGACACCAATTACAGCCTTTGTACCCTGCAAACCAGCATCGTTGCCTGCCTTTAGCCACTCCCCCAACCCCAGCCGTATCTCTGCTACAGAATCACCGGAAACGCTCAGGCGATGGGCAAACTGGGTTCGTGCCACATTGGCCGTATAGCATACATTGCCTAACTCCGCATCGACAATGCTCCCCAAGAATTCATGATACTTGGTTGCTAAATTGGTCAAAGACGTCTCACTCTTAGCTGAAAGATTCAACAAATGCCACGGGCGCTCTGGCAATGGCGTAGTGCCGCCCTCTGTAGCCTTGTCATCTTGCTGCCTTATCGTCTGGCCATCCTGACTTGGTGCTTTCTCCAGGATGACATGCACATTCGTTCCACTCGCCCCGAATGAACTGACGCCAGCAAATGGTTTATCGGCAGGCCAATCAACCACCGTGGTTGGGATCTGGATGGCAGATGAATCCCACTCTATAAATGGGTTGGGCGTCTGAAAGCTGAGGTGAGGCGGGATCTCGCCATTTTGTAAGGCCAGAATGACCTTCAGGACACCTGCCACGCCCGCTCCCGCATCTAAATGACCGATATTGGTCTTTATGGAACCAACCCAAAGCGGGTCCACATTGTTGCTCACTGATCCGTTCGTTGCTTGGTCAGCAAAGACGGCGTGTAGTGCCCCCATCTCAATGGGATCACCTAATTTAGTCCCTGTGCCGTGGGCTTCTATGTAGGCTATCTGCTCCGCATCTACCTGGGCATTCTTTAAGGCTCCTCGAATGGCCGCCTGCTGAGAAGGACCGCTGGGGGCTGTTAAGCCACTACTGCGCCCATCATGGTTTATGGCGGAACCACGGACGAGAGCTAGAATCGTGTCACCGTCAGCTCGGGCGTCTGAAAGCCGCTTGAGCACCATCATGCCGCAACCCTCACCTCGAGCATAGCCGTTCGCAGCAGCATCAAAGGTCTTGGAGTGACAGTCGGAAGCAAAGACGCTCTCTTCATCAAATAGCTCGTAAAACCAGCGCTGATCCAGAACCAATCCCACGCCACCTGTCAAGGCCACAGAGCAGTCTCGGACGCGTAGGCTTTGGCAGGCCAGATGGATGGCCGTTAAGGATGAGGAACAAGCCGTATCGACGCTAATGGCTGGGCCTTTTAAACCCAATGTGTAGGACAATCGGCCAGCGGCCACGCTGCGATATTTGCCAGTTGCAATGTACAAACGACTATCGGCTGGTATATCACTCTGCTCCACCAAATACTCATAATCGGTTAAGCTGACACCCAAAAAGACGCCGGTATCACTCTCGAACAGGGTCTTGGGAATGATGTTTGCATTTTCCAGCGCTTCCCAGGCAACCTCTAAGAGTAAGCGCTGTTGGGGGTCCATGGTCACGGTTTCACGGGGCGAAATGCCAAAGAAGGCCGGATCGAACTGATCGACGTCAGGCAAGAACGCGGCCTTGAGTATCCCCATATCAATCTCTGGCGAATCTGAGGGAATATCCAGATAGGGCAATTCGCGTTCTTTGCGGGCATGAGGTAGTTCAACGACGGCATCAACACCATCATGGATGAATTGCCAGAACTTGGCTGGCGTATCCGCCGCGCTCTCTTTTCCCCTAGGAATGCGGCAGCCCATGCCAACAATGGCGATGGGTTCGCGGCGGGCATATTCATTGGCGTCAAGCCGCGCCTGCATCTGTTCGACCGCTTGGAGTGCAAGCTTGACGGGCGATAGGTCACTTTTTGCCGCACTCTTTTCGCTGCTTGGAGTAGTGCTGGGAGCAGCACTGGGAGTCCCTGGGTTAGCCATCACGAAAATCCCATCTTTTCTAACTTGGCAGCCAGCAAGTCAGCCGCTTCTTCATCGGAAATCTCTTCAAGCTCAGTCATCGATTCGGTTGTCGATCCGGTCACCGATGCTGAAGCGATTTCAGACAAGTTGGATACGCTCTCTGGGGTCGTTTCCTGCTTCTCACTGGTCATCTCCGCGGTCATCTCAGCCGTCATCTCTGTGCTATTCTCCCATTCCAATCCCGAAACCTGCTGTATGTATCTGACCAAATGATTTAGGGTTGGATAATCAAAGATCAGCGTAGCTGGGAGGCGCTGTTCTAAGCTTTTACCCAAACGATTGCGGATCTCCACAGCCATCAGCGAATCCAACCCCATATCCAGCAACCCTTGTTCCATGTCTATCTTTTCTGGGGTAGGGATGCCCAA
Source organism: Chloroflexota bacterium (assembly GCA_039028975.1). GTDB lineage: Bacteria > Chloroflexota > Anaerolineae > Caldilineales > Caldilineaceae > JAHBNG01. The sequence goes on from JBCCHB010000003.1 coordinate 164,025, forward strand.
TATTTTTCCTAACTCACGTTGCAAATGTTGGATCAGTATGGGGCTGCGTTCCTCAATGGATGCTTCTTCCAGCCGCTGACGCAGTGTCACCTTGCGAGGACCAGATTTTGAGGTGAGATCTGTATCTGCGACCTCACGACGAGATGGATGAGATTGAGATTGACGAGCTACCTTCTCGAGAAAACGACGGGGTTTGCTCAGCTCGAAGAACGTCTGCAAGTGCGCCCAATCCACATCTGCTACCGTCACCTGGGTGGCATCCGTCCGTATTAGTTGTGCCTGCACAGCAAGACCTTCCTCTGGCAAGAAAGGCCGGACCCCAATGGCCTCAAATCCCTCGACAAACTGTTGGGCTTCTGGTGAAGTCATATCCGCAGGTTGCCAAAGACCCCAGGCAAGACTTAAACCGGGCAACCCCTGACTACGACGATAGGCCATCAACCCATCCAAGAAGTGGTTGGCGGCACCGTAATGGCTCTGTTGCTTGCTGCCCCAGATGGCTGCGCCAGACGAATAGCCAATGAAGAAGTCCAGAGCAAGCTCGGCAGTTAATCTATGGAGCAACCAGCTTCCCGCCACTTTAGGATGTAATACCGTCTCAAAGTCGTCCCACGTCAGCGAATCAAGGCTCTGATAGGCACCAATGCCTGCGGCATGAATCACGCCACGTAGAGGGGCATTGGTACTGGCTATGTCAGCAAAGAGTTGGGTCATGCCTATCTCATCGGCCACGTCCACTTGCACAATCTTGACATCGGCCCCTTGGGCTGCTAAGGCATCCAATACCGCTTGCTGTTCTGCAATTTGCACGCCACGCCGCCCTATCAGGATGAGATGGCGCGCCCCCTGTTCTGCGAGCCAGTAAGCATTTTGCAAACCCAAGCTGCCCAGCCCACCCGTTATCAGATAGGAACCCTCAGGATCTATGGAAGAGTCCATAGAAGAGGCTCTTTCAGTCAAGGTCGGGTGAGCAGAAACAAGGCGCGCCACGAAGCGCTCGCCCTGGCGATAAGCGATCTGTTCTTCGCCTAATCCAGGATCGGCCGACTTGTCCCCGTGGAGACGGGGATCGGTTGGCTTTGATTCTGCTAAGTCGGATGGCCAAATCTCCGCCAAAAGGGTCTGAGCCATCTCTGCTGGGGTTCCATGATTGTCAATGTCTATCAGCCCACCCCATAGGTCACTATGCTCCAAGGTGACGTTCCGGCCGAATCCCCAGAGTGGCGTTTGGGTAACATCGACGGTTTCATTCCCTAGGACCTGTTGTGCACCTTGCGTAACAACCCATAACCGGGGTGATTTGTCCTCAGTTGTCGTTAATGTTTGGACAATATGCAAGAGGGTACCCAGATTACGCTCTTGACTTTGCGTAAGCTTCGGCAGGGTCAGAACACTTTCTAGGCTTCCGCCATTTTCAGATGAAGCTGGGTTTAGATCAGAGATCGGATCATTAAGTCCCCATAAGTGGATGACGCCACGCAACGGTGGTTTCTCTGTATCTGCAGAAATGAGCTGCTGGGTCAGTTCGTCGAGGTTGGCTATGCCAGACCAGCTATCCGCAGCCAGTACTTGGACCGTCTCACCTAACTCGCTCAATTGACGTGCCAGTGCGGTTCCCACACTGAAATTTTCTCCATTAGCATGCTCAGTACTAGTATGCTCAGCCAAGATAAGCCAATACCCAGGTGTCTCTGGGATCACTCTAACCGACTTGGGCTGCGGTTCCCACGTAACCTCGTAAATCATAGAATCGATCTTCGAAGTCACCTGCAAAGCACGGCTTTCTGCCTCCAATGCGGCCAACACTTTGGATACCATCGATTTGTCTTCGGCAGAGAACTCTCTTCTTCCTGCAATGAGATCGGTCAACTGCTCAATTTGTCCGTCTGATGTATGATCTGAGAGGAGCTGGGCAAAACCATCTTTTGCTTCTGTACCATTCAATTCGCCATGGCCCATTCCATTCATTAGGGCGACATTTCGCTCAATCCAGTAGCGCTGCCGCTGGAATGGGTAACTGGGCAGCGCCACTTTGCGTCGTCTGTAGTTCTTGTCAAAGCTGTCCCAATCAATCTCGATGCCTTGTACGTATAATTCACCCAAGCTAGTAAGCATCTGCTCCCAGTCGGGGACACTATTCCGCAGGCTGGGCAGCATGACAGGGTACTCCAATAGCACCTTATCTCCCTGGTTCTCTACTCCCACATCGTCTATCATTGCATCCAGCACCTGCTCCACCATGCCCAAGAGAGTTGGTTTGGGACCAATTTCAATAAAGAGGGTGCAGCCCAGTTCGGATAAGGTGCGGACGCCCTGGTCAAAGTGTACAGTGTTTCGCAAATGCCGACGCCAGTAGGCAGGGTCAGTCAGATCGTCATTGGCAAGTGCTCCAGTCATGCTAGAGACAACCGCCGATGTTGGGGGGGATAAGGTGACACGCTCTACAGCCGCCTCAAATTCATCCAACACCGGATCGAGCATGGGTGAGTGAGCCGCTACAGGAATCGCTAATTTGCGGGTTTTGAATCCAGCTTCCTGTAAGGCATCATCAACCTGCGCAACATGAATTCGCTGGCCAGAAATCACAATGCTTTTGGGGCCGTTGACCACACCAATGGTGACATCGGCGTACTCGCTAACGAATGGAGCCGCTTCTGCTTCTGAGGCCATGACCGAAAGCATATCCCCGTCAGCTGTCTCCATCAGCTTCCCTCGTTCTGTCACTAGTCGCAAACCATCTTCCAAAGAGAGCACCCCAGCCGTGTAAGCAGCGGCAAAATCACCTAAGCTATGTCCCAACACATAATCTGGCTCCACGCCCCATGACCGCCACAGTTCGACCAACGCGCATTCAAGGGCAAAATTAACTGCTTGGCCACATGGGTGAGACTCCATTAGATCATTTGGCAGGTTTGCAGGTGACAGGTTTGCAGGTTTAGTCTCGTCACTTGCCCACTTGCCCACTTGCCCACTTGCCCACTTGCCCACTTGCCCACTTGCCCACTTGCCCACTTGCCCACTTGCCCACTTGCCCACTTGCTCACCTGCTGGGTAGAGCAGTTCAATCAGCGAGCGTCCTAGGCACTCCTGCAAGATTTCATCGCACTGGTCAATGACGTGGCGAAAGATGGGTTCTGTTTTATATAGCTCTTGCCCCATACCCGCGTACTGGGCACCTTGCCCGGTGAAGAGAAAGGCCACTTTGGGCGGCGTTTGATTCGATGCTAAAAACCCCTCTGAGATTCCATCCGCTTCACCTTGAAGATGCTCTGTGAGTTTCTGGGTTAGGTCTTGGGCAGAGGCACCGGTTACGCTAAGACGACAGTCAAAGTGCCTGCGCCCTGTATGGGTGGTATAGCAGATATCGCCTAGCAGCGTGGTACTTTGGAACCCATCAGCAGTAGGAATTCTCCGCTCGGCTTCGTCTATCTGCTTCTCACCATCTGGGTCAGATAGAAAATCAATATAGCGTTCAACTAGGGCATACAATGCTCGTTCATTTTTTCCGCTTAACGTTAATAAGTGATGAGACCGTTCAAATTCATGAACAATGGGTTCTCGTTGGGGTGCTTCCTCCAGGACTACGTGGGCGTTGGTCCCACCAATGCCAAAGGAACTGACGCCTGCCCGTCTGGGGACTTCATTCGTTGTTTCGGTGATAGTACCATTCACAGAGTGATTCACAGCGCTAGGGGCTGGCCAGGGCATTAATTCTGTTTGGACCTGGAATAGTTCTGTCGGGAAATCGAGCTGTGGGTTGGGTGCCGTAAAGTGAAGGGTTGGCGGCAGGAGTTGGTGGTTTAGGGCCAATGCCGTTTTGATTACATTGGTGACGCCTGCAGCCGTATCCAAATGGCCAAAGTTCGTTTTAACAGCCCCCAGCGTCAATGGGATACTCTCTGGCTCTTCCATTCTTGATTGAAAGACCTCTTTTAAGGCGGTCAATTCAATCTGGTCCCCCAGCTTAGTGGCTGTTCCGTGGGTTTCTACGTAGGCGATGGAATTCGGGTCAACATCCGCGTTGGCCAGGGCCTGCCGAATCACCTCTACTTGCCCATCGACGCTGGGGGCCATATAGGCAACTTTGGTCGAACCATCGTTGTTGATTGCGGAACCTTTGATTACAGCGTGAATTAGATCCCCTTCAGCCAGAGCATCATCCAATCGTTTGAGGGCCACAATTCCCAGGCCACTTCCCGCAACCGTCCCATTGGCCTCGGCATCAAACGCCCGACAGTGGCCGTCAGGCGATAGGATCATGCCTTCTTGATAGAGATAGCCTGCTCCTTGGTAGGTATTGACCGTGACGCCGCCAGCTAGGGCCATGTCACATTCACCATTGCGTAATCCCTGGCAAGCCAAATGAATGGCCACTAGTGACGTTGAACAGGCTGTCTGTACCGTAATGCCAGGGCCAGTTAAATTCAATTTGTAAGAAAGACGGGTGGAGAGAAAGTCTTTGCCATTGGCTGTCATGGCTTGGTAAATGGCCGCGGCTGAAAGCGAATCGGAGTCATACGCGTCACCATCCGCCGAGGAGTCAAGGGCTATGTCTGCATAGTCTAAATAGTTATTGGCTCCTGAACCAGCATAGACCCCAATGGCACCAGGATAGCGTTCTGGGTCGCAGCCCGTATGTTCCAATGCTTCCCACGCACATTCCAAAAAGAGGCGTACCTGTGGATCCAAAAGCTGGGCTTCGCGCTGAGAGAAGCCAAAGAAGTCCGCGTCGAAGTATTCAATCTCTTCCAGTAGTGCGGCTGCCTTCACATAATCAGGATCGGTCAACTGTTCAGGTGATACCCCGGCTGCCATCAGTGCCTCATCCGAGAGGAACTCAATCGATTCGACAGCATTTCGCAAGTTCTCCCAGAGCGCTGCAATAGACGATGCCCCAGGGAAACGGCCTGCCATGCCTACAATGGCAATCTCATTTTGCTCTCCTAACTGCTTGACCTGCGGTTTGATCTTCTCCTCAGGAGCAGCTTCTGGTACCAAATACTGGCAAAGCAAGTGGATCGTGGGATAGCGGAAGAGATCCACTACAGCCAACGGTTTGTTCAGCCGTTCTTCAACCAGCGGCTGCAAACGGCTATGGATTTGGAGCATCAACAAGGAATGCCCACCGATCTCAAAAAAGTTGTCATGGATGTCAACCTGGGCTACGTTCAGTTCTTCCTGCCAAATGGTCATCACCAATTGCTGTAAGGATGATCCCGGTGAGGTTCCATTGTCTGCAGCAGAACCAGCAGCAGTGACATCATCTATAGGGCCTTGTGCATCCGCCCCATCACCATTAGAAGAAGATGTATGAACCACCGTCTCTGGTGTTGGAAGTGCTTTGCGGTCCAACTTTCCATTCCCTGTTAACGGAAATGCCTCCAAGAATACAAAGGCTGATGGCACCATATAATCAGGTAGTTGCTGACGAAGATGCTTGCGCAGGTTTGCAGGTGCATCACTTGCCACTTGCCCACTCGCCCCCTGCCCACTTACCACTAAATAGGCAACAAGCCGTTTGTCTCCCGGGGCATCCTCACGAACTATCACAACCGCTTCACGTATCGCCATATGCTGGAGCAAGACCGATTCGATTTCGCCTAACTCGATTCGGAAGCCACGAATTTTTACCTGATTGTCGATCCGGCCCAAATATTCGATGTCACCATCAGGCAGGCGTTTGGCTAAATCTCCCGTGCGATAGAGTCGACCTGCACCAAAAGGATTGGGCAAAAAGCGTTCCTCAGTGAGTTCTGGTCGATTCAAGTAGCCTCGACTGACCCCTGCACCGCCCACATACAGCTCGCCAGATAGACCCACTGGCACGGGTTGTTGATATGCATCCAAAATGTAGAGCTGAAGATCAGGAATGGGGCCGCCAATAACGCTAGCGGGTTGCCCTGATCCATCTTGAATCAAATCACTTTGTCGGATAGGGCGATAGGTCACATGCACAGTCGTTTCAGTAATGCCGTACATATTGACCAATTGGGGCGTGGTATCCCCATGCCGGTCAAACCACGGCTGTAAGCTGGAAAGCTCCAAAGCTTCGCCACCAAAAATGATGTAACGAAGGGACAGATTGGCCCGAGCTTCTTGGTGCCCCTGTCGCCCTATCTCCCCGTCTCTATCTAAAATCGCCTCCTCGACGTGAATGAGTTGACGGAACGCAGAAGGCGTCTGGTTAAGAACGGTGATACCCTCTTGACACAAAAGGTGATAGAAGGCTTCTGGAGATCGACTTACAAGGTAAGGGGCGACCACAAGACGCCCACCGTAGAGCAGCGCGCCCCAAAGCTCCCATACAGAAAAGTCAAAGGCATAGGAGTGGAAGAGTGTCCATACATCATCTTCGGCAAAATGATACCAGTGATCAGTTTCTGCAAAGAGGCGTGTGACATTGTGATGGGTCACCATGACGCCCTTGGGTTTACCTGTAGAGCCAGATGTGTAGATGATATAAGCAAGGCTGTCTGGTGTACAGTGACTTTCAGGATTGCTGCCTTGCGTCTGGGTAAGCCCAACCTTATCTATCTCAACGACCTGGGCGCTAGTGGTTGAAGGGACCGTTTCTCGCAGATGACTTTGAGTCAATAAGATAGATATCTCTGAATCTTCCAGCATAAACGCCAGCCGTTCAGGCGGGGAGGTTGGATCCAAGGGTACGTAAGCTCCCCCGGCTTTGAGTACGGCCAAAATGCCCACAACCATTTCAATCGATCGTTCCACACAGAGCCCCACCAACGTCTCGGCCCCTAAATCTGTATAGTTTGTAGAATGATTTGGCTTGTACGTTGTCCCAACGCCCAAGGATTGAAGGTGGTGGGCGAGTTGGTTGGCGCGTGCGTTTAGCTCGCGATAAGTGATGGTGGATGGGGGATAGTGGATAGTGGATGATTCACTAGGTAAGGTGAGTGCTATGGCCTCAGGCGTGCGTACGGCCTGTTCTTCAAATAGCTGGTGAAGGCTTTTGTTTGCATAATCATGAACCCAGCGATAGTCACTATCGACCGAATCTACCCCTTCAGTATCTACCGCTGGACTTTTGCTCTCAAGATAACGACTCTGAGGTCTGTTCCATTCCACCAGGAGCTGATGGTATTCTGCATCCGTAATCAGCGGGATTTCTCCGATAAGCTGCTGCGGATTCTGGATAACGCCATCTAGCAGCTTGAAGAAGTGATTGGCCATCCGCTGAATGGTTCCGGCTTCAAACAGGTTCGGATTGTAGTGAATGAATCCTGTGATGGTATCAGGTTCTTGGGAAAGCTCTAGGAATAGGTCAAAGGCACCACCGTATTGGGCAAGTGGGTAGTATGAGACCTCTAATTCACCCCATTGAATCTGCCCCAATTCTTTGATAGATGGATCCACAAATTCAGCTTCTGGTTCACCGCTTGCTGCATCCGACGGCAGGTCTGATGGGTCCCCAGCCACAAGATTGGTTTGGGGCTGCTGCATGGTAAACATGGCATCATAGATGGGCGCGCGGTTGGGCAACCGAATTGGTTTCAGACGTTCCACAAGGAGCTGAAAGGGAAAATCTTGATGTTCAAAGGCACCCAGAACTGAGCGTCGTATCTGCTGGAGAAGCTGAGCAAATGTGGGGTTGTCGGCCAAATGGGCGCGCATCATAACGGGGCTAACAAAATAGCCAAAGATAGAAGCAAACTCAGGGCGGCTTCTTCCTGCCATGGGCGACCCGACTAAAATATCATCCTGACCAGTATACCGGTGAAGCAACAGTTGGAAGGTGGCCAAAAAGAGCATGTACGGTGTTACACTGTGCTTTTGTGCCAACAGACGGAGTTGGTCAGTCTTTTCTGATGAGATGGTAATGGGTAGCGAGGCCCCTTCATATCGACTGGTTGCCGGACGAGGATGATCCAGGGGCAGCTCTAATAGCGGTAAATCCCCAGATAACTGCTCCTGCCAGTATGTCCAGAGCTTGTCGCCCTCACCCTCAATCATCGCGTGCTGCCACTCTACATAATCCGTATAGCTGGTCTTCAAGGGCGGCAACGTAGGCTTTGTATTGGATAAGGCGGCCCTATACAGATGCTCCATCTCGTCCAGCAAAATCCACTTGGACCAGCCATCGAAGATAAGATGGTGCAGCGTCACCAGTAGAACATGCTCTTGGTGATGCTGCATCCACAGGTTGAGACGAAATAGCGGTCCGTCTTCCAAATCGAATGGAGCCTCATGGGCCGCTGTGGCTTGCTCGTATAAAAAGTCTTCTGTCCATTGACTGGCGTCAACCGGTTCAATATTGACTTGAAGATGGCGATGGACTACTTGGTTAGGGACCCCTTCGACCACAGTAAATGTGGTTCGCAGGGCTGCATGACGGTTGACCAAGCCCTGAAATGCCTTTCGCAGCGCTGCACTATCGAGTGGCGAATGAATCCGCAAAGCTAAGGATATGTTATACCCAGCTCCATCGGGTGTCATCTGATATTCAAACCACAATGAGTTTTGCCCGTAGGAAACTGGATGCAGAGTAAAATCACGGCGAATAAAGTCGATGATCTCGGCCTTGTGGCCCTTTAGGGTCTGCAACCGTTCAGGCGTTAGGGACTCAGAGGGTCCGTTGTAGACAATATCATCCCCATCGAGCTGCAGATGGCCGCCTTCTTTTTGAAGTGAATCTAGAAAGAGACGCCAATTCATATTCTCACCTTATTCTCTGTCCTTGTTGCCTGAGAGTCCACCAATTCAGCCGATGGCAATGGAGTAGATACGCCCAACGTCGCCCATTACTATTGCACGCGGGTGTACTTAATTGGAGCGTGCTTATTGAGATAACGTTCTAGCCATAACCAGAATCTTATCATACTATCGTGGGTTAAACGTGGGATTCACATCCTGTCTAAATTCTCACCTCGATTTCCGCCGCAGGAGAATCTAGCTGATCGTCCTCGTTATCTGCTGTTGAATCATTGCCCTTCTCTGAAGGCGAATCGGCTAATGGAGCAAACTCTGGAGAGGTCTTGGGTGGTTTTCCATCGCCGTACTGGGTCTCGGATAACTGTTCGCCAACCAAGCGGGCCAATCCCTCTATTGACATGTTATCCATTAATTGGATCACCGGTATTTCCACGGCCAACCCCTGACTGATCTGGTTGCGGATTTCGATGGCCATCAGAGAATCAAGCCCCATCGTCATCAGATCCACTTGAGTATCAATTTTTACCGAATCAGGGACTCGCATGATGGTAGCAATTTTGGCGCGTATATATTCGTCAAGACGTTGATGTCGCTCGTCATCAGAAAGCCTGCTCAGTTCTTCTAACAGTTCGACTTGCCTGACTAGATTCTCCTCTTTCTGGGTAGCTGAATCATCCGCAGTTTCATGAGCTGGGGAATGGCTAACCAACTTGGCCAGAAAACGTCTAGGTCTGCCAATCTCGAATAGTGTCTGCAACCTAACCCAATCGACATCTGCCACCGTGACTTGAGCGGCCCCACGTTGCATCAAGTAGGCTTGAACAGCCAAAGCCAATTCGGCAGAGAAGGAATGCACGCCAATCGCCTCCAAAGAAGCCTGTATTTCGGGCGATGCCATGCCAGGCGCATCCCAAGGCCCCCAGGCAAGGCTCAAGCCAGGAAGCCCCTGACTGCGTCGATAGGCCATCAATCCATCTAGGAAATGGTTGGCGGCCCCATAGTGGGCTTGTCGCTTACTGCCCCAAATGCCAGCACCTGACGAATAGCCAATAAAGAAGTCCAATTCATATTCGGCTGTTAAGCGATGCAATAGCCAGCCACCGAGCACTTTGGGGCGCAAGACAGTTTCTATCTCTTCCCAGTGGAGCGTTTGAAGCGCTTGTAGCGAACCTACGCCGGCCACGTGGATAACCCCGCACAGGTCAGGCCCGCCTTGGGCTACATCTTCTGAAAGCCCGGCAAAGAGCTGGGTCATCCCTACTTCATCGGCCACATCTACCTGGACAATTTTGACCTCAACCCCTTGGGCCTGTAATTCATCCAGTACGTCTTGTTGCCCTTGAACTTTGACGCTACTGCGTCCGGTTAAAATCAGGTGGCGTGCGCCCTGCTCTGCAAGCCAATAGGCATTTTGCAATCCTAATCCGCCCAGACCGCCCGTGATGAGGTAGGTACCGTCGGCCCGAATCGAAGGTTTCTTGATGCTCGGTGCCGGTTGCGCGGAAACCAATCGGGCTACATAGCGTTCTCCTCGGCGATAGGCAATCTGTTCTTCCCCTTGAGCTTCTCTTTCCTCTTCCTGTTGGAGAATTTCCGCCAAGAGCAATTGGGCTGTCTCTTCTGTGGGCGTTCGGCTATCCATATCGATTAGTCCGCCCCACAGTTCGAGATGCTCCAAGGTGACAACCCGGCCCATTCCCCACAGTGGTGTTTGGGTAACCGCCACTGGCTCGGCTGGGGAAAGTTGCTGCGCACCCTCTGTAATTACCCACATACGAGGCGCTTGCTCCTCGATGGTTGTCAGCGAATGAACCAAATGCAACACGCTGCCCAGGTTGCGTTTTTGACTTTGCATCAATTCAGCAGGATCACGTTCCTCAACCAGATCGAGTCTATCTGCTCCATCATTGAGCGCCCATAAGTGGATGACACCACGAAGAGGGGGTGTTTCGCTATTTGGGGTCAACAGTTGAGCCGTGAGTTCAGTCAGTTCGGCTTCCTCTGTGACCAGATCAACAGACTCCCCTAAGTCTGACAGCCGCTGGGCTAAACTTTCCCCTACGCTGACCTTTTTGCCATCGGCTTCGTTCATGCTGGATTCATCAGTTGCGGCTTCATCAGCTCCACTGCCATTCTCGTGGGCATGATCTTTGGCACTGTATTTGGGTCTGTCTGCAAGGATTAGCCAGCGACCAGCCGTACTCGGTGGAACCATAGCTGGCGGAGTTTGAGGTTCCCAAGAGACTTCATAGATCATGGAATCAATTTGGGCTGCAATCTGCGATGCGCGGTTTTCAGCCTCCAATGCCGCCAGCACTTTAAGGACCATGGACTTGTCTTCGGTAGCAAATTCCTTTCTGCCAGCAATTAGGTCAGTTAGCTGTTCAATGGTGCCATCAGATGTATGGGTAGAGAGCAATTGGGCAAAGCTATCCTTGGGTTCACTACCGTTGATGTGGCCGTTGGCTTGGCCGTTTAAATGGCCGTTGGCGGAAGCATTGGCCGATCCAGGGGTTTGTGTGCTCTCAGGCCCAGCCCAGTACCGTTGTCGTTGGAATGGATAAGTCGGCAACGTGACCCTGTGCCGTTCATAGGCTTGATCAAAGCCTTCCCAATCGATGTCGATCCCCCTGGTGTACAGGGTCCCCAAGCTCTCCAGCATCTGCTCCCAGTCACTTACATTCTCTCGCAAGCTGGGGAGGGTTGTTGGGGTACTCTCGCCCGTTGCTTGCCCATCGGCTAGCTGGCCGACCATGCCCAGCAAGGTCGGTTTGGGGCCTATTTCGATGAAGATCGTACAGCCCTCGCTGATCAGGGTCTCCACACCGTCAGCAAATCGGACGGTGTTCCGTAGATGCCGCCGCCAGTAGCTCGGGTCTGTTAGCTCATCTGAGACACGTTTCCCCGTCATGCTGGAGACTACAGGTACATTGGGGTGAGAGAGGACCAGATTTTGTACAGCAGATTCAAAGTCATCTAGCACCGGATCCAGCATGGGAGAGTGGGCCGCTACAGGAATTTCTAACTGACGCGTTTTGAACCCTGCTTCTTTGAGCTGCTCGGCTACCAGCGCCACATTGGTATCTCCGCCAGAAATGACCACGCTTTGGGGACCGTTGATTACCCCAAGGGTAACATCCTCGTAGAGCAGCACTGGGCGGGTATCTGGGCGGGTATCTGAATCGGTATCTGGGCGGGTATCTGAATCGGTATCTGGGGCAGTAGTTGTGCTAGAATCACTTTGGGTAATAAAGGGCAGCACCTCTTCCTCTGATGCCATAACCGAGACCATACTGCCTAAAGCCGTCTCCATCAGTCGACCTCGTTCTATGACCAGTCGAAGCCCATCTTCCAGCGAAAGGACCCCGGCTGTGTACGCCGCAGCGAAGTCACCCAGGCTATGGCCCAGAACCACTGCTGGTTCAACACCCCATGAGCGCCAGAGATCGGCCAAAGCACATTCGATGGCAAAGTTTACCGCCTGGCCACAGGGGTGAGATTCCATCAGATCGTTCTGTTCTGGTGGCGCGGTTGGGTAGATTAGCTCCAGCAGGGAGCGCCCCAAATGCTCTTGAGCAACTCGGTCACAGCGATCGATTATAGAGCGGAAGAGTGAGTCGTCTGCCCCAGTTTGATAGAGCTCTCGTCCCATGTCTAAATACTGAGCACCCTGGCCCGTAAAGAGAAAAGCGATGCGTGGCCTAAGCTGTGAGGTGCTACCCTGTACAATACCCAGCCCACTTTCGCCCTTTTCAACAAGAGCTAGTTTGCTCTGTAAGTCTGTATAGCTTTCGGCAACAACGGCAAGCCGATGGTTGAAATGGCTTCGCCTAACTGCTGCTGAATGACAGAGATCGCCCAAATCAATATCACGATGCTCCTCCAAGTACGTGGTGTATCGACTCGCCAAATCTGGCAAAGCCTCTGCATTCTTGGCGGACAACGTCAACAGATGCCGCGGACGAGCTTTGTCTACCACCTGCTCACTCGCACCTTGCCCACTTGCCACTTGCCCACTTGCCACTTGCCCACTTGCCACTTGCCCACTTGCCACTTGCCCACTTGCTCCTACCACGATATGGGCATTGGTCCCGCTGACACCAAAGGCACTGATTCCCGCCAGAGCCAGAGTTCCCTCGGCCACGCCGGGCCAGGGTTGAAGCGTGGTTGGGATATCAATGGCAAAGTCATCCCACTCGATGTGAGGGCTGGGCGTTGTAAAGTGCAGATGGGGCGGCAGTTGACCATAATGCAAGGACAATACCGTCTTCATGAAGCCCGTAATACCAGCCGCTGCTTCCAGATGACCCATATTGGTCTTGACCGAACCAACCAGTAGCGGCTCTCTTCGCTTGGCCCCAAAGACTGCGCCTAGTGCCCGAATTTCAATGGGATCCCCCAGCGAAGTTCCTGTACCGTGGGCTTCAATGTACCCTACCTCGTCTGGGGTCACCTGGGCATTAGCCAGCGCTTGATTGATTAGCTTCTCGTGGGCCAACTTATTCGGAACGGTAAATCCACTGCTAGAGCCATCATGGTTGACTGCGCTACCTTTAATGACGGCCAAAATTTTGTCACCATCTGCTTCCGCTTCACTGAGTCGTTTGAGTAGAACCATGCCACTCCCTTCACCGCGACCGTACCCATCGGCTGAAGCATCAAAGGTTTTACAGCGGCCATCAGGCGCTAAAGCTTGCATCTGGGACAGCCCAATGTGGCCGATGGGTGAAAGCATGAGACTGACACCGCCGGAGAGGGCGAGATCACATTCACCAGTGCGCAAGCTTTGGCATGCCAAGTGGAGTGCCACAAGGGACGATGAACAAGCCGAATCAACGGCCATGGTGGGGCCTTGCAGACCTAGGAAGTAGGCCAGCCGCCCGGCAGCTGCATTACTCGCAGAACTGGTAATGCCATACAGATCCATGTCCGCCCAATCATGGCTACCAGTTGCCAGACCATAGTCACCACCGCTAATGCCGATAAAGACACCCGTTTGGCTGTCAACAAGCTGGCTCGGCACCAGCCCGGCTCGTTCTAATGTCTCCCAGCCGACCTCCAAGAGAATCCTATGTTGGGGATCCATGCTCTCAGCCTCCCGAGGTGAGATGCCAAAGAAGAGCGGATCGAACTGGTCTGCCTGTTCAATAAATGCGGCTTCCCTAGTATACATCTTGCCAGGCATGGGGCGTTGCGCATCGTAAAATTCATCCAGATCCCAGCGGGATTTGGGGACTTCTCTCATCATATCTGTCCCTGCCTGGAGAAGCTGCCAAAAGTCTTCAGGCGTATTGGCACCCGGAAGACGACAGGCCATGCTGACGACGGCAATTGGCTCATCCATGCCAATGGTTCGGTTCACAGAGTGGCTTGGCTCGACCCCCTGAGCGGCACTCCCTGAGCCTTCTGCTTCTACCGAGGAAGCAGAGAGGGGCAGTTCACTCATCAAGTGGCGAGCTAATGCATCAACGGTTGGATACTCAAAGGCAATGGTCGATGAGAGAGATATGCCCAAAGTACGCGCCAACTGACGACGGAGTTCCAGGGCCATAATCGAATCCATACCCAAATCGGCAAAGCCAATCGCATGATCCAGCGTCTGATCCATATGCTCTCTCAGCCCCAAGATCTCTGCCAAGGTTGCATGTATGTGGTCCCGTAGCGCATCCAGCCGCTGATTGCCTGGAAGCAACTGGAGTTCCTCAACAAATTTGGCTCCCTCAGTCGACGATTCACCTGAGTCTTGGCCCGTATCTGCCTGGGCCACTTTCAGCTCGGCCAGGAAACGACGCGGTTTGTGCATCTCATAGAGGCTCTTCAGGCTGGACCAATCTACGTCAGCCGCGGTGATTTGTACTGCATCGGTCTGCATGAGGTACTCTTGAATGGCCAGCCCCTCTTCTGGAGAGAATGAGCGCAGACCCATAGCCAGCAACATGGCTTGAGCTTCGGGTGTGGCCATGCCACCACCAGCCCATGGCCCCCAGGCGATGCTCAGCCCTGGTAGACCCTGGCTCCTGCGGTAGGCCATCAAGCCATCGATAAAGTGGTTGGCTGCGCCATAGTGGGCTTGGTATTTGCTGCCCCAGATGGCGGCACCCGAGGAGTAGCTGATGAAGAAATCGAGATTCCACTCTGTCGTCAGCAAGTGCAACAGCCAGCCACCCACAACTTTGGGACGCAGCACTGCCTCAAAATCATCCCACTGTAACGACGGGAGTGCTTTATAACCAGCCACACCCGCTAAATGGATAACCCCACGAAGGAGGGAACCTGCATCAGCGATCTGCTCAAAGAGCTGAACCATCCCTGTCACATCTGCCACATCGACTTGGGCAACCTGAATGGTCGCGCCTTTTTCTGTTAGTTCGTCCAGGATGCTCTGCTGATGCTTGGTCTGCACCCCACGTCGTCCGGTAAGTATGAGCTGTTTGGCACCTTGCGCAACCAGCCAGCGTACGATTTGCAGCCCTAATCCGCCCAAACCACCTGTTACTAGATAGGTGCCATCATCCCGTATCTCAATCCTCTCCTGGTTGACTTGCAACTGGGCTGGAACCAGGCGAGCCACATAGCGATTCCCTTGCCGATAGGCGATCTGCTCTTCGCTCTGCTCTTCAGACTGTAAATCACCAGCAACACCTGACTGCAAAATCTCGGCAAGTATGCTATGGGCCATTTCTGATGCCGTTGCTTTGGGATGATCCACTGACGGATCTAGATCAATTAATCCCCCCCACAGATCGCCATACTCAAGGGTAACATTGCGTCCCATGCCCCAAAGAGGCGTCTGGGCAACAGAAACGTCCTCCTCGGGTTCAAGCTGCTGGGCACCCCGAGTCACCACCCAGAGCCGGGGTGATTGACGGGATGATTTATCCGCTGCCCTTGGTTCAGTACCTGATTCAGTACTTGAGTCAGCTTGAGCCAGTGTCTGGACAATTTGTAGCAGCCCGCCCAGATTGCGTTCCTGACTTTGCATCAGGTTGGCCAGATGCTCTGGAGTCGCTTGATTATCCTGCGGAGGCATGGCATCAGCCAACGCCCACAGATGGAGGATCCCGCGCAGAGGCAGCTCTTCTTTCTGATAGGTGGCCACTCTTTGCAGCAACTCAGATAGAGCAATCTGGTCATTGGTTCCACCGTTACTGACTTGCTCTACTTGCTCTCCCCATTCGGTCAACTGATTGGCCAGCGCGTCACCTAGACTATCTGCATCAGCGTTGCTCTTATCTAGTAGATTATCGTCAACAAGAATAATCCACCGACCCGGCTCAGTTGGTGGGACCAGCTTGCTTGAGATTTGCTCTCTTTCCCAAGCCACTTGGTAGGTCATCGCCTCAACCTGGGTGGCCTTCTGTTGGGCGCGGTTTTCATCCTCCAACGTATTCAGAACCCGGGTCACCGTCTCTCGTTCTGTTGCATCAAAGTGGCCTCGAATCGCAACAAGATCAGTCAGCTCTTCTATGCTATTGGTGGAGAGCCACTGGGCAAATCCATTCTGCGAGGCTCTGCTCTCCTGCAGCCCAGCAAGTTCTCCTCCATCCCCAAGCCAGTAGCGATCTCGCTGGAATGGGTAGGTGGGTAACAGGACCCGTCGCTTGCTAGCCCCTGTTGGGCTACTCTCTGCAAGGCCTATGTTAGTTTCATGGCTGAGCAATTCCCAATCAAGGTCTACACCGTGGACATACAGTGTTCCGAGATTGGTCAGCATCTGGTATCGGTCATCCTGCTCATGGTGCAGAGAGGGGATAAGGATAGGCTCTTGAGGCTCAGCTACAGGTGCAGTGACCTGCTCGCCAACATCTTGGACAATTACACTCTCAATAATCTGCCCGACCATACCTAGCAACGTGGGTTTGGGGCCAATCTCAACAAAGAGGGTACAGCCTTCAGCCGCTAAGGTCTTGACTCCATCTACGAAGCGCACGGGTTGACGTAAGTGTTGCCGCCAATAGGTGGGATCGGTCAGTTCGTCGGTTATCATTTGGCCAGTCATGCTGGAAACAACCGGTCGCTGGGGAGGCCTGAGAGTAATCTGTTGGCGGATGAGTGTCTCAAATTCATCCAAAACTGGGTCTAGCAACGGTGAATGGGCAGCCATAGGGACGGCCACTTTTCGCGTCTTGAAGCCGGCCTCTTGGATGGCTTCCGCAGCCGCCATAACGTGCTCGTCTCCACCTGAGATCACTACGCTATAGGGACCATTGACGACGCCAATGACCACATCCTCATATGGCTCAACGAAGGGCGCAATATCCGCCTCTGAGCCCATGATGGAGACCATGCTACCTACTGCCTGCTCCATCAAGCGACCTCGTTCACTGACTAATCTCAGACCGTCTGCCAAGGAAATCACGCCCGCAGCGTAGGCTGCAGCAAAATCACCCAGGCTGTGGCCCAAAACAAAATCGGGCTGAATACCCCACGCCTTCCACAGATCAACCAACCCACATTCCACGGCAAAGTTGACCGCTTGGCCGCAAGGATGGGAATCCATAATATCGTTGTGCTCTGGCTCTGCTTCCGGATAGAGCAGCTCAATGAGGGAACGTCCCAATACTTCCTGAGCCACCACCTCACAGCGCTCAATCACCGAGCTGAAGGCGTGCTGGGTTTCGTATAACTCCTGCCCCATTCTCAAATATTGAGCACCCTGACCGGTAAAGAGAAACGCAATTTGAGGAGGCTTCTGTCCAACTGTTCCATGTAAAAGACCTACGTGCTCCTCACCTTGAGATAGAGCCGTGAGCTTGGTTTGCAGATCGTCCTGATCTGTGGCCACAATTGCCCGTCGCTGATTGAAGTGGCTCCGCCCGACCCCGGCCGTATAGCAGAGATCCCCTAAATCGCTCTCTGGGTGACTGGTTAAATGATTCAAGTAACGCTGGGCCAACTCGGGCAGTGCCGACGCACTCTTAGCCGAAATAGGCAACAGATGAAGAGACCTGTTAGCCTGTTGGTCGGCTTGCCCCTGTGGAGACGGGGATGGGTCGGCTTGTCCCTGTGGAGACAGGGATGGGTCGGCTTGTCCCTGTGGAGACAGGGATGGGTCGGTTACCACTACCACCTGCCCACCTGCTTCTTTCACACCTTCCACCTGCCCACCTGCCACCTGCCCACTTGCTACAATCACATGGGCATTGGTGCCACTGATGCCAAAGGAGCTGATGCCTGCAATACGCTCGGGTTTGGTTATATTCGCGAAATTTGCAGACTCTAAATTTTCATGCTCTGAACTTCCAGCCTCTAGACTTGCTGAGTTGGGCCAAGGCTGCAATGCTGTAGGCACTTCAACCGCAAATTCATCCCACCCGATGTAGGGGCTAGGCGTCTGAAAGTGTAGATGGGGGGGAAGCTGCCCGTAGTGTAAAGCCAATACTGTCTTGACAAAGCCAACTATCCCCGCCGCAGCCTCTAGGTGTCCCACGTTGGTCTTGACCGATCCCACATAGAGCGGCGCCTCTCGATCTTTACCAAAGACCGAACCGAGGGCGCGAATCTCAATGGGGTCGCCTAGAGGGGTACCAGTACCATGGGCTTCAACATAATCCACCTCTGCCGGTG
This sequence comes from Chloroflexota bacterium, assembly GCA_039028975.1. Lineage (GTDB taxonomy): Bacteria > Chloroflexota > Anaerolineae > Caldilineales > Caldilineaceae > JAHBNG01. Next base: position 182,262 of record JBCCHB010000003.1, read on the forward strand.
TGACATTGGCCGCTGATAGGGCTTGACGGAGCAATTTCTCTTGGGCACGTCGATTGGGGACGGTCAATCCGCTGCTTGGCCCATCATGATTGACAGCACTGCCCTTGATGACCGCCAGGATCGTGTCGCCATCTTCCTGCGCTTCACGAAGCCGCTTGAGCAAAACCATGCTACCACCCTCCCCACGACCATAGCCATCGGCTGCTGCATCAAAGGTCTTGCAACGACCATCAGGGGAGAGGGCTTGGATCTGGGCGAGGGCTATGTGGGTAACTGGTGCCAATATGAGACTGACGCCACCCGCCAAGGCTAGATCACACTCTCCCATGCGCAGGCTCTGACAAGCCAGATGGAGGGAGACCAAGGATGACGAACAGGCAGTATCCACCGCCATGGCTGGCCCTTGTAAACCCAGGGTGTAAGCCAACCGTCCTGCCGCAACGCTATGGCCAGCGCTGGTTGCCATGTGGGTATCCAAGTCGGCCAAGCTTTCGATGCCGCTGACCCACCCATATTCACTACCACCAATGCCTACAAAGATACCTGTTTGGCTATCGACCAATTGACTTGGGGCCAGCCCTGCTCGCTCCAGAGCCTCCCAACTGACTTCTAGGAGTAGACGATGTTGAGGATCCATGCTTTCAGCTTCCCGAGGAGAGATGCCAAAGAATAAGGGATCAAATTGATCTACATTCTCAATAAAGGCCGATTCTCGGGTGTACATCTTACCCGGCATTGGGCGCTGTGGGTCATAAAAGTCATTCACATTCCAGCGCGACCGTGGTATTTCGGCCACCATGTCGGCCCCCTCCTGAAGCAGTTGCCAGAAGGCCTCAGGGGTATCCGCACCAGGGAAGCGACAGGCCATGCTGATAACGGCAATTGGCTCATCCATACCGATTGCGCGATATTCAGTCTGGACAATGGCTTCTCCGGTCCGGGGCGTAGACAACACCAGCACCTCGTCCAACAGGTAGTTGGCCAATTCATCAATTGTGGGGTACTCAAAAGCAATGGTCGTGGGTAGGGTACAATTGAGCTCTTGCTCTAGTTGGCGGCGTAGTTCCAGAGCCATGAGCGAATCCATGCCCAGATCGGCAAAACCAGTCGTGCGATCAGACAGATGGGCAATGCCCAAGACCAGTCCCAATGCCCCTTCTAGATGAGCACTAAGATGTTCCAGCCGCCGACTGACAGGTAACTCTTCTAGGACTTGTACCAGGGTTGCCTTATCATGCGCAGACTCTGTTTGGGTTACAAAGTGGCTATAGAAGGGTTGAGGAATTCCTCTGGCTAGCTCGACTGTTGTCCAGTCCATGGGGATGACGCCGACTTGGCTGCGCTTGGCTCTTCCCGCTTCTTCCGCTGAAGTTGCCTCTGCCAACAGGTCCTCCAAGACTGCTATACCCAGTTGGGGTGATATGAACTGGCTCTCATCCAGAGCAATTTGCGTTGTTCGGGCAGCCATGCCTGCGTTTGCCCAAGCACCCCAATTGATGCTGAGGCCTGGTAACCCTTGCTGCTGGCGGTAGCGTGCCAGGCCATCCATAAATGAATTGGCCGCAGCGTAGTTGCCCTGTCCCATACTGCCCAGCAACGAAGCCGCCGACGAGAAGAAGACCATATAATCTAGTTCTAGCTCTTGGGTCAGTTGGTGGAGCAGCCAACTGCCAGCGACCTTGGCCGACAAGACGGTGGCAAAGCGTTCCCAATTCTGATTGAGCAAGATGCTGTCATCCAAGGTGCCTGCCGTATGGAAGATGCCCTTGAGCAAGGGCTGGTTTACCTGATTGGTTGCCTGACTCTCCGCTTTGAGCAGGTCCGTTTTAGTGAATTGACTAAAGAGCTCACGCATACCGGCCTCATCAGCCACGTCGACCTGAGCAATTTGGACGGTGATACCCTGGGCCTCTATCCGATTGACCGCTTCCTGTTGAACGTCGTTGGTAATACCTCGCCGTCCCGTTAAAATGAGATGACCTACACCCTGCTCTGCCAACCATTCTGCTACTAGAAGACCAAGCGCACCCAGACCACCTGTAACCATGTAGCTAGCATCATCTTCAAATGATACAGGCGCCTGGGTGCCTGGCTTGAGCTTGCTCCGTACTAACCGAGCAACTTGACGCCGTCCCTGACGATAGGCCACCTGGGTCTCGCCACGCCCAGGATGCTGCCCGCTTTGCGGGGTAGCCGTTTGCAGAATTTCTGCCAGCAGGGTTTCTGCCATCTCTGCTGGGTCAGAATGAATAGCGTTGGAATCAGTAGTGTCAGCAGGTAAGTCAATCAATCCACCCCATAACTCGCCATGCTCCAAGCCAATCACCCGGCCTAGACCCCACAGTGGCATTTGGGCAAGCGAAACCGATTCCGTGGATTTGAGCTGCTGGCCACCTTGGGTTGCAACCCAAATTTTCGGTGGTTGTGGGCTATCGGCAAACGCTTGGACAAGCTGTAAGACGCTACCCAAATTCTGCTCCTGGACATGCATTAGGCTAGCAACATCTTCAGGTTCCCTGCTATCATCATGGCTATCCATTGAGCCATTGACAGCCCAAAGGTGAATGACCCCGCGGATCGGCACTCGATCCTCAGATTCAACAATAAATCGGTCGATGGATTCAGTCAGTCCAGTTGCGCTAGTTAGACTTTCTGGCGTTACCACACGGATTGTTTCACCCAACTCGATCAATCGTTGGGCCAGACATTCGCCTATTTCCGCAGATACGCCTGCAGGGCCAGCCAGGATAAGCCAGCGACCTGGCGTAGAGGGTGCCACTACGGCCCCTACTTTCTCCCCTCGTTCCCATGCCACTTCGTAAAGCATGGACTCGATCTGGGCTGTCAGCTGCTGGGTGCGACTCTCGGCGTCCAGGGTTTCCAGTACTCGAGTCAGCGTCTCCCGCTCATCTGTCCCAAATTCACCTTTTTCGGCAATCAGATCGGTAAGCTCTTCAATGCTGCTGGAAGAGAGCCATTGGGCAAATCCACTCTGAGGTGTAATGCCATTTACAAAACCAGTAGCAGACGCCTCGTCCGGCTCAATCCAGAATCGTTCCCGTTGGAAAGGATAAGTAGGGAGCTGCACCCGTTGCCGTTCCTGGCGCTGGTGGACGGAAAGCCAATCAATCTCAGCGCCATGCACGAATAGCTGTCCCAGCGCAATCAGCATCTGCTGCCTGTCGCTTTGGCCCTCTCGCAAGCTTGGCAGGGTGAGGGGGGGGCTGGTCGATTGGTCGATTGGTCGTTTGGCCGTTTGGTCTCCTACCATGCCAAGTAGAACGGGCTTGGGGCCGATTTCGAGGAGGATGTCCACGTCCTGTGCGTAGACGGTAGCTATGCCATCCGCAAAGCGAACGGCTTCGCGGACGTGGCGAACCCAGTAATCGGCTGTCAGGATTTCATCGCCAGCCAATTGACCAGTGACGTTAGAGACCAAGGGCAAAGTGGGTGGGTGATAGGTAATGCTCTCAGCCACCTGGCGGAAATCCTCCAGCATAGCGTCCATGAGGGGAGAATGGAAGGCATGGGAGACGATGAGTTTGCGGGTCTTGATGCCTTCAGCAGCCAGCTCTTCTGTAATTTTGAGGACGGATTCTCGGACGCCCGAGATGACCACGCTCTCTACCCCATTGACGGCAGCGATGGAGATGTCATCAACATAGGGCGAAATGGCTTCCTGTACCCGAGCTTCATCTGCCAGCAGAGAGACCATCTCGCCATCCTGGGGCAAGGCCCCCATCAACGCACCCCTGGCCGCAATCAGCTTAAGACCGTCTTCTAGCCTAAAGAGACCAGCCACACAAGCCGCGGCAATCTCGCCTACGCTATGGCCGATTAGCACCTCGGGCTGGATGCCCCAAGATTGCCACAGCCTTGCCAAGGCCACCTCTAGAACAAAGAGGGCGGGTTGGGTGTATTGGGTTTGGGAGAGAGGATCGAAGATTGGGAGCTGGGGGCTGGGGGCTGGGGGCTGCGTTGCATGGCTGTTGTCACTTGTCACTTGCTCACTGGCCCACTGGCCAGGATAAAGGATCGACAGCAGAGATTCACCAAGTTGTTCTTGCAGAATAGCATCACATTCATCCACGGTCGCCCGGAAGGTAGATTCGGTTTGGTAGAGTTCTCGGCCCATGTCTACGTACTGAGCGCCTTGGCCCGTAAAAAGAAAGGCGATGTGGGGCGGATTTTGAGGTGCTGTATGGCGCACAATACTGGAGCCTGCTTGGCCCTGTTGTATGGTAGCGAGTTGGACGCGTAACTCATCGAAATCGGCGGAAATGATGGCCATTCGATGGTTGAAGGCATTGCGTCCTACGGCGGCTGTATACGAGAGGTCTGCTAAATCACGCTCACCATGAACCTGAAAATGCTCAAGGTAACGCCCAGCCAACTCGGGCAATGCTTCCTCATTCTTGACGGACAGCGGCAACAGGTGACGAGTTTTGCCCCCTGTTTCCTGGTTGTCCTCCTCTGCCTTCTCTTGTAGCTTTTCCGGTGCGGCCAAAACAATATGCGCATTGGTCCCACTCAATCCAAACGCGCTGATGCCAGCAATTCGTTGCCGCGGTTCTTCTCGTTCGGTAAGTATTTGGTGCTCGGTATGAGGCCAAGGCTGTAGTTCGATGGGTACTTCAATGGCAAAGTGATCCCATTCGATGTAAGGGTTGGGGTTGTTAAAGTGGAGATGTGGAGGCAACTGACCATGGTGCAGCGAGAGAACGGTCTTGATAAAGCTGGCCATGCCCGCTGCCTCTTCCAGATGCCCCACATTGGTCTTGACCGCACCGACCTGTAGAGGTGTGGTTCGTTCTGAGCCAAAGATGGCACCCAAGGCGCGAATCTCAATGGGATCGCCCAAAGGCGTGCCAGTGCCGTGAGCCTCAATATAATCGACCTCATCGGGTGTAACTTGCGCGGTGGCCAGGGCCTGACGAATCAATTTCTCCTGAGCGTGCATGTTGGGAACGGTCAAGCCGCTGCTGGGGCCATCATGATTGATGGCGCTACCCTTGACCACAGCCAAAATGGGGTCGCCGTCTGCCTCTGCCTCACTCAAGCGCTTGAGCAGAACCATGCCTACCCCCTCCCCTCGACCATAGCCATCGGCCGTCGCATCAAAAGTTTTACAGCGCCCATCGGCAGAGATTGCTTGCATTTGGGAGAGAGTAATATGACCAAAAGGCGATAGAATCAAGCTGACGCCTCCAGCCAACGCTAGGTCACATTCGCCAGCCCGCAAACTTTGGCAGGCGAGGTGTAAGGAGACCAAGGAAGACGAACAGGCTGTATCCACAGCCATTGTGGGACCCTGAAGACCCAACGTGTAGGCCAAGCGACCTGCGGCCACGCTGTTGCTACCGCCAGTGACCGTATGGGTATCTAACTCGGCCGTGCTTTGGAGGCCCTCCATGGCTCCATAGTCTCCACCGCTGATGCCCACAAAGACGCCGGTTGAGCTATCGATCAGGTTGCTTTGGGCCAGGCCGGCTCGCTCCAGAACCTCCCAACTGACCTCAAGAAGCAGGCGCTGCTGGGGATCAATGCCCACTGCTTCCCGAGGCGCGATACCAAAGAAGAGGGGATCAAATTGGTCTACATCGTCGATAAAGGCAGCCTCTCGGGTGTACATCTTGCCTGGTAGCGGTCGCTGGGCGTCATAGAATTCATCCGCGTCCCAGCGAGACGAGGGGATCTCTTGAACCATGTCATGACCGTTCTTAAGCATCTGCCAGAAGGCTTCGGGCGTATCTGCACCCGGGAAGCGACAGGCCATGCTGACGACGGCGATTGGTTCATCCATGCCAATGACGCGAATGCTTGACTCTCTGGTTGATTCGTCTGTTGCCTCTTTGCTCGCGCTCAATGGTTGCGCTTCTGCCAATGCCAGTACGTCGTTGAGCAGATAGGTAGCCAGAGCATGGACGGTAGGATATTCAAAAGCGATAGTGGCGGATAGCTCTTTCTGCAGATCCTGCTCCAGTTGGCGACGCAGTTCCAGGGCCATGAGCGAATCCATGCCCAAATCGGCAAAACCGACTGACTGGTCCAACAGGCCATTCGATCCATTGCCTGAATCTGGGTTTGAATCTAAATTAGACAGAGTAGAAATACCCAAAACCCGACCGACTGTCTGCTCCACATACCCCAACAGATGCTCAAGGTGGCGGCTCCTGGGCAGGGCCTGGAGTTGGTGAATAAGTGACGAAGCACTTTCAGTGAACTGTTGGCTGCCAATTTGTTGGCTGGGCGTCTCTACGGCCAACTCACCCAGGAAGCCACGAGGCTTGCTCATGGCATAGAGGGTGCTTAAGTGGGACCAGTCTACATCTGCCGCAGTGATTTGAATCGCATCAGTTTGAAGGAGATAGGACTGAATGGCTAGTCCCAACCCTGCCGAAAGGGTGCGCACGCCGATAGATTCTAAGAGGGCTTCAACTTCGGGCGTGGCCATGCTGCTCAGTGCATCAGGTCCGCGCCATGGTCCCCAGGCAATGCTCAAACCGGCAAGTCCCTGGCTGCGGCGATACGCCATCAGTCCATCTAAGAAATGGTTGGCGGCTCCATAACTAGCCTGGTCCTTACTGCCCCAGATGCCAGCCCCCGAGGAGTAGCAGATGAAGAAGTCCAGGTCATGCTCCGTACTCAAGCGATGAAGGAGCCAACCACCCACAACTTTGGGCCGCAAGACGTTAACCACATCCTCCCACTGGAGTGCCTCCATGGCCCCATAGCCCCCTACACCAGCCGCATGGATAATGCCACGCAGAGGCCGATCCACCGTGGCCAAATTGGCAAAGAGTTGACTCATGGCCCCGGTATCGGCCACATCGACTTGGGCAATTTGGATTGTAGCGCCTTGGACTTCCAATGCATCCAGCATGGCCTGTTGGGCGTCGCTGGTAACACCTCGGCGTCCCGTCAAAATTAAAGATTCAGCCCCTTGATCCACCAGCCACTCAGCCGTTTGCAGCCCTAAACCACCTAAACCGCCCGTTACCAAGTAGGTAGCATCTGGCCTGACTAGGGCTTTGTCTGTTATGGCGGAGGGGCGTGCTGGCACTAGGCGAGCAACATAGCGCTGGCCGCGGCGATAGGCAACCTGCTCTTCTCCCTCTTCTTGCGGTTGCTTGGTTTGGCCCGTCAAATGGGGATGCAGAAGTTCCTTGACCAACTGTTTTGCACTTTGGGTAGGCTCCACATGGCCATCTAGGTCAATCAATCCTCCCCACAGCTCGCTAAATTCCAAAGTTGCCACTCGGCCCATACCCCAGAGTGGTGTTTGGGCCACAGAAACCTGCTCAGTTGAAAGAACCTGTTGAGCACCTTGAGTGATGACCCATAGACGAGGAGATTCATCGTTACCCGCCGTGCTAACTTCATTTCCTCTAACCTGTTTGACCACAGTCTGCACGGTTTTTAGTAGGCTGCCCAGATTGCGGGCCTGACTTTGCATTAGATGGGCAATGTCATCCGAGACCTTACCCGCAGGTACCCCGTCATCAATCGCCCAAAGATGAAGGATGCCTCGCAACGGTGGCTCACCTTCAGATACTGAAGTCAGTGATTGAGCGATGAGATCCTCGAGACCCGTTTCATCTGTCAGCATGTCAGTCGTGATGAGTTCAACCTGTTGACCCAACCCACCTAACTGTTGGGCCAACGCTTCGCCCATTCCTCCTGCATTCGCTAACAAGAGCCAACGCTCTGGTTTTGCGGGGGCTGTCACATTTGTTGGGAGTCGCTGCTGTTCCCAGGCCACTCTGTAGAGCATAGATTGGACCTGAGCATTCATTTCTTGGACACGATTCTGCTCATCCAAAGTCGTCAGAACTTTGGTGACTGTCTCGCTCTCCTCTGCGTCAAAGGGTCCGCTACGAGTGATGAGCTCGGTCAACTCTTCCACGCTCTGGGTAGAGAGGAATTGAGCAAAGCTGTTGTGAGATTCATGGCCATTCGTGTAGCCATTCGTGTGGGCAGCCGATGTCTCGTGCCAATAGCGTTGACGTTGGAAGGGATAGGTGGGGAGCAAGCCTGTTGTTCGTGGTACATCGCCCGTCAGACTGCGCCAATCTATATCCACACCGCGTACATATAATTCACCCAGGCTGGTGAGCATCTGGTGCCAGTCGCTTTGACCCTCACGCAAAGAAGGGAGGGTGAGGGGGTGAGGGGGTGAGGGGGACACTTGGTCATCTTGTCTCCTTGTCACCCCTTCGACTCCGCTCAGGGCAAGCTTGCCTTCTACCATGCCCAGCAGCACGGGTTTGGGCCCGATTTCGATGAGGATGTCAACCTCTTGTTCATGGAGTGTGGCGACGCCATCGGCAAAGCGGACGGCTTCGCGGACGTGGCGGACCCAGTAGTCGGGGGTGGCTACTTCATCACCGGCCAGCTCTCCGGTTACGTTGGAGATGAGGGCAATATTGGGATTCTGATAGTTGATGCTGTTGGCGATTTGCTGAAAGTCGTCCAACATGGGATCCATAAGTGGCGAGTGGAAAGCATGAGAGACGCTAAGCTGGCGGGTTTTGACGCCTTCCGAGGCCAATTGTTGCGCAATTTCTAGGACAATGTCTTGTAAGCCAGAGATGACTACGCTCTCTGCACCGTTGACAGCCGCGATGGAGACCTGGTCATTGTAAGGTGCAATAGCGAGTTGCACACGCTCTTCATGGGCCATCAAGGAGACCATAGCGCCGTCTTGGGGCAAGGCACCCATGAGCCTTCCTCTGGCAGCAATCAGCTTAAGACCCTCCTCCAGAGTGAAGACGCCAGCCACACAAGCTGCAGCAATCTCGCCCACGCTGTGACCCATGAGTATATCTGGCTCAATGCCCCAGGATTGCCAGAGCTTGGCCAGCGAGTACTCCAAGGCAAAGAGGGCGGGTTGAGTGTATTGGGTTTGGGAGAGCAAGTAGGCAGGTTGCAGGGTTGCAGGGTCTTCACCACTTGCCACTTGCTCACTTGCCACTTGCCCACTTGCCCACTTGCCAGGATACAGGATAGACAGTAGCGATTCGCCGAGTTCTTCATGCAAGATCGTATCGCACTCTTCCAAAGTGGTGCTGAAGGTAGGTTCAGAGTTGTAGAGCTCTCGTCCCATCTCTACATACTGAGAGCCTTGGCCAGTGAAGAGGAAGGCGATGGCTGACGGATTGGGTGAAACCGAACCTCGCATAATGGACGCATCAGAGCGGCTCTGCTGGACAACGGTCAATTTTGCCTGTAAATCGTCCTTATCGGTAGCAACAATCGCCAGCCGTTGATTAAAGTGGTTCCGCCCCACAGCCGCAGCGTAACAAAGATCACCCACAGCCACATCTGGATGAAGATGTAAATACTCAAGATAACGGCTCGCCAAGTCTGGCAAAGCTCCCTCACTCTTCCCCGACAGCGTCAACAGGTAACCGGGCCTGGTTTCGCTCTGCCTATCATCCTGTTGCCCTGGCTCCTTCTCATCGGCAGGTGCTTCCCCTACAATCACATGGGCATTGGTTCCGCTGAGGCCAAAAGAGCTTATGCCTGCCAAGCGTTGAGGAGATTCATCCTGATTCGGTGCATCATCAGAACCCTCTTTAGGCTTATCCTGAACCTGCGCAAGTTGAGGCCACGCTCTGAGTTCGGTCGGGACATCAATGGCAAAGTCATCCCATTCGATATGTGGATTCGGTGTGCTAAAGTGGAGATGAGGCGGCAACTGCCCATGTTGTAGGGATAGGACTGTCTTGATAAAGCCGACAATACCCGAGGCTGCCTCCAGGTGAGCCACGTTGGTCTTGACGGAACCGACCAGAAGCGGCGGCTCCCGGTCCGAGCCAAAGACCGCGCCCAAGGCGTGAATTTCGATGGGATCGCCTAAAGACGTGCCGGTGCCGTGGGCTTCAATGTAACCAATTTCATTAGGGGAGACTTGGGCCGTAGTCAGGGCCTGATGAATGAGTTTTTCCTGAGCTTGCCGGCTGGGAACGGTCAAACCGCTGCTGGGTCCATCATGGTTGACGGCACTGCCTTTGACCACGGCCAGAATGGTATCACCATCGGCTTGGGCATCGCTCAGGCGCTTGAGAAGAACCACGCCTCCGCCCTCACCACGGCCAAACCCATCAGCCGAGGAATCAAAGGTTTTGCAGCGGCCATCGGCAGAGAGGGCTTGCATCTGGGACAAGGCGACGTGGGAGAAGGGAGTCAGAATCAGATTGACGCCGCCAGCCAATGCCAGATTACACTCGCCCGAGCGCAAACTTTGGCAAGCCAGATGCAACGCGACCAATGAGGACGAACAGGCCGTATCGATGGCCATGGTAGGCCCTTGTAGCCCAAGGGTATAGGCCAACCGCCCCGCTGCTACATTGTTTCCACCATTGGTGATGGTATGCATGTCCAAGTCATTCATTTCTTGGACAGTACTCAACAGATCATAGTCACCCGCCCCGATACCAATAAAGACACCTGTTGGGCTGGCCACCAGCGTCTCTTGAGCAAATCCGGCCCGTTCAAGTGCTTCCCAACTGACTTCCAGTAAAAGACGGTGTTGCGGATCGATGCCTACTGCCTCCCGGGGGGCAATGCCAAAGAAGAAGGGATCAAACTCGTCTACCCCGTCCACAAAGGCCGCTTCACGGGTGTACATTTTGCCCGGCAATGGGCGTCGCGGATCATAGAATTCATCCACATTCCAGCGGGAGGTGGGTACCTCCTGCACCAGGTCTACACCGTCTTTCAGCAATTCCCAGAAGGCTTCTGGCGTCTCTGCGCCAGGAAAACGACAGGCCATGCTAATGACGGCAATGGGTTCATTGGCTTCAATGGTTCGATACTCGATAGAACTCGCAGTGCTCGACATCCCTGTCTGGAGCGTCTCTGCCTGGGCCAAAGCCAATACGTCATTGAACAGGTAGCTAGTCAACTCATCTACGGTAGGATACTCAAAGGCGACTGTAGAGGCAAGTGAGACTTGGAGCGTGGATTCCAGCCGACGCTTTAATTCCAGAGAGAGGAGTGAATCCATGCCTAAATCGGCAAAGCCAGTGGTATTGAATGTGCCATCAAAGGGACTCTTCTGCTCGCTCGTATTGCCTGAGCTATTTTCTGATCCATTCCTATCTAAGCCATTTCCCGCTACCTGTTCTGCCATACCCAGAATCTGCCCCAGGGTCTGCTGAACATGGCGACGCAGCCGCTCCAAGCGACGATTCGTTGGTAGTGACTGAAGCTCTTGAATCACCGAGGGGCGATTAGCAGCAGCTTTTGCATCTTGCTGCTCACCCTCTTGTTTCGTGCTAAGTGGAGCTACCTTGATTTTGGCCAAGAAGCGACGAGGCTTGCGCATCTCGTAGAGTGTCTTAAAAGTAGACCAATCCATATTGGCAGCTACCATTTGAGCAGCATGGCTCTTTAGCAGATGGGCTTGAATGGCTAGACCTTGTTTGGGCGAGAACGGGTGTAATCCCATGGCTTGAAGAATGGCTTGAGCCTCGGATGTTGCCATGCCGCCACCGGCCCACAATCCCCAAGCAATACTCAGTCCGGCCATGCCCTGGCTGCGGCGATAAGCCATGAGACCATCCAAGAAGTGGTTGGCCGCGCCATAGTGGGCTTGAGACTTGCCACCCCAAACACCTGCTCCAGACGAGTAGCTGATAAAGAAATCGAGCTCGCGTTGCGCTGTCAACTGGTGCAGCAACCATCCCCCAATGATTTTAGGACGGAGAACGGTGAGCGTTTCATCCCACGTAAGCGATAGGATGGCCTGGGTCCCTTCCACTCCTGCTCCATGGATAACCCCTCGTAAAGGACGTTCGCCGGAGTCAATTTGGTCAAAGAGCGCGGCCATGCCTGTTGCATCAGCTACGTCGAGCTGGGCAATCTGGATCTCTGCACCGGCGCTCCGAAGCTCATCCAAAATGGCATCTTGTTTCTTGCTCTGCACGCCCCGCCGCCCGGTTAAGATGAAATGTCTGGCCCCCTCTTCTACCAACCACTTTGTGGTATGTAAGCCCAAGCCACCTAAGCCACCTGTGATCAGGTAGAGTCCTTCTTCATGGATGGAGAAAGTCTCTTCGCTCATCTGTGGCTTGGTAGATGCCAAACGCGCCCCAAATCGTTGCCCGTTCCGATAAGCGATCTGTTCTTCACCATCGGGGCTAGGCTGGAGAATTTCGGCCAACAGCATGTCCGCCACCAGTGTGTCGGCTATTTCGGAAGCAGATTCATTTGTGCCCTCTACATCAACTGCCGGATTGATGGCCGCGCGACTATCCAGGTCAATCAATCCTCCCCATAGCTCGTCATGCTCAAGAGTAGCCACACGACCCAGCCCCCATAATGGGCTTTGGGCAAAGGAGACCGCTTCATCTGGCGCAAGCTGTTGCGCACCTTGGGTGACGAGCCACAAGCGGGGCGATTGGTTACTCGTCTCTGAGGTCGCTTCCGTATCCCCCTCCAGCTTCTCTTTTTGATGCTCGGTCAGACTCGCCATCTTCTGCAGAAGCTGCACGACGCTGCCTAGATTACGCTCCTGTTGCTGCATCAGTTCTGTGAGACCATTCTCTGGCGTCCCACTTTTTGATGCATCGTTCTTTAGCGAATCATTGAGTGCCCACAGATGCACAATTCCCCGTAGCTGTGACGTCTCGCTCTCCAAGAGCTGGTTCATTACCTCCGTCAGGCCAACTAGGCCAAATAAGCCAGCCTGCGCATCTTGGTCAATCTGGTCGATTGCTATTGGTTCGGCGGGTACAAACGCAACCGTATTCCCCAATGCGATCAGCCGATCCGCTAGGTATTGGCCAATCCCCTGCTGATCAGCCAAGATGAGCCAATGCCCTGGTGTGGCTGACTGATCATCTGACGGCGTGACAGTCGTGAGTTGGTTTAGCCGCGTCCAAGTCACTTCGTAGAGCATTGGCTCAATCTCGGCTATCATCTGCTGCGCGCGGCTTTCACCCTCTAGCGTTGTCAGTACCTTGGTTACCGTTTCACGCTCATCCCCACCTAACGAGGCTTTGTCGGTGATCAGATCGGCTAGGCCCTCGAGACCGTGGGTTGCCAATAATTTGGCAATGCCATCCTGGACTTCTGCACCGTTGGCTTGACTATCCTCTACATCAACCCAGTACCGCTGTCGCTGGAAGGGATAGGTGGGTAACATTACCTTGTGTCGTGGCGTATGTTGCTCCAAACCCATCCAGTCAACCTTTATGCCGTGGACGTGCAAGGCACCCAGGCCAGTAAGCATCTGATGCCAGCCCCCGTCATTTTCTCTCAGGCTGGGGATGAGAAGAGGTTGGGGCGGTGAGGGAGCGAGGGTGTGAGCAGGAGAATCTTGCTCATCTTCTCTACCCGACACATTTTCTACGCCCGCCTCTGAAATTTGCCCGGCCATGCCCAAGAGAGTAGGTTTGGGGCCAATTTCCAGGAAGATGCCCACGCCTTCATTCTGCAGTGTGGTCACACCGTCGGCGAAGCGTACCGTGTTCCGCAAGTGTTGCCGCCAGTAGGCAGACGTGGTGAGTTCATCGCTGACTCGTTTGCCTGTCATGCTGGAGACCACAGGAACCTGGGGCGGTGACAGGGTTATGGAGCGAACCACCTGCTCGAACGCGTCCAAAACCGGATCGAGCATGGGCGAGTGGGCAGCCACAGGGATTTCTAATTTGCGGGTTTTGAATCCAGCTTCTTGTAAATTTTCAGCCACCAATGCCACGTTAGCATGACCGCCAGAGAGAACGATGCTCTTGGGACCGTTGATGACACCAATGGTAACGTCGTCAAATTCGGTGACGAAGGGCAAGACCTCTGCTTCGGATGCCATCACCGAAACCATGCTACCCAGCGCTGTTTCCATGAGCCGACCGCGTTCGATCACAAGCCGCATGCCATCTTCCACCGACAGCACGCCTGCACTGTAGGCCGCGGCAAAATCACCCAGGCTATGGCCGAGCACGACGTCAGGTTGAACGCCCCACTCTTTCCACAGCTCTACCAAGGCACATTCCAAGGCAAAGTTGACGGCTTGACCACAGGGATGGGATTCCATGAGGTCATTATGATCCGCGTGCGTGCCGGCCTCTTCTAGATTCTTTTGTGAAGCTTCTGTTGGGGCCTCTTCTGGGACTTCTTCTGGATAAAGTAGTTCAATGAGTGAGCGCCCCAAAAGTGCTTCCATGATCTCGTTGCAGCGATCCAGAATGGAGCGGAAGGTTGGCTGGGTGCGGTAGAGATCCCGTCCCATGTTGAGATATTGGGCACCCTGCCCAGTAAAGAGGAAGGCGACTTTGGGTGTTACCTGCCCGTCTAGAGCCACGCCTTGGCTGACACCAGCTAATGAATGATCCATCTCCACCAACGAGCCGCTTTCCTCGTAGGCGGCTGCAAATCCAGCCAATTGCGTTTGGAGGGTCTCCACCGTATCGGCTGCAATGGCCAAACGTTGAGGGAAGGAACTGCGCCCAACATGGGATGTGTAACAGAAGTCTCCCAAATTGATTTCAGGATGTTCGGTAAGATAGTCATGATAGCGCTGCGCATACGCGTAGAGGGCGGCCTCATTCTGGGCAGAAATCGTTAGTAGGTGTGCTCTACGATCGATTTTGTGTGTCGGGCGTTCCGCAGGGGGCGCCTCTGACATGACGATGTGAGCATTTGTGCCGCTGAAACCAAAGGAACTGATGCCAGCAATGCGTTCGCTTTTCTGAGCACCATTCTCTTTTCTTTGGGGCCAAGGTGTCAGCTTCCCAGGGATTTGAATAGGCATGGCCTGCCAATCGATATGAGGATTGGGCGTGTGAAAATTTAGATGGGGTGGAATTTCCCCTGCCTGGAGGGAGAGGGCTAGTTTGAAGATCCCAGCCATGCCCGCGGCAATTTCAAGATGCCCTACGTTGGTTTTGACCGACCCCACATAAAGCGGATCCGTGCGAGCACCAAAGACCGCCTGGATGGCACCAATCTCGATCGGATCACCTAAGGAGGTACCTGTACCGTGGGCTTCGATATAGTCTACCTGCTCTGGTTGAAGGCCCGCATCTTCCAGCGCACTCTTGATCACTTTCTCCTGGGAGGGACCATTCGGGACGGTTAAGCCACCACTGGGGCCATCCTGATTGAGGGCCGTTCCTCGAATCACTGCAAGAATGTTGTCGCCATCAGAGACCGCATCGGAGAGGCGTTTGAGCAGAACCACACCGCAACCTTCTGCCCGCACAAAGCCGTTGGCGTCTACATCAAACGTTTTACATTGCCCATCTGGGGCCAACATCTGTCCCTTGGACATAGCGACCGTTGTAATCGGATCCAGCATTAAGCTAACGCCCCCAGCCAATGCTGCATCGCATTCCCCATTGCGCAAACTTTGGCAGGCTAGATGGGTGGCTGTCAAGGAAGAAGAACATGCCGTATCGACAGTCAGGCAAGGACCTGTGAACCCAAACAAATAGGAGATGCGGCCTGCCGCGGTGCTGCCCGATACGCCGGTGGTGGCATAAAGATTGATTAACTCTTCAAAAGAGCCAACGCTAGAGTACTCGCTGGCTTCAAAACCAATAAAGACGCCAACAGGATTGTTCAAAAGGGACTTGGGAACGATATTGGCGCTCTCTACCGCTTCCCAGGTTGTTTCTAGCAAAAGACGATGTTGCGGGTCCATGGCCGTGACTTCGCGCGGAGATAGGCGGAAGAAGGCCGGCTCAAATTGGTCCACCTGACCAATAAAGCCACCATATCGAGTGTTGGCCTTGCCTGGTGCATTGATGTCAGGATCATAGTACTCATCCACATCCCAACGGTCGCCAGGCACCTCTGAGATGGCATTCACACCATTGCGCAGATTCTGCCAAAATTGATCGGGCGTTTCGACGAGGGTGCCTTCGGGTGCAGGGAAGCGACACCCCATTCCTACAATGGCGATTGGCTCATGGTAGTCGGCCAGTTGCCGTTTCAATTTTTGGATTGCAACGGTCGATTGTTGCAATGCGCGTAACAGATCGTTCTGGGCTGGTTGCTGTTTTTTTTGCTGAGCCATTACAATATATTCTCAAGTTCTTGGTTAAGAAGAGAAAGCAGATCCTCTTCTGAAAGCTGCTCCACTTCGGCCAGCTGATCTTGCTCAAACTGTTCCTGCTTGCTCAACTCATCTTCTGCTGAACTTGCCTCAAGCTGTAGGACATCTGCAAGCAAATAGGGCAGCAGGACATTGAGCGTTGGGTAGTCAAAGAGAAGGGTGGAGCGTAAGCTGCAAGTCAATCCCGCCTCTAGTCGATTGCGCAATTCAACGGCCATCAGAGAGTCTAATCCAAAGTCGAAGAGCCGTGTATCCGCATCAATCGGTGTGTGGCTGGGCAGTCCCAAGACTAGGGCAATTTCACTCCGTACGTACGCATCCAACGCTTCTTCACGCTCTCCCTGAGGCAGCGCCGCTAATGACTCTCGCAGATTCGACGCTTCGGAGTGGGAATCTTCTTCTAGGGCTTGCTTTTGCTTCAGCGGAAGTATACCCACCTGCCCACCCAATGAAGGAAGAACCAGAGGACGAACCTGGCTATCAACAGAGTGACTGAGCAGACGCATCAGGTATTGGAAGAGGCTGCGGCCCTGCTGCGGCAGAATCATGTACAAACCCTGAGCTTCCATTCGCTCTTTCAGGTGGGCTGCCAGACCCGCCTCGTCCCATGGTCCCCAGTTGATGCTCAATCCCGGCAACCCTTGCTGATAGCGCTGTTGCATGAGTGTGTCCATAAAGGCATTGGCTGACGCATAGTTGCTTTGTCCGGCTGAACCGATGAGCGAGGAGGTTGACGAGAAGCAGACGAAAAAGTCTAAAGCCATTTCAAACGTCAACGTATGCAGATGCCAGGTTCCGCTGACCTTGGGACCCATTACTCGCTCAAATCGCTCCACGGTCTGGGCTGTCAAGACGCCATCGTCATTGACACCGGCTGCATGGATGATTCCTTGTAGCGGTGCAATCTGTTGGCAACGTCCGATTAAATCTTTTACATGATCATAGTTGGCTATATCTGCCTGGATGACGTGGACCTTGGCACCACCCTCCACTATGCGGTCGATCACCTCTTGCTGAGCATCGGTTGTGACACCCCGTCGTCCGGTCAAGACCAGATGTTTGGCCCCATCCTCTGCCATCTGCTGGGCAATTTCCAACCCCAATGCCCCCAAACCACCTGTAACGAGATAGGTTCCATGGTCGCTCAATGGCTCTTGGGTACTGAAATCTGCTGTTTGCATCTCATCTGGCGCTTGCCATTGAGTGAGTTGAGCCACATAACGATTTTGGCTGCGGTAGGCGACTTGGGTGTCGGCTATATCCTGACCGAATGTAGCGCTTAATTCATCGCGTAGCAAGTTGACAAGGTCCAGTCCAGTTTGGGCAGGGCTAGTGCTGATGTCAATACAGACGCTCCGGAGTTGAGGTTGCTCCTGCATCAATGTGCGCCCCAGGCCCCACAGCGCCCCCGTAGGGGTGGAAGCCATCCGCTGGCTTGGGGTGACGCGTGTGATATGAGCACTGTCAACCGATAAGTTATCAGGTGAATTGCCCCCATCTATTGATGGCGAACCAGATGCTGATACAGATTCGTTTATAGCTTCATCAAGGATTTGGCTATCTGTGGTTACAATCCACAGATGGGTGTCAACGGTTGTATCCAAGGTTTCGACCAGCGCCTGACTTAAATGCAAAAGGCCGCTAGCTAGCTGCAATGTCTGTTGCGGCAGCCCTTCCCCAAAGACAGAGTCCATTGCATCATCTGTTTCATCACTAGTGATGCCGGTTGCAGCATGAGAATCTTCCTGGCTGACGATGTGATCACTTCCCCAGAGGTAAGCGATCCCCAGCGATAACGGCTCTGGTGGCGAACTTACTTCTGCTGACCCCCCAGTTTTATTTGGGGTAAGAACGGACTCATGCAAAAACTGTTTGAACATCCCTGGATTCCCGGGGTCCACAGTGGCAACCCCCACGGTTTCATCCTGTCCTGCTGGTGAGAACGCGAAATGTGTACCGGGCGTCACCAGGATTGCTGACGTATCTTTGGCTAGGGAATTGGCCAGTTGGCTACCTACACCCTTCTCCGTGCCAAAGATAAGCCAATAATCAGGCACTGGGGCAGCCTCCTGCTCTGCCACCTCTATCTCGCCCATTTGTCCAAGGGTAACCGGCTGCCAGTCAACTGTGTAGAGCCATTCGGTGCGGAGGCGTTTCGTCTGGATATCGGCCCGAGAGGCCGCCCCCATCTCTAACCCGTCTATGCTGAGTACAAGTTGACCTGTGCCGTCAAAGAGCCGAATGGTCCATTTTGTTCCAATTGTGGGCCGGTCGCTTATTTCCTGAACTGTTGCAGATTGACTGTCCGTCGATGGCGTATCGCCTTGGGTGACGTGGCACCACCAAACATCCTCCGGCTGAGTATCCCTTGGCGAATCTTGGACAGATGCGTGAT
This sequence comes from Chloroflexota bacterium, assembly GCA_039028975.1. GTDB lineage: Bacteria > Chloroflexota > Anaerolineae > Caldilineales > Caldilineaceae > JAHBNG01. The sequence continues at coordinate 200,720 of JBCCHB010000003.1, forward strand.
GGCTGCTTTTGGGGTGTAGCTCCACTGATTGAGCTGCTACAGGCACCATGGCCCCTGATACCTGCTCTGATGTGGAGGCCGACGACTGAGCTGACGACCAGTGGGCAAAATCGACCATTTGCAGGCAGCTATCCAGCAACCCAGGATGGAGTAGATGACCGAGCGTACTGCCTACTGCCTCGGGCATGCCCAATTTGGCTAATAGTTCAACGCCTGGGGCCTCTTCCCCCTCTGCGGAGTCAGGCAGACGCCACAACTCATCGAGCCAGCGAAATGCCGGACCAATTTGCACGGTGGAACCATGACTTGCAGCGCGCTTTTCAACTTCGGCAAGCTCTTCTGAACATGGCTCAATGCAGCGAGCCTTCAGGGCTTCCAGCGATAGGACACCTCCTGCTGGAGAGCCATTTTCTGACATACCCTCCTGGCGAGTTAGGCTGACCGCAACTGTCCCTGTGGCATGGGTAGATGTCTGAACCTCTTCCTGAATAGCATCTTGATTACTTGACGATTCGTCAGCAAAGCTCAAAAGCTGAAAGTCCACGTGTAGGCCGCTGCCATTCTGGTGATGAGGACTGAAGGCTATCTGGGCCATCCGTGTTTCATCATCATCCAAGGCCAGCGCTTGGGAAAAGTTGACGTTGCTGAGGCGATAGCCCGGTGTGGCGGATTGTTTTGCCGGATAGGCCAACTCTGCTGCACTGAGCACCATGGCCAAGTGACAAGCTCCAGGCGCTACAATGGTCTCGTAGATCCGATAGTCGTTTAGAAATGACCAAGTATTCACGTTGACAACCGATTCAAAGAGGGTCGTCTTAAAAGCCGGTGACTTGATCATCTTGTCAATCAGCGGACGGCTGCCCATCCGGTCTCTGCGGTTCCTCTGGGCTGATAGAGGCTGGGCAGTCAAAGATGTTGACTCTAGCCAGTAGCGCTCCCGCTGGAACGGATAGGTGGGTAAACTTGCCTTACCGTGATGGCGTCCGTTGTCAAAACGCTGCCAATCAACGGCAACACCGTGGGCGTATAGTGCCGCTAGCGTTGTGAGCATCTGTTGCCCATCGCTACGGTTTTCGCGCAGGCTTGGAAGAGCGAGGGTGTGATCCGTCTCCGCTTTGTCACCCCGCCCCTGTTTCATCTTGTCATCTTGTTTCGCCATCCCCAACAGGACGGGCTTGGGGCCGATCTCTAGGAAGATGTCGATCTCTTGCTCGTGTAAAGTTGCTACGCCGTCGGCAAAGCGAACGGCTTCGCGTACGTGACGAACCCAATATTCGGGTGTGGACAGCTCGTCGTCCGCTAGTTTGCCCGTAACATTGGAGACAAGTTCATAGCGCGGCTGGTGATAGGTGATGCTTTCGGCCACCTGGCGGAACTCGTCCAGCATGGGATCCATGAGAGGTGAATGGAACGCGTGAGAGACGGTGAGATTGACGATCTTCGATTGACGGTTTTCGATTGTCGGATCTACGTTTTCTTCGGCACTTATGACAAGGCCGTCGTGCTGTAGTTGCGTGATGACTTCTTCTATGGCGCTGTCGGAACCGGACAGGACAATGCTCTTGGGGCCATTGACCGCGGCGATAGAGACTTGGTCTAGGTAGGGTTCAATGACTTGGCGCACGGTCACTTCATCGAGGCGTAACGCGACCATTCGGCCACCCTCAGGCAGCGCACCCATGAGCCGACCTCGAGCAGCAATGAGCTTTAGACCGTCTTCCAAGCTAAAGGTCCCAGCCACACACGCAGCAACAATCTCACCCACGCTGTGGCCGATGAGCATATCCGGCTCAATTCCCCAAGAGCGCCATAAGGTTGCCAACGCATACTCCAGAGCAAAGAGGGCAGGTTGGGTATATTGGGTTTGGTCGAGCAGGTTTGCAGGTTGCAGGTTTGCAGATTTAGTCTCGTCACTTGCCCCCTTGCCTACTTGCCCACTTGCTACTTGCTCACTTGCCCTCTGGTCAGCATAGAGGATGGGTAGTAAAGATTCACCAAGTTGTTCTTGTAAGATTTGGTCACACTGGTTGAGGGCTGCACGGAAAATCGGTTCTGTTTCGTATAGTTCGCGACCCATGTCTGTATATTGGGAGCCTTGGCCCGTGAATAGGAAGGCAATACGCGGGGTGCCTTGGCGGACTGTGCCTTGGATGATCTCTGCACGCTCTTCGCCCTGCTGGACGGCCATGAGTTTGCTTTGTAGGTCTTCTTTGTCCGTGGTCACAATCCCCAGGCGTTGATTGAAGTGGTTCCGTCCAATGGCCGCCGTATAACATAGATCGCCCAGATCAATCTCTGGATGGGTCTGCAAATGGTTCAAATAACGTGCGGCCAAGTCAGGCAAGGCTGTTATACTCTTGGCCGATAGGGGCAACAGATACTCTACCCGGAGGGTGAGCTCTTTATCGCCTTCACCTTCTTCAATCTCACCTTCAATCACTTGGCTCGGTATGGGTGTTTGGGGTGCTGCTGCCACAATCATGTGAACATTCGTCCCGCTAATGCCAAAGGAGCTCAGTCCGGCAATCTGGGCACTCTCCTCTGGCTGGTGTATTCCGTTGCCGACCGAACTGTTACTGCTTGAACCATTGTGGCCTGAACCGTTGTTCGTTGAGCGGTTGCCATTCGGCCAAGGCTGTAGCGCAGTAGGAATCTCAATGGCGTATTCGTCCCATTCGATGTAGGGATTTGGCGTATCAAAGTGCAGATGGGGCGGCAACTGTCCATGATGAAGGGCGAGCACGGTCTTGACAAAGCCGGCAATCCCCGCAGCCGCTTCTAGATGTCCAATGTTGCTCTTAACCGAGCCGACAAGCAGCGGATTCTCCCGTTCTGAGCCAAAGACAGCTCCTAGTGCGCGAATCTCGATCGGATCACCCAAGGAGGTACCGGTCCCGTGGGCTTCCACATAATCCACCTGGTCCGGCATGATTTGGGCTGCATCAAGCGCTTGGTGCAGCAGCTTCTCTTGCGCCCGCCTATTGGGGACAGTTAATCCACTACTGGGACCGTCATGGTTGATGGCGCTACCTTTGACCACGGCGAAGATGGTATCCCCATCGGCTTGGGCTTGACTGAGTCGTTTGAGCAAAACCATGCCGCCGCCTTCTCCGCGGCCATAGCCGTCGGCGGCAGCGTCAAAGGTCTTACATCGTCCATCGGGTGACAGCGCTTGCATTTGGGATAAGGCAATGTGACTAACCGGCGTTAGGAGCAGATTCACACCCCCAGCCAGGGCCAGATCACATTCCCCGGCGCGTAGACTTTGGCAAGCTAGGTGCAGTGACACCAGGGACGAGGAACAGGCCGTATCAACAGCCATGGTCGGTCCTTGCAAACCGAGTGTATAGGCCAATCGTCCCGCGGCAACGCTGTGTCCACCGCTGGTGGCTGTATGGGTATCCATTTCTGCTAAGCTCGATATCTCATTCATCGTTCCATACTCATTGGACCCGATGCCCACAAAGACGCCGGTCTGGCTATCGACCAGCTTCTCCTGCGCTAGCCCAGCTCGTTCCAGGGCCTCCCAACTAACCTCTAATAGAAGGCGATGTTGGGGATCGATCCCCACGGCTTCTCGCGGGGAGATACCAAAGAAGATGGGGTCAAATTGATCCACATCATCAATGAAGGCACCTTCTCGGGTATACATCTTGCCGGGCATGGGACGCTGTGGGTCATAGTATTCATCCACATCCCAGCGAGAGTTAGGGACTTCCTGCACCATATCCTGACCCTCTTGGAGAAGTTGCCAGAAGGTTTCGGGGGTATCTGCGCCAGGGAAGCGGCAGGCCAAGCTGATGACGGCAATAGGTTCGTCGATGCCCAGGACGTTATAGTTTGCTGGGGCGGCATTCTTCTCTGGCTGGGAATCGGTCAGCGCCAATACCTCATCAAGTAGATATGCAGCCAGGGCGTCGACAGTCGAGTATTCTAAGGCCACAGTAGTGGGCAAAGCCTGATTCAAGGCCGATTCCAGCTGACGGCGCAATTCCAATGCCATGAGTGAATCCATGCCTAAGTCTGTAAAGCCGGCTGTCCGATTCAGCTCTTCACCGATGCCAAGGACCCGCTCAACCATCTGCTGGACATGGCGCTTCATCTGCTCCAAACGGCGGGAGCTAGGCATCGTTTCGAGTTCTTGGACAAGCGATGCCCTGGTAACACGCTGGGTTTCCTGGGAAACAAAGTTTGCCAAGAAGGGGTGAGCAGCACTGCTGACGCGCTCAACTTGGCTCCAATCCATGGACATCACGCCAATTTGACTCTGCTTGGAAGAGAGCAGTTGGCCCAACGCTGCCAAACCAGTCTCTTTTGAGATGAGTTGGCTCCCATCTAGCTGCAGGTGGGTATTGCGTGCTGCCATGCCCACATTTGCCCAGGCCCCCCAATTGATGCTTAAGCTAGCCAACCCCTGCTGGCAACGACGGCGTGCCAATCCATCCATGAATGCATTGGCCGCCGCATAATTGCTCTGACCCATGTTACCTAACAGCGAGGCGATGGATGAGAAGAAGATCATCATATCCAACTCTAAGCCTTCGGTGAGTTGGTGTAAAAGCCAACTGCCGGCCACTTTTGCCGAGAGTACCTTGGCAAAGCGCTCCCAACTCTGGTTAAGCAAAATCGCATCATCCAGAACACCCGCCGTGTGAAAAATGCCCTTGAGGGGACGCTTCTCGTTTTTACCCTGCTGCCTTATTTGGGTGAAGAGTTCGCGCATGGCCCCTTCATTTGCCACATCCACCTGGGCAACCTGAACGGTGACGCCCTGAGTTTCTAACTGATTGACTGCATTCTGCTGGCTCTCAGTAGAGATACCCCGTCGACCTGTGAGGATGAGGTGTTGGGCACCCTGCTCTGCCAGCCACCTGGCTACTAACAGTCCAAGATCTCCCAAGCCACCTGTGACCAGATACATGGCATTGGTTTGTATGGATGCAGATATCTGACTGTTTTGTTTCAGCTTGCCTCGCACCAGCCGCGCCACGTGTCGCCTACTCTGTTCTCTGCTATGTCGGTATGCCACTTGGGTTTCACCATCTGGTATTGGCTGTAAAATCTCTCCCAAGAGCGTTTCCGCCGCCTCAGCTAAATTTGCCGTGTCCGCCAAATTTTTGTCGTTTGGTAAGTCAATCAGACCTCCCCACAGATTGTTATGCTCCTGCTCGATGACGCGCCCCAGCCCCCACAGGGTACTTTGGGTGACTGCAACAGACTCAGTGGTTGCAAGCTGTTGCGCACCCTGAGTCCCAATCCACAACCGTGGAGGAGTATCCATTTGGGCAAGCGCCTGCACAAGCTGTACGACGCTGGCTAGGTGCTTTTCTTGGCTCTGCATCAAACCTATTACACGCCCTCTATCGTTGTCACTTATTCCATCATCCAGCCTTTCATCTAGCGACCAAAGATAGAGAACGCCATGCCAGGGTAACCCATCCCCAAATGGAGCAGAACAATTTGCGATTTGCTCGATAAGTCCGGACAAGTCTGTCTCTGTTGTTGGTGTCTCTGCCGTTGCGATCTCAGCTGTCACCGTATCAACTGTTTCGCCCAGCTCTAGTAAGCGGGCCGCTACTGCCTCACTGACTCCATTCTTCCCATCAGCCAAGATGAGCCAATGTCCTGATCGCTCGGGCGAAATGACAGGCATTACCTTGTGCTGCGGCTCCCAGGCAACCTCATAGAGCATGGATTCGACTTGTGCGGTTATCTGGCGTGTACGGCTCTCTGCATCTATGGTGGTCAAGACCCGAGTAACCGTCTCGCGTTCGTCTATTTCAAAGTCGCCCTTTTCAGCAATCAGGTCAGTTAGCTGTTCAATCGTGTTGGTTGAGAGCCACTGGGCAAACCCGTTCTGTGACGCAACCCCATGTGTGTATGGTTGGCTCTCTTCAATCCAGTATCGCTGCCGCTGGAAAGGATAAGTTGGCAGCCGCACCCTGTGAGGTTTGGTATTCTGTTCAAAGCCATCCCAATCAACCTCTGCGCCATTTACGTACAACTCGCCGAGGCTGGAAAGCATCCGTTGCCAGTCTGGCTGGTTCTCGCGTAGGGAGGGCAAAGAGAGGAGGAAGTCATGCTCTGCTGGTGGCCTGGTTGCTTGGTCGCTTGGTCGCTTGGTCGCTTGGTTTCCCACCATGCCGATTAGCACGGGTTTAGGACCGATCTCAAGAAGAATATCAATGCCCAGCTCACGTACAGTGGTCATCCCGTCAGCAAAACGAACAGCTTCACGGACGTGACGGACCCAGTACTCGGCCGTTGTCACTTCGTCGCCAGCCAGTTGCCCGGTCAAATTGGAAACAAGAGGCCATTGGGGTAGCTCATAGGTAATGCCCTGAGCAATTTGGCGGAACTCATGCAGCATAGGATCCATGAGGGGCGAATGGAAGGCGTGAGAAACGTTTAGATTGGTGATTTTCGATTGGCGATTTTCGATTGCCAGGTCTGGACTCCTAGTGGCATTATCTAGATGACCACTGCTTTGCAGATGGTCAATAATTTTTTCAGTCGCTTTATTTGAGCCGGATATAACAATGCTCATGGGGCCATTTACTGCGGCGATAGAGACCTCATCCGAATATGGTTCAATGGCTTGACGTACTGTTGCCTCATTCAAGCGCATGGAGACCATTCGACCCCCCTGAGGCAAGGCACCCATGAGCTTGCCCCGAGCAGCGATTAGTTTTAGCCCATCCTCCAAGCTAAAGACCCCCGCAACACAGGCTGCAGCAACCTCACCCACACTATGGCCTATAAGAATGTCTGGCTGAATGCCCCAAGATTGCCACAGGCGGGCCAGTGCTACTTCTAGAGCAAAGAGGGCGGGCTGGGTATAATGGGTTTGGTCTAGAAGGGCTGCAGGGTTGTCGTTACTTGCAACTTTGCTGTTTTGCGCCTCTGCCGCTTTGTCAGGATAGAGGACAGTCAGGATAGATTCACCGAGTTCGTCTTGTAGGATTTCGTCGCACTGGTCTAGGATAGCTCGGAAAACAGGCTCTGTCTCATAGAGTTCCTGACCCATGCCGATATACTGAGCACCTTGGCCTGTGAAGAGAAAGGCAACGCTTGGTGGGTTTTGTGGCGCTATTCCACGCAGAATGTCCGCGCTAGCCGGATTCTGTTGGACCGCGGCGAGTTTGCTTTGCAATTCATCTTGGTCTACAGCAACAAGGGCCAGACGATAGTCGAAATCGTTGCGGCCCACGGCAGCCGTGTAGCAGAGATCATGTAAGTCAATATCTGCATAGGTTTGCATATGATCAAGAAATCGCGTCGTTAATTCAGGCAAAGCTCTTTCGCTCTTAGCCGATAACACCAACAGATGACGCGGTCTGCCCCCATTCTCCTTATCTTCCTCTCCTCTCTCTTGCTCTTCTGCTGCTGCAACGAGAATGTGGGCATTGGTACCACTTAGCCCAAAGGCGCTGACACCTGCCAGCCGTCGCTGCCGCTGCTCTGAGTACGGGATTTCTGTCTCTAGCGTCTTTGACTCTATATAATCCAGCTCTGAGGGTCCCTGATTCTCTGAGGAATGCCAAGGTCGCAATTTGGTTGGCACATCTATGGCAAAGTGATCCCATTCAATGTACGGATTAGGGTTTGTGAAGTGGAGATGGGGTGGAAGCTGACCATGATGCAGCGATAACACGGTCTTGATAAAGCCAGCAATCCCTGCTGCGGCCTCTAGATGTCCCATATTGGTCTTGACAGAACCCACGAGAAGGGGCCTCTCTCGCTCTGCCCCAAAGACTGCATCCAGCGCACGAATCTCAATTGGGTCTCCCAAGGCTGTTCCGGTACCATGGGCCTCAATATAGTCCACTTCATCTGGCGCAGCCTGGGCATTGGCCAAGGCTTTGCGAATTAGCTTTTCCTGGGCATGCATGTTGGGGACAGTCAAACCACTGCTGGGACCATCATGATTGACGGCGCTCCCCTTGATTACGGCCAGGATCGTATCTCCATCGGTTTCTGCATCGCTCAGGCGTTTGAGCAGGACCATGCCGACGCCTTCACCCCGACCATAGCCATCTGCCGAGGCATCAAAGGTTTTGCAGCGACCATCGGCTGAGATTGCCTGCATCTGGGAAAGGGCAACGTGGGCCAATGGTGCCAGCATCAGGCTGACGCCTCCGGCCAGGGCTAAGTCACATTCTCCAGCCCGCAGACTTTGGCAAGCCAAGTGAAGGGAGACCAGCGACGAGGAACAGGCCGTATCAATGGCCATGGTGGGGCCTTGTAGACCGAGGGTGTAAGCCAACCGACCAGCCGCCACGTTGTTGGCACCGTTGGTGGCCGTGTGAGTGTCCAAATCTGTCAACCCTTGGATGTCATTCATGGCCCCATAATCACTCATCGTAATGCCCACAAAGACCCCAGTTTGGCTATCGACCAACTTGCTCTGGGCCAATCCGGCTCGTTCTAGTGCTTCCCAACTACTCTCCAGTAAAAGGCGCTGTTGTGGGTCAATGCCTACGGCCTCCCGCGGTGCGATGCCAAAAAAGAGTGGATCAAACTGGTCCACACTATCAATGAAGGCAGCCTCTCGAGTGTACATCTTGCCAGGCATAGGCCGTTGCGGGTCGTAGTACTCATCTACGTCCCAGCGAGACGAGGGAACTTCTCGTACCAGATCGCTGCCACTCTTCAGCAATTGCCAAAATGCTTCGGGGGTATCCGCCCCTGGGAATCGGCAGGCCATGCTGATCACAGCGATGGCGCTTTGCCCCTGCTGTACTAGTGGCTCGTCCATACCACTGGCTCGCGCTCCTGCTAAGCTAGGGAACAGTGTTGGGACCTCTCGCTCTTGTGATTTGGCCAGCATTAGCACATCGTCAAGGAGGTAGCGCGCTAGCGAATCTACTGTTGGGTATTCAAATGCGATAGTGGTAGAGATGGGTTGATGGAGATCCTGCTCTAGGTAACGACGAAGCTCCACGGCCATAAGCGAATCCATACCCAAGTCAGCAAAGCCAACTTTCTGATCCAACCGGCCGTTCGAGATGCTGTCAGAGCCATTCTCCGACAGAGTGGTCATACCCAGCACCTGCCTCACCGTCCGTTCCACATACTCGCTTATGTGCTCGAAGCGACGAGTGACAGGCGTGGCTTGAAGTTCCCGAACAAGAGAAGGCGTTTCTGCTCTCTTCCCAGCCTCTGCACCCTGGGGTTGCTGATGGAGATCCCCCTGCACTGTGGCAAGGTTGGAAAGAAAACGACGCGGCTTGGTAATGGTGTAAAGGGTCTGTAAGCGCAACCAATCCACATCTGCGGCGATTATCTGTATAGTATCGCTTTGGAGTAGATGGGCTTGGATCGCTAGGCCCGTTTCTGATGATAGGGTGTGTACGCCCAGTGATTGGGCAGTGGCTTCAGCTTCAGGCGTTACCATGCCGCCCAAGTCGGCAGATCCATTCCACGGTCCCCAGGCAATGCTGATTCCTGGTAGCCCTTGGCTTTGGCGATAGGCCATGAGACCGTCCAAGAAGTGATTGGCTGCACCATAGTGGGCCTGCTCTTTTCCTCCCCAAATGCCCGCTCCCGATGCATACCCGATAAAGAAATCTAGCTCCAGTTCAGCACTCAAACGATGCAAGATCCAGCCACCCATAACTTTGGGGCGTAACACCGTCGCTACATCTTCCCATTGTAGGCTCCGCATAGCTTGAAAATTTGCTACACCCGCAGCATGAATAATGCCTCGTAGGGGAAAGGCCCCAGTAGCAATCTCTTCAAAGAGTTGGGTCATTGCCGCTTCATCAGCCACATCTACTGGCGCAATCTTGACTTCTGCCTCCATAACGGCCAATTTGTCTAGAATTGCCTGTTGCTCTGATGTCTGTACGCCCCGGCGGCCCGTTAGGATTAAAGATCGCGCGCCTTTTTGTACCAGCCACTGAGCGTTTTGCAGACCCAAACTGCCCAACCCACCTGTTACAAGATAGGTGCTGTCCGAGCGAATGGAGAATGGGTTTTCTGTAGCCTCTGGTTGGGCGGGAACAAGACGGGCTACAAAGCGTTGCCCCTGACGATAGGCAATCTGCTCTTCGCCACGGGCTTCTTCATCTGCTACGTCCCGACGGTCGCTAGGAAAAATCTCGGCAAGTAGGCGCTGAATAAGCTTCTCTATGGCCACCGGATGCTCAACCGTTTTGTCAATTAGCTCTAAGTCTATCAATCCACCCCAGAATTCACTGTACTCCAGAGATGCAACGCGCCCCATGCCCCAGAGAGGTACTTGAGAGATAGCGACCTGCTCGTTTGGGAAAAGCTGCTGGGCACCCTGGGTAAAGACCCAAACCCGTGGGACTTCAGCCTCGGTTTTCATCCCATCATCTGTTTCACGTAGCGTGGCGAGCCTTTGCATCACCTTTAATAGGCCACCGAGGTTGCGCTCCTGACTCTTCATCAAGGATGTGACATCGTCCAGCGTAGAACTCGGTTCATAATTATCGAGCGCCCAGAGATGGAGAATACCCCTCAGCGGGGGCGGATTCTGTTCATGCGTGCCGGTCTGACCGGTGCGGTTGAAAAATTCGGCGAGTTCTTGTTCAGTGTTTATAACAGTAACCGTCTCGCCTACTTCTCTCAGGTGATCTGCTAGGTAATCATTAATGCTCGTTGCGTCATTGCTTGTCTCGTCATTAACCGCCTCACCATTGCCTGTCGCGGAATCGCCAGATCCCTTGCCCAAAAAGAGCCATTGCCCAGGAGATGTCGGCGGGACTACCGTTACAGTTCGACTCTGTTGTTCCCAGGCTACTTCGTATAGGAGGGACTCAACTTGGGCTTTCGTCTGCTGAGCAAGCTTTTCTTCTTCTAGCGCATTCAGCACTTTGGTGATGGTTTCTCGGTCCGTCCGCTCCAACTCGTCTCGGCTGCTAATGAGATCAGTTAACTGCTCGATGGTATTCACCGAGAGCCAGCGGGCAAAACCATCTTGAAATTCAGCGCTACGAAGCTGCGGTTCACTGGTCTCGCTATTCTGGCTGTCGATCCAATATCGCTGTCGCTGGAACGGATAAGTCGGCAGCGGAACTTTGTTTCGGCCTGCAGACGCATTGCTATCCTCACCCACCTTTTTCCAATCAATGGTGACACCGTGTACATATAGTTCACTCAAGGTTGTGAGGATCTGTTGTCGGTCACCCACAGTCTCACGCAAGCTAGGCAAGGTGATGGGGTGAGGGGGAAACTCCTGAACGCTCTGTCCTCTTGTCTCCCTTTCTCCCACCATCCCTACTAGGATTGGCTTAGGACCAATTTCTAAGAAGATTTCAATCTCTTGTTTATGGAGTGCCGCTACACCGTCAGAAAAGCGAACAGCTTTACGAACATGGCTTACCCAGTACTCTGGTGTTGTGCACGTTTGGTCTGCTAACTTGCCGGTAATATTAGAAATAAGACGGTGCTTGGGCTTATGGTAGGTAGTACTCTGAGCGACTTGACGAAAATCGTCCAGCATTGGCTCCATTAGGGGTGAATGGAAAGCATGGGAGACAGATAGATAGGCGATTTTTGTTTGGCGATTTGCTATTGAATCATTGGTCTGTATCTGCGCAACGACTTCTTCGACGGCACTCGTCGAACCTGAAAGTACGATACTCTCTGGGCCATTGACTGCGGCAATAGATATCTCATTTTGATAGGGTTCAATCAACTCCTGGACGGTCGCTTCATCTAGCTTCAATGAAACCATAGCACCATTTTGGGGTAGCGCACCCATGAGCTTTCCCCGAGCAGCAATCAATTTAAGAGCATCTTCCAGGCTAAATATACCAGCTACACACGCAGCGGCAATTTCTCCCACGCTGTGGCCTATGAGTACATTGGGTTGAATGCCCCAGGATTGCCACAGACGTGCCAGGGCAACTTCTAGGACAAAGAGAGCCGGCTGGGTATATTGGGTTTGATTGAGCAGGGTTGCAGGTTGCAAGGTTGCATGGCTGCTGTCACTTGCAATTTCGCTACTCAACGACTCTTCAACTTTGTCAGGATATAAGACAGATAACAAGGAGTCACTAAAAATCTCTTGGTAGATCTGGTCACAGTAGTCTAGCGTTGCGCGGAAAAGAGGTTCTGTTTCATAGAGTTCGCGACCCATACCAACATATTGGGAGCCCTGCCCTGTAAAGAGAAAGGCGACTTTCGGCGCGGCTTGTCGCGATGAGCTTACGCCCTGTCGAAGCCCCTCTATGCGAATTGGGATGCCGTTGGTAGCTTGGCTGTAAGTGCTAAGCTGTTGCTTCAATATCTCCACTGAATCAACGACAACGGCCAAGCGGTGGGTAAAGTGGCTGCGGCCCACTTGGGCGGTGTAGCAGAGATTCTCTATATCTAGATCAGGATGGGTTTCCAGGAATGCATGGTACCGTTTGGAATATTCCTGAAGGGCATCCTGGCTTTTTGCCGAGAGAATGAACAGTTGAGTGGGTCGCGGAGCGGCTGTGACTGACGCTGGCATCAGCGTGCCACTTTCAAGTTTACCTGTCTCAACTTGACCTGCTTCAACCTGGCTTTCCACTTTACCTATGCTCGGCGTCTTGGCCAAAATAATGTGGGCATTGGTGCCGCTCATGCCAAAGGAGCTGATTCCTGCAATACGTTTTTCGGCTGGCCATCCCATTGCTCTTTGAGGGACTTGTATGGGAATCTCATTCCAATCGATATGTGGATTCGGTGTGTTGAGATGTAGATGGGGCGGAATCTGTCCTGCCTGTAGGGAAAGCGCTAGCTTAATGATCCCGGCGACACCTGCTGCGGCCTCCAGGTGGCCAATGTTGCTTTTGACTGAGCCAACAATCAGTCGATTGTTCTGTTTGTTACTTGCTTGATTGTTACTGGCCTGGCTGCGAATGCGCTGACTAAAAACAGCATCCAATGCATTGATTTCAATAGGATCCCCAATGACGGTGCCTGTGCCGTGGGCTTCAATGTACCCCACATCCTCTGGCTTCAGGTGCGCATTTTCTAACGCATCCCGAATGACGATCTCTTGGGCCGCTTCGTTGGGAACGGTTAACGCGCTACTCGGGCCATCGTGGTTAATAGCGGAGCCGCGAATGACGGCTAGAATATTGTCTCCATCTTCTTGGGCGTCGGAGAGCCGCTTGAGGACGACTACCCCACATCCCTCTCCCTGGCCGTAACCATCCGCCGAGGCATCGAATGTTTTGCAACGACCATCCCGAGCCAATGCTCCCATGTTGCACCGCCCGATGGTGCCATCGGGTGAAAGAATGAGGTTAACGCCGCCCGCCAAAGCTAGCTTTGATTCTTGGTTGCGCAAACTCTGGCAGGCTAAGTGGATGGCAACCAAGGAAGACGAACAGGCAGTATCTAACTGCACATTGGGGCCTTGTAACCCCAGCAAATAGGAAATGCGACCCACGGCAAAGCTGTGCATGGTTCCAGAACTAAAATGCGGTCCCATCTCTTCAGGCGTCGCATTTTTGTGTAACTGAACGTAGTCATCTGTACAGATGCCAACAAAAACACCTGTCTTGCTTAAGCGCAACCCATCCGGCGCAATACCTGCATGTTCCAGCGCTTCCCACGTTACCTCTAGCAAGAGCCGATGTTGGGGATCCATGCTCGCTGCTTCCCGTGGTGAGATACCAAAAAAGAAGGGATCAAAGAGGTCAACAGGTTGGTCAATAAAACCACCAGTACGCGTATACATCTTATCGGCAACATCTGGATCCGGATCATAGTATTGATCCACATCCCAACGGCTGCCTGGTATCTCACGGATCGCATCAACCCCATGATACAACAGTTCCCAGTAGGCATCAGGCGTATCTGCTCCCGGCAGGCGGCAACCCACGCCAATAATCGCAATTGGCTCGCGTGATTTTTCTTTGAGAGATGTAAGCTGTGTCCGAGCCGCGTTCAGGGCATGCGTTACACGCGTCATTAATTCTGGCTGTGTCGCTGATCCACTTGACATTTATGATTCCTTTAGAAGCGCTTCCAACTCCAGCAATTCTTGTTCAACACTATCACCCATCTGGGAATCCCCATTGTGCTGGGACATGCTATCGGCTATCTCGAGTCCATCAGGGTGTAGATCCTGACCATCTAGCTCCACTAGCATTTCATCCTGCGTTTTATCCATCTGAATCTGCTCTTGGAGATGCTCTGACAGATCTTGAATCGTTGCATATTTGAAGAGGGAGGTGGATGAAAGCGTCACTCCGGTACTTCGTTGGAGACGATTACGAAACTCAACGGTCATGAGTGAGTCCATGCCTATATCAAAGAATCCTTGCTGAGGCAGCGGTGGTTCATGTAAGCGAAGTACGTGGGCCACTTCATCTTGTAGATACTGTAGTAGATACTCCTGTTGCTCAGTGGCTGTGAGATCCATCAACAGAGCGCGGAGGTTTTGGGTGCTCTCTGTCTGGTCTAGCAAATAATCTGGATGGAGTAGCTTGGAGAAGAATGGATCGATCTCCATAGACGGCTGTTGATTTTGAAGCTGATTCCAATGAACGGGAAAGACGGCTGCCTGGCAGATTTGGCCTGACGCTGTATTTGTCCCTGAATTTAAGTTTGACAGCGAATCTGAGAGTAGAGTAGAGAGTAGGGCAATCCCTTGCTCTGGTGGAATCATGCCTATACCCGTTGATAGGACGCGGGTTTGATGTTGGTCTGCCAAACGAGCCGCCATCCCAACTTCCGCCCAAGTACCCCAATTGATGCTAAGCCCTGGCAAACCCTGAGTTCGACGTAGATGGCAGAGACTATCCATAAATGCATTGGCTGTTGCATAGTTGCTTTGGCCAGGCGAGCCGATGAGCGGTGCAATCGAAGAGAAACAGACAAAGAAATCTAACGGACACTCTTGACTCTGTTGGTGCAGATTCCAACTTCCCCAAATTTTGGGTTTCATCACACGCTCAAAGCGATCCCAGCTCTGCTGCATGAGAACGCCATCGTCCAGTACCCCGGCAGCATGGATAATGCCTCGTAGTGGCTGCTCCATTTCCAAAATGGCCTTGAACATCCGGGTAACATCTGTCGTCTCGGCAATATCAGCTTGAATGACGTGTACTTGTGTGCCACGATCTGTAAGCATCTGTACTGCGGCCTCGTCATCCGCAGAGAGTGTTGCACGGCGGCTGGCCAGTATAAGCGAGTGGACACCTTGTTCTGCCAACCACTCTGCCATCTGTAGCCCAATGCCGCCCAAGCCGCCAGTGATTAAATAGCAGCCATCGGCTTGAATGGACACCGAAGGTAGGGCTTCTGTGAGCTGTTCATCATATATACTCAATCGTTGTAGCCTGGCTGTATAGTATTGACCTTGACGGTAAGCTAACTGGGTTTTCTTGGGATCCAAGGTGCTGATTGCCTGCCAAACGCTCTCTGCTCTTTCAGCATTGACTGCATCTGTATTGACTGACTCTGTCGGCTCCAAATCCAACCGTCTACAGCTCAATTCTGGATGCTCTGTGGCAATCACACTGCCCAGCCCCCACAGTGCGCCATGAAATGGCCGTACCTTAGACGACTTATCTGCAGATGACTTATCGACTTGAGTCGGTAGATTGGCCGAAATATGGTAAGCTCCTTCTGTCACCAGCCAGAGTTGGGGCGTGAGATTGGCTTCGATTAGCGATTTCACCAGAGTCAATGTACTGCCACAAATATGTACCTGAGATTGTGACATCGCGTCAGCCAGAGATTCAGGCTGGGAGTCACTTGAGGCGTCAACCAAGCTGAGGCCGCTCTCATCCACATCCAGGCTCCAAAGATGGAGGACCCCTTTGAGTGGCTGTGTAATTGCTTGTATTTCTTGCAGAACGCGTTGCATATCTTCATGGACAAGTGGTCGCACTCGCCAGCTTTCTGCAATACTGTTATTAACCCGTTGGAAGGTATCGCCTGGGTAGACTAACAGAGATGACTCACCATACATTTCGAGCCGTCTGGCTAAGGACGCACCCACCCCCTGTTGGTCTGCCAAAATCAGCCAGCATCCTGCCTCTTCTGTCTCTTCAGTCTCTTCTTCATTGGTAGCAAAGAGATTGTCTGAGGTCTCTGGGGAGGACTCTGGAATGGGTGTTGGTGATGATGTAAATGGTTCCCACCCAATTTCATAGAGCCACTGTTTGGGCGCGACTTCTGTATAGGTAGCCAATGCGTCCAATTGGGATAGGTTCCATTCAACCAATTCGGCTCGCTCATAGGCAGGCTGTTTCTGTGCCGTTAAGAGTACATAACTGGCCAGTCCTCTGCGTAGTAGCTTACCCAATTGGTTGTAGGATTGCATGGCATTGACCACATTTTCATCTCCCGATGCATCCGTAAGCTGCCGTAATTCTTCATCAAAGTGAGGATTGTACAGATAGTTGGAGACTTCATGGCTTACATCCACATGACGAATCAATCGTAGTTGATTGTCAGCTAGGAGGTCCGCCCACT
Source organism: Chloroflexota bacterium (assembly GCA_039028975.1). Classification (GTDB taxonomy): domain Bacteria; phylum Chloroflexota; class Anaerolineae; order Caldilineales; family Caldilineaceae; genus JAHBNG01. The sequence goes on from JBCCHB010000003.1 coordinate 217,154, forward strand.
CCTCTTTTGTTATGAAGTAAGAGGAGGTGACCTCATGCTCAATGTCCGATTCCATGTTGGCAATAAAGTCAGCCAAAACAAGGTAACCATCTGGGTTGAGGTGGCCGCCCAGATTAGCAAAGAGAGCCGCCTTGTCCTTGACGTGGTGGGCGACCTCAATCCCAAATGCAACATCTACTGGGTTGACGAATGGATCTTTAGCGCTATCCCGATTTAAAATCTGGACCCGTTCGGCAAGACCCTGGGTTGTTACGCGCTGCATCCCAAAGCTTGCTTGCTGAGGCGAGATAGTGTAACCACAGAGGGAGAGATGGGGATATACTGTGGCCAGATTGATGAGATCTGTGCCATGTCCACAACCAAAATCAAGAACAGTGGTACACGCAGAGAAGTCAACAGCGGCGAAGAGCAATGCGCGCAACGCTTCTTGGGCGGAATATGCTATCCTTGCTTGCTCGGGTGACGATTTGATAAACCAGGAAAAATCATCCACGATCTCAGGGAATAGGCCAAACGAGAGATAATCACTCCATGATGCATCTTCTGACTCTGTGTCACTTATTGCTTGGCTGTCCGGCTCACTAAACTCATGCAGAACCGCATCATAGTAATCTCCTACGACACCATCCTCTTCATCGATTTGCTGCTGATGCTGCTTGACGAGAAGCGAAAGCAGTTTAGGGGCTAATTCTCGTTCTGCTGGGGAAAACGAATCCATGGTCAATAGATGCTGGGTCAGCGACTCCACATTGCCCTGATCTAATAGACGAAATACCGAGCTCTGCGAGTAGAGCGGCTTCTGTTTGGTTGATGACTCAATCCAGTATCTTTGCCGCTGAAAAGGATAAGTAGGCAGTATGATTTTGCGTCGATGATGTCCCCGATCAAGGCCATTCCAGTCAATCTCCACGCCGTGTGCGTACAACCCACCCAAGCTCTCTATGAGCTGCTGCCAGTCGCTCCGATCTTCCCGCAAACTGGCCAACAAGACAGGGTGAGATGGCGAGAGAGTGAGAGAGTGTGACGATGAGCTGTCTGTCCCATCTCCGACTGCTTTTATTGGGGACATCCTATCTCCTGCGGGATCTCCCACCATGCCCAGCAATATCGGCTTGGGACCGATTTCTAGAAAGATGCTAACCCCTTGCTCATGAAGTGTCTGTGCCCCATCGGCAAATCTAACGGCTTCCCGAACGTGACGGACCCAATAGTCAGCACTCATCACCTCATCGCCGGCCAATTTACCCGTGACATTCGAGATGAGGGGGAGGCGAGGTTTCTGATATTGGATGCTTTCGGCTACTTGGCGGAACGCTTCCAATATGGGATCCATCAGTGGTGAATGGAATGCATGGGAGACGGTGAGGTTGCGTGTCTTAATTCCCTCTGCAGTCAGTTGGGAGGCAACAGCTTGTACTGCCTCGCTTTTACCCGAGATAACCACACTCTCTGGGCCATTCACAGCAGCGATAGACACATCTTGACGATAAGGGACGATCGCTTCCTGAACCCGAACTTCGTTAACCATCAAAGAGACCATGGCACCATCTTGAGGCAATGAACCCATGAGCTGGCCACGAGCCGCGACAAGCTGAAGTGCATCTTCCAAACGGAAGATGCCCGCTACGTAAGCTGCGGCAATTTCACCAACGCTATGGCCGATGAGCATCCCAGGCTGAATGCCCCAGGACTGCCACAACTCTGCTAGTGCAATTTCAAGAGCAAAGAGGGCCGGTTGGGTGTGTTGAGTTTGGTCTAGAAGGGTTGCAGGTTGCAGGGTTGCAGCGTTGTGGTCGCTTACGACTTTATAACTTTGCGACTTTGCAACTTTGTCACTGTAGAGGACATTCAGCAGTGAATCCCCTAACTCTTCTTTTAAGATTTCGTCACAGAGATCAATTGTGCGTCGGAAGATCGGTTCGGTCTCATAGAGTTCGCGACCCATGCCGACGTATTGAGAACCTTGCCCAGTAAAGAGAAATGCAACTTTAGGTTGGACTTGATGTTCGGGGACAATTGCCTGTTGCACGCTTGGAGCGGGTCGACCCGTAACATATCCATCAAGATGAGCTTGCATCTCTCCCACATTCGATGCGGAAACGCTCAATCGGTGGGAGAAATGGCTACGCCCCACATAGGCTGTGTAGCAAAGGTTGCCAAGCGAATCGACGCTTTCTGCCTGTAGCCAGTCTCTATAGGATTGGGCTAATGCGGTCAATGCATCTGGGGTCTTGGCAGAGAGTGTGAGTAGATGCCAGGGGCGCTCCGTCAGAGGGGTGGACTCTGATTCTGGTACTGATTCAAGTGATGGTGCCTCCCCAACTACAATATGGGCATTGGAGCCACCCATCCCAAAAGAACTAACGCCAGCCAGCTTTTTGCCTGCAGGCCAGGGCGTTCTTTCGGTAGGGACTTTGATATCCATACTTTTCCAGTCGATAAGCGGATTCGGTTGCTGGAAATGGAGATGGGGAGGGATTTCGTTATGCTGTATAGCCAAAATGATCTTCATCAGACCTGCAACGCCCGCTGCTTCTTCCATGTGACCAAAGTTCGTTTTAAGCGAACCAACATATAAGGGTGTTGGCCGTTTGCCAAAGACGATGGAAAGGGCCCGTATTTCAATCGGATCGCCTAACGTGGTACCAGTCCCGTGGGCTTCGATATAGCTTACATCACTTGGATCCACTTGGCTGCTCTGCAGCGCATCGCGAATCAGGGCCGTCTGAGCAGTAGCACTCGGGACGGTCAAACCACTGCTGGTTCCATCGTGATTGGTTGCAGTGCCACGAATCACAGCCAAAATGTTATCCCCATCTTTTTGCGCGTCAGACAAACGTTTGAGAACGACAATGCCGCAACCTTCTCCTCGCCCAAAACCGTTGGCAGCGGCATCAAACGTTTTGCTGCGCCCATCAGTCGCCATGGCCTGGAGTTGGGAGTACATCACATAGCTATCTGGTGATAAGGAAAGATGAACACCGCCAGCTAATGCCAAATCGCTACTGCCACTGCGTAGGCTATCACAAGCTAAATGAACACCGATCAAGGAAGCAGAACAAGCCGTGTCGATGACTACATTTGGCCCCTGTAATCCAAGTAAATAAGAGAGCCGACCCGATGCAAAGATAACGGTATTTCCCGTCGTAGCATAAGCACCTGTGCTCGTGTCACTATCCATAAACGTGAAATAATCACTTTGGGTAACCCCGAGAAAAACGCCGGTCTTGCTCTGTTTCAACGCCGAAGGTGCCTGGCCACTTCGTTCAACCGCTTCCCAGCCGACTTCTACAAGCAGACGCTGTTGTGGATCCATTTCTATCGCTTCTCTGGGAGAAATCCCAAAAAACTGGGGATCGAATTGGGTTACATCATCAAGTACTGCAGCCTGGCGCACGTAGGATTTACCTGGTGTTCCTGGTACCGGATCATAATATGAGTCTACATCCCAACGGTCAGATGGAATATCTTGCACCATATCGACACCACTTTGGAGTAGCTCCCACAGTGATTCAGGTGTGTCGGCACCAGGAAAACGACAAGCCATCCCGATCACTGCTATAGGCTCATGCTGTGCAGCTTCCAGAGAATTGAGCTTTTGACGTGTTTTTTGCAAGGCTTGCAGGGCCTTTACCAAATTAGCACGGGTCTCCGCGTGCTCGTTGGCAGCTTGATTACTCATCGTTTATAACCTTTGGTTTAAGATTTTACTTTAGTAAGGCGAGTTCTTGCTCCAAAAAGGCATTTAACTCAGCATCGGAAAGAGTTTCCAAGTCTATGCCGGACTCTTCACTACCTTCATGGGCTTTATGCGCTTCTTTATGCGCTCTTTTGCGTTCTTCATTGTGGTCCTCTCTGTGCGTATCATGATCCTCGTCACCCTGCTGGGATTCGTCTGTTGCCTCTACGATCTCCCGTAGCGGGCCATCCAGCAAGTATTCACCCATCAGCTCAATTGTTGGGTATTCAAAGACAATAGTGGAAGGCAACGAAAGATCTAAGCCCTTTTCTAACTGTCTACGCAGTTCAATAGACATGAGCGAGTCCATCCCCATATTGTTAAACCCGCTCTCGAGGCTTGGCAGACCCGCCATATATAAAATACGGGCGACCATTTGCTGTAGATAGCTTTGCAAGAGGGGGACAACTTCATTCGGTGATGCACTCTCTAGTTGTTGTCGGATGGTATCCTGAGTCCCGCCTTGCATTGCCACCTGATCGTCGGCATCTTCTCCATCCATGCTTTGGGGCATAAGAGCAGCAAAGAAGGCGGAGTTGGGCAGATCGACCAAATTCAACTGACGCCAGTCAATGGGAATGAGACCAATTTGAGGGACTGTTTGTACCAATAAGTCATTTAATGCCGCAAAACCTTGTTTGGGGGTAATCACGCCATAGCCGCGGTCGGCCATTTGCGTTCCGTACCCACGGATCAATTCCGCAGCCATACCAATGTCGGACCATGGCCCCCAGTTAATACTCAGGGCAGGCAGTCCCTGGCTATGGCGATAGGTTGCCAAGGCATCCAGGAAGGCATTCGCCGCTGCATAATTAGCCTGACCCTGGTTGCCTAACAGGCTAGCACTGGATGAAAAGAGGATAAAGAAGTCGAGTGGCATCTCTTGAGTCAATTCATGTAGATGCCAAGCCCCTTGTACCTTGGGTTGGAAAACTTTGGCAAAGTTCTCCCAGCGTTGTTGATAGAGCGCTCCATCCTCTAACACACCGGCTAAATGGATAATGCCCTGTAATTGATGAGGATCATCAATCTCAGCTATGAGCTGTTGAAGCTGCGCCTGATCCGCCACGTCACATTGGGCGACCGTAACCTTAATCCCTTGGTCTACCCATCTATCAATCTGGGCCTGACTCCCTGCACCAGGTTGACGACGGCCCACAAGAACCAGCCGTTCTGCCCCTTGTGAAAGCAGCCATTCTGCTGTCGCTAAACCAATGCCACCGAGACCGCCAGTAATCAAGTAGGTCGCCTCTGCTTGACAAAGAACGTCCTCGGGTTGAGTACCAGCTGTTTCTAGCTCAAACCGGGCCAAGCGTGCAATATATCGGGCATCCTGGTGGAGGACAATCTGTTCTTCTTTTTGGCCATACGCAGCCGAGGAGGTAATCTCGGCATACAAAGAAGGAGAGTGGGTTGCAGGGTTGGAAGTTGCCTCTAAGTCAATCCGCACACAGTTGAGTTCGGGATGTTCTAGAGCAATAACTCGACCCATCCCCCAAAGAGTTGATTGGATGACGCCACTAATATGATTATCACCGGCAGACGTATCATTGAGTTCATTCGCTTGATGGATGACCTGTGCATTTTGGGTCACGAGCCACAGACCGGCAAGGCTTACATCGTTGTGTGACAGGGCTTGGGTAAGGTGGAGTACGGTTCCGCAGCTCTGTTTAGATGCCTCGACCAAATTGAGCCCCGTTTGACCTACTGATGTCTTAGCTGATGTCTTGGCTGTTGTCTTGGTGGTATCGAGCGTATCGAGGCTCCATAGATGAATAACGCCGTGTGGATCAGGGTGATCGGTGAGCAGTTTTTGGTAATCTTCTGGGCAATCAGGTCGGAGCCGAATGGTTTGTTCATTGATTGATTGATAGGCTGTGCCTGGATAGACAAGAATGGCTCGGTCGCCTCGTTGCTCAAGTTGTTTCGCCAAAGCACTTCCAGCATCTTGGGCATCTGCAAAGAGTAGCCATGTGCGTCCCGGCTCTTGATTCGATTCAGGGCTATCCTCCACTTGAGCCACAATGATCGCTTGCCCTGCCTGTTCAACAATTTCTACGGCATGGAATCCATTGTCCATAAGCAGGCTTTTCCACTGATCCGCCGCCAGCAAGGGGTAGGGTAGGGGCTGGTTCGCTCTAAGATCCTCAAAGCGCCACCAGCCATCGGTCAAGCCAAAGGTTAGATCGGCCCAGCGATTTTTGCTCGTTCCTTCCAACAATATCAGTTGCCCGCCGGGTTGTAACAGCGTGCGCAAATGGGTCAAAGTCTCTGCCAAATCTTTGGTTGCATAGAGTGTATTCGCTGCAATCACCAAGTCTACTTGATGAGGCGCAAAGCCTTGGGCCATTGGAGACTGCTCAATGTCAAGGCGCTGGTAACGGACAAATCCAACCTCTTGGAACCTCCTTTGGGCTTGTTCTAGAAAGACCGAGCTGCTATCGGTAAAAATGTAATCGGTCCGTTTCAAGGGTAAGAGTGGCAGCAGACAAGCAGTGGTACCGCCCTCGCTCCCTCCAATTTCCAGTATCCGCAATCCGCGATTGGCAGGCAATTGGGCCACCATAGTTTGCACAGCTCTTTGGAGCAAGCCATTAGTCAACTGCCCACCTATTGACTCAGAATAGAGTTCGCTAGTTGGGGAATCATCAGTTGTGGGATTACTAGCTTGGAAGAGCAATTCGAGCGGATCTTGTACGTCCCGAAAGACGTCACTTAGCTTCTCACCACATCGGGCCAGCAGCGTCAGTTCCGCTGCATTGCCATAAGCTGCTTGTACTGCAGCCAGCTCAGTTGACACCTCAATGGCCACCGGTTGTTGGCGTACATGCCACCTGTCATCGTTCCGTTGCAGAATGTCCTCCTCGGCCAATATGGAGAGCATGCGTCTCAGTAACCGTCGGTAGGAAGGTATCACCTTCACTTGCTTGGCAATTTGATCGGTAGACCAATCTGATTCAGGCTCGAAGGCGAAGCCAGCCTTTATAAAGAAATCCACAACATAGTGTTTGCTCAAACGTTCCAATTCACTCATCAGCGTCTGATAGCGCTTCCATTCTCTCTCTGTTACCAAGGACGAGATTGACTCTTGCAAGATCGGTGTAATCATCTCTGGGGAAGGCAGATAGTCAGGGGCAATCCCAAAGTAGGGGAGAGGTTGCCAATCGATCTGGTAGAGCCAATCCTTCCATAAATCAGCTCCGTGTATGGCCTCTTCTGTCGCCACCCGTACTTCATACCCCTGAATAAAGGCGATAGGTTCTCCCTGTTCACATAGCAAGTGGATGTCATACTTATGAGGTTCGCACTGACATACATAGCACCACCATGTATCTCCATGCATAGATTGGAAAAGCTGCATTCTTTTAATAGCAAAGGGCAAGGCGGTTGTGCCATTGGCGTCATCGATTCCGTCTCTGGGGCCAATCATTCCTGTGACCTGGAAACAAGCGTCCAGCAACCCTGGATGAATCAAATGACCTGTTGTCGACTGAAGTGAATCTGGCAAAACTAGTTTCCCTAGTACCTCTTCTGTCTCACCATCTTCCCTAAACCAAGCATTCTCTACCCATCTAAAATTAGGGCCAAATTCAATCTTGGCCATCTCTACTATATGATAGAATTCGGCAACGTCGACTGGCTGATCACAGCGAAGACGAAGTTGCTCTAACTCTATGGCTTCTTGAACTTCGGTGACAGGTGATCGTCCCGAAAGAGCCGCTATGTATCCTGTAGCATGAATGGCACTTTCTTTCTCAGGAAGATTTCCATTATGCTGAGGGAAACTTGACAAATTTAGACCAGAGTGGGTACCAGAAGGAACACTTGGCTGGGCGTCAAAACTGATTTGCTCAAACTCGTATTTGGGACCATTATCAGGCTCTACGCTGCTAGAAGGTGCCATCACAATTATTTGGACTGTCCGTGCCTGATCTTCAGGAATCACTAACGCCTGGGGTAAAGTTATATCTTCCAAGCAAAGGGGGGCTTCATTCCCAAAGGTCAATTCAGCGGCACTCAGTACCATGGCCAATTGACAAGCCCCAGGAGAAATGACAGTTCCATAGACTCGATGATCCGTCAGAAAAGGCAACGTCTCCAAACTAAATTCAGTTTCAAATAGGGTCTCATTGTATCGGGGTACTTGGGTCATTTTGTCGATGAGCGGTCGCAAGGCCCCGGTCTGTCTTGGCTTGGGCGCGTCAACCCAGTAGCGTTGGCGTTGGAAAGGATAAGTCGGTAAGGTGACCTTGCATCGTGAATAACCCTTGTCGAAGGCGTCCCAATCTATCTCTACACCACGGATATACAATTCGCCAAGGCTTGTCAACATCTGGTGCCAGTCATCCTGCTTTTCGCGTAACGACGGTAAGGCAAGTGCATAAGACAAATCCTGGTCTCCCACCATACCTAAGAGCGTTGGTTTTGGGCCGATTTCTAGAAGGATATCCACGTCCTGCTCATTGATTCTCTTCATGCCATCGGCAAAGCGGACTGCTTCTCGGACGTGCTGGACCCAATACTCAGGAGTTGTCACTTCCTCGCCCGCTAGTCGACCTGTTACGTTAGAGACCAAAGGCAGATTCGTTTGGTGATAGGATATGCTTTGGGCAATCTGGCGGAACTCGTCGAGCATAGGATCCATGAGCGGTGAATGGAAGGCATGGGAGACGGTGAGCTGACGGGTCTTGATGCCTTCTTGGGCCAGCTGTTCGGCAATCTCGACCACTAAGCTCTGTTTGCCCGAGATGACTATGCTCTCGGGACCGTTAACGGCTGCCATAGAGACTTCATCTGCGTAGGGCGCAATAGACTCCCGTATCCGTTCTTCATCAGCCATTAGGGAGACCATGGTGCCGTCTTGGGGCAAGGCACTTATGAGACGACCCCGAGCGGCAACGAGCTTGAGGCCACCTTCCAGGGAGAAGACGCCAGCTACACAAGCCGCCACAATCTCGCCCACGCTGTGACCTATGAGGACATCTGGCTGAATCCCCCACGACTGCCAGAGCTTAGCCAAGGCAAACTCTAGAGTGAAGAGGGCGGGTTGGGTGTATTGAGTTTGATTGAGCAGGGTTGCAGGTTGCAGGGATGTAAGGTTGTTGTCACTTGCAACTTGGCAACTTTGCGAATCTACGACTTTTTCCGGATAAAGGACCGATAACAAGGATTCACCAATAATTTTCTCTAAGATTTCATCGCATTGGTCCAGGGTGGCACGGAAAAATGGGGCTGTTTCATAGAGTTCTCGTCCCATCTCTACATATTGAGAGCCTTGGCCAGTGAATAGGAATGCTATCTTAGGCGTAGCTTGACGTGGTCTTATCAAACCGTGGCTGATGTTGAGATTTATCACCGTATCACTGTGGGAATAGGACGCTAACTGTGTCTGCATCTCCCCTAATGAATCCGCTACAACCGTCAGGCGATGGCGGAAGTGGCTGCGACCGATATGGCTGGAATAACAGAGGTTTCCTATATCAAGTTCGGGATGAGCAGTAAGGAATTTTTGGTAAAGGTGGACGTATTCCTGTAATGCATCTTCAGATTTAGCAGCTATGGTTAGCAGATGGTACGAGCGTTCAGGTTCGTTATCTAGCCGCTTTCCAGCAGATTCATCCGAGGACGCTTCTTGTACAATAATGTGGGCATTGGTTCCGCTAATGCCAAAGGAGCTAATGCCAGCTGTTCTTTCCCCAGCGGGCCAATCCGTTAGGGCCAATGGAACCTGTATGATCGATTCATTCCAATCAATATATGGATTTGGGTTTTTGAGATGGAGGTGGGGTGGAATCTGTCCATGTTGTATGCTTAGCAGCACTTTGATTAGCCCAGCGATACCAGCGGCTCCTTCTAAATGGGCAAAATTAGTCTTTACTGAGCCAATCCAGAGAGGCGTCTTGCGCCGACCAAAAACGGCGTTCAGTGCACCAATTTCGATTGGATCCCCTAAGGTAGTACCTGTTCCGTGGGCCTCAATATAGCTTATCTGTTCAGGGTTCAATTCTGCGTTATTCAGAGCTTTTTGAATAACGCTCTGTTGGGAAGGGCCACTGGGGGCAGAAAGCCCACTGCTCCGCCCATCCTGATTGACCATTGAACCGCGAATCACCGCCAATATTGGATCCCCATCGGCCTTGGCATCAGAGAGCCTTTTTAGTACCACCATACCGCAACCCTCTCCACGACCAAAACCATTTGCTGCCGCATCAAAGGTTTTGCAGCGTCCATCCGACGCATGCAAACGATCTTCTGCGTGGACGCCCTCTGTGACCCACTGCTCGTTTAAGATCAGATTTACACCGCCGGCTAGCGCTAAATTGCATTCGTTCTGACGTAAACTTTGGCACGCTTGATGAAGGGCCACCAAAGATGATGAACAGGCTGTATCCACAGCAACCGCCGGACCTGTGAAGCCGAATGAATAGGCCAACCGCCCAGCCGCAACACTTTGTGCCGCTCCAGTTGTCAGATAAAGTTCGTCTTGTGGTGCATGAACCTTTTGTGAATGTAATAACCACGAGTAGTCGGAGTTGCATATCCCCACAAAGACGCCTGTGGGACTATGTAACAAACTTTCTGGAACAAGTCCAGCAGATTCTAGCGCTTCCCAACTGACTTCCAATAAGAGTCGCTGTTGGGGATCCATCAGATTCGTTTCACGTGGCGAGATGCCGAAAAATTCGGGTTCGAACTGATCGACCTGAGTAAGAAAACCACCATACCATGCCGAGGCGCGATCATCTGTGGCTTGACCAGCCGACGCGCTATCAGCACGCCGGTGATTAGGCATATTCACAACTGCATCGACACCGTTAGCCAACAATTGCCAGAATTGTTCAGGTGTATCGCTGTCACCAGGGAAGCGACATCCCACACCAAGAATGGCAATCGGCTCACGCTCTTTGTATTTGAGTTCTTCTAACTGGGATGTAGCCTCATCCAGTGCCTGTATAATGCGCGGCATTAACTCCATTTGAGCATTTACCTCGTCTGACATGTCTATTTCCTTAATAATGACTCAAGTTTGTGTAACTTCTGTGCGATCTCGTCATCTGTAGAAAATTCGTTTTCATCTACATCAGATTCTTCATCTTGATGAATTTCTCTCTCTGTATCGTTTTCGCCAGGTTGAACGCCTTTGTTGCTGACAGGTTGAGCAACTTCGCCTGTATCAAGTTCAAAATCCGATTCTAATTCTTGAAGAATGTATGTAGACATGGCATAGAGCGTTGGATAGTCAAAGGTTAAGGTACTGGGAAGAGATTGCTCTAGGGTTCGCGCCAGAAGGTTACGTAGTTCAATCGCCATTAATGAATCCAGGCCCATCTCTAACAAGCCTTGTTGGGCATCAATCGCTGATGGTTCACTATGCCCTAATACTTTGGCAAGCGCTATCCGCAACTGATCCAATAGCAGTTCCCTTCGCACTTCGGCATCAGAATCGATTAATTGTTGCCGAAGACTGAGCAATGGGGTTGTATCTGGAACAAGCTGCTCTGATGATACTTGCCTAAAGTTGGCATAGAATCCACGGGAATCTGTCGTATCCGTCAGGAACTTGGGCCACTGGATTGGTGCAACGCCAACTTGGGTGACGTGCTGATTGAGTAGATAGGAAAATGCATCCAATCCCTGTTGAGGTGAGATAATACCCTGACCCTGATCGGCTATTTTGTGCTGTTGATCACCAACCAAATCGGCTGCGGAACCGATTTCAGACCATGCCCCCCAGTTGATACTAAGGGCTGGGAGACCTTGTGCTCTGCGATAGTATACAAATGCATCCAGGAAGGCATTGGCTGCGGCATGATTCGCTTGACCAGCATTCCCCAGAAGACTCGTGGCGGATGAGAAAACGACAAAGAAATCCAGAGGCAAATTTTTGGTCAACTCATGCAAATGCCATGTCCCCTGCAATTTGGGTGCAAGCACCTTGGCAAATCGAGACCAATTTTGCATTAAGAGCGCACCATCATCTAGCACACCAACGCTATGGATGACGCCTCCGATTGGGTAACGTGTATCGAGCCGTTGTAACGCTTCTCCCAGTTCTTCTAAATTGGTTACATCTGCCTGGGCAACGATGATCTGTACACCCATATCGCTCAATAAATCCAAGTGAAGTTGTGCCTCCGGCTTTGGTTGGCTGCGCCCCACAAGCAGTAGATGTCGTGCGCCTTGTTCTGCCAATCGTTGAGCCACGGCTAAACCTAGGCCGCCTAAACCACCTGTAATCACGTACGTTACCTCTGCCCGAATGGCCAGTTCATTTGAAGTTGGCTCATCTGTAGCCGGTATCGTTAACACAATCTTGCCGATCTGTTTTGCCTGTTGCATGTAGCGGAAAGCTTCCCTCGCTTCTTGAATAGAAAAGCATGTTTGGGGTACTGGTTGATAGGTTCCTGCTGCAAATTGAGTCATCAACTCGGCTAACATTTCTCCTGTTTGACCAGGGTTCTGCTGGGAGAAGCTCATCAGATCGACAAAATGGTATTGAATATCCGCTCGGAATTTGGCCACCTCATCATCGTGCCAGATATTGCGCTTCGCAATTTCCAAAAAACGACCTGCTGGTGCAAGCACCGATAGACTCTTTTCAATGAAGCCTTCACCTGTCAATGAGTTGAGAACAATGTTGATGCCTTCGCCATTGGTATCTTGCAAAATCTGTTCTGCAAAGTCTAAGGTACGTGAATTGTAAATATGGGAAACACCCATCTCTCTTAGGGATGCCCATTTGGGTGGACTCGCCGTTGCATAAATTTCGGCACCGGCAGCCAACGCGATTTGCACAGCAGCCATGCCTGTACCACCAGCCGCTGCATGAATCAATACCTTTTCCCCACGACGAATATGGGCAACCGTTTCCAACCCATAATATGCTGTCAAGAAATTGACGGGAATGCTTGCCCCTTCTACAAAAGTCAGGGATGGTGGCAAGAGTGCAACGGTGTCAATCGGTACGGTAAGATATTGGCTGAAGCTATTTTCCGTGAGCATTAAAACCCGATCGCCCACCTGAAAATGGGTTACATCTTCCCCAACTTGCACAACCTCACCGGCACATTCGCCACCTAAACTATGTCGCTCAAAGGGTAAGATCCCCAGAACATCTAATACATCTAGAAAATTTAAGCCACTGGCTCGCACCGCAACTTCTACCTCATTACGCAATGGGGCGCGACGAGTCACTTGCTCTATTTCCAGGTTGTCCAGAGTTCCCCTTTCTGTTATCGTCAGCCGATAGGCTTGATCAGGCAGAGGCAATATCGACATTGTTTGCGAATGTAGATCTGATTTTCTTTGCTCTGCATGCTGCGTTGCCTTAGTCGCGGCTTCAGAGGTCCTATTCATCTCTGGTAAGGGTGCATAGCGCATTAGGCGCGCCACATGCCGTGCAGTATGCCTTAAGGCTACTTGTTCTTCCTTTTGCTGGTCTATGGATGCATCGGTAACCATTGTAATCTCTGCCAAAATCCGAGAAACAAGGGTCGCTGGCTTATCGGAAGCCTCAAGATCAATACTCATACAATTCAATTCAGGGTGTTCCAGGTTGATGACCTTACTCATACCCCAAAGAGCCGATTGAATCACTCCCACAACAGGGTCTGTATCCAGCGCAGGCTGGGCATCCTGGGTAACTAACCAGAATCCAGCAGGTTCGAGTTGTTGCTGACACATTGCTTGTGTAAGATGCAGTACGGTACCGCAGCTATGCTGAGAGGCATTGACCAAATCAATATCGTTCTGAAGAGCAGGCAGATCCAAACTCCACAGATGAACAATGCCATGCAACATAGTATGGGAAGAATGGCTGCCAGACAGCCTGCTTCCAGATGGCATACTATTAGAAGGACCAGTGTTAGAAGAATCAACTGCAACAATAGAGGCCATTAAGCGTTGATAATCTTCATAACTGTCAGGTCGGATGGTGAAGGTGTATAAATCAACTTGCTGATATGCTTCGCCAGCGTAGATCAGGATCGGTGTTGCTCCTTGGCCAGAGAGTTGGGCAGCCAATGCATCTCCCATACCCCAAGAATCAGCAAATAGCACCCATCTTTCAGTAGATTCACTTTTTGCATTTTCTACAATTTCTGCGCTCGTCTGCGCAGCGAAAACTGCCTGTCCATCATATTCAATGGTTTCAACGGAGTGGAATCCATTCTGTAGCAAGAGGGACTTCCATTGCTCATCAGTAAGCAGAGGATGATCTTGTCTATCGTCCTCGAAGCGCCACCAGCCATCCGTTAGGCCAAAGGTCAAATCAACCCATCTGCTACGTCGGGTAGCTTCTAACAGGATTAAGTGACCACCTGGTTGCAATACTCGGCATACGTGAGACAAGGTTGCCGTTAAATCGCGAGTTGCATGAAGAACATTGGCTGCAATAACGAGGTCAACCTGATGGCGGATAAATTCCTGCTCCTCAGGAGGTTGCTCAATATCAAGGGGCTGATAGTGAATAAAAGGATACGCTTTGAACTGTTCTTGTGCCTTGGCAAGGAAAGCGGGCCCAATATCGGTAAAGTAGTATTGAGTCTTTTCTCCCGGTAAGTGAGGCAATAGGCCGGCAGTGGTTCCGCCTGTTCCAGCACCGATTTCTAAAATAGTCATGCCTCGCTCCGGAGGGAGATAACCTAGAGCTTTTTGTACAGCCTTTTGCATGAGAGTATTCATGATCTGGGCGCTGGGCGATTCTGTATATAGCCGGTTTGCAACTGACGTATCACCGCCTGGAAAGAGCAATTCTAACGGATCTTGGGCACCTCGTAACACCTCACTCAACTTCTCGCCACAGCGTTCTAACAAAGTCAATTCGGGGCTGTCGCTGTGTACTACTCGTAAGGCCGTCAAATTTACTGAAATGTGCGCTGATTCTGGTGCTTGAATGACTTGCCAACTATTCTTTTCGTATTGAAGAATACCTGCATCTGCCAATATCTCCAGCAATCGTTTTAAGAGTCGGCGGTAGGAAGGGACTACGCCCATTTGTTGAACAATCTCTTGCGTGCCCCACTGAACTCCCGGCTCGATGATGAGGCCGACTTTGGCAAAAGCATCTAGTACGTATTGGATACTCAGAGCGTCTAAATCTGTTGCCAACAGCTTCGTATGCTCATTGAGCTGTTCATCCCTAAGGTGGGAGGGCATTTTTTCAAGTGACGGTATCACTTCTGCCGGGTCTGGCAGATAATCTGGCGCTAGACCAAAATAGGGTCGAGGTTGCCACTCTACTTGATAGAGCCACTCTTGCCAGGCATCTTGGCCGCGTACCGCATCCGCTGAGGCAGCGCGTACCTCAAAGCCAAGAAGAGAGGCCATCAGCATACCCTGATCATCCAACAACTGGATATCCCACTTATACGTATCTCGCTGAACTGCGTGACACCACCAGGAATCCCCATGTATGGGCCGATAAATGGACAACGTTTTCAGAGCGAAAGGAAGTGTCGTTTCTTCTTCTTTGTTGGTGCTAGCCAACCCCGCCACTTGGAAACAAGCATCCAGCAACCCAGGATGAAATAGATGACCAGCCAGGGTACCCACAACTTCGGGGACACATAATCTGCCTAGTGATTCTGATATTGTGTCATTCCCTCCCTGCCATGCCTCAACAAGCCAGCGAAAGTTGGGGCCGAGTTCAATGTGCGTAGACTCCATCGCTCGATAAAATGCACCAATATCTACCGGTTGATCACAGCGTTGGCGAAGTAAATCTAGCTCATACTCATCTTGTTTCTGGTTGACCGAACCACAAATATGTCCTGTGGCATGGACTACTTGCGCCAATTCATCAGCTTCCGGCCCAAAACTGATGATTTCAAACTCATGCCTAGGAATGCTCTGATTGAGCAAGCTACCATTAGGCTGGCTACCATTATATTGATTACCATTATGTTGACTGCCATTATGTTGACTGCCATTAAGAGTAGCATTGATAACCACTACTTGCGCTGTACGTGTTTCGCCATCCGGCATAACTAATGCTTGCGGGAAGATAAGGTCCTCTAAAGAGAGAAAGGCATCTTTATCAAAAGTCAATTCCGCAGCACTTAAGGCCATAGCCAACTGGCAGGCACCAGGAGATATGATCGTGCCATAAACCCGATGGTCTGCTAAGAAAGGCAAAGTATCGACGCTGAATTCAGTTTCAAACACTATCTCATTGTGGCGTGGCAATTTGGTCATCTTGTCGATCAGCGGCCGTAGAGTACTGCTCTCTTTTCGCTTTGCTCCATTGACCCAATAAGTCTGGCGTTGGAATGGATAGGTTGGCAACAATACTTTACGACGCTGGTAATTCTGATCAAACCCCACCCAATCAATGTCAACCCCATGTTCGTATAATGCACTGAGAGTGCTAAGCATCTGTTGCCAGTCATTCTGGTTCTCACGCAATGATGGCAGGCTAACTGGCTGCAGATCTGTTGCTGGATCCGTACCGTTCGCGTCGCTTGCCCCTCGCTCTACCAATCCCAGCAACGTTGGTTTGGGGCCAATTTCTAGAAAGATATTGACCTCATTTTCATAAAGTGTGGCTACGCCATCTGCAAAACGCACTGTGTTGCGTAAGTGTTGTCGCCAGTAGCCAGGGTCAGTTAACTCCTTTGAAACAAGCTGACCTGTCATACTGGATACAACCGATAGCCGCGGTGGTGAAAGCGTTACCTTATCTACGGCTGCTTCAAATTCATCGAGTACCGGCTCAAGCATGGGCGAGTGGGCAGCCACTGGTATGTCAAGTTTACGTGTCTTAAATCCTGCTGTTTGTAGCGCTTCTGTTACGGTGGCTACGCTATCATGTGAGCCTGAAATGACCACACTTTTAGGGCCGTTGATAACACCGATGGTGACATGTTCGTAATCCACAATAAGTGGAGCCACCTCTGCCTCTGACGCCATGACCGAAACCATACTTCCTAAAGCCGTCTCCATGAGCCGTCCACGCTCAATCACCAATTTCATCCCATCTTCCAGTGAGAGAACACCTACTGCATAGGCCGCAGCAAAATCACCTAGACTGTGCCCCAATACAACATTAGGCTGTATGCCCCAAGACTTCCACAAGTCTGCCAGTGCACATTCAATGGCAAAATTCGCTGCTTGGGCACATGGGTGGGATTCCATCAGATCATTATGTTCAGGGGGCGTTGTCGGATAGAGTAGATCCAGTAGAGAACGGTTCAACTCTTCCTGCACAATCGCATCACATCTGTCAATAACAGAGCAGAAGACAGATCCAGAAGGCAGTGTATCATAGAGGTCACGTCCCATATGCAGATACTGTGCGCCCTGACCAGTGAAGAGAAAGGCTACTTTGGGTGTACTCTGGTGGGAGGTTGCAATGAGCGTCTCCAACCCCTGGGAGCGACTATCATTTATATACGAAGCTAATTGTGCTTGGAGCCCATCAACTGAATCCGCCACAATACCCAACCGATGAGCAAAGTGGCTACGACCTAGGTGGGATGTGTAGCAGAGATTGCCTAGTTCTACCTCGGCATGATCGGAGAGAAAATCATGATAACGTTCAGCATATGAGTGGAGCGCTTCTTTGTTCTTGGCCGTTATCGTAAGTAAATGAAGGGGCCGCTCAATCTCATTAACCGTCGGTTCTTTATCAAGCTCCTCTGCAACAATAACATGAACATTTGTTCCGCTGTATCCAAATGAGCTGACGCCAGCCATGCGGGGCGTTTCTTTCTCCCATTGTGGCCATGGAAGTAAGGAGGTAGGAATCTCAATCGGCGCGGCTTGCCAATCAATATGAGGATTAGGTGTAGAGAGATGCAAATGGGGGGGGATCTCCTTGGCCCGGAGTGATAAGACAAGCTTGAGCAGGCCCGCAATACCAGCCGTAGTTTCCAAGTGACCCACGTTAGTTTTGACTGAACCCACATAAAGAGGCTGCTCTCGTTTACCAAAGACTGTCTGGAGTGCGCCGATCTCAATCGGATCCCCAAGCGGTGTCCCTGTACCATGGGCTTCTATGTAGCTGATCTGTTGGGGATTAAGCCCCGCGTCTTGCAAAGCTTGTTTGATGACTTTTTCTTGTGAGGGTCCATTGGGAACAGTCAAGCCACCGCTAGGTCCATCTTGGTTAACGGCTGACCCCCGAATCACTGCCAGAATGTTGTCATTGTCAGCCACAGAATCGGAGAGACGTTTAAGCACAATCATACTGCTGCCTTCACTACGCACATAGCCATTTGCACCTGCATCAAAGGTTTTGCAGCGACCATCTGCAGCCAACATCTGTCCTTTGGAGAAGAGGATTGTTGTACTGGGATCTAGCATTAAGCTAACGCCACCAGCCAATGCTGCTTCACATTCATTATTGCGTAAGCTCTGACAGGCGAGATGGACTGCCGTCAGCGAAGAAGAGCAAGCTGTATCGATTGCCATGCAAGGCCCGGTTAAACCCAACAGATAGGAGATACGGCCTGCTGCTGTGCTACCACTTGTACCCGTAGCCATATATAGATCGGTAAGGCTTGCAAGTTCGCTTAAGCTTGAATAGTCGCTACCGCTGAATCCCACAAAAACCCCAACGGGTCGATTTAATAATTCCTCAGGCACTAGATTGGCATATTCTAGCGCTTCCCAGCTGGTCTCCAATAGTAAGCGGTGCTGAGGGTCTAGTGCTGCGACTTCACGCGGGCTGAGACCAAAAAAGGCAGGATCAAAGCCATCAATCTGATTCAAGAAGCCGCCATGGCGTGTATAAGTCTTGCCCGGGGCCTTTACGTCAGCATCATAATACGCATCCTTATCCCACCGATTAGCGGGAACTTCGGTAATGGCATCAACACCATTGCGTAACTGTTCCCAAAATTTCTGAGGTGTATCAGCTGAGAACCCATCAGGGCCAGGAAACCGGCAAGCCATCCCAACAATAGCAATTGGCTCATGTTGCTTGTACTTTAATGAGTCTAGCTCAACCTGCATCTTTTCAATGGCTAAGAATGCACGTTTTAGGGGTGATGCATCCGAGTCGCGTTTGCTTTGCGTCATACCTTAAAATCCTAGTCGATCTAATTTGGACAGGAGCATATCTGAGATCTCATCTTCAGATAGCTCATCAAGAAGAGCCTGTTCATCTTCATCGCTTGAGTCTGTGTCCCTTTCATCTACATGCTCATGGGATTCAGTTGAACCCAAATCTAAGATATCATGTAGAATATAAGGAATCAATACATTGAGCGCAGGATAGTCAAATAGCAGTGTCGCTCGCAACTGACACCCTAAATCCGCTTCGATTCTGTTTCTCAATTCAACAGCCATAAGTGAATCCATACCAAAATCAAAGAGGCGGGTACGAGAATCAATATTGGTATTTGTTAAGCCCATGACGGCGGCGATTTCGGTACGCAGATATTCTCCCAAGCGGGATTCCCGATCGCTAGGTGTGAGATCGGACAGCAGCTCACGGATGCCTGACCTCTCGGTTTCGGCTGCAGGAACTTGTCGCGAATCAGATGCCTGGTGCCTGAATGGGACGACACCAATCTGTGCTACATTCTGCTGGCTTAGATATTGGAAGAGCTGCCGCCCTTGTTTAGGGGGAATCGTGGAGATGCCTTGCTGCTTCATCTGCTTTTCAAGATGAGCGGCCATACCTACCTCTGCCCAAGGACCCCAATTGATGCTCAAGCCAGGCAGTCCTAGTTGGTGGCGATGCTGCATGAGCGTATCCATAAAGGCATTGGCTG
Organism: Chloroflexota bacterium; assembly: GCA_039028975.1. GTDB lineage: Bacteria > Chloroflexota > Anaerolineae > Caldilineales > Caldilineaceae > JAHBNG01. Next base: position 236,612 of record JBCCHB010000003.1, read on the forward strand.
CTGCGTAGTTGCTTTGACCGGCTCCACCTAGCATGGATGCAGCCGAGGAGAAGCAGATAAAGAAGTCCAGCTCAATCTGAGCCGCTTGGGTTAAGGAGTGAAGATGCCAGGTCCCATCCACCTTGGGACGCATGACTTGTTCAAAGCGCTGAGCCGTTTGGGCAGTGAGAATGCCATCATCGAGCACGCCAGCGGTATGAATAATTCCGCGTAGGGGGACGATTTTCTGGCACATTTCGATGAGGGATCGGACATCCTCTTCTTGGGCTATATCTGCTTGAATCACCTGAATCTGGGCTCCGGCTTCGGTCAGCTGGTCCAGGATGATTTGCTGCTCATTGGTTGTTACACCTCGTCGCCCGGTTAAGAGAAGATGCTTGGCCCCATCTTCGACCATTTGGTAGGCCGTCTGTAAACCCAAAGCACCAAGACCACCGGTGATGAGATAGGTTGCCTTTTCGTGAAGTGTGTAGGGTTTAGGTTGCTCAAAGGATATGACAATCTTGCCGATCTGCTTGGTCTGCTGCATGGTGCGAAAAGCGTCAACTGCTTCATGAGCTGGGAAGATAGTCTGTGGTAGGGGCTGGAGTGCGCCCGTTTGCAACTGGGGTGTAAGGGCCTGCCAAAGCCTTGTCAGGAGTGTTGAATCCTGCTCCATAGCCTCACCCAAGTCGAAGGGGTAGTAGGTTGCGTCAGGGCGTGCCTGCTCAACTTGCTCGTGACTCCAGATGCCAATCTTGCCGATTTCCACAAAGCGACCCTGCTGACCCAGAGCGATAAAGCTGCGGTCAATGAAGTCACCATTAAGGCTGTTGAGGACGACGTCAACGCCTTTGCCTTGGGTCAATTCTAGAATTTCGTCGGCAAACGCCAAGGTTCGGGAATTCATCAACTGAGTGATGCCCTGTTCCCTGAGGAGATCCCACTTGCCCGGACTGGCCGTGCCGAACACTTTAGCGCCAATGGCCTGGGCAATCTGCACGGCAGCCTGACCCACGCCACCCGAGGCCGCATGAATCAGAATCCGTTCGCCAGGCTGGAGGTTGGCCAATTCCACCAGACCATACCAAGCGGTTAGGAATGTCATGGGGATGGTAGCAGCATCTGCATAAGTCAGATGCTCTGGAATGGGTGCCATTTGAGAGGCTGGCAGGGTGATGTATGAGGCGAAGGTGCCGTCCAATGTTCCTAACCCCATGACTCGGTCGCCCACGGCGAGGTCGGTTACATCTTCACCTACTTGTGTGACGATTCCTGCACACTCAAAGCCAAGACCCACATCCTGTGCGCGGCCGATACCTAGCACATCTGCATAATACTCTTTGAGCATCCCCAATGAGTTGAGTACATCACGGAAGTTGAGGCCAACGGCCTTGACTTCGACTTGAACTTCCCCAGCAGCAGGGCTCCG
>JBCCHB010000004.1:0-236129 GCA_039028975.1 Chloroflexota bacterium
AGTCGACGGGTCATTATGTAGCTCCTATTAGTTTCGCACCTTCTAGGTTTCTACATAATGCCCGTTACATTACTCCTCTTGCAACCGGTTGAACCTTTTTTATTCCACTGCCAGAGGCAGTGGTTTACTTTTCATAATCAATCCACGCCAATCCGCGTTCTCATTACCGATGACCATGAGGTTGTACGAACTGGGTTACGCGCCTTTATGCAGATAGAACCGGATATTGAGGTAGTCGGCGAAGCTTCCAATGGGCGCGAAGCTGTTGCGCTTGTAAATAGCCTCCAACCGGACATTGTTCTGATGGATTTGGTCATGCCAGAGATGAGTGGAACCGAGGCGATTCGCGAGATTACCGAAAACGACCCAGGAAGTATTTTGGGAAATACCCCAAAGACGCGCATCATTGCCGTTACCAGTTTTTCTGAAGAAGACAAAGTCTTTCCAGCTATCAAAGCCGGAGCCATGGGATATGTTCTAAAGGATACACCACCCCAGGCCTTAATTCAGGCAATTCATCAAGTTCACTGCGGCGAGTCGTCCCTAGATCCAACCGCTGCCTGACCTTAGTTTTTAACCTTTTTGCACCTTTTTGTTCGATGTTTATCGCAGATTTTCACATCTGCTTTCTTTCACTTGGCCTTTCTTCGCTACAGCATTACCGAAAACTAAAGATTAGGAGATTGCGCAGATTCTTAATCTTTCTAATCTTTTCATCTTTGTTACTTAGAGGGCGGACCGCAATGATGGTCGCTGATGTCATTCGAGGCACATGAGGGTACCTGCTACTAGAAATCTTTCTCTGGTCAGATGCCTAAGATTTCTTCTCATACTTCCCTTCGGCTCCGCTCAGGGCAGGCTCCGAAATGACAGATTGCGGTCTACTTGAGTATGAGTATGCAGGATGTCGTTGATCTATATACAACCAAAGCGCCCAAACCCAATGGTAGTAAACCCCATCCTCACACTCTGGCTAGCTCATTCGATACACTTGACGCAAGACTCAGAGCACGAGGTAAATCTTTCAGCTCATTCGATACACCAGCAATCCCCATCGCATCCAACAGCATATTGTGCCCTGTATTAAAGAGCGGGCTCAACTCGTTGGAGACGCCACCAGCAACAAGCAGTTCGTCCAGCACCTCATCATCCAGCCCCCTCAACTCATTGGAGACACCGCTCGCAATACCTAGCAAAGATTCATTTTGTGTTAAATGGCTGGCCGCCAGATTTAGCGATAGTGCAAGTAAGCAAAGGATAAACAGAGCGTGAATGAGAACATTGATCAATAGTCGGTTTGAATGGCGAAGGTTATCGTGAGTATAAGATGATACGAATTTGGTGCGATTCATGAGTGGGCTCCTGACATCTTGGTGAATGATACCGTAGTGTATAATGACGGATAGCGTTCTGTTTGGTGTTGATTTCATTCTATCGTGAAACTGTTAGAGAATCGCGGAATTTTCTTTGGTCTATCGTGAAAAATTCGCGGATTCGCTAATTTTACGATTTAATGTTCATTATGGCCACGACTGAATTTGACTTCCATACACAATCAGTTCATGATCATAGGAATTTATCAATACAGGAATGAGTTGCACATAGCTTGCAAATAACTTGTGCGTTTCCTTCGGGTATAGCCCTATCAGATGACCACGTTATTACATTCTCGTTCCTAAAATCCCCATTTGTGCTTTGGTACCTATGACAGTACTCACCATCAACCTACTTGGCCCCTTTTCTGTTGTCTTAGAGGGGCAACCCGTCGATTCATTCTCCACCTTCAAAGTTCGCGCGTTACTGGCCTATTTGGCCATTGAGGGCAACCGCCCACTGGATCGCTCCCACGTGGCCGGTTTTCTCTGGCCAGATGTGACCGAAGACTCTGCTAGAGGAAACTTACGCTTTTCTCTCTCCAATCTGCGCAAGGTAGTTAAAGATAAGGAAGCCAATCCACCCTTTCTGCTCACAGGGCGACGCTCAATCCAGCTCAATCCAGATGCAGTGAAAGCGGAGCAGATCCACGTAGATATAATCGCCTTCCAGAGCCTCCATCGTCAAGCTTTGACTGAGCTACAGATCACGGCTGGACAGACTAATATAGCCACGGCCCTAGAGGCAATTTCTCTCTATCGTGGCCCTTTTCTCGATAAGTTTGGCGACATCGATAGCCCAGAATTTGATGATTGGGTACAGCTTCAGCGGGAGCTTCTCCACCGCCAAATGGCCGATCTACTCACCAAAATCTCCCAGCTGGTATTTGCCGATGGAGCATATGGGCAAGCCGTGGTCTATGCCCAAAAGCTGGTTGATCATGAACCGTGGAGCGAAGACGCCCACGTTCAGCTGATGAATGCCCTCTGGCATAATGGTCAGGGGGATATGGCCTTGCGCCAGTATGAAAAGTGTTGCCAGATATTGGAAGCAGAGTTGGATGTGGAACCGGCCCCGGAGACCATAGCCCTCTACGAAGCGATTCGGGATAACCGAACCGATTTCCAGCAGGCGGTAGAGATACAGGTGCCAACCAGTCGCTCAGTAGAGCTGGGTACGACAACCGCTGCAACAAATAGCATCCATCCCAAAGAGCAACACAACATCCCACCGCTACTCAAACCCTTCTTTGGTCGGGAAGATGAACTGGCACATATGACAGAGTTGTTGCTGCGCCCTAGCTGTCGCCAGTTGACACTTATTGGTCCAGGGGGCATGGGGAAGACTCAGCTCGCGATTGAGTACGCGCGGAGACAACTTGAGAATAAAGAGTCTTTAAGCAGCGACGTGGATGCAGAAGGAGAGGCAGAATGGCCTGATGGTGTTTGGTTTGTTTCACTTGTCAACACTCGGGAAAGTAACCAAATTCCGGTAACAATTGCGGATGCCCTGAACGTCGATCTGGCCCCTGATGAGCAGCCATTGGAAAGTATCTGCCGCATTCTTCGACGTCGAAAGTTGCTCTTAATCCTAGACAATTTTGAGCACCTACTGGATGGTGCGCTACAGGTAAACCAAATATTGGAACAGGCACCCAACATCCAGATCTTGAGTACGAGCCGAACCCGACTCAATCTGAAGATGGAGACTGTACTGAATTTAAGTGGGTTGACTGTAGAAGGAGCTGATAGCTCGCATCAATCAGGCACAACTCTGGAGAGCGCTAGTGCCTTTTTTGTGGATTGTGCCTTGCGTAAAGATCCCGCATTCAGCACAGACGGGGAGAAGCTGGTCCACATTCGGGGAATTTGTCAGCTAGTCGGTGGTATGCCCTTGGCCATTGAATTAGCGGCAGCCTGGACTCGAGTCCTTTCGCTGGATGAGATCGCTGAGAGTTTAGCCAAGAGCCTCTCGTTTCTCTCCACCTCTATGCCCGATCTGCCAGAACGCCATCGTAATGTACAGGCCTTGATCAAACAATCCTGGCAGCGCATGTCCCAACCAACTCAACAAATCTTTGCCCAGCTTTCCGTCTTTCGTCGCAGTTGGGATTGGCGGGCTATGCAGCAGATCACAAATGCCACGTTGGACGCCTTAACCGAGCTGATCGACAACAGTTTAGTCAGCAAAGATCAGACAGGCCGTTACCAAGTACACGGTCTATTGCGCCAGTTTGGCCAGGAGCAGCTTGAAGAAACACCGGAACTAAATGCCGAAACAGTCAAAAAGCATACGGCCTATTACATGGCCTTTCTGGAAAATCTTGCCCCAGATTTCAATGGCCCCAAACAGGCCAAAGCAGTGCAGACAGTGGATGTAGAGATCGAAAATGTACGTGCAGCATGGTATGCGGCTGCAATCACCCAAACCTGGTCTGACTTAGAGAAGGGTGCAGTAGGACTCTATCGTTACTTAGATACACTAGATAAGATCCATGATGGCGCAGAGCTATTTGGTATAGCATTAGAAAGTCTAGAAAAGGCGAAATTCAGTGAAAACGACCACGCACGCCTCACCATACGGCTCCTCAATAGCCATGCTTACTTCCTAACCATTCTATGTGAATTTGACAAAGCAAAACGGTTGATTGAACGTAGCTTGGATCTCTGTGCTAATTTAAGCGCGAATATAAATGAACATTTAGCGCAAAATAATGCTAAAGAGAGCCATCCTGATGAGCTGTTCCAAGAGGGAAGAGCCCATCATCTTTTGGGCTCTCTGCTACGCTCAACCGCACCAGAGCAAGCTCGGGCTGAATATCAATCCGCCCTCGAGAGATGGCAAGGTCCTAACTCCATCCACAATCGTATCTTCTGTTTGCAAGATCTCTCAGATATGGAGCGGCAAGATCAGAATTTTGATGCGGCCATTGAGTATGCAGAGCAAGCCCTGCGCCTAGCCCGACAGCTCAATTCATCCCGCCATATCAGTATGAGTCTCGCAATTCTGGCCAACGTCTACCAGGATATGGGGGCCTTTGACCAAGTCCGCCGGCGCAACCAAGAAGCCGTGAAGTTAGCCCGAGAGATTGGCAACCGTAAATTGGCCACCGAAATCCTTAACAACATGGCGATTACGGAACATTATACAGGCGATATCCAGGCTAGCTACGCCATGTTTCAGGAAGCCCTCTCAATTCATCGTTCCTTGGGTGGCGGCACTCGATCCGAGTTAATGGCGGCAGGAAATGTTGCCCGCACAGCCATTAAGTTAGAAAAGTATCAAGAGGCTGAATCCCTCTTCCGTGAGACGGCCCAAGAGTGGCAGCGGGCAGGTGATCCATTACGTCAGGCACGGAATCTTCAAGGACTAGTGTCAACGCTCATGCACAGTGATCAAGTTGGCCAGGCGCGAGCGGAGCTCAATCAACTATTAACGAATCATTACAGTGTCTTAAATCGAGAAGTTTTAGGAATGGTTCTTAGTACAAGTGCTGAAGTGCTGGCGGCAGAAGGAGATTTGGCAATCTCAATCTTGGTAGATGCTTACCTCTATGCCCACTTTGCTAGAACGTCAACAGCGGTTAAAGAGAGTGAGCAACGACGAGAAGCCCTGACCGAGCGCGGCGAGTCGGCACTCCTGGCAGAGGTGGATAGCAGGGTGCAATCATTGAGTGAGGATGAGATAATTGGACTCATATTGGAGCCTAGCGACGCGAATTTAGGGACAATGGGATCCTAAATTGATGAACACCCTCTCCATTGACCTCTTAGGCCCCCTCTCTGTTACCCTTAATAACCAACCTATTGACACCTTCTCCACTACCAAAGTACGTGGACTTCTGGCTTACTTAGCCGTTGAAGGTCTTCGACCGTTGGACCGCTCTCACCTGGCTGGGCTCCTTTGGCCTGATATAGCCGAAGAGTCTGCCCGTGGCAACTTGCGTCATGGGCTGGCCAATTTGCGCAAGGCAATCGGAGACCGCAATGCCGATCCATCGTACCTGCTCGTGAATCGTCGTACCATCCAACTGAATTCTGCTGCCTTAGACGTGGGGTCTATGGAAATTGACGTTTTCCGATTTCAAGAGGGATATACCCACTCACAGGAGAACATAAGGGCTGCTCAGGAGGCCATTGATCTGTACCGGGGCCCCTTTTTGGAAACGTTCGGCAAAGTAGACAGCTCAGCATTTGAATTGTGGATAGAGCGCCAAAGGGAGATCGACCACCGACATATGGTCGATCTATTGACGCTGGTTACCCAACACATGTTTAACGAAAAGGCCTTTGAGCAAGCTGTGGCCTATGCTCAGAAGCTTGTTGACCACGAGCCGTCTACCGAAGAAAGTCACGTCCATTTGATGAAGGCCCTTTGGCACAATGGCCAGGGAAGTACAGCCATGCGCCAGTTTGATCAGTGCCGAACCATCCTGCGTGAAGAGCTAGGTGCAGAGCCCTCACCCAGTACCGTAGCCTTGTACCAAGCGATTCGGGACAATCGGAGTGAATTTGGGTCAGAGATGTTCACTCCAACAGTCAGTCAGGTTGCAAGGCCAAAGATGGATGAGAGGGGTAAGAAGGAGGGTGAGCATGAGGATGAACACAAAAGGAAAACATCGACCCACAACATCCCACCTCTGCTTAAACCCTTCTTTGGCAGAAAGCAGGAGTTGGCCGAAATTGAGCAGATGTTTGCTCGCCCAAACTGCCGTCAAGTGACAATTATAGGTCCGGGTGGCATGGGCAAAACCCAGCTAGCGACCGAATATGCACGGCGACAGATAGGTGCTTATGTCGATGGCGTCTGGTTTGTCTCGCTTGCCAACATTGTCCATGGGGAGCGGATACCCGATGCAATTGTCGAGGCCTTGGGCATCGTCATGGTGATGGAACAAGACTCACACGAACGGGTAATGAGCTTTTTGCGCAATCGTACCCTGCTGCTGGTGCTAGACAACTTTGAACATATTGTCGATCATGGCCCCTTTGTTGCCGAGTTACTACAGAATGCTCCTTCGATTACCGTGTTGGCGACCAGTCGTGAGCGGCTAAATTTGCAGATGGAAACTCTTCTGCCCCTAAACGGTCTAGATCTACCTCAAGAGGAGCCAACCGCAAAACCCTCAATGCTTGTATTGATTTCCTTACCGGCATCCACAGAAAAAAATTCAGCGGAATCCACCGCTGGGGGTACCGAAAGTAGTGGGAATGCAAGCTGTAGTGGGCTGCTACAAAGCAGTGCAATCTCTCTCTTTGTAGATTGTGCCCAGCGTGCCAGTGGAATCTTCCAGTTGACAGATGAGAATCAAGCGGATGTCGTTCACATTTGCCGCTTGACCGATGGAATGCCTTTAGGCATTGAGCTGGCCGCAGTCTGGACTCGAGTTCTCTCTTGCCACGAAATCTACGACAGGCTGCTAGAGAACATGACCTTGCTGAGCACGTCCATGCCAGATATACCTGAACGCCATCGCTCGATTCAGTCACTCATTCAACAGTCTTGGCAAGGGCTTGCTCCGCCAGCCCAGCAAGCCCTTGCCCAGGTCTCAGTCTTTCGCGGGGGCTGGGCGTGGCAAGCGATGCAGGCGATAACGGGTACCTCCTTACATACGCTGATGGATCTAATTGACCACAGCCTGATCCAGTTGGACGCCACTGGTCGTTATCAGATTCATGGCCTAGTCCGCCAATTTGCTCAAGGCCAGCTTGAGGCAAATGCTGAACTAAGCGCAATGACTACACGCAAACACATTGGATACTACATGGGATTGCTGAACAAACTTGCATCCGATCTAAACGGCCCTGAACAAGTCCGCGCTGTTCACATTATCGATGCAGATATGAGTAATGTGCGGGTTGCTTGGCACGAGGCCATTGATCTTCATTTATGGGTCGAACTTGGACAAGGAATCGATGGCCTATATCACTATCTTGCGACATTGGCTAAAAGCCGGGATTGTGTGGAATTGATTGGCACGGCGCTGAGCCATATGGAGACAACTGAGAGTACAGAAGATGAGCTATACGTCCAGCTTCTCAACTATCAATCTTATGCGTTGATGTATATGACTGAATATGGCCAAGCTCAGGCACTCCTTGAGCGCTCCCTAATTATCTGTGGCAAGGTAGATGATTCATCTACGGCAAAACGACAACAGATCTATGAACAAGCTCGACTTCTATTGGTCTTGCTACACCGCTGGGTCGAACCGCATCAAGTACAGCCCATGTATGAGGCACTGCAACACCTTCCTCAATTTCCAGAGAATACAACAATTCGAATCGCTTGCCTCCACGGCCTCTCTTACATTGAACGACTAAATGAAAATTTTGAGACCGCAATGGACTACGCTAAGGCTGCTTTAGAGGCGGCAAGAAGACTCGATTCTCCCCGACATATTAGCACAAGCCTTATGTTTCTCGGTAGCGTTTACCAATATATGGGACGGTTGGATAAAGTGAGGCCGTTAGGTGAGGAAGCACTTGCACTGGCTCACCAGATTGGCAATCAGAAGCTTGCCGCCGAAATCTTGGGCAACATGGCGGTACTGGAACGGTATCGTGGCAATTTGGAAGAAAGCTACGCCATGTTCCAAGAGGTCTTAATCACCATGCGTTCGGTGGCTGGCGGCACAACCGCAGTGCTGAGGACGACGGGTAACGTTGCGCGGACTGCCTTACAACTGGGTAAGTACCATGTGGCTAACCCTCTGTTTGCTGAGGTCGCTGCTGACTGGGAGCGACTCGGTGACGCAAGCGGTCGAGCGCGTAATCTGCAAGGTTTCATTTTAACCTTGCTCCGTAGTGGCGAGGAAGTGCAAGCGCACAGGGAAATGGATAGTCTGCTAAAGAGCTATCAAGACAGCTTGTGGAGCCGTGAAGTCATGGGACTTGTATTGGATATGTGCGTAGAGGTTTTAACAAGCGAAGGAAACATTGAGCTAGCTGCCCTGGTTGATGCTAACCTCTACGCTAACTATTCCAAAAGCTCCCCGCCTGTCAGGCAATCTACACAGAGGCGTCAAGCCCTCGCAGAACGTGGCGAGTCGGCTTTGTTGGCAAAGGTAGATGCTCAGGCCGCATCAATGAGCGAAGAGGAGCTTGTACAGTTAATTTTGAGTGAAATCAACTCGTAGATTGTAATTCTAATGACCACCTTATCGATCAACCTACTCGGCTCCTTTTCTGCTTGGCTGGACAACCAACCCATTCACACATTTGCAACTACCAAAGTCCGTGGCCTCTTGGCCTATCTTGCTGTAGAAGGGAATCGCCCTCTGGATCGCTCGCATCTAGCCGGTATTCTCTGGCCTGATAAGCCAGAAGAGTCAGCTCGTGGCAATTTCCGCTACTCGCTGACAAATCTACGCAAGGCCGTCGGAGATGGGAGCGCCGAGCCACCCTACTTTCTCATCAATCGGCGTACAATGCAGTTGAACCCAAGTGCCCTTGAGATGGGTCTGCTGGAGATTGATATAAACAGGTTTGAGGCATCCTATGCTCAAAGTGCAAACGCGTTTCAATCAGCCCTGGACGCTATCAACCTTTACCGCGGCACCTTTCTAGAAGAGATGGATGGCATCGACAGTCCCGAATTTGAGGCATGGATTGGGCTTCAGCGGGAGATGCGGCACCGCCAGATGGCTGACTTGCTAGCTTTGGTCACCCAACAAATGTTTGCCTCCAGAGAGTTTGCCCAGTCCGTTTCATTTGCCCAACAACTAGTGGATCATGAACCATGGCGAGAGGAAGCCCATGTTCAGCTCATGAATGCCCTCTGGCATAATGGTCAAGGGCATGAGGCTATGCGCCAATACCATCGTTGTTGCCGGATATTGGAAAACGGGTTGGATGTGAAACCATCTCCGGAGACGGAGGCGCTATATGAGGCCATTCGAGATAGTCGGTCTGAATTTCAGATTGAGATGCCGATTTCTGTGTCAAATGTGAGGCATAAGGGGGCAAGAGCTTCAGTAGATTCAACATCATCCGCACTTACTGAAACGCCTTACCACTCCATCCCCCTCCACAACATCCCATCGCTACTCAATAACTTTTTTGGCCGAGAACGCGAAATGGCCGAATTGTCCGAGCGATTGGGACGACCAACTTGCCGTCTGTTGACCTTGATAGGGCCTGGCGGTATAGGAAAGACCCGTTTTGCTTTAGAATACGCCCGGCGCTGTGTGGATAGCTCTGTAGGTAAATCTGTGGATAGCTATCGGGATGGCGTTTGGTTTGTTTCGCTGACGGAAGTGAGTGATGGTGACCAGATACCTACAGCGATTGCTGGGGCTTTAGGTATTCCGTTGTCGCCCGAGCACGAGCCGTTGGCTCGCATTAGTCAATTCCTACGTAACCGAGCGCTGTTGCTGATTCTTGATAATTTTGAACATCTGCTCTCCCATGTGACACTAGTCACGGACCTACTCAACCATTCATCTGAACTTAGGCTGCTCGTTACCAGCCGGGAACGCCTAAACCTGCAAGTTGAGACGGTCTTTGCGTTGGGCGGACTGGATCTGCCACAGGAGCAATCAACGTCGGGAGGAGCGGCACATAATGTTGGCGAGGATGATGAAGATAGTGAAGATGAGCAGAGTGTCTTTCAAAGCAGTGCTCTGGCGCTCTTTGAAGATTGTGCGCGAAAGGCTGAGTCAAGCTTCACATTGAATGCCCATAATCGGTTAGCTGCGGTCGACATCTGCCAACTAACCGACGGAATGCCGTTGGCCATCGAGCTGGCAGCAGTTTGGACGCGGATTTTGTCTTGTCAAGAAATTTTAGAGAGTTTGACACGCGGCATCGATATCTTGGCGACCACCATGCCAGATATGCCGCAACGTCATCGCAGTATTCGTGCGCTCTTTGAGCAATCTTGGCATCAGCTTTCTGCAGAGGCACAGCGGATCTTTATGCAGCTAACTGTCTTTCAAGGTTCTATGGAATGGTCTGGTCTGCAATTTGTTACCAACGCTACGCCAAACAGCCTAGCCGAATTAATTGACCGAAATTTCGTCCATAAGCTGCCCAGTGGGCGCTATACATTTCACGAGCTTTTGCGACAATTTGGTTCGCAACATCTGGCTCAAAGCAATGGATACGAGGCTGAAGCAAGAGGCAATCATGCCTGTTACTTTGCTGAATTTTTGTCACAACAGACGTCGCTTCTCATGGGTCCACAGCAAGCCGACACACTCAAGCAAGTACACCAAGAGTTAAGCAATATTCGCATCGCCTGGCGGTGGCTGGTTGAGCAACGCGATCTTTCACAATTGTCCAAGAGCTTCGACTCACTCTTTCAATTCTATTCTCTGCGCGGGCTGGCTCAGGAAGGTGCCTTCCTATTTGGACAACTAGTAACGGCGCTTTCTACAAACAATGCAGATGAACGCCAGTTGCTGATTCGCTCTAGCAATCGACAAGCAACGTTTCAAATCCGTTTGGCTCGCTATGTCAAGGCAAGAAATCAGTTGAAGCAGAATCTAGCTCTGGCCGAAAAATATCACTTAGCCGCCGAAAGGGCGTGGGCCACGCTATGGCTAGGCGTCGCATATGAAGAGTCAGATGTCCTTTATGCCGAACAACTTTATCTGCAAAGCTTAGATCTATATCGATCTCTTGACGAGCCATATGGTATTGTTTCGGCTATGGAATACCTGATGCGCGTGCTGCCTAAATTGTCCCGATTTAAAGAGGCTATGGACTATGCTGAACAAGCACTTCAACTTGCGAGGAAGCACGATTGGCAAGATCAGATAGCCCACCTGCTTCTGCGATATGCGCTCATACTCTGTGATGGTGAAAAGGCGTTTGATGCTGCTGAGGCCCATTGTTTGGAGGCATTGAGTATTTTCCAGGGTTTGAAAAATCGATTTAAAGAGGCTGAATCGTGGAATCATGCCGCTGTTATTGCAGCCGTTGGCAATCAATACGAGATTGCTTACGAACGCTTCCATAAAGGATTGGTCTTATCGCGAGCATTAGGTGTTCATACTGGAGTCATTGTCTCTAATCTTGCGCGCCTCGCCAATATCCTAGAGAAGTATGAAGAGGCTATCTCTCTCTACGATGAAGCGATACAAGTCAATCTCACAATCGAGCAGAGTGCCACACTGGTTCGTTCTTATGAGGGGCTTGCGACAGCCGCGTTGGGGGTTGGTGATACTCGACGAGCCCGTCATGCCCTAGCCAATGCCCTGAACTATCGAGATGTATTAAAAGAGTTTGCCATTTCTGTGCTCTGTTTGGTTACATCGGGGCAGCTTCTCGTGGCAGAAGGAGCTTTTGAAGACGCTGCGCTGGTTTTGCTCTTTGTGCAGCAATTTGGTGATTCTCTTCTTCAGCCCGATCTGATGCCTTTGGAAGTAAGCAGGCTGGAGGCTGCCCTAGCCAAAACCAGGGCAGCCCTTTCTCCGGAAAAATTTGAGTATCTTCAGGTTCACTCAGTGGAAACGAGCTTTGAAGACGTGCTGGATCTGGTCGCTACCAGTCTCAGTCGATCGCAATGTCATTCTGTTTGGTTACAGTCGCTTGCGACGGAACCGGAGAATCCCTCACTGATGTTGCGATCGACTGAGTCAAGAACAAGCGTCACCATCTAATCGATTAGACCCATTTCTGACTTGACGCTCTCCATAAGGGCCACGACTTCATTCCGTTCCGTTTCTGGCACGTTGAACTTGTAGAGAGATTGAACCAGGTCATGCATAAAGGCTACCCATTCAGCATTGGTCATCCTAAGGTGCGCATGAGAATCGTGCATAGATCGTCCAGTATACTGCTGGGGACCACCGGTAACCTGTCCAACAAACTCGGTAACCAGATACTTAAAGCCAGCAGCCGTGATACGTTGATGGGCCTCATTCACAAGTGGGTTTGCGTTGAGAATGGGATCACTCATCACCCGATCAATAAAGTCGTCCACCACGGCCGCAATACTGTAGATGCCGCCTAGCCGCTCATATAAAGATTTGCTACATTCGTTCAAAATAATCCTCCATAGTCATGATCATCTAGAAAAATATTATTTATGGATAGTCGTAGATCGTAATCAAGCCCGGGCGTGAGGGAACCATTGCTGTCCCATTTCGCATTAGAGATTACTGCTGGCGTAGCCGCCCCTCGTTGCGGTCTACTGACATCCACGATCCACTATCTTCTTTCCAACGTCACCCAAACGCCATCTTTTACGCGCAAAGAAGTGGTTAACGCCGGTTGCACAGTACGCCCCGGAATTGGCGTGATTCGATAGCGCTGCATGGCTTGGGCTAGAATAAGCTGGCCTTCCATCAGGGCAAACTCTTTGGCAATACACATGCGTTGTCCTGCACCAAAGGGCATCCAGGCCAATTTGTGACGTTGCTCCATCTTATCTGGCGTAAAGCGTTCTGGGATGAACTCGTCTGGCTCCTCCCAAATGGCTGGATTGCGATGGATGTTGTAAATGACTGCCCCCACTGTGCTGCCCGCAGGAATATGATAACCATCAATCTCGTCATCTTCAATGGCCGTGCGAGGCAGCCAAAACGCCGGCGGATAGAGACGCATGGCTTCTTGCAACACCATCTTTGTGTAGGTCAGCTTAGGTAGATCAGCAAACGTAGGGACCCGACCATTCAATACGCTATCCACCTCATCTACCAATTTGCGTTCGATCTCTGGCCGTTGACTTAAAAAGTGGAAGGCCCAAGCTAATGACACAGCGGTTGTCTCGTAGCCCGCAATGAACATGCTCACGGCCTCGTCCCGCAGTTGCTGCCCTGTCATACGCTCACCCGTCTCAGCATCCACCATGTTATAGAGTATGGAGACTAAGTCGGCCCCTTCTGTCTTCTCCTGGTGCCGCTGTTCGATGACCCGAAAGACCACATCATCAATGGCAGCAATGGAGCCAAGGTAGCGTTTGCGGCCAGGTACAGGTACCCAATCTGGAATCGAATGGGCAATCATACCAAAGACCATATAGTTCAATGCGTAGTTCATTTCATCCGCTACCGTGTCAGAATCCTCATCAGCTAGATCGGTTCCAAACATGGTCCGTACAATCACGCTCATGGTCACTTGCGTCATCTCGTGAGCAATGTCGAATGGAGTTTCACCATTGGCTATTGACTCCCAACTTGCCATGCTCTTATGAATCGCTTCGTTCATTAGGTTGCCCATATCGACCAAGCGCTGACGATGAAACTGGGGTTGGATCATTCTGCGCTGTCGTAGCCAAAAGTCGCCCTGGCTTAAGGGCAGACCATTGCCGAGTAGGGTACGGATTGATTCCCAAAAAGCGCTGTCTTTTGTGTAGTTTCGTGCGTTATCAATAAAGAGATGCTGGGCTTGTTCGGGATGATTCAGCGCCACAAAGCTTAGTGGTCCCAGGCTCATGTTAAAGATATCCCCGTGCTTGCGATGGGCCTCGGTGAGGAATGCCGTCTGTTGACGCATCATCTGCGGAATTGAACCAATCAAAGGAAGATGACTGGTCGACGACAAAGTAGGCTGACGTCTCTGCTGATTGATGGATAGTTGTTCAGTATTGATCATGATTTTACCTCAAGATAATTAGATAATTTTCGTTAATAATAAATTTAGCTGAATTGCAAATGGTGAATTCTTAATGGTGAATGTATTCTGCTTTTGATGAAAGTAGAGAATGGTTCCGATAATCGTCGGTACAAAGACCACAAAGTTATAGATGAAGTGTAGCTCTGCCCGCGGGAGAAAGAGTTGGCCGATGCTCATCTGCTCGGTGGCGCCGAAGAGATAGATCCCTGTGATCCATTGAACTTGCAGCAAATAGTGTTCAATGTAGTGCCAGCTTTGGGCAACAATAGCTGCTTTCCACCAAAGTCGAGCGCCACCAACAAAGCCAGATAGCAGAATCAGCAGCCCGGCCAACTGAAACGAGTTATACGCTAAGTGAAGTACCTCCGCTTGGGCTAGACCAGGGAACCAAAGCCCTAGAATACCGCCTGCTTCTTTGGGAATCCAGCCCAGGCCATAGATCTGATAGATCTGAATCGCATGTTCGGAAAAGTGACCAAAGACGATAAGCATGTAGAGCCAAACCTTGGCTGCATGAGTCCATGCAAAACGGTTGAGAAAGAGATGATTGCTAAAGGATATGGCTGACTGATTAAGCGAAGTTGTCTGAAACATAATAATCCCTTCTATATTGATTGGTCTGTACCAGTTTAACTCCTTGGAGAAGCAAACAACCTCCTGCAAAAACGAGCATGGCAAACATACCTTGCATAAGCAACTTCATCCATCCATTAACCGCAACCACCTCCATATAAAAACGATGCCGCCCACCCTGGCCTTCTGCTGCGAGAACGGTAATCTCAACCTCATATTCCCCAGGCTGTTCGATGAAAAAGCCGACCTCTTGTCGTTGGGCGATTTGCTCGCTGGGGCTACTAGTCGGCTTACCAGATGCCATCATACGCATAGGCTGACCATCACCTTGCAGAGGAGTGACTTTGACGATCACTCGCTGATTCCCAGATGGCTGAAATCCATTGCCCGTCACGAGCGCCTCCACATGGATTTCGCCAGTTCGAGCAATGGCAGGCGAAGTCCATACATGGAGATAGTTGGAGCCGACAGATTCATTGCTCAAGCGGAGAAGCCCGCCTTCACCATGGGCTGCGGCATGACTTGTTGAAATACCCACAAACAGAAATGCCAACGTGACAATGGATATCACTTGAACTGACCATTGGATTACGACTTGCCTGAATATTGATTGAGTAAGCATTTTGAGCAGTGCTACTTGAGAACATTCGTTTGATCTGTTGATGAGCAGTCATCTTAATTCGCACGCATTAAACAATCGTTATCCAATCGTTACCGTTATCGTTAACTTCATTGTTAACGGTAACGCGGCAATAAACGAAACGGTCCGGTGTAGCGAATCACACAACGTTATGATGTTAATGAGCATATGAATGATCCCTGGTGCAAGCGCAGTGAATCCTCGAATCAGCAAATCAACTATTCAGAACATCATGAACTGAGCTTATACTAACTTAACCATAGTTAATGGCGCGATATAGCGAGAGATTTTTCATTCCATTCAGAGTGACAGCGCTATCTTCTGCTATACTCATCTCCTTCTCAAAACCGTAGTTTGGTCTCTCCAATAGAGCTTCGAAAAACCTATATAGTGCAAAGTTGCACCTCAACGTATACTAAGAAACAAGGAGGTGCAAAAATGCCCATACCATCTATCGAGAGCAGAGCAGCGACCAAAACAGGAGAAGGTCACTTTCTGCGCAAACTAGAACAAGAGTTTCACCTGGCGCCCCGTATCGCCCAGGCCATCTTGGAAGAAGCCAAAGCGAGCCTAGAAGGAAGCTGCGAACTCAAAAGTGGCCAAATCAGAAGATATCTGACCAGGTACGACCGAGGAGGTGGCCAGCCTCTAAATCAACTGCCGACGGTAGAAGTGATCTGGACCCTCGATGCAGGCGATGAAGATCGAGAAGTGCACAAAGCCTATGGACGAGTGAGCTTACGCCGAGTGCGAATTCAACGTCTAGCCAGCGAAGCGCTCGAACAAGGAGCAGTAGCCACTCAGGAAGACTTAAGTATGGCCTTAGGAGTTTGCGTGCGTACTATCAAGAACGATTGTAAAGCGTTGGAATCAAACGGCATCCTGGTAACCACTCGGGGTAAGCTTCATGGCATCGGGCGGGGTCAAACCCACAAAAGCCAAATTGTGGGACGTTGGTTGATGGGGGCAACCTACGACCAGATTATGATACAAACCCATCACAGCATTACATCGATTCAGCGCTATATCCGGACCTTTTTGCGCATCGTTCTCCTCTATCGCCAGGAGTTTGCCCCTGGAGAGATAGTTCATTTGGCCCAAGTCAGTCAACCCTTACTCGACGAATATCTGACTCTCTATCAGAGCCATGACCAGCCTGAGTGTCGTCGTCGACTCGAAATCCATTTGAACCGCTTGCAAAACGGCCTTCGTCTCGACGATACGCCGAAAAAGGGGGACCTATGAGCAGCCAAGCTTACGTCGGAACCGCTAAACGTTCTTTTCAGCAGGCCTTTATTCACGAGATGGAAACCAACTATGGCTTTCTCAACTCCCAAGGGATGCTCAAATTCCTCGCTCAGGATGTCCAACGCCTGGTCGATGAGTTTTATCCAGCTCCCACTCGGGTCAGTAGTGGCTGGATGCTCTTTACTGGCACCAAAGTGGATGAGACCAAAGCCTTCCCTGGCCAGTCCGCTAGCGACCATACCACCCTTACCATTCCTTGGCCTGTACTTCTACCTGAGGATATTCAGGCTATGGCCCAACCGCCTAACAACAAGGAAAAACGCTGGACTCTCTTACAACATCGCGCTATCCGCTTGATTGAACATGGCCTTCTCCATCCGGATGGTCCTATCACCCTCACTCAGGCTGACTTAGCTTTGATGCTCGGTCTTACTCATGAGCAAGTTTGCCTATTGCTTAAAGACGCTCGCCTTGATTCGGGCAAACCCCTTCCCACCAAAGGCTATTTCTTTGACCAAGGTCTTCGTCCTACTCATAAAGCTGAGATTATTCATCTCTATGAACAAGGCGTTGATGAAGCTGACATTGCTTTGAGAACCCAGCATTCCCCCACCAGTGTCGGCAACTACATTCGTGGTTATGAACGGGTCATGGCTTTGGTTCAGCGCTCTACTCCGCTTTCAACCATGGCTTATTTGCTCAATATGCAAGCCGATCTCGTTCGGCAATATATTCAGTTGTTACGTCTTTACCAACTCGATTCTCTCCCTTTTTTGGATTCTCCTGATTTGGGGGCTTGACAAACGTGCAATTTTGCACTATCTACGATTTTGAAATCAACCGCAGTATCGTAGCTAATCACACTCAATGCCATCAAAAGATAGCTCTGGCATAGCAACTGCTGAACCAGCATCAGTTTGATGGTAGGTTTCAGTCGCTGTGGAGACAGGGAGGAAATTTTCTTCTGCTGGCCCTGCGCCCAACCAACCGATCATGATATTGTCCCGGGCGAGTAGGTAGTCTGGTTTGGGATTAGGACCATAACTGATGGCCAGCATGATCATGCCGCCCTGCTCGATATTGGACAGCACCTCGTCAAAGTCGGATGCCATCTCTGCCGGAAGGCCGCCGTTCACCCAGTAGGGCATTAAGCTGTCTGGGTTACAGAGATTAGCGCGAACACCCGTAGCCATGGTGCCAGCCGATCCATTCTGATCCAGGATCTGGTGATAGTTGTACTCAAAGCGCACCTCTGCGATTAACGTTTCTGGATCCGGCTCAAAGCCAGGAGATTCAACCATTTGTACTACAGGATACTCGACAGCAATCACGTCCGATTCTACTAGCTCTGGCAATTCTGTGTGATGGCCGAGCAGCTTTTTGGTATCGCGATCATAGTACCAAGCGCTGGTGCCAACTAGCACTTCCGTGGCAAACCAGATCTGCCACTCCCCATTTTCTACACAGGGGAAGGGCCACTCGTTGTAATCATTAGATGGATCATAGTCGTAACAAAGGGTAGGACGGTAGGGTAATCCCTCGTAACGAGCCTCAACTGCCACAACGCCTGCCTCTCGGTCATAGACAACTTGGGCGGTGGCCGAACCCGATAACATGGACGGTTCACGGATTTGTAACTCAGGAGCACCTGTATCGTTCAAGATTTGGGGAACGTTGATTACGCCTCGGATGTTACGAACTTCTTCCATTTTTGTCGCATTTCCATCAATTTTATCCTCCTCTGTTTGTAGCAGAATCATAGGCTGACAACCAGTGATGGCGAATAGTAGAAGAATGCTAATGAAGGTCGTAAGATATGGATATCTGTTTAAATGCATCTCTTGTTTCCTTTCTTATGTTGTTTACGATCCTATTTCATTTATACTCAACTCCGTTTGAAAACCGGAGTTATCCGCTGCCCCTACGGGAGAGACCAAACTCCGGTTTTCAAAGCGACCGCAGTATAAGAAACTGGTTCTGGCTCCACCTTATGTCATTACGACCCATCGCATTGGCTGATCGCTCTTCAAATATCTTACCTTAGAGGTCGATGACAATCTTGATAATCTAGCGTTACCTTTATGACATAAGCAAGCTGGGCAGACAGAACCTATGTACATACTGCCTTCTCTAACGGATGGGATTGGAATCGTATTGCTATTGCCTTTGGGCGCTAAAAACTGCCCTATGGCCACCTTCAGCCCGTGAATCGTGGTGGCGATCATTGTAGATTCAAAGGGTGAGACAAGCGTGAGATATGAGGCATTTATCGTTAGACTGGTACTTGCCAATCGTTAAAAAGCGTGTGCGGATTTTACATAAAAAGATCAGGGAAATCACATTAGGATGTCAAGCCCTAGAATGAAAATTCTATATAGTGAAGAACATTCACAAGCGATGTGAAAGAGATTAGATGTTTTCAAACCAGAGCTGAGTATAAGTATAAAAGGAAGGTCTGTTATGGAATTGGATCGAACGATAAAACGACGGGAGTTCCTTTGCGGGTTACTCTCATGTATGGTGGCTCTAGCTGGATTCACAGCATCAAAACCAGCGCGCGCATCATCCTTGCGCGCTGCTGATAGCCAAGATATTGATAACCTAGAAGATTACGGTCAAAGTGTTTATGGGCAAGGGTATTACGGGACAGGTAATTACGGTGAAGATGCCTATGGTCAGTCAGAAGTTGCTTTGGGTTCGTTGAAGGCGAATACGCAAATTATGCTGCCCTTCGTAACGGAGTAAATACAAAGCGGCTATACGAAAAAAATAGTTAATATAAAGGGTAAGAAGGAGAGGGATATGGCTCGTTTACCAATAGTCGGTAGTGATGAAAGCAACTGGGGCTCGCTGCTCAATGAATTTTTACTGGAATCTCATCGGGATAATGGAACGTTGAAAAATGTTTCGACTGTAATCAATGTGGTTGATTGGGGCGCGCTGGGTGATGGTGTTGCAGACGATACAGATCCAATTCAAAAAGCAATAGTAGCTGCACATGATGGCGGAGGTTGTACGGTTTATATCCCTGAAGGGACGTATCGAATCACAGCGACAATACAACATTTTTCAAATGTTGTGGTTCGCGGTTGTGGTTATAGCACCGTAATTCGGAAAAGTGGGGGGACGCCCGCCTGGATCTTTAGCGAGGGAATGCGTGCCGAGCTGTCGCATCTACAAATTGATGGTCAAGAGGAATCGGAGATTGGGCTTCAAATGTCCCGTAGTCATTTCATCCATGTACATCATGTACAACTTTGGGATTTTGATACAGGTATTGTGATGAGCGACGGATCCTCTTTTTCGGCATACAATACCATTGGGCCAGAAGTGGAGGTGAATCGCTGTCCGATCGGCGTGCAAGCAGATGTCCACTGCAACGCCTCCACGATCACGGGTTCACGTATCTTTCACTCACTCGATGGTGGTTCGGGCATTGGACTGGATGTTGCCGATACGGGTGGGTTAACCGTTATGGGGACAACCATTGAACCGGCAGATCTCTGTCTTCGGGTACGAGGTCAACCGATTTGCCATTTTATTGGCAACTACTTCGAGCCAGGTGATTTTTCTCGCTTGACGTTTGATATTGACGTACCAGAATCGGTGGATGGGGCAGCGATTGTTCGCGGTGAAGGCAACGTCTACAACGGGTACGGGATTGCCAAGCTACCAACAAGCAGTGCCCACTATTGGGATGGTAACAGCCAAGGCGCATTTGGTGCCTTTACGAATGGCGCATCCTCTCCCAAACGCAATTTAACACGCAATGGTGACCTACGAATTTGGGGTGGTTTTCCACACAATGTACCCAATTGGGCAGTACTCAATAGCGCAGTTATGGCAGAGGAGACAACGGATTTTATAACAGGCACCCGCTCGGTTCGTATTACTCAAAACGCAGAGGGTTTTGATGGCCTACAACTTGGCTTTCTCCTCAGTGATCCAGGCGTTCGCTGGGTGACTGTTGGCTGTCGTTATAAGGTGATTCAAGGAAGTGGATTCTTCATTGGCGCAAGTGCTGGACACCCGCCACGTCAATTGACTGATACCGAATTATCAGGCGGCAGTTGGCAAGAGAGCCATCTACAAATACCTGTTTTACCAAGTACAAATTTGGGTACGGTAAGCTTGGTTGTTAGTACCCAAGGTGAGGTACTGATTGATGAAGTTTGGGTGGTACCTGGACGTTTTGCTACGGAGTCTACACAGTATGGTGAACGCATTGAACTGCTGGACGCTCCCATACCGATTCTCAGCCGGATGGACGTGATCAGTAATGAGGTGCAAGGACCTATCGATATCACAAATTTACCTGATATGCTTGTCGGGCCTATAGCTGGATTGGCAACCGCACCGCTTGGTGTTGTAGGCTGTTTGCTACGCATCCATATCCAAACCGATGACGGTGGCGGGGCCATGCTGACGAACCCTCACTATACCTACATTGACATACCTGGAACGGACTTGATTCCAACCCAAGTGCAACGCGTTTATAGCCAATGGAGTCAGCAGGTTAACGACGAAATGATCATCGTTCGCTCCACCATGATTTCTGGCGGATACCAAGCTGGTGATGGACTCCCTTCCGACTATGAGTGGCAACTTATTGGATGGATCATGGCATAAGGTATTGGTTTCCAAGTATTGTTCGGGAGTATCTTAGTACGGGGGCGAGAATGCATTGCACCCGGTTGAACCCGCTTGACAAAGCCGAAATCGCCAACTGGGTGCGTTGCATTCGATAGGAAACCCGAATGTAACGCACGGCTGGGCTTCTGGTGGAACGGTCCTATCGGTTTTTCAACTCTACATCGCATTCTTCTTCTCTTGCCCAACACTGAGAGGCTCCCTATTGGTCTCCTTTTCTGGCAAAACGGCCTCTTTTTGAGTATACTACCAGAGCTTATCCCCCTCACAATGAATATCAGTCGACCCCAATGTCGCGCTGTTCGATTATAGTTGCTTTCAAGGGTACCGAAGATTCTCTCACTGACATTATGATCGACTGATTATACGTTCGCCTCGATTATGTATACTTCGCTAGAAAAGTCTTGTCCCGACTCTAGCCCAATCCACTCTGGGATATTTCGAAAAGGGAGGGCAGAACTTTTCTGGTCATCTATACAGCATAAAAAATTGTCTGCTTTGGTAAGCATTGAATAACTATAGGCTTTACGCGACTATTCAACTGCGTAAGCTCAAAACCATCGGAAGGAGACAGGTATGAAACTTCAATCCAAATTAGTGGTGATCCTAATCTTATTGGTATCGTCAACCCTTATCTTCAGTGCATGCGCCCTTCCTGCACCTGCTAATGGGGATGCCCAATCGGCTGAGGGTGATGGTAGTTCCGCTGAGGAGCAAGGCGGATTTACTATCGGTGTTAGCAATACACTTGTGGGAAACGGTTGGCGTGAACAGATGATCTGTGCCATCAAAGCCGAAGCCACAGCCAGTGGAGTCGTCAATGAAGTGGTTGTTGTCAACCGTAATGGAGGCCCGACAGAGCAGATTGCCGATCTGGAAGGACTCATATCACAGGGCGTAGATGCAATCATTCTCAACCCAACCGATCGGGAAGGATTGAATGCCGTTATCGAGGCAGCCATTGGTATGGGGATTGTAGTGGTTGCTGTTGACCAAGCTGTGACGGCAGAAGGTGCCTACGTAGTCACCAATGATCAGACTGCCTATGCCCAGCTTGGCGCAGAATGGCTCTTTGAGCAGATGGGGGGTGCGGGTAAGGTTGTTGAGATGCGCGGCATCGACGGTGTTCCAGCAGATACGGATCGCCACAATGGCTTCTTGGCTGCGCTTGAAAACTATCCAGACATTGAAGTGGTCGCCGAGACCTTTACTGGCTGGGATCCCTCGACAGGTGCTCAACAGGCGCTGGATCTGATTACGACCCAAGAGATTGGCGGTATTTGGACCTCTGGTATTGATTATACTGTCGTAGAACAGTTCCAGGCGGCTAACGTGGACTATGTACCCATTGTTGGTGCTGACAACAACGGCTTTGTTCAGCAATTGTTAGAGTTGGCAGACGATGGCTTGGTTGGCGCGGCGGTCACCAACCCACCGGCCATTGGAGCAGTGGGTATCTCAATCGCTCTAGAGGCCCTGGCTGGAAACGAGCCACCCCTGGAGACCATTCTTACACCTCAAGTATTCGCTACCGACAACGTCGAAGGACTTGAAGCCATTTTCGCTCCCGACGAGCAACCAGGCTGGAGCACCTACGTGGATATTGAACCGTATACCCACTACAATGGTAGCGCAGACGTTTCAGCTTGTAAGGCTCCGGGCGAGTAAAATGAGAGAATGACCACCGCCCAACCGCTTCTCGAAACCACCGATATCGGAAAGTCCTACGGAGCTGTAGCCGCGCTCAAGTCGGTTGACTTTGCTGTGGGACATGGGGAAATTCACGCGCTGCTGGGGGCAAACGGTGCAGGAAAGAGCACATTGGTCAAAATTCTGGCTGGTGTCCAATCTGCGGACAGAGGTCTAGTGCAGATTGCTGGCCGCTCCGTTCACTTCCAAACGCCAAAGGATGCTATGGCATCTGGGATTGCCACCGTCTTCCAGGATCCTGCGCTGATTCCTGACTTGACTGTCGCTCAAAATCTTCGTCTTAGCCATATCAGCCAAGCTAATTTCAGACGTTGGTTAGAGTGGTTTGAGCTAGAGCACTTGAATCTCTCTTCCCTAATTAGAGAGTTGCCCTTGGATACGTTGCGCATGGTTGATCTGGCCCGCGCAGTAGCCCGTGAACCGCACCTGCTGCTTTTGGATGAGCTGACTGCGGCTCTTACAGCAGATCAGGCCGAACGAGTCTTTGCCTTATTGGAACATTGGAAAGACCTGGGCCGCTCGGCTGTGCTGATCACCCACCGGCTAGCGGAGGTGATGCGTATGTGTGACAGAGCGACGATTTTGCGAGACGGTCACAACGTAGCACTTTTGAGCATGGCTGATGTGGATGAACATCAGCTCGTGGAGGCCATGTTGGGGGCACCTGTGGGTGCATTGGCACAAGCAAAAGAGGCTACGGCCAATCATCAACAGGGTGAAGTGTCTTTCGAGGCCCGTTCCGTTAGCTTTCAGGAGTTGGTTCGGGGCATCTCATTTACTGTGCAGAGCGGCGAAATTCTGGGTGTGGTGGCGTTAGAGGGCCAAGGGCAGGAACGCCTCTTTGAGCTCCTTTCTGGTGACAAGCAACCAACGTCTGGTGAAATTTTGGTGGGCGGAGTGCCTTGTCGCTTCCGTTCACCTTATGATGCTGTACGAGAAGGGGTGGTGCTGGTACCAGGGGATCGATTAATGGCCCTCCTGCCCAATCTATCTGTACGCCAGAATCTGGCCATTCCTCTCTTTAACCAAATAGAGCGGTGGCTAGGGATTCCCGCAGATGAACCCAAACGTGTAGCGAATGTCATCGATAAGCTCTCCATTGACACCAGAGCAGCATCCCAAGTGCGCCGTCTCTCTGGCGGAAATCAGCAGAAGGTCGTATTGGGACGGTGGTTGGTGGGTGGATTTCGTACCCTACTTTGCTTTGATCCAACCCGAGGCATCGACATCCAAACGAAGCGCGAAATTTACACGCTTCTGCGTGAACTAGCTTCGGATGGTGCGGCCATTGTCCTCTATACTAGCGAATTAGCCGAGGTTTCTTTAGTTTGTGATCGGGTGCTGATCATGCATGGTGGGCAGATTGTGGATGAGCAAGATGCAGCAGAAGCAACAGAGGGTTCGATGTTGACCGCAGCTCATGGATTGAAAATTGCAGGGAGTGCATAGTGTGAGTCTTCCTGAATAGAATTGACAGTTACCGACCACCGATTACCGACCACCAGTTGACAGTAGAATGGAGCGCAGTATGCTAACGAGACGATCCTTTATACAGACAGCGGCCCTAGTAGGGGGATATGCGATGATGGGGTGTTCACAGCTCGGCACTGACACTGGTTCTGCCACTAGTTCTGACGCCGCTTATAACGCTGACAGTGACAAAGAATGGTTTATGCCCGATGAGAGTGAACGGCATAGCCGTACTTGGATGGCCTTTGGAGCCAGTGAAGCAATCTGGGGACGAGATCTGGTACCAGAAGTACAGCGTAATCTTGCCACCATTGCTCTGACGATTGCTCAGTTTGAGCCGGTTACGATGCTAGTTCGGGAAGAAGAAGTTGACGTGGCACGTAGACTTCTAGACGATTCGGTGGAACTGATTGTTTCACCTATAGATGATCTGTGGATGCGGGACACAGGTCCCATTTTTGTCTCTACAGAGGTGGGGACTCGAGCGGCTATCGACTTCAATTTTAACGGTTGGGGAGAAAAACAGCAATACCACCATGATGCCCAAGTTGCTGCTTTTATTGCCCAACAGGCTGGCGTCCCCGTGTTGAACACAGACTTAGTACTTGAGGGTGGCTGTATTGAGGTAGACGGTCACGGCACGGCCATCATTACCGAAAGTTGTGTGCTTAACACGAATCGTAATCCGGGCCTAAGCAAGGCCCAATTCGAGGATGCACTGATGCCCTTGCTGGGGTTGGACAAGATCATCTGGCTACCAGGAATACGAGGTATGGACATAACAGACGGCCATACTGACTTTTATGCTCGCTTCGCTAGTCCGGGGGTTGTGTTAGCTGGGTATGATCCTGACCCGCAATCCTTTGATCATGAGGTGACCAAAGAACATATTGAGATTCTGCACTCTGCCACCGATGCTCAAGGCCGCTCGTTGGATGTAGTTGTTTTGGAGGGGCCTTCTACTATTCGAGAGGAGTATGCAACCGATGATTTTGCGGCTGGCTATATTGGTTTTTACGTCTGCAATGGTGCTGTAATAATGCAAGAATTTGGGGACAGTCAAGCTGATCAAGTCGCTCGGCAGACAGTACAAGACGTGTTCCCAAATCGCGAAGTCATTCAACTTAATATTGATGGAATTGCGGCGGGTGGAGGTAGTATCCATTGTGCAACCCAGCAGGAGCCGCTTTTTAGTTGATATATGAACAATTTCAATCCCCGTTTTATAACTCGTATAGGCTGGGTGTTGGGGGTATGGCTGCTCCTTTTTGTACTGCTCTCTTGGTACGCTACCCTTATCCCCAGCTTTGGCACCTTTCAGATCACCTCCATTAGCAAAAATAGTCTGCCACTGATCTATCTGGCGATTGGCCAAGCGATTATCGTAATTGCAGGCGGGATCGACTTGTCTTTGGGTGCACTGCTGTTGCTGGGCAATGTACTGGCAGCCCGCTTCATGGAGGATCAAGCCTTTGGGTTAGTGATTTTGATTGCGGTTGGCATTATTCTACTTATAGGTTTACTCAACGCGTTCGTTGGTTATATCGTCAATCTTTCTGGCGTACCAGACATTGTGGTAACGCTGGCCACCAGCTACATTTGGTCCGGGCTGGCTCTTTGGATTCTGCCATCGCCAGGTGGGGGAACTGCACCCGGATTTCGCTGGCTCTTTACTGGCTCCGAATCAGGTATTGGGGGAACGTATGTCTTGCCACTTCTTATGATGGCAATACCTACGGTTTTGTTCTTTATCTTGTCTAGGCGTAGCCAGATTGGTCTTGCCATTTACGCTATTGGCAGTGACGGTGTGGCCGCGAGGCTGGCTGGCGTGGATATTCGTCGAGCTAAGATTGTCTCTTATGCTGTTGGTGGGGCCATGGCTGGCTTGGCGGGTTTGGCCACAGTGGCTATCACAGGCACAGGGGATCCAAGATTCAGCGTGGGTGCAATTGCCACACTAAATAGCGTAGCTGCAGTTGTGTTAGGCGGAATTGCATTAACAGGTGGTGTTGGTTCCGTTCCGGGTGTGGTAGCAGCGGCAATGATCCTTATCATGCTGAACCCGATTCTAAGTGCGATGGGTATTGATCCCAACACAGCCCAGGTAATTCAGGGAATACTGATTGCGGGCGTAATGATGGTAGGCGGTTTGATGACGCTTCTACGAGAAAGGCGTTCATGAGTCAATATTCGCAGCAGCCCACGTGGTGGCAACCCTACCTAACTTCTATAGGCTAGAACACGCCTTTCATCAGATCCCCCAACACAACGCTATGTTCAGTAGTTCACGATTTCGGTGGAGGAGGCGTTCTCTTACGCCGGACTTCTCGAGGCAGACCCGCATTAGAGAATGCTTATTCCACGGAAACGAGTAACTTTCGTGAACGACTGATGTTGACTGAGCCATATGTCATTGAAAATGGGGATTTTATACTCAATGGTAAACCCGGATTGGGATACGACCTGGATGAAGAGTGGTTGGCGGCTCATGCCAATTAGTTTTTTGTTTTACCTTGTCATGACGGGGGTAAATGTGTAAAATGAAATTATGCGCTACTTCAATACTCATGGTCCAGTAGAAATTGAACACCATTACGTCGTCTCTCGACAGTGGTTGGTCGATGAATTGAGCGTTCAAATTGATCAAGGTAAATACTTTACCATCTTTGCCCCACGCCAGATGGGCAAGACCACGCTACTAAGGAAGCTGGATGAAATGCTGGTTGAGAATCCAGCTTATTTGCCCATCTCACTTAACTTTGAGCAGTATGAAGAGTGGTATAGTTCTGAGTTTATAGAGGATGTGGCAGAGCGAATTGATTATCACATCAACCAAGCCTTTCAGAAACGTAATCATCCCCAATCAGAAGAAGTCGCTACTCTCTTAAGCGAAGAACCTCCCAAAACATTTCAATCGTTCAGCCGGTTCTTTCGGAAGCTTTATACCATAGCGCCAGATATCAAAATCATACTCATTATTGATGAATTTGACGCAACGCCCACTGAGGCCCTCTCCCCGCTCCTTAAAACGTGGCGTTCGATGTACCTGGAAAAGCGTCCACCTCACAGCCTTCATAGCGTTATGCTTATCGGCATTCAGAACATTGCTCGACTCAACTTTGGACGAAGCTCACCCTTTAACATTGCTTATCAACAGAGACTTAATGGCTTTTCATCTGATGAGTTAAACGATCTGATTGGGCAATACTCAGCGGAATCAGGCCAACAGTTTGAGCCAGATGCGTTGGCTTTTCTCTATGAACAGACCGCCGGACACCCCTTCTTGATCAACCGAACCGCAGCGATTCTGACGGAAAATTTAGTAACAGATCGTTCGATTTCCGTTACGGCGGAACATGTCCGTTTAGCCATAGGAAAGCTGGTGCGAGAGACAAATTACAACTTTGAGACCATTATTCGCCATGCTGACGAGTACCGGGACGACGTACTCAATATCCTGTTTGGTGGTGGGTATACTTTCAACCTCAATGATTCTTTGGTGGGTGACCTCTATCGGGAGGGCGTCATTTGCGAAGATGACCAGGAAAAGTGCAAGATTGCCAACCCGATTTATAGCAAGGTTCTGCTGGCTGCCTTTCGTCCTATTCGTACAGGTGAGCAATCGGCCATATTAGTCAATGGTTATGATTTTCGTCCCCATGCCGTTGATGACCGTTTAGATATAGAAGGGTTGCTCTCTCGCTTTCGCGAATTTGTCGAACGACGCGGTCAAGAAGCCTTTAAAGTGACCGAGATGCCCCAAGAGGCAACAGGGCAGTATCTGCTTATGGCCTACCTGGATCTCGTTGTACGCCAACTGGGCGGGGATCTGTTTACCGAAGTCGATTCGGGTGACGGACGTCTGGACCTGATCGTTGTCCGTCATGGGCATCGCTATATTATTGAGACCAAGATATGGCGTGGCCCAGCTACCTTTGCTGCTGGCCTTGAGCAACTGGCGGATTATTTATCCACAGAAAGAGAGTAACGCGGGTATTACGTCGTCTTCCATGCTCGCCCCAAAGTCTATGGCAAGCTACCCCATGAGGAGCTTGAGTTTGAGACAAATCAGGATGAAAAGCAAATCTCTGTCTATTTGGTGCGTCTCACTTTGTAGGCCCTACTTCGGAATGAATAATCAGAGAAGGATTTAAACCCATGAATACAGACGCCCAACCTCCCTATCTCTTAGGCATTGATGGCGGAACGGAAGCCATTAAAGCCGGGCTTTTTGATCTGCAAGGCAACTTAGTAGCTATGGGAGCCCGGACGTACGGCACAACTTTCCCTCGCCCCGGCTGGGCAGAGCAGGATCCTGCTGAATGGTGGGCTGGATTGGTTGGGGCTATTCAGGATTGTATGGCGGCTGGACAAGTTTCGCCTGATGATGTGATTGGTCTTAGCGCCGATGCTACCACCTGCACACTAATTCCCATGGGAGCAGATGGCCAAACACTGGGGAACGCTCTTCTGTGGATGGATGTGCGTGCAGCCAGCCAGGCCAACCAGATCTTTGCAACAGGTGGCGAGGCGTTGCGATACAGCCTGGCTGGACTCAGCGCCGAATGGATGCCCCCCAAGATGCTCTGGCTAAAAGAGAACGATCTAGAACGATATGAACAGGCGGTCACCCTCCTTGAATATACTGACTGGATTGCCTACCGCTTAACGGGACGGATGACGCACAACGTCAATACCATTACCCACCGTTGGTTGCATCATGGTCCATCAGGTGGTTGGCAGCAAGCATTCTTTGAAGAGATCGGTCTGGGTGATCTGCAGCAGAAGTTCTCAGATGAGATTCTCAATGTAGGTGAGGTGGTGGGTGGCCTACTGCCCGACGTTGCCCAGAAAATGGGGTTAAACCCAGGAACCCCAGTGGCCACCGGTGGGGGGGATGCATTTATCGGTTTGCTGGGCATGGGTGTCTGCGAGCCAGGTGATCTGGGCGTCATTATGGGCTCTTCCAATGTATTGGCCGGTCTGGCAGCAGAGGAATTCCATGTGCCTGGCATCTTTGGTAGTTACCCCAATGCGTTGATCCCAGGGCTCAATGTGGTGGAAGGGGGGCAGGTTTCGACCGGCTCGATCCTCAACTGGTTTAAGCAAAACTTTGCCCAAGACTTAGCAAGCCAAGCCGATGCAGATGGTTCATCAATCTATCAGATCTTGGACGGTGCAGCATCCCAGGTACCGGTGGGTTCTGATGGGCTGATTGTGCTGGATTACTTTCAAGGCAACCGCACTCCTTACACAGATTCGGCCGCCCGGGGCGCGGTTTGGGGCCTTTCCCTCCAAAGCAGCCGCGCCCATGTTTTCCGAGCCTTGATGGAGGGGATTGCCTATGGAACGGCTGATATCATTCAAACCTTCCGTCAAAGCAACTTTACCGTTGAGCGAGTCATTGCCTGCGGTGGCGCAACCAAAAGCCCCGTCTTTATGCAGATCTATGCTGATGTGCTGGGGCTGCCCATCTACATTGCTAGCACACCAGAAGCTTGCCTTCTTGGCTCATCGATAGTGGCCGCGGTTGGGGCCGGAGCGTACCCGGATTTGGTCACTGCGTCCCAAAAGATGGCCCAGGTGGATGCCAACTATCAGCCTAATGCCGCCAACCGCCAAGCGTATGGATTCTACATAACCCAGCACCAATCGACCTATCAACAGCTGAAATCACTTATGCAGGCCATGAGCCATCACATTGATAGTGATGCTTGATAAGAAAGAAGGACGTAGTTAGCGGCCTTAAGGTCAGAATCATCAAGTACACGGAGAAATCAGTGGAGCGCATACGACCGGAAGCTCTTACCATTGGCACAGATGCCGTTGGGGCGCTGATCCAATACTGTCAAAGCAAACGTTACACTCGTCTCTTGATAGTGGCCGACCGGAATACCTATGCAGCACTGGGGCATAGGGTACATCAGGTGCTAGATGCCGAATCATTTGATACCCGATTGGTGTACTTTGATCATCCTGAAGTGGTGGCCGATGCCCACCATATTTTGGATATTCTCATAGCCGCCAACAATGAAGATCGCATCTTTCTGGCCGTTGGCTCAGGAACCATCACCGATCTGGTCCGCTTTTCCAGCCATCGTAGTGGCGTACCGTTTATCTCTTTACCTACAGCCCCCTCGGTAGATGGCTTTACTTCGATTGGTGCGCCAACCATTGTACGGGGCATCAAGAAGACGTTAGTCTCTCAGCCTCCAGTCGCCATCTTTGCCGATCTAGATACGCTGCGGCGGGCACCCCGGCGGCTTATGGCTGCTGGTTTTGGCGATATGATGGGTAAATTCACGTCTGCAGCGGACTTTAAGCTAGGCCATCTGCTATGGAATGAACCTTTTGATAGCGAGATTGCGGAGAGAACGCGGGAATCAGCTCAGACTTGCGTTGACAATTTGGAATCAATTGCCACTGCAAGCGAAGAAGGGATGCGAATCTTATTTGACGCGCTGGTTGAATCGGGTTATTGTATGTTAGATTTTGGTGAGTCTCGTCCAGCATCTGGTGCAGAACATCACATCTCCCACTTTGCTGAAATGAAGCTGCTACAGGGCGGTAAACCAGCCGTACTTCACGGTGCAAAAGTGGGCGCGGCCACAATTCGAGTAGCCCAACTTTATGATCAGGTCAAGTCGCTCTCTCAAGCCCAGGTTGCCCAGCTAATGGAAGTGGCAGAGCCACCCAATCCTGATGTTGAAAAGCTGGCTATTCGAGACGCCTACGGTGAGTTGGCCGAGCCGTTGCTCAAAGGGCAACTACCGTACATCGAGATTGACCACAAAGTCTATGAGGACATTCAAAAACGTATCATCGACAACTGGGCAGATATTCAGGCTATTGCGGCCCAGGTTCCGTCTGCAGCTGATGTCACACGTTGGCTTCAGGCAGTTGGTGGTGCGATCCAAGCAAAGGATCTAGGCATTTCAGAAGCAGATTTTGAGGAAGCCTATAACAACGGTCACTATCTGCGCGAGCGGTTTACCATTCGAAAGATGATGCACCTTTTCTTTAAGGGCGCCGTTTAGGTCGCTGCAGATCTGTTTGAAAATGACCCCAGTATCACTCAATCATGAATCGTTTCACTGACCGCTTGCTGACCTTTATGGCGAATCGCCCAGAGTTAATCCTCCTGGCCGTTTTTGCTCTCCTTGTGTTGCTTACTGGCTCTGTAGAACCGGCCTTTCTTTCGACCAATGGGCTACGAAATACGCTTCTACAGGCTGCTCCGTTGGGCATACTGGCGGGTGCGCAGACAATCCTCATGCTCACAGGGGGTATCGACCTTTCTGTTACAATGATCGCCACCGGTTCAGCCTACGTAGCGGCCAATCAATCACCCAATGGGGCTGCGGTCGCTATTCTGTTGGGCATTCTAGTGGGGCTGATTGCGGGCAGCGCCAATGGTGTAGGCGTATCCGTTTTTCGGGTCAATCCGCTGATTATGACCCTGGCCATGTCCGGGATTTTACTGGGCCTCTTTACATCGTGGACCCAGACGATCCTGCAAGGTTCAACCCAAGTTGGCCCCTTCATCAAGCAAATTGGCGCTGGTTCCTTTTTAGACAATCGCTTGCCCTATAGTGTGGTGGTTTGGGGAAGCATTGCCGCTGGGCTGATCTGGCTGCTGAGACGCTCCGGTTGGGGACGGCTGCTTTATGCGATTGGCGATAATGAAGTGGCCGTACGCCTAGCTGGTGTACGAGTCTGGCAGGTGCGGATTACAGCGTATGTAGTGGCTGGCATTCTGGCGTCGATCGCAGGTATTCTGCTGGCCGGGCGAACGGGTGCCGTCGATCTCCAATTGGCCAACGCGTTTCTGCTACCGTCGGTCGCTGCTGCGGTGATCGGTGGCACCTCGATTTTTGGTGGTATCGGTGGCTATACGGGAACCATATTGGGTGCGTTAATTTTGAGCGTGCTCAATTCCATGTTGACATTTCTCAACGTGGGCCAGGACATCCAGCAGGTAGTTTATGGCGTGATTGTATTGGCCCTAGCCTGGGGATACGCAAGGCTGACAAGAGGTCGATAAGCTATGTTGTGGTCGCCATCAGAGCCAATCCCAGTCCATGCTGGCCTTGTGCGGTATCGCCGTTACGTCGGCAATCGGCATCTCCAAGTCCGTGATCTGTTTGGCATATCTTGCGCCAGACTCCAAGGCACCCTCAATCAAACCGCCATTGCTGTATGACGTTTCGGATGAGATAAAGGCCAGCTTACTCTCCCAAAAGTCACCCAGATGCAGCGTTAGTCCATACTGGGGATGGTTGGTCTGCGGCTGACGGTCAGCCAAGCTAGCTGTAAATTCTTCCCTACTCCAATCTTGAAAATAGACCTCAATTGGATCGTTCGCTTCCTCACCAAAGATGGCAGCAAGCTGCTGCTTTGCACGGTGGATAAACTCTGTTTGACCCATGGCGGTCCGACTCTCTGCGTCGATGCCCGCAAAGCCGAATAGGGCAAAAACCTGCCCAGAATTGGGTGAGGCATCGTGAATCTCCGCCAATGGACCGCGCCGGCTGATAATGGAACCACATAGTCCTTGCTCTCGCCAAAAGGGCCTTTCATAGAGGGCGAAAAATTTGGCGTGACCAGCCATCCAGGTTGGCGTTGAGGTTAAAGTTTGCACCGTGCCGGATGGCAGTTCCGGGGTGAAAGAGAGTTCGGCAATCAACCGTGGTGGTATGGCTAACGCCACCTGCCTTGCCTGAATCCGCGTCTTGCCTGATGGGCTGATGCAGTCCGCGACAACCATCTCATCATGGATGGACAAACCCGTTACGGCGTAACCCAACAGTTTGTCCGCTGGATCAATTTCATTGGCAATTGTATCCACTAGCCGCCCAATACCACCCCCGATACGGTAGGAACCAGCCATGGGAGAGGTATTTAGTGCTTTGACAAGTGAGCCGTTGGGCTGCTCAAATAGGGTTGCTCCATTGGCGTATTGGTCGTAATATGGAATGTCGAAGTGAGCGAGCAGGCTAGCCACCAAGGGCTGCCCCGGCCAAAACCAAGACGGCCCCATATCGCACATGGCACCACTTTGCTGCGCCACAGTAAGAACCCGACCACCGAAGCGATTGCGCGCTTCGATCAACTTTACGTCCACGCCAGCACGACTCAACTGCCAGGCAGCAGTGAGTCCGCTCAGTCCGCCGCCGATAAGTAAACACTCTGTTTGCATCGTTTGAACCTTTTTTGGGACAATCAGTAGGTAAGTCAAACCAGTCTATACTCAGATCTGTTTGAAAACTGTAGGTTGGTTACTCTGGCAGAGCTGTGGACACCTACGCTATTCAAATCGACCGCAGTATAGCACGCAATTGTAGCATCGCCAACTTTACATACCTACTAGTAGGTAGTATACTCCAACCATGAGCAACACACGTCAAAACATCATGCATCATGCAGAGCAACTCGTTCGGACAAAGGGAGCGAACGGATTTAGCTATGCCGATCTTGCCACTAGACTGAACATTCGGAAGGCTAGCATCCACTATCATTTTCCAAGCAAAAACGACTTATTGCATAATCTGATCCAGAACTATCGAGTCCGCTTTATGCGAGAATTGGGTGAGCTGGCAAAATTGTCAGCGCCACAAGAAAAGTTGGTTGGCTTTGTTGATCTCTATCGGCAAGGGCTAAATACGGACACACTCTGCTTATGTGGGATGCTTACACTAGATAGTGGCGCGTTAACAGAATCAATGCAGCAAGATCTGGATACCTTTTTCCAAAGTTTAGAGGCGTGGTTGGCCCAGGTCTTTGAAGAAGGGCTTAAAGAAGAGGGGTGGGTACTGTCAGCATCACCTGAATCGGAAGCCAACGCACTTTTGGCGCTGGTCCAGGGTGCTCAACTGATTGCGCGCAACGCAGAAGAGGAGGTGGAAAAGTTCAACAGGATTGTTGAACCACAGATAGAACGCTATCGTTAGGATGTTTAGGAACGGGAATGCAACAACTTGAACATTTGAGGGGGTGAAACCCGAGTGAACAACGCAAGTAATTTATAGTCCGTTCATTAGCAAAAGATTTTTTTTAACCACAAATTCTACCTACTAGTAGATAAATTCACATTTGACAAAAGGATATAACATGAACGAAATAGCTTTGATTGTTGGTGGTTCAAGCGGTATGGGGAAAGCAACAGCAAACGCATTGTTGAGTAAGGGTATTGCTGTCTGGCTTCTTTCAGCCAACGAAAATAAACTAAACGCAGCGGCTACCGAGTTGAATGCGATGGGTGAGGTGAAGACATCCACTATCGATCTATCAAACGAGGAGATAGTAGATGTCTTTATTCGTGAGGTTGGTGCAACAGATAGACACATCAAATATCTGATCAATGCAGCAGGTTCATTTAACCCAACCCTCTTTCTTGATCATACAAAGTCAGATTATGATAAGTATATGGACTTGAACCGCGCAACCTTCTTCATTACCCAAGCAGTCGCCCAAAATATGAAAAGCCATGGCGGTGGCAGTATCGTCAACATAGGATCCATGTGGGCCAAGCAAGCGGTTAAAGCTACACCCTCAAGTGCCTATTCCATGGCCAAAGCGGGATTGCACTCTCTGACTCAGCACCTTGCAATGGAGTTAGCCGAACACAACATTCGGGTTAATGCTGTATCGCCCGCAGTTGTGGAGACACCCATTTACGGTGAATTTATTGAGCCGACAGAGATCTCTGAAACGTTACAAAGCTTTAACGGCTTTCACCCAATCGGGCGTATCGGACAGCCAGGTGATGTCGCCAGCGTCATTAAATTTCTTCTCTCCGACGAGGCAGGCTGGGTAACAGGTGCCAACTGGGATGTCGATGGAGGAGTCATGACGGGTCGCAACTAAAGAAAGCTTATGTTGAAAGTGAGTGGATGTGGTTTGTATCTGTGGTGTTGTCATCTTAAAATTCCACTCCCTGTTGACCATGATTCGATAGATCGGCTCGAAGCAAAAAAGCAGGGCAATATTTCTCTTCTATCTATTGCGCCACTGTGGTAAAATTAGGTATATGCGAAACTTGAATTTCTATCGAACACAATCATAGGAATTTTATGCCAAAGCCATTACAACCCAGTACCTCGACGTTTAGAGATATGATTCATGGTGGGTTTTTGTATGTCGACAAAACCCGATATATCTACGAATTAGTTCGTCGTCCGAAAGGCATTTACTTTTTCTCGCGCCCTAGGCGCTTTGGCAAAAGCCTCTTTGTCTCTACATTAGACGAACTCTTCAGAGGTAACCGAGAATTATTTAAGGGACTTTGGATTGACGAGAGCGATTATCAGTGGCAACCTCATCCAGTAATTCGGCTGGATTTTAGTAGTAATCCAGTGAAGACTGCAACCAAACTCGAACAGGTTATTGACTACGAGATCCAACGCATTGCCAGAGAGAATGGACTAACAAAGCCGCTTCTTGGCTTCGATTACGAAAGTCGATTCCAAGATCTTATCCGTCAACTTGCAGAGACAAATACCGTCATCATACTTGTTGATGAGTATGACAAACCGCTAATTGACAATTTGGAGAATTTGGAGGAGGCCATCCGCATTCGCGAAGTGTTGCGCTCTTTTTATTCCGTGATCAAAGCCCTTGATCAGCATATTCGCTTTGTTTTTATTACTGGCATTAGTAAATTTAGTAAAGTTGGGGTCTTTTCGACAATGAATAATCTGGACGATATGACTATGGCTCCCACGTTTGCGACGGCTTTTGGTATTACAGAAAACGAGCTACGAACATATTTCGCACCGTATATAGAATCGTTTGCAAAAAAAGAAAATATCTTTCCAGAAAAGCTGGTTGAGCTAGTGCGAGCCTGGTATGACGGTTTTTGCTTTGTTGAGGAATGTGAGCAGGTCTATAACCCCTTTTCAACCATTCAGCTCTTTAACAAACAGCGTTTTTCCAACTATTGGTTCGATAGCGGCACCCCAACCTTTCTCATCAAACTGATACGTGACCAAAACTATCATATAGAATCCTTTGAGGGATTAGTGTTAGCAGAGATTGACTTTAGTACTTTTGAATTAGAGAACCTTGATATTGTACCGTTACTCTTTCAAACCGGTTACCTTACCATTAAAGATTATAAGAAGGAGATTGGCGAAGAGACACTTTACACGCTATCCTATCCCAATCGTGAGGTTGAAAGAGCGTTTACAACCCATCTTCTCAGCTCATTTTCTTACACGGAACGTAGCCTCTCCCGAGGCCATCTCTACAAGTTAGTTGATGCATTAGAAAAGCAGGATATGGAGCAGGTGTTTCTTGTTCTGCGCGCCTTCTTTGCCAACGTGCCGTACAACATTGCAATCGATAAAGAAGCCTACTATCAGACCATCTTCTATATCGTTTTTAAAATGCTAAGTGTCCAGATTGATGCGGAAGTTGTAACAAACCGCGGTCGCATTGATGCAGTTATTGAACTCGACGACCGTATCTATCTCTTTGAATTCAAACTAAATGGCACTGCACAAGAGGCATTGACCCAAATCAAACAGAAAGAGTATTTCCAAAAGTACTGGTTGGAGGGGAAACCCATCATCTGTGTTGGCGCTAATTTTAGTACCGAAACCCGTATGGTTGATGAGTGGGATAGCGACACGATTAGCCCTTCATCGGAATCTTGATGACGCATCTTTATTACGTCGTTTGCGCTCTCTTATCCAGCATCTGCGAGGGGCAATACACAATATACACGGTTCAGCGAGGCACACCTCTCAAAATGGGCAGGCTTTCGATTGCACACTAAGGCCAAGCCACCTGCAACGCTTGTGGCTTTCGGAAGACTAAACCACACGGTTTCGCTTGGTCTAGTGCGTCTGGGTTGGGCATCAGGTGCAATCCTGGCAAACGAAAAAGGAGTTGCTCTAACGCCAGATGGGTTTCTAAGCGGGCCAAATGCAGCCCTAAACAGACATGAGGCCCTTGTGCCCAGGTGACGTGAGATTGCAGATTGGGACGTTCAGGATCAAAGGTATCCGGATTGGGAAAGGTGTCTGGATCGCGATTCGCACTCGCTAGCGAAATGCGGACCAAATCGCCAGCTTGTATAGCAGCATCTCGAAGTTGAACATCTCGGGTTGTGTATCGATCGATTACTGATGCCGCAGGCTCCATGCGCAATGATTCTTCTACAACGGCTGGAATCAGTTCAAAGTCAGCATAGACGCGGCGCAGGATATGGGGATTGGTGAGCAAAAAATAAAGGGAATTGGCGATCATGCCCTCTGTTGTTTCAATACCACCAAAGAGAAGCACCGCGGCATTAGAGACTATCTGGTCTTCAGAGAGGCCATCGGCCACGCCGCTGGCAGTTGCAAGCAAGCTTGATTCAGGCTGATTTTGCAAGGACGGCAACAGGTTTTCACGCAATGAAGCAAAGGCAGCCTGGCCTTCAGGGCTGACAGGTTCACCTGCCGTCACTCTGGTGACAGCGTCGACAATGGTATCATACCAGCCTAGCACCGCAGAGACAGATATATTGCCAAGCCCCAAGGCGCTAATCATCGTTTGTACCGCAATGGGGCCAGCAAAATCGCGACGAAGTTCGGCTCTTTTATCGGACGTCAAGCCATCGACAAGGCGGGCGACGATTTCGGACACACCTCTACGAAAACGTGCCTCTACTTCGCGCCGTCGGAAAGGCTTTTCGAATGGCTTACGATGGTGGGCATGTTCAGCACCATCCAGCGACAACATGCTTGGACCCACCACCTGTGCAGTCGAAAAACCAGGATGATCAACCGTGTAGGTTCTGGCATCCCGCATGGTCACAATTGCATCATCACGTCTGGTGACGAGCCAAGCATTCAAGACGGGTAGCCACGTAACCGGTTCCCGCATCCTCAGGCGATGAAGAACGGAATGAACATCATTTTCTAAATCGTCAAGGGTTACAGATGCACCGATTGGGTAGGCGGATGATTTCGACATGGCTATGTCTTCCCTGAAGGCACTGTTTCCCTTGGCTCAAGCGTTCTGTTCCTTCTTATGGCGTAGCGTAATGATTCTGGGTGCATGCTCAACTGTTCACGCTCACTCCGGTTGTTCAATTTTGTCTTGGGTTTTGGTGTCAAAATCGCTGGCATCGTGGCGTTCGCGAAGCTGTCCCTCAAGTGGGCCAAATGCTCGGTTCACCATGCGCCCGCGTTGCACGGCAGGACGCGACTCGATTCCGCGCGCCCATCGATTCACATGCGTATACGTATCCGCTTCTAGGAATTCAGCCGCTTCGTAGACGCCGTTCAAGACAAGGGAGCCATACCAAGGCCAAATTGCGATATCGGCAATTGAGTACTCATTACCACACATGTATTGGTTGTCGGCCAAATGTCGATCGAGCACATCCAATTGGCGCTTGACTTCCATGGTGAAGCGGTCGATGCAATATTCGATCTTGATGGGGGCATATTTGTAGAAGTGACCGAACCCGCCCCCTAGATAGGGAGCGCTGCCCATCTGCCAAAAGAGCCATGACATACATTCTGCGCGCTGGCCAGGAGCAACGGGTACCAAGGTGCCAAACTTCTCTGCCAGATACAAAAGAATGGAGCCAGATTCGAAGACCCGGGTGGGCGGCGAGGTGCTATGGTCCATCAAGGCTGGGATCTTGGAGTTGGGATTCACTTCCACAAATCCACTACCAAATTGCTGACCTTCGCCGATGTTGATCAGGTACGCATCATACTCTGCTCCTTCAAATCCAAGAGCCAGTAGCTCCTCTAGCATTACCGTCACCTTTACACCATTTGGTGTCGCCAGTGAGTAGAGTTGAAGCGGATGTTTACCAACTGGCAGAATGTGCTCATAGGTCGGACCTGCAATCGGTCGATTGATTTTGGACCAAGTTCCGCCACTCTCTCTATTCCACTTCCAAACCTTAGGGAGTGTATATGTATTTTCCATTGTTGGGTACTTTTGTTGATTGAATATTTGTTAATTGAAAATAAGTCGATCTCAACGTCAGCGAGAGATTCTTCGGTTCCTCAGAATGATGTTATGAGCTACTGAATATAGAACGCCCAAGAAGTATACCTCAACGCAAACACTATCTCTGTAAGAATGCCTTGGGCGATTTTTACTATTTCATCATCCGTGCGATCTTGGATGGGATGCTCGACATAGACAATGGCCGGATCGAATCTAAGGAATGAGGATCAATTAAGTTGAGCAAATGTCCTCGGCACTTTCACGCGAATTCAAAGTGGTACCGCACAAAGTGCCGAGGCCGTTAAACGCGCAGGTTATTTGATTCCGATTCCTAAGCGCTTTGTCCTGCAAGGACGCTCCGGAACGAAATTCTTCTGTGACGACATCGACAGTACCAACCCCGCGCGATTCCAGATTAACAATGTTCAGTAGTTCGCGATTTGGTTGGGAATTGTCATTTCGAGGCAACCAGAGAGGGTACCCGTGACGAAAAACCTTCTGGCTGAACAGCAAGATCTCTCCTCCAGTGCCGCTCTGTGTCCGCTTCGTGAGCGGATGACATTCACTGAAACTGTGAGCTACTGATGTTATGTATACTACACGACATGCAAGAGCCTCAATCCGCGCGATTTCAAATTTGACATCATTCGCGCTGCATGTTAGCCTGAGTGAACAATAGGTCCTCGCCCGAACCATTGTTCACTCAGGCATTGTTTTTGCGTTTTATTCCCCCATCAATGTAAATAGTCTGTGAATCGATGTCAAAATAATCCCCAGTAGTTTGCTGGCCACGTTTAGTATACCGATAGACCAAGTATAGTTGCCAGTGAGCCATTCTTCGAGGAGGAGAAAACCATATGTTGCAAGACAACCGAATCGGAAATCGATTTGTACTGACCCTACTGGTTGGTTTGCTCTGTTTGCTACTGACTGCCTGCGGCGGCGCAGCTGATGCCCCAGCAGCCAGTGATGATGAGGCTATGGCTGACGATGCTATGGCCAGCGACAGCGGCCTTTCGCTGGAGGGCAAGACTGTTGGTGTGGCCGTTGTTGGGACGGATCACAATTTTGATCGACAGGCCTTCCAGGGCGTACTCGACAAGATTGAAGAGCTGGGTGGCGAGGCCATTCAGGCAAATGCCGAGCGTAATGATCAAAAGCAGGTCAGCGATCTGGAAAATCTTATGGCCCAGGAGCCGGACGCTATTGTCAACATTTTGGGGAATGGTGACGTGTTGGACCCCATTTTTGAAAAGATCCGCGAAGCCGGTATTCCCCTTTTTACTGTTGATGCACCCTCTGTCCATAGCCTCAACAACACCATGTCCGACAATTATGAGATCGGTTCTACGTTGGCCCGTCAGCTAGCCGAAGATATCGGCGGCGAGGGCAATATTGCTGTTTTTAATGGCTTTATGGGCATCCGCGTCTGTGGTATCCGCTACGAGCAGTTGGTGCAGGTATTAAAAGACTATCCCAATATCTCTATCATTCAGCCAGAGCTTCAGGATGTGATTCCGAACACCATTGAGGACGCCAAGAACAAGATTCAGGACTTGCTGCAACAGTACCCAGAAGGTGAACTCGGTGCCATTTGGTCTTGTTGGGATATCCCAAGCATTGGTGCAACCCAGGCTTTAGAAGAAGCGGGCCGTACCGAAGTAAAGGTCTATGGTATTGATGGTGACCCCACGGCACTGGAGATCATGTCCGACCCCGCATCACCGTTGACGGCAGACATGGCCCAGCAACCGTACGTTATCGGCCAGACTTCTGCTGAGAACGTTGCCAAATATTTGGCTGGCGGTGAGGTGCCAACGACCTCTTTTGTACAGCCTTTCCTGGTGACTAAAGAGAATGTCGATACCATGATGCCAATTCTGCTGGGATCGCCAGAGGAGCGTGAGGCAGCACTGGCTGCAGTGGATGGCGGTGCTGGTAGTGTCTCCACCGATGGTCTTTCGCTAGACGGCAAGACCGTAGGCGTTGCGGTTGTGGGAACTGATCACGGTTTTGATCGGCAGGCCCTGCAAGGTGTAACGGACATGATTGAGCAGCTTGGCGGTGAAGCGATTGTCGCCAACGCTGAGCGCAATGACCAAAAGCAGGTCAGCGATTTAGAAAATCTAATGGCGCAGGAGCCAGATGCCATCGTAAACATTTTGGGCAATGGAGATGTTCTTGATCCAGTCTTTG
Source organism: Chloroflexota bacterium (assembly GCA_039028975.1). Classification (GTDB taxonomy): domain Bacteria; phylum Chloroflexota; class Anaerolineae; order Caldilineales; family Caldilineaceae; genus JAHBNG01. Next base: position 41,383 of record JBCCHB010000004.1, read on the forward strand.
AGAAGATCGGCGAGGCTGGCATTCCGCTCTTGACCGTCGACGCACCCTCGATCCATAGCATCAACAATACCATGTCCGACAACTACCTCATCGGCTCTACCCTAGCTCGCCAGTTGGCCGAGGATATCGGTGGAGAAGGCAACATAGCGGTCTTCAACGGCTTTATGGGCATCCGCGTTTGTGGCATTCGCTACGAGCAGCTTGTTCAAGTTCTGAAAGATTACCCGAACATTTCAATCATTCAGCCGGAGCTGCAAGACGTGATTCCCAACACAATTGAAGACGCCAAGAATAAGATTCAGGATCTGCTCCAGCAATATCCTGAAGGTGAACTCAAAGCAGTCTGGTCTTGTTGGGATATTCCTAGCATCGGCGTCACCCAGGCACTGGAAGAAGCCGGTCGTAACGAAGTGAAGGTCTACGGTATTGATGGTGATGCCACTGCGCTGGAGATCATGTCCGATCCTGAGTCGTCTATGACGGCTGATATGGCTCAACAGCCATACCTTATCGGCCAAACATCCGGTGCCAATGTCGCTCGCTACCTTGCCGGTAATTTTGTACCCCTCACCTCCTACGTGCAGCCATTCTTGGTGACCAAAGAGAATGTAGACGAAATGCGGAAGGTTTTGGGGCAGATTGAGTAAGCAGTGGCCGGTGGCTGGGGACTCGTACGCCAGCCACCGGCCACTGACGTACCGATGTACCGACGTACCAACTTACTGGCTAGCGGCAACTATGACAAACATATTAGAACTCACCCATATCACCAAAGAATTTCCGGGCGTGCGCGCATTGGATAATGTCGATTTCAGCGTGGATCAGGGTGAGATTCATGGCCTTGTTGGTGAAAATGGTGCTGGCAAATCTACCCTCATTAAAATTATTGCAGGTGTCTATCAGCCCGATGCAGGAGAGATTCGCATCAACGGCACCCGACATCGTAATTTGACACCAAGCCAGATCGAAGGACTGGGCATTCAGTTTATTCACCAGGATCTGTTTTTGGTCCCCGAATTTACTGTTGCCCAATCCCTCTTCTTAGGACAAGAGATAGTATCCAGCCTGCTGCCACTTTTGAGCAAGCGCAAGATGGCTAGGCAAGCCGAGGCGTTTATTCAAGAGACCATGGGGATTGAGCTGCCTGGCAACGCGCTGATTCGTGATCTCTCAGTGGCCCAGCGCCAGTTGGTTCAGATTGCCAAGTCGCTGATGGCAAAGCCTGCCATTGTCGCCTTCGATGAGCCAACAGCCCCTCTGGCCAGCCGAGAAGTTGAACGACTCTTTGAGATTATCAACGGACTCAAGGCCCAAGGCATTACCATCATCTATATCTCTCACTATCTCAATGAGATTACAGATATCTGTGATCGGGTAACGGTTTTGCGCAACGGACTCAAGGTGGATACGCTACCCATTGCACAAACCAGCCACGATGAGATTGTTCAGCTCATGGTGGGTAGAGAGATTGGGACCATGTTCCCAGACCGCGCCGAAACGAGGCAACAAGATGACGCGCCGCTGCTCAACGTTCAAGGATTGACAATACGTGGTACCTTTCAGAATCTCTCTTTCTCGGTACAGCCCGGTGAAATTGTTGGCCTCACGGGTCTGATTGGTTCGGGTGTGGAGGAATTAGTCGAAACTCTCTATGGTCTCAGTTCAGCAGATGCAGGGACCATGGACCTAAACACCAAGGCGGTTAGTGGCTGGTCTCCTGTTCGTGCGGTACAGCGCGGAATGGGATTAGTCCCCAAGGATCGCCGACGTGAAGGGCTTGTGCTCAACATGTCGGTGAATGACAACATCAATTTAGCCAGCCTTGATGATGTGGCCCACTCGGGCTTTACGCGCCCCAGAGCAGCCTTGACCCGTACCTTGGCCATGATCCAGAATTTGGCCATTCGCCCGCCACGCCCTCAAACTACTGTGCGCTATCTCAGCGGTGGAAATCAGCAAAAGGTTGTCATCTCAAAATGGCTGACCAGCGAAACCGAGCTTTACTTGCTGCATGAGCCAACCACTGGGGTTGACGTTGGCGCCAAGGCTGAGATCTACCAGCTTGTCCATGAATTGGTGGCCGAAGGGAAAGGTGTTCTGCTGGTATCGTCGGACCTCCCCGAGCTGTTAGGTATGTCAGATCGCATATTGGTTATGTTTCGCGGTGAAATCGTCAAGGAGCTGAAGGTCAATCATCAACAAGGGATGGACGCCCATGCTCAGCTAGACCAGCCAGAGGGGATTAGCGAAGATATCATTCTTTTTTGGGCAACCGGCGGGAAGGAGAGGGCATGAGCGGTTCGACTGAATCCATGACAACAAGTGGATTGAACCAGGAACGTACCTTTGGCGAGCAGATTGTCACGTTTCTACTGCACTACGGTGCATATTTGGCCTTTATGGGTGTACTCGTCTACTTTTCGATTGAGTCCAAAGTCTTCCTCACGCCCCGAAATATTATCGGCCTCTTACAACAGGTGGCCGTCTTGGCCGTCGTCACCTTTGGGTTAGCCACGGTCGTCATGGGTGGTGGTACCCACGTCATCTCGGGTGGGATTGACCTCTCACTGGGTGCGCTCATTGGGCTTCTGTCTGGCCTCATGGCGGTAATGATGCGCGATGCGTATCCGATACCAGTGGCACTGGGTGCGGGATTGCTTACTGGCCTGGCTGTGGGAGCAATCAATGGCTCGGTCGTTGTTTATTTGCGGGTATTGCCTCTACTGGCAACCCTGGCCATGATGTATGTTTTAGGTGGGGTCGAGCTACTCGTCACCAACAATCTGGTTGTATCGATAGACAATGCTCTTGTCTCGTTCCTGGCCGATACGGTGTGGTTTGGCATCCCCGTATCGATCTACATACTGCTAGCCGTATTTCTTATTTTTTACATCGTACTTCACGAGACGCGCCTTGGCGTCTACATTCAGGCCATTGGCGGCAATAAAGATGCTGCCGTACGGTCTGGCCTAGGCGTTCAGCGCCTTTCGGTCTTGAGCTATGTGTTGGCTGGTTTTGCGGCCTGGGTCTCGGCTATTCTAGTCATTGGTCGCCTTTCGGGCAGCACCCGTGGTATTGGGCCACTCATGTTGCTGGACATCATTCTAGCAACGTATGTCAGCGCCATGTTTTCACGCCGCCAGCAAGTGAATGTTCCTGGTGCATTCCTGGGTGCGCTCTTTGTAGCCGTCCTGTCCAACGGGTTCACCATGATCAACGTGCCAACCTACTGGACCTTCGGCGTCAAAGGGCTACTCGTATTGACCGTTGTCGCCGCCACATCTTATCAACAAAAAAGGAAGGGTAGGCGGTAGCTGGTGGCTGGCGGATAGTGGATAGTTGTAACATCGCGTAACCACCGATTACCGATTACCGACCATTAGGCCAGACGACCAACTGACCAGACGACCAACTGACCAATGACAGTAAACGCCAAAGTAGAACCAACTAACCAAACATTTAGCATACGCTCTGTAGTAGATTTTTTTCGTCACAAGAGTACACTCATTGCCTTTCTTCTGGTTTGCCTCTTCTTTGGGGTGATAAATCCTGCTTTTTCAACGGGTACCAATCTGTTGAATATTGTGGATCAGAGTGCGGTATTGGCCGTTGTCGCGATGGCAATGACCATCGTCATCATCGCTGGGGGAATCGATCTCTCAGTGGCCGTCTCCCTGGATCTGGGGGCCATGAGTGCGGTTTCACTACTGAAGGCAGGTATCTTTTGGCCCTTTTCCATTGTAGCGGGGTTGCTCACTGGCGCATTGGTCGGCCTCTTCAACGCCTTTAACGTCGTCCGTTTTGGCATCAGCCCCTTCCTGGCAACGTTGGGCATGCTCTTCATTGGCGAAAGCATTCAGCGCATTTACACCCAGGGCGGTGAACCGATCTACATGGCGCGCATGACGCCCGCCTACCGATTCATTGGCAAAGGCGATGTTGGCGGTATACCCTTCGAGGTCATTTTGGCTGTGCTGGTCGTGCTTACCTTCTTTTTGCTTATCGAGCGAACCATTCACGGCATGCGATGGCGCGCTATCGGTGCCCAATATGAAGCTGCCCAAATTAACGGTATCCGCGTAGAACGCTATACAGCGCTGGCCTATGTGATTAGTGCCATCACCTGCGCCTTTGCCGGTATTATGCTCTCATCATCATTAAGCTCGTACGTTCCCGTATCGGGCATTGCCTACTTGCTCGACGCCATCGGAGCCGTCTTTATCGGCGCATCGATCGATAAAGAGAGTCGCCCCAACATACTCGGCACGCTGCTGGGTGTCCTCTTCTTTGGCGTCATCAACAACGGCCTCAATCTCTTGGGCGTTCACTTTTACTGGCACACCGTCGCCCGTGGACTACTGATCTTTATTGCGCTCATTCTCACAACCCTCAATCAGAGGAAAAGTGAGTAAGAGTCGATGGTTGATAGTTAATGGTGGATAGTTGTGACATAGCGTAACCACAGACCTACAGACCTACAGACCTACAGAGGATCAATTATGGCAGACTTATCAAAATACCGTGCTGTTGCACTGCTAGCTGCTCTCTTTGTGTTGGGTGCGCTGCTGCGTCCGGTGGCTGCGTCGCAGCAGGCAGCGGCCACGGTGACGGTGGCAGATCAGTATGGTTCCGCAGCCGTAACGCTCTACTTTTTGGAAGAGACCGGGGCATACCTAATTCCTGTCTCTCGTCGGGTGGTGGACGAGGCAGAGCAGACGCCGGCGCGTGCGCTGGCAGAATTGCTGGCTGGTCCCAAAGCGGGGCCGCTGGTGCCATTCTTTGAAGGAGGGGCAACGCTTCTCGATCTGACCATCAAAAGTGGGCAAGCGAAGATTGCACTATCTATGCCAGAGATGGTCGAGCAGCTATCTACTCATGCGATGGATGGGTTGCGCTGGACGATGACCGAGTTTGAAGAGATCGAACAGATAGCCGTGACGGTAAACGGCTGGTCTGTGGATGCCGACGGCAAGTTTGTGGATCAAATCACCCCTTTAGCCCGGCCAGCAGCAATCAACAGCCAATTCAGCGGTGTTGGTCATCCAGTCATGCTCTACTTTGGCTATGGGGCAGATCCGTCCTTGTTGGTACCTGTGACCACCTATCTCGCAACTACCGATAGTAAAACTACAGATAGAGAAACCGTTGCGGGTGATGCCCAGATCACCCAAATCATCGAACAGTTGCTGGTTGGTCCACCTGCCGGAAGCCATTTACTTTCGACGATACCAGAGACCGTCCACCTATTGGACGTGCACATGGATGGCGTCATTGCCAATGTCAACTTCAGTGAAGAACTGGTTATCGCCTATCGACTCAAAGAGGCCAACGCCCTTCACGTGCGCAAGGCTGTCATTGCCACCTTAACATCTTTGCCAGGTGTCTATGCTGGATCCATCAAGATTGGCGGCTCCTCGCTACTCTACTTCACCTGTCAGAACGCGGTGATGGAACACCCCCAAGCCAAGCCATGGGCCATCAATGATGAGTTTTATATGTGAGGTAAGTGGTCAAGTAAGCAAGTGGGCAGGTAGGCTTCGAATGACAGGCGTGCCGGCTACTGATTACTGACTGACAACCATGATCTATCTGGACAACGCGGCCACATCCTGGCCCAAGCCTGATTGTGTAACCCAGGCCATGGTCCATTTTATGAACAAGGTAGGGGCAAGTCCGGGGCGTTCGGGCCATCGCTTGGCATTGGATGCCGGACGGGTTGTACTGACGGCTCGGGAGAATCTGGCAACGCTCTTTAACGTTGATGACCCGGGCCGGGTTATCTTCACCAAGAATGTAACCGAAGCCCTCAACACAACCCTCTTCGGCCTGCTCCAACCTGGCGAGAGGGTCATCACCAGCGCAGGTGAGCACAACTCGGTAATGCGGCCCTTACGCTGGTTAGAGACCAATCGGCTGATAACGGTCACGGTCGTTCCGTGTGACAGCCAAGGGATACTGGATCTTGATGCCTTGGCCAGCGCTTTGCAACAGCCTACACGTGTGGTCGTGCTAACCCACGCCTCGAATGTGACGGGTGTCATCAATCCGCTGCCGGCCATTAGCCAACTTGTGAGAGCTGCTGGTGCCTTGCTGGTGATTGATGCGGCCCAAACCGCTGGTGTGATGCCTATTGACCTCACAGCCGATGACGTCGATGTGTTGGCCTTTACTGGTCATAAAGGGCTGCTGGGGCCAACGGGTACCGGAGGGCTGGTTTTAGGCGAGGATGTCCCACTACGACCGTTGATCTTTGGCGGTACTGGCAGCGAATCTGAGCATGAGTTTCAGCCCGGCTTTCTGCCTGATCAGTTGGAGAGTGGTACCCTTAATAGTGTAGGTATTGCGGGGCTTATGCGCAGTACCCAATTTCTGATAGAAACCGGCGTGGCTCAAATTCGGCAACATGAGGAGAAATTAGTTGCCCGCCTTTTAGATGGACTCAGCCGCATCAATGATGTGACAGTTTACGGCCCATCCGATGCCCATGAACGAAGTAGCGTCGTCTCATTTAACATTGCCAACAGGTCGCCAGCGCAGGTTGGACTCCGGTTAGACGAAACATATGAAATTATGTGCCGTGTTGGTCTCCACTGTGCGCCGGCGGCCCATCGTGTAGTAGGCACATTCTCAGATGGTTCGGTGCGCTTCGGTTTGGGATATTTTAATACACCCACTGAGATTGATCAGGCCATTCATGCGGTACAAGCCATTGCAAAACGATAAAATTCAAGGATTCTTCGTCAATGTACAACGGCGTCGTCACCTTTCCAAGTTCATTTTTTGCGCTGCGTAGCGAAAAGATAGCCCAAAGGGCCGATTACAACTGCAAGCTGATACCCTGCCCCAGAGAGCTGAGTTCAAGCTGTGCCGTATCGCTGGCCTTTGATGGTGCGCTTGTTGCAGAGATGGCCCAGCTAATCACCCAAAAACGGATCAAGTATGAGGCGATCTATCTCTACAAAGACAGTCACGTCGGCGATGAGTCAAATGGGCAAAAGGAGATCGTCACTTGGCGCGGATAAATGCGGTGAGTACAACCGTTAAACGGCTTATTGGTTGGCGCATCGAACCGCTGACTGCTGGACTAATGCTGGGCGTGCTGGCCGTATTGGCAGGTCAATTTAGCCGATTCTCGGCCTTGGAGCATTACGGATTTTGTACCACATGTCATGGTCATGATCTGGTTGTGGGTCTGGCCCAGTGGTTCTCGCTCATCGATCTCAGTGCATTGACGGCACCGGTGATCTGGCCTGTTTTTACAACCATCGGTGTGGTTGTTGGTGCCTGGCTAAGTGCTCGTATGAATAGCGAATTGCCCCGTGTACGTCCCGTCATTGACTGGCCCAACCTGAGTGGGCGCTTTTTGCAAGGGTTCCTGGCCATGAGCTTTGCGCTGCTGGCTATGGGCTGTCCAATCCGCATGACGGTACGTGCCGCGGATCTCAGTCCACAAGGCATCATCGGGCTGGCGGGCGTGGCCATTGGTGTATCGATTGGCGTACTCTGTCTAAGGATACGAGCGGCATGGTAAGTATGGCAGTTGTGAGCCTGATCGTCGGTCTGCTTGCAGGTTGGATTGGTCAGCGTTCACGTTTCTGTTCAATCGGAGGGCTACGCGACTTTTTGCTAACGGGCGATACGGCTTTGCTGCGCGGAGTGCTAGCGCTCTTTGTGGCGGCTTGGTTTATCTATCCGCTTGCCATCATTCTGCAGCCTGCTGATATACCCGCTCTTCAGGAGGTTACTGCGTCGGAACCCATTGACGATCCTACCTTGGCGTTGGCCGAAGAGCAGCCACGCTGGCGTACCATCTGGTCTAGCGTAACCGGGGTGCTGACGCAGGTAGAATTGGTCGTTTTTGTGGCTGGCATCGGCTTGGGTATGGTATCGCTCTTCATGGATGGCTGCCCCTATCGGCAGCACGTGTTGGCTGGTCAGGGGCGGCTGGACTCGGTCGTTTATTTAGGTGGATTTTATGTGGCGGCCCTCCTCTTTCAATGGTGGAGTACGCCGCTACTAAGGCTGATTTTTTGAGCAAGTGGGCAAGTGGGTAAGTGGGTAAGAACGATTGTCAACTGCAAACCTGACCACCTGTACACTTGCAACCATAACTTATGACAAATCAAATGCTTCTCGGTCTGGATATTGGTACGTCTTTGATTAAGGCAGTGATCTTTGACCTGTACGGGAAAGAATTAGGACAGGGGACGGCCAAAGTTGATGTAGAGAGTCCACACCCTGGCTGGCAAGAGCAGAACATGGATGCTGTCTGGGAAGGTGCAGATGCGGCTATTCAGGGTGCGCTGTGCGAATCTGGCGTTGAACCAGCCGAGATAGCGGCTGTTGGCACGGCCGGTCAAGGAGACGGGCTATGGATGATTGATGCCGCGGGGAACCCCGTCGGGCCTGCCCTTTTGTGGAACGATGGGCGTGCAGCTGAGGTGATTGCAGAGTGGGAAGCCGATGGCAGCCTCTCTGCCCTCTACGCCGTTGGCGGTACGGTCCTCTGGCCGGGTGCGCAGGCAGCGCTGCTGGCATGGATGCGCTGCCACGAGCCACAGAAATTAGCCCAGGCGGCCACCATCTTCTGCTGCAAAGATTGGGTCTCCTATAAGCTAACAGGCGTGCGCAGCACCGACGAGACCGATGGCTCTATTCCCTTCATGGGTATGGTGGCCCGCGCCTACGATGAGTCCCAGATGTCGTTACTGGGATTGGCGGAGTTGAGATCCAAGCTGCCGCACGCCCACCACTCCGACCAAGTGATTGGACACGTGACCCGGGAGGCAGCCGTCGCGACCGGTTTGGCCGCGGGAACGCCCGTAATTGCGGGGCTGCTTGACGTGGCGGCTAGCGCCATCGGCGTCGGTGCCATTGATGCGGGCCAGTCTTTCACCTTGATAGGCACCACCGCGCTCAACGCCATTGTGTTGGATGAACCCAATCTCGTGCCTGCAGACATTGGGGCTACCGTCTGCCACGGGCTGCCCCAGCGCTGGATGCGCGTGTTGGCGGCCATGAGCGGCACGCCTAATCTGGATTGGTACATCGCTGAACTGAGTCGGGCCGCTGAAGTAACTACTAGCGGAGAGGTCTTTGTAGAGATGGAGGCTGTGATGTCCAGCGTACCGGTTGGCTCGGGCGGGGTGATCTTCCATCCATATCTATCTGGCGAACGGGCGCCATTTCTGGATACATCGGCGCGTGCAGGCTTCTTTGGCATCGGGGCCGAAACGACCCAAGCCCACCTCACCCGCGCCGTCTATGAAGGCATTGCCCTCTCCATTCGGGACTGCTTCGAGCGTATCGGCGGGGGTGTTAGCCAAATCCGTCTGGCTGGCGGCGGATCCAACAGCGAAGCATGGCGGCAAATGCTGGCCGATGTGACCAACTGTACCATGGAGATTCCAGCGGGCAGTGAGTTGGGCGCGCTGGGTGCAGCCATAACCGCGGGTGTTGGCATCGGCCTCTTTGATAGCTACCAGAGCGCCGTGAATCAGTGTGTTCGGATCGAGCAGAGCTATCACCCCAATCCAACAAACGTAGCAAAGTATACCGAAATCTATCAGCTATACCGGATGCTTATTGAACAGTTGACGCCGTTCTGGCACCAACGGCAGGCAATGCTGGCTAGGTGGTAGGCGTGTTGTGAAGAGAAAACACGCAATATTGTAAAAATCACGCACACCTGTTCAGGTAGCACGCCTCGTGCGGATTAGGCTCCGTGTGTGACTTTTACGCTACTGCGAAAACACCTAATCTACTCAAATATATGACAACAGCGAATCTTTTTATTTCAGGCACGATTACAGAATCTTGGCGTGCGAAGTTGGCCCACGGATTTACCATTGATTATGTGGATCGCAGTCACCTGAACGCCAATCTGGGTGTCGATGAACTGCGCCAAAGAGTGGCCAATGCCCATGTTCTGATCACTGAACTGGATGAGATCGACGCGCAGATATTGGATCATGCATCGAATCTGGCGGCTATTGTTGATTGCCGGGCCGCGGTTGTGAATATTGATATAAAGCGAGCAACTGAGCTAGGCATAGCCGTGATGAATACTCCTGGACGCAACTGCGAAGCCGTGGCCGACCTCACCGTTGCGCTCATGGTGATGTCATTGCGCAAAGTCGAGACAGCTATGCACAATCTGCGTGCCAATCGTTGGCAGGAGCTGGGCAAGGTTCAAACCTACATTAACCACCGCGGCCACGAGATGCCCGGCAAGCAGATCGGGTTGATCGGCCTGGGCGCGGTTGGCCGCGCTGTAGCCAAACGGCTGACCGGTTTTGATGTCCAGATTTTGGGGTACGATCCATTTGTCAAGGCGGAGGATCTGGCTTCATTGGACATTGAACTGGTTGCTCTGGAGTCGCTCTTACGAGCGTCGGATATTGTCTCGCTTCACGCCCCTGTAACGGCCGCAACCCGCAGCATGATAGGCACAGAAGCCCTAAACTGGATGAAGCCCTCGTCATATTTGATTAACACGGCACGGGCCGATCTGGTAGATGAATCCGCCATGATTACAGCACTCAAAGAGAACGTGATTGCTGGGGCAGCCCTTGACGTTTTCCATGAGGAACCAGTCGAGCTGATGAATCCCCTCTTTGCCCAGCCCAATGTGATCGCATTGCCCCACATCGGCGGAGCAACCTACGAGGTGGTCGAACATCAATCACGGCTTGCATATAGCGCACTGCATGGGCTACTCGCCGGCAAGCCCTATAACGTTGTCAATCAGGAGGCGTTTAGCACGGCACAGGCCCGCTTAGGCGCGTTGGGGATCGAGCTACCCTCAGCCTAAGGAACAACTATCTTGATAGATTAGAGCCATATTCGGTCACTTTTGTATAATAGAGCGATGGAAGCCGTGGCCGCTGATTTGCTCCTTACATCTTTATCCGTATATCGTTGAACCATACATTGTCTGGCAACATTAGCATTTGCACCAACGATGGCCATATGGCTATCACGCCACCCAGCATCTCGTACAACCCTATGGGGCCAGGACAGATTGCCATCGTCGATTTGAACGGAAACGTTCCAACTCGGTGAGCCAATCAAATTCAGTGACGAACAATGTCAAGATAGTCTAAATGTTTATGCAAAAAAGTAATGCAAGTATAAAAGACTCGGCGCTTTCTTCTGAGCGTCAACTATTAGGTCGAGTCTGCTGGCTCTACTATATGGAGTCGTTGACCCACAAAGAGATCGCAAATCGTCTTGGGTTTTCCAGAGTAAAAGTGACGCGGCTGCTTCAACAGGCCAGAGAGCAGGGGATGGTTCAAATAAATATTGACACCGAGCAGCCCCAATTCCTGCAGCTAGAACACACGCTTTGTCGGACCTTCGGGCTTCAGGATGCCGTGGTTGTAATGGAAGCGGAACAAGGCCCTCTCCTCTATCGGGCGCTGGCCAATGGTGCCGCTAGTTGGCTGTCGTCTCGGCTCAAGCCAGATATGCTCATCGGTCTAAGTCTGGGGCGCACTCTGTCTTACTTGCCGGAAGCATTTCAAAACCAGATGCGCTTCCAAAGCCCAGAACCAATTGACTGTGCCTTTACCGAACTCATGGGGGGGGCATCTGAAGAGGGACGCGGCTTTGCCTCATATAGTACCGTCTCCCGTATGGCAGAACTCACTGGCGGTCAAGCTCATTACATCTATGCCCCTACCGTCGTTTCCAGTCCCGAGTTACGCAAGTTGCTTGTACAAGAGAATGCGGTCTCGCAAGCGCTCGAGCGGGCACGTAGCTGTGACATTGCGTTACAGAGCGTCGGTGCCCTAGATGACGAAGCATTGCTCTACCAATCGGGCTATCTTACCGATACTGATATGGCTCTCATGCAAGAGGCTGGAGCCATTGGCAACATTCTCAACCACTTTGTAGATGCACAGGGGCAGCTTATCCCCAATCCGCTTGAGGAGCGTTGTATCGGCCTATCGCTGGACGACATTGGGCAAATCCCCCTCAGCGTATGTATTGCTGGTGGTCCAACCAAAGCCGGGTTGATCCGAGCCTCACTCGAAAGTAGGCTCTTCAACGTCCTAATTACGGATGCCACCACAGCCCAATCCATCCTGGAGAGCGCACGAGTCACTAATCGGTATCCCAATGGGAACTCTGGCCACTAAAACGCTCATATGAAGAATGCAAGTGATCGGTCTTCGAACAACCTACAGACATACCGACCACTCGATCAAATAGGAGCAAAACGCAACGCAATGCTACCATCCCACGTAACGTTAGACCTTTCTGGCATCCGCTTTTCTGTTGATTACCGTATTTTGGGGAATGCCGAAGAAGCACACGCCAAAGCCCAAGGCATCTGTGTCGAGCAGACCATCGAATTCCCGCCAGAGCTTGTGCCAGCCGGGGATATTGAAGATCAGATTATCGGCCAGATCACCAACCTGATCGACCATGACGGCGATGTTTGTACCGTTACCATCAGCTATGCCGTCGAGACCTCCGGCTACGAGCTAACCCAACTGCTCAACGTCATCTTTGGCAACACGAGCATCCAACCCGGTATCCGCGTCGAGCGTCTGGAACTGCCTGATGAACTGCTACAAGCTTTCAACGGCCCTCGCTTTGGTTGTGATGGACTGCGCGACTATCTGAGCATACTAGAGCGGCCCCTATTGTGTGGTGCCATCAAACCCATGGGTTTACCTCTGACAGAACTGGCCCGGTGCGTCTACGACTTTGCCATCGGCGGCATCGACATTATCAAAGACGATCATGGCTTGGCAGACCAGAGCTTTGCGCCTTTTGAGGAACGGGTGCGGCTCTGCTCCGACGCCGTTGCCAAGGCCAATGCAGAGACGGGCCAAAAGGCTATCTACATGCCCAACATCACCGCACCTGCAGATCAGATTCTGGAGAAGGCGCTGTGGGCCAAAAGTGCCGGTGCTGGCGGTTTCCTCATCGCCCCCGGCTTAAGCGGCTTTGATGCTATTCGCATGTTGGCCAACGATGAGCGCCTCCAGCTACCGATCATGATGCACCCCGCCTTTATTGGCAGCCACACGACCAGTCCAAACAACGGACTTTCCCATTACCTGCTTTACGGACAACTCGCCCGTTTGGCTGGTGCCGATGCGACCATCTTCCCCAACTTTGGTGGCCGCTTCTCATTTAGTAAAGAAGAGTGCATCAGCATTGCTAAAGGGACTTCGGTAGAGATGGGTCACCTCAAACCCATCTTCCCAACGCCAGGTGGTGGCATGAGCGTGGAAAGAGCGCCCGAATTGCTGGAAGTCTATGGCCGCGAGCTAATTCTGCTCGTTGGCGGCGGACTCTTCCGAAATAGTCCAGATATTGCTCAGAATTGCCGAGAATTCCGCACGCTGGCTGAGGGATTCTAGCCTTAACGGATTTGATATCCATACGCTAGAGAGGTTCCACCTGAGACCACTAAGAGGTATATTCTCACGCATGGAAAAGAACACGGACGAGTAAATCAATCGTCCGCGTTCCTTTCGCTTGGTGAGAAAATGAAAAGTTGACTCAAACGCATAAACTTTCGGATCTCAAGCCATCAAATCGCATGGAAGCAAACCGTCTCTATTTCAAAGACAATCAAATCATTTCAACATTGTTTGGGCGGGCAGGATTGCAGAAGCCTATGTGGGCGACTACGAATTTAAGCACAGCTTTAGCGTCGTCATCGCAGATGTTCCGTTACCTGAAATCATTGGCGCTGAGATTGGATAAGAGATGAACGAACAACTAAAATCTCAGATTCAGGGTGTTTGCCCCCACGATTGCCCAGACACTTGTGGCCTTATTACTCACGTAAAAGAGGGTCTGGTTGTTAAAGTGGAAGGGGATCCTGATCACCCAACCACCCAAGGATGGCTCTGTGCCAAAGTCCGCCCTTATCCCAATTTTGTGAACCATCCGGATCGGTTAATGCACCCACTGCGGCGGCGTGGACCAAAGGGGTCGGGCCAGTGGGAGCGGATTAGCTGGACAGAGGCGCTCACTGAAATTGGCAGACGCTGGCGGCAGCTCATCGATGAGTATGGCGCCGAAGCGATCCTACCCTACAGCTTTAGCGGCACGTTGGGCCTCATCCAAATGAGCGTGGCCAGTGGCCGGTTTTGGAATCGGCTTGGGGCCAGCTTTCTGGAACGCACCATCTGTAGCGTAGCCGCCAAGCAGGCCGTCAGAGCTACGTTGGGAGCGCGGTGGGCACCTCCCTATGAGCATGTAGAATCGAGCAACCTTGTGCTGATTTGGGGACACAATCCAGTGAGCAGTTCCCCTCACTTTATGCCATTTCTCAAGCGCGCCCAGCGCCAAGGCTGTGAGGTCATTGTGATTGATCCCCGCCGCACGCGAACGGCCAAGGGGGCCGATCTGCACGTTGCCCTTATCCCTGGAACAGATGCCGCGCTCGCCCTGGGCATGGCCTACCTTATAGTGGAAAACGGATGGCACAACGAAGCGTGGCTGAACCAATATACGGTAGGCTGGCCCCAATTCAAAGAGCGTCTGGCTGACTATCCCCTCGGACGCGTGGCCCAGATCACCGGCGTTGACGAGGAGGTGATCGTTGATTTGGCGCGGCAATACGCATCAACCACGCCTGCGCTCATCAAAATTCTGGATGGTGTTCAGCGCAACCTGAATGGCGGTCAAGGCGTTCGGGCCATCTGTGCGTTGCCAGCCTTGACAGGGCAGTATGGCGTATATGGTGGTGGATTATCCTACAACACGGCCGATTACATCAAATGGGATCTGGATGTTGTCAACAAATGGTCCAAGTCTCCAGCGCCCGGTCGCAGCGTCAACATGAACCGTCTGGGGGCTGCGCTGACGGGGGAGATCACCGATCCGCCCATCAAGAGTCTTTTCGTCTTTGGATCGAATCCGGCAACCACATCGCCGAACACCCAACAGATCATACAAGGCTTGCAGCGAGAGGATCTCTTTACGGTGGTGCATGAACTCTTCATGACTGACACCGCTGAATACGCGGACATCGTCTTGCCGGCCACGTCTCAAATGGAGCAAGTGGATCTGCATCGAGGCACCGGCCATACAGTATTAAAGTACAACAGGCCCGCGATTGCACCAAAGGGAGAGTGCAAAAGCAACTGGGATGTGATGCGGCTGCTGGCCGAAACGATGGGCTTTACCGAACCGTGGCTCTTCGACACAGCAGATGATATTATTGATGAAATGGTAACCACCTTGGCCCAATCCGCGCCTGCATTTGCCAACCTAACCCTAGAGCGCTTGAAGAGTGAAGGTGCCATTTCCATAGAATTCCCCCAAATCGTACCCTTCGCCGACGGTCATTTTCCTACCCCAAGCGGTAAGGTTGAACTCTATTGCGAGCAACTGGCCGGGCATGGGCTGGATCCGTTGCCGGTATGGATGGGCCAGGAAGACGCTGGCACCCCGAGTGGACCAAGAGCGGAGGCACTATTGCTGGTTTCGGCAGCAGCCCATCACTTTGTTTCCAGCAGCTTTGCCAATGTGGATGGATTGCTGGCGCGCGAGGGTAAACCATTTGTGGAGTTGAATCCGCGGGATGCCAGAGCCAGAAACATTCAAAGTGGCGATCTGGTTTGTGTGTTCAATGGCCGTGGCTCTTGTCATCTGGAGGCCAAAGTGACAGATGATATTCGGCCTGGGGTCGCGGCATCCCCCAAAGGGCATTGGTCAAATTTCGATCCATTTGCAAAACATAAAAATGGCCATCGCGTCGGTCGTAACATCAATTGGACAACACCGGATGCATTGGCCGATATGGCCGGACAAAGCACCTTTCATAGCAATCTTGTCTGGATTTCCAAAGTATCAGCAGAGCTCAGTCCAGTAGGAACGCCTCGTGCCACACGTAGGCGTGCTAAATGAACCGTTGCGACCTACTGGGTATAGAGAGAGCTTGGATAGATAACAAGGAGACAACAATGGGCGTAGTCCATAAATTTAAACGAGATGATAACGATTCATTCGACTGGGAAGGGCAGCGCTACTTTGAGTACGGCTCGCGTCCCGATGTGTCTGATGGTGCCACAGTACGCTGGTTGATTGGCGCGGCCGAACAATCTGAAGCCTTTGCCATGCGTTACTTTGAGATCACCCCAGGTGGCCATTCTGCACCCGAAGATCACCCATATGAACATGGTGTCATGGTTGTGCGAGGGCGCGCCAAAGTGGTATTGGGTGATGAAGAACACGAAGTCGAGGCAAACGATATTGTGTATGTGCCTTCTGACGAGCACCACCAATTTATTAACCTCAACGATGATGAACCCTTTGGCTTTCTCTGCGTTGTTCCTGCTCACCGCACCAAAAAGAGCGGGCGGGAGGTTTATGCAGAGTCAGATATTTTTACCGAGTATTTACCGGAGAAGAAGTAATCAGTGATCAGTAGTCAGTGAAAAGTGAACAGTCACCGATTAACGAGTTACCGATGTACCGACCTACCGTTCACCATTTAGGACTTATTCACGTGGCAACCACAAAAACAAAACGAAAAAAGACGTTAAATCACAAACAACTTGTCAAAAAACTTGGTGTGGACAAAACCCGCTCCATGCTGCTAGATATGATGACGATTCGGGCATTTGAGGAAAAGGCCCAAGAGCTATATGAAAAAGGGTTAACCTGGGGAACAATGCACCTCTCCATCGGTCAGGAAGGAACTGCGGTTGGTGCGTCGACGGCCTTAACCAAAGATGATTATCTGCTCAACACCCATCGCGGTCACGGCCACTGCTTAGCTTGGGGAAGTGAACCCAATCTGATGATGGCTGAATTCATGGGTAAAGAGACGGGTTACTGCCGAGGTCGGGGTGGCTCCATGCATATTGCAGATGTAGATGCCAACAACTTAGGAGCCAACGGAATTGTGGCAGGCGGTGTCCCCACGGCAGTTGGCGTAGGCTTGAGCATACGCGCCCGTAAGACCGACCAGGTTTGTATGGTCGTCTTTGGCGATGGTGCGGCCAACACAGGCGCCTTTCATGAGGCGCTGAACATGGCCAGCATCTGGGATCTGCCCGTAGTTTTTCTATGCGAAAACAATCAGTATGCCATGTCCATGTCCTTCCAAAAAGCCTTTAACATTGAACGCGTAAGTGAAAGGGCCGCTGCTTATAACATAGCTGGTGAATCCGTCGATGGCAACGACGTACTGGCCGTCTATGATGCTGTAGAACGGGCAAGGAAACGGGCCGTGGAAGGTGATGGACCGACCCTCTTAGAGTGCTTAACCTATCGCTATCGCGGTCACTCGCGCAGCGATCGCCAAGCCTATCGTACTCGCGATGAAGTAAAAGAATGGCAAGAGAAAGATCCCATTCCCCGCTTTGCGTCTGTGATGGGATGGAAAGATGCCCAAGTTACCGAACTTCGAGCCGAAGCGCAGAAGATTATTGACGCTGCGGTTGTCTTTGCTGAGGCAAGCCCAGAGCCAGACGTCACCACAGTGATGGAGGGCGTTTATGCCTAGCAATGGTACCCAGAATGGAGCTGTCCGCGAGGTAACCTACGTTGAGGCTTTGCGTGAGGCCCTGGACCAGAAGATGGCCATAGATGAGCGGGTCTTTATTATTGGCGAAGATGTAGGCGTCTATGGAGGGGCCTTTGGCGTCTCAGCTGGCTTGGTCGATAAATATGGTACAGAGCGGGTGATAGATACACCCATTTCAGAAGCGGCCATTGCCGGTGCATGTGTGGGCGCGGCGGTCACAGGAATGCGGCCAGTGGGTGAGATTCAGTTCATGGACTTTGTAACCATCAGTATGGAGCAGTTGGTCTTACAAGCGGCCAAGATGCGCTTTATGTTTGGCGGCAAAGCAACCGTCCCTTTTGTATTGCGCATGCCTAGTGGCTCTGGCACCGGCGCGGCAGCCCAACATTCTCAAAGCCTAGAGAATTGGTTTGTCCATATCCCCGGGTTGAAGGTAGTCATGCCCAGCTCGCCCTACGATGCCAAGGGGCTATTGCTGGCGGCAATTGAAGATCCCAATCCGGTCATCTTTGTAGAGCATAAATTACTATATCGCACGAAAGGCCCAGTTCCCGAGGAGATGTACGAAGTGCCGCTGAGCCAGAGCAACGTGGTGCGCGAAGGTAGTGATCTAACCGTAGTCGCCACCTCCATTATGGTCGCCCGTGCCCTGGAGGCAGCCGATGCTTTAGCCGAAGAAGGGATCGAGCTAGAGATTGTTGACCCACGCACGCTTAGTCCGCTGGATGATCAGCCCATCATTGACTCGGTTGTCAAGACAGGCAAGGCCATGGTGGTTCATGAGGCCGTGCGCAACGGTGGCTTTGGCGGGGAAGTGGTAGCCCGCATCTCTGAAAGTACAGCCTTTGATTACCTGGACGCGCCGATCCGCCGTCTGGCAGGCCTCAACATCCCCATTCCTTATAATCGGAATTTGGAGCAGGCAGCGGTTCCCCAGGTTGAAGATATTATTGATGAGGCGCGTAAGCTCGTTCAGGGGGTCTACTGAGCTATGGCAAAACCAGTATTTATCCCCAAATTTGGCTTTACCTTGGAGGAGAGCGAGATTGTCCAGTGGCTAGTTGAAGAGGGGACAACTGTTCAAGCGGGTGATCCAGTAGCAGAGGTGACAACCGACAAGGTCAATATGGAGGTTGAGGCGCCAGCGGATGGGATCCTAGCTGGCATCTGCGCCCAGGTTGGCGACATGGTAGCCGTCACAGCAACCATCGCTTGGATCGTGGCTCCAGGTGAGGAATTGCCTCCCGAGGCCACAAATCTACCATCGGTTGAGCAATCAGAGGCGTCGTCCGCTGCGCAAGCCCAACCGGTTGCCCCCCCGCCATTGTCAACTGGCAACAACGGTAGCAAGGCTGTGCAATCCTCACCAGTGGCTTCCCGCATGGCCCAGGCCCATGACGTTGATCTGAACCAGGTTACGGGCAGCGGTCGTGGTGGACGTATCGAGCGACGGGATGTAGAAGCGCTGTTGGCCGGTCAAGATGGTTTGGGCAAGGTCAGGGCAACCCCGGCAGCTCGGCGGCTGGCCCGTGAGGCAGCCATCGACTTAGTCTCCTTAACGGGCAGTGGACCCCTTGGGCGCGTTCAGGCAGTGGATGTGGAGCAGGCCCAAGCTGCGATGGAACAGCCACCAGCTACGAGCCAGCAGCCAGCAACTACCATGTCCGATATCAACACGACCCGGATTCCCTTCACGAACATGCGGCGCACCATTGCTCGTCGGCTCCAGCAGAGTATGCAGGAAGCCCCCCACATCTTTTTTGAAGCAAGCGCCTCCGTGGCCGAACTGCAAGCGCTCTGCGATACAGCCAATCAGCACCGCATGGACGACGATCCAAAAGTGAACCTCACCGCTGGTATCACCCGAGCCGTAGCTTGGACGCTGAGGAGGCATCCTTTGCTAAACAGCCATATCGGAGACAACGAAAGTATCCTCTTTGAGGATATCCATATCGGCATGGCAGTTGCCCTAGAGAACGGATTGGTCGTTCCCGTGCTCCGTCATGTGGACCGTAAAGGGCTACGGGAGATCTCCATCGAAATTCGCTCACTGGCAGAAAAGGCGCGGAGTGGGAAACTGAGTCAGGCCGACATGAGCGGCGGCACCTTCAGCATATCGAACTTGGGTATGTACGGTGTCGATCGCTTTACGGCCATCATCAACCCGCCAGAGGTGGGCATTTTGGCCGTAGGCGCGATTAAAAAATCACTGGTGTTGGATGAGAATGATGAACCTGTGGTTCAGCCTATGATGACCATCACCTTGTCCGTTGATCATCGGGTCATTGATGGGGCCGTAGCGGCCCAATTTTTGGCGGATCTCAAGAAGGCGATAGAACACCCGAGTATGATGCTTGTGTTTTAAAGATGAGAAGTCAATAAAAGCCAGCCAAAGATCTCTCGGTAGATTTGGTACGCGCAAATACGAGGAAGGCCAAATTTCTCCCTCCTTGAGACAATAATATGTAATTTTTGGAATTGCGCTCTACTTAATATCCCAAACCATGACCAAATGGGAAGAGCGGATTCTCTGAATCATAAGGAACGTCCGGTTTCTGCTGCTGGACCGCTTCCATGTTGCGGGCCATTTCGAAGGGTAGACGCCCAGATGGGCTGAATCGTCCAAAAATCACGTCCAACACCGCACTATCATCGGCACCAAATTCACCCAGTAACGCGGAACACAATCCGGCAACCTCAGGGATGACTGCTGGCCGATCCAGATGCATAATGACAATGGTCGGTTTGTGGGCTATACAGGCCAGTATCCGCTCTTTTTCCTCACCTTTGAAGTCGAGATCGCCAGCATGGAACATGCGTTCGAGGAAGTTACCCGTATCTCGCGCCTGGAACGGTGTGTCAAGCCGCAGAATAACCACGTCCGCCTCGTCCAGATTATCGGTGACGTCACCATACCCTACGGCAGTTTCAGGGTTGATACGCTCCAAATAGATCTTGGGGCGGCCAAGCAAAGGCAGAAATGGCTCTGTATCTCCGTCTCCGTTTTTGAGTAGCACAACCGACTTGCGTTGCGCCTCCGCGCCTGCTGCCGTAAAACGAGCATTCCCCACCATTGCCTCGGCCGCGTCCAGGTCAACATAGGGATTATCAAAAAGTCCCAGCCGGAACTTATCGCGCAGAATACGTCGTACTGATACATCCAACCGCAACTCGCTGAGCTGCCCACTTTCCACCAGTTCGATGAGCACGTCCGTGCAGGTCTCACCACCCAGCATATCGCATCCCGCTTCGATAATGCGCTGCACCCGCTCGGAAATGCTCAGATGCTCGACACCCCATGCCGTAGCCAGCAGCGTCGTCCCCATAACATGCTTATCGCTGACCAGCCCATAGTCGGTGCAGACCACGCCGTCAAAACCATAGTGGCCACGTAGCAGACCGGTGATAATGGACTTATTATAGCCAAAGCCCACTTCCTCATACTCTAGCCCCATGGGCACGCCATAGTAGGGCATGATCTGAGCCGTATTGGCTTCAAATGCGGCTTCGAAAGGGCCAAGGTGATAATCAAAGTTTTGGCCTGGATAAATCTGCTCTTTGCCGTAAGGGAAGTGGGGATCATCACCATCTTTCTGGGGGCCACCGCCGGGGAAGTGCTTGGTCATACAGAGCACACTTTGGGGGCCGACCTCCTCACCTTGGAATCCACGGATGTAGGTTTTGATTAGCTTTCCGGCCAGCTCTGCATCTTCGCCAAAGGTGCCGTTAATCCGGCCCCAGCGTGGCTCGGTAGCGAGGTCGGCCATCGGGTGAATGGCTACTCGAATGCCGAGTGCTATGTACTCTTGACGGGCCATCTCCGCGAATTTGCCAACCAAGTCCACATCGTTGGTCGCAGCAAGTCCGATAGGTTCCGGCCATTTAGAGAATCCACCACCGCGGGCACTTACTGCTGGATTAGTTGAAAACGCATGACGCGGATCCGTGGCAAAGGTGATAGGGATCCCCAAGCGACTCTCCTCGGCCAGTTTTTGCATCTGGTTCTGCCACTCGGCAGCCATCCGCGTATCGGCGATGTTAGGAAAATTGAAGTGGTTCATCTGCTGATTGACCACCATCTTGCCTGGCTCGGATTGACTGAGTTCGCCTTCCAATAGCGAGGCCCCACCATCAAAGACATGGGCGGCAAAGGTCTGGAACATGAGCCCAGCTTTTTCAGCCACAGTCATCTGGGCAAGTAGGTCATTCACCCGCACTTCGACGGGTAGGCGGGAATCTTCGTAGGGATCTAATTGCCCATTGCTGTTGAGATCGCGATATTCGAAGTTATCTTCAGTGTACTTTAGGGTCAGCATAGGGTGTCTCTTTCAAGTAGATGGTTAAATGTTACTTGGTTAGCTATAATGCCCAATTATACCGCGGTCGCTTTCAAAACCAGAGTTTTATATTTTCCGGGGAGCATCTCACTTTGGGGGCGAACTTGAATTCTCTCTGAGAGGGTGCATTTCACAGCGGCATTTCGAGTCCCGTTTTTGCCCTTCAAAAGCAAAATTCTCTCGAGTAGGAAAATCTTGCCCCGAAACTAAGATGCTCCCATTTTCCGTAGAGACTTTGGGAAAATTCCTGTTTCGGAACAAGGAATGGGTAGACGAGCTATTATCTCGCCACCGTCACACCACATAGACTCCACAACCATACTTCTTTGTCCTACAATGCTTTGTCTATTTTAAATATCGATCAAAGTAAGCCACTGCGCTAGAGAGCGCGCTAGCCAAATTGACTGAAATATTGTGATCATCTCCCTGATACTCGATATATTCAACGTCCCCGCCAACCGCCAGTATCTGCTCGTTAAGGCGTTGGGAAAAGGCAACAGGGACGGTTGCATCACCTGTGGCATGTTGCAGTAGAACCGGACCTGACAGATCGGCTACGTACGTGTTGGGCGAGATTGATCCCCAGAATTCAGGATTCTCCTCTAGGGTCCCATAAGCGTCCAGAAGCTCTTGACGCCATCTCCCTCGTTGCGAACGTTCTGGTGATGGGTTCTCCCGCGCGCGTCGCGCCCAGCGCTCAAAGAGCTGATCCATGCTGCCTACGGTGCCTGCCCAGATGACCCCGACCTTTATATCATCTGCAATGACCATAGAGCGCAGGGTAATCGCTCCACCCATGGAATGGCCCCACATACCCATCCTGTCGGTATCAACACCAGGATAGGCTTTCAGTGACGTCAACGCATTAAGCACATCAACCGTATAAGCAGGCGAACCGGACCCACTGGCAGACTCGCCCTCAGAGAAGCCATGACCACGATAGTCGGCCTTAAATGTGATGTAGCCATTTCGGGCGAACGCATCCTGATAGGCGACGTAGCGCTCGGTAGTTCGGTAGATTGTGGGCGGAATATATCCGTGGTTGAAAACAATCGTTGGCCATCCCGTTGCAGGTACCGCACCATTTGGGACTGTGAGCAAAGCGAAAATTTTGTTTCCTTCTGACTGATAAGAGGCCACGTATCGACTGTAGTTTATGCCTGCTTCCAACTGCTGTTCGATGGTGATTTCGCTGCCAGGATAGGTTTGCTGACGCATGTACTCAATCATCAGGGGATGCATTTCGTCTAGCGACAGATCGATGTTGGGCTGTACGGGTACAGGAACCGACGGTGCTGCGACCGCTTGTGACTGGACATTACTTTCTGGCGGAACGTTACTCTGCGAGGTTACGCTTGGTGTTCCATCTACCGGGCCGGGTATGCAGAGTTTCCAACCAATCTCAAGGAGATTTACGTTGGTAATTGAGGCGTAAGAGGAATCGTTTTCCCTTTGATCATTGGTCGCATCAGATATTCGTTGATAGGCTTGAGCATCCCCATAAAAGCGACCTGCGATCGAAGATAGGGTATCGCCAGATTGTACTACCACGTCAGATTCGCAGGCTATCTCTTGAGCTTGCACGGTTGCCAAAGGGATTGCAAGTGAAGACGCGCCAATTAAGATGATTAGCAGAAGTTGACATAGATTTTGCATATTTTGCCCCCAGTTCAGTAGATACCAAAATGCTTGAAGAAACAAGAGATGTAACCGTATCTATTCGTTTAGTATCAGTAGTTTTTCATGGTTCAAGATCACGACAGAGGATGAAAAAAATTCTGCTAATCCATCTGAATTCGTGTCCTATTTTCGGGTGTCTAAGCTTTTGTAGGGTAAGACCAAGGCACGGTAATGTTGTAGCCCGTCCTTTTAGGGCGGGAGGCACCCGATGTAACGAAGTTCTTGCCCTAAAAGGACGGGTTACGGTAACTCCTCCCCACTATTCCTCAGAGATCCCTATTTTCAAGGCAGATCACAATGTCAATGAGAGACTCTGCGGTACCTCAGAGTGACATATATAGCCGTCGTTTCGTCCCCTAGTATAGCGCTGAGTTGTTTAGAAATTGTTCAGAAAAAATTAGAGGCAAATGAGAGGGAGTGGAGTTTATACTCTACTCCGTTTCAAAACCATAGTCTGGTCTTCATGGTAGAGTAAAGGGAAACTATGGTTTTGAAAGCGACCGCAGTATAGAATCAGGTGTGGCAGCAACCAGGTAACCTCTTGAATTTGAGCCTTGGTCTGGGAAAGCTCATCGCCAACAGTCTGTTACCTGAATTTCTTGACTACCCGCTCTAACGCATCCAGACCCTGCTTCAGTACCTCTAATTCAGGGCCATAAGAGATGCGGGCATAGGTTCCATAACGGGCATGTTGCCGCCGACGATGCCCAGGGTTTACATCGAAAAAGACACCCGGCACGGTAATAACCTGCTCTTTCAGCCCTTCATCAAAAAAGGCCATTCCGTTGTTGATGGGGGCAGGTAGATCGGCCAAGTTTGCCCAGATATAGAATGAACCGCCGGGCGTTGAATCAGCCGTAATCCCTAGGTCATGAAGTCGTTCCAGCGTATAATCTCGCTTCTTTTTGAAAATTTGCTGAATGGCAGCCGTTTCTGCCAGAGTGTAGTCAAGATCGAGCATGGCACATGCTTCTTTCTGAAAGGGATGATTGGCCCCACCATCAAGGAACGAGCCAGCGCTAGAGATCGTCTCAATAATCGACTTAGGACCAAGCGTCCAGCTAATGCGGAACCCAGGGTAGCGCCAATTTTTAGTCAAGCCATCGATGATGATGATCGGGTCGTTTTCCACATCATCTACATATTGGGCCGCGGTAACAATGTTATAAGGATTGCTACTCTCGTTGTAGATAAAGTGGGAGTAATGCTCGTCCATGATCAAGGTGCAGCGGGTCTCGCGGGCTACCTCTACCCAACTACGCAGCCGAAAATCCTGCACAACTTGACCAGTTGGATTGCATGGATTACTAAGCAAAAGTGCAGCCAAACCGCGCCCCAAAATCTCTTGACGTAGCGACTCGGCCGAGAGCTGATAGCCCCGATCCGCACTCAATAAAATCGGAATTGGGATAAAAGATTTGAAGGTAGAGAGCAACTCTTCATAGGCCGTGTAATCTGGCAAAAAGTGACCCATGTTTATATCGTCAAGCGCAGCAGCCAAGCGGGTTAATGAGAGCCGACCCCCACCAGCAATGCTCACATTATCGTAGGTGTACTGGGAACTTTTGCCTTTGCGAAAGAGTTTGTTGTAGAGGGCCGCCACCTGCTCCCGTAGCGCTAGTTCACCGGCTACGGGGCCATAATTGCGGGTTGGAGCGGCAGCCAGGAGTTGATTGAGCCGTTCTGGTGCGCCGGGCAAGTCACCCGTTTCGGGTGAGCCCTGGCCGAGATTGGACCAAGTCTTGTTCTCATAATCAAAGCCCTGTTGACGCGCCCGATGCATAACGTAAATGACGCCTGTGCGCGGCACTCTGCGAAAGCCGGGGATAGTTGGATGGGTGATGGGGTTAGCAATATCATTTTCCATAATTCTGGGTATGATACGACTTTAGCCCAATGTGGTCAAGAATATGCGGTTCTTTGAGGTAGGTCTGATGGCCGTAATGCTGCTTCGCAAGCAAAATGGGTAAAGCCCACCTGCTTATGTCTGAACTGCCAAGCCTGCGCTATTTCTCTGTCTCTTCATATACCAGACCATCAGGTAGATGCCGACCGCAACCGCCAGGATGCTAGCAAGTAAGCCGCTAAAGTTGGTGACTAAGTCGGTGATGAGCGACCATTGATCACCAAAGGCGTAGCCAAGTCCGCCAAAGAGTGCAAGCCATGTAATTTCGCCCGCGGTGTCATAGGCAAGAAAGCGCCCGAATGAGTAACGACTACCACCTGCGACTAGATTGGTCGGAACGGCTAGGGGCGTAATTAACCACCGGGTTAGATAGATGGCGATGCCTCCCCGTTTTTCGAATTGCTGCTGTGCACTCCTCCAGGTGCTACTACTACCAAATCGTTGCTCAATCCACCGATTCCCAAAACGACCGACACCATAGACAACCGAATCGCCCGTTACGACACCAATTAACCCTAGAATAGGCGTCGTATAGAGGCTGAGCAGTTCCTGCCGTATGAAAGCTCCAGCGGCAATGACGATGAGTACGGCTGGCAGGGGAAGGCCCATGCCACTAAGAATCAATACGCAGAAGATCATCGGCGCGCCATAGTTGATGACCCAACCTAAAACCAGCGTTGTGATGTCGATGTCCATAATGATATCCATGACAGATCCACCTCACTTTTTGTCTTTCTTGGGTTTCGAATCGGATTCAGAGTTGGGTTTCGAATCTGGCCTTGAATCAGGCCCAAAACCAGAGCTTGATTCGACAACTTCTTGCACAATGAGGATAAGATGCCTCTCCCCAGGTTCGTATTCAATCGATTTAACTAGCCATCTCAGGGGCTTGAATGCGTTGCCTTCTATGGGGATCTCCAAAGCGTTGAAAAAGGTTTCAACAAGGATGCCGGTGCTATTGGCAATATACTGCATATTCATCCAAGGCTCTACTTTCCCTTCCGTTAGCCCCGTAACCACTGGATTGGCGCGATAAGCTTCAATGGCTTCTTTCACCCTCCCCACAATGGCAGGCTCGCCATCTATTTCGCCTAGCCGCTGTCTTCGGTTGATATGCTCTATGGGTAACCGCCTCCTAGCTTTATCCGGTGGAATATCGAGCTGTTCAAAGAGATAGCTCTGAGGGATGGCATATGCATCGGCGATGTAGCGCAGATGCATCCACGGTTGAACAAGGTCTACATCCAGGTTACCAGCATCAAAGTCATTTTCGACGGCAAATTGAACCGCACGGTAGGAGCCAAACGCATCCCTTGTGAAGCGAGAGGTAAAGAATAGACCACTTCCAATCAACAAGATCGCCAAAAATGGGATAAAGAATCGTGATTTTAATAAATTCATCTAATTTTTCTTCACGCTACTTTCAATAGTCATTCGATTCTGATAGATACCGGGTGCATGTCCTACGCTGTCATAACCGCGGCCTATACCCGTCCCAGCCAGTGTGATGTTAAAGAATGCTGTTGATAAAGCCTCTCCAGACCTGCTTTCCCCAGACAAGGTGAAAGAGATGGCGTTCTGCGGTACGCCCCAGCCTGCTGTCGGCGAAAGAGAGCGGCTTGCCTGAGCAGCCCAGTCTTCCAAGGTAATCTGGCACATGGGCTCCCCCGCCGTGAAGATAGTGAAATGTAATGGCTCTTCTGGAAGAAGGTTGCCCTCTGCCAGCGTCTTAAACGGTCCTTTCTCACCACTAGTAGCCTCTACAATCCGAAAGCGATCGTCGTCGTCAACATATGCTAGTCGCGCAGGGCGGCCGATGGGATAGTCGGATTGTAGAATCTCTACTTGGGCGTCGGGAGCAGGCGAAAAGGATACCGTCAGCTTCTCTTGGGCATAAAATTGAAGTTGAGTAAAGGAGTTGAGATGTGAATAGATAGGGCGAGTCAGTTTTGAAAAGGCTTCAATAGCTAAAACTGAACTTGCGTCATTAGTCTTGATCTGTAGTCGACTTATGTCGTCATCGGCATATGCAACGGTCACTAGATTGCTCTCTTGAGTCAGTCCTGTAATCGTTCTAGGTGGTCCCCCCCGGAAGTTTCCAGGTGAGAAGAGGGTCCAAAATCTATCAGGGGAACGGCTATAAAAAGTGAGAAGAGGCCATGCATTTATGGGAATTACACCGCACTGCCCGGCAATGATTCCCTCCCTAGGCCGTATCGTTACCTGAGTGGTTAGGTTAATCGGCTCAACCGTCTGATTGTCAATGTCACTCGTTTCGACCGAGAATGTAGCCTCACCACTATGAGTGGTCGCATCAGCACTACGTTGTGTCCAGGGAACCAGTACGCCAATCCCGATGTAGAACAGAACTGCCAGAGCAAGACCCCAACGGGAAATCGGCCATTCCTTGAAGTGGCGAAATGTAAGCCATGTAAGCAGCAGCAGAAAACAACACCAGCCAATGACCAGAGCACCAAGCACAATCATTTCGATCCTACCGCCCAAGCTGGCTGGAAACAACAGTCTAGCGGTTATAGCTGCGGCTATGGTTGCCGCTGAAAGTGCAGGTGCCGAAAACTTAAGCAGTTGCCGCCAGCGGCTAAACACACCAATGATGCCGAGCAGTGCTACCACAGTAACCAAGAAGGGGATCCCACTATTGGCCCAGAATCGACTATGCAATATGGGAAAACCTTGTGGTTCAATGTACCACCAAATTGCTGCTACCGAGGCATAGCCAGCGAAGAGCAGCCTCCAAGTGAGGGACAGCAATGTCGCTTGGCAGGTAGATTGACTTGGGGTAGCGAGCGTATATTGGTTTGCCATAAGATTTTGCGACAGAGTCGAATCGCGGCATTATCCTTCCCAGTAGACGCGGTTACTAAATTCAGTTCTCATTTTTTCCGTCCATGCCTCAACTTCGTCGTTGGAAATGACGCCATTTTCTACCCCTTCCTCTAAAAATGGAACAAAACTTGCCGTTAATGTCTCAACCAAATTCTCCGGATCAAAACCAAAATGCTCGCAAATTCCAGCTAGATTCAGCCCATCCTCTTCCATAAAAACGTGCATTTCGTCATGAGAGATGCCCAGATATTCTTCGAGCACTCCTTCGATTGGCGCATGGCCGCGATGTAGGCCGAGACGCGCTACCCCCCAAGCTGTCTCGCCGAGGGCATCTAAATCAGATGCGGTATCAACAGTACCGTCGAACGGTGCTCCACCTCCTGTGCCTCGGGCCTGTATGTTTGTAATCACTTCACCAGTGGCAGAGGTTGTGATGTTTGCAGAGTTTGTACTGCCCATTGGTAACAAAGAACATCCTACTAAAGTTACAATAAGTGCAAGAGCAAGAAAAACGTTTAAAAATTTCATATCAATATCCTTTTACTATGTAGTAGTTTAAAGCGAATCGTAAAACTGCTCAACAATTGGTTTACCCATCGTTACATTGCGACGATTTTAGTATACAAATCCCAAGAAATTGTTAAGACTTTGTTGAAGAATCGAGCAGAAGACAGTAGATTGTAGCGACGTTATGGAAATCTTCAGTTCCTCATATCCAACTCTGTTTGCACAACAAACGCAGTATAGGTTTGTTGTTACACGCCTAATCAGGTAAAGTACTTTCACTCATAGATTAATCCTTTTCATTTTACACTCAAAACGGAACCGTTATGTATGATTGTCGCAATTTTGGGCCTTGGTGAAGCTGGTAAAACGCTGGCCGATGATCTGCTGGCTGTCCATGTTTCCGTCCGCGGCTGGGATCCCAATCCAGTTGAATTACCCAATAGCCTTTACTTTGCCCAAAGCAATGTAGACGCGGTAGAAGGTGCAGATCTGATCTTGAGCGTTAACTGGGCTTCTGCAGCTAAGGCGGTGGCAGTCGAGGTCGCACCTGCCCTTACTGTCGGACAAATCTACGCTGATCTGAATACAGCATCCCCTCAAAATAAAGAGGCTGTTGCCACCATCATAGAGCCAACGGGCGCGGACTTTGTGGATGCAGCCATTATGTCACCCATCCGGCCCAAAGGGTTGCACTCACCTGTCTACGCCTCTGGCTCTGGTGCTCAGCAATTTCATGCTCGATTGTCCCCCTTAGGAATGCCAGTCACCGTTTTGGATGAACCAGCAGGAAGTGCAGCCACCCACAAGCTGGTTCGTAGCATCGTCTATAAAGGAATCGCTGCGGTTGTGCTCGAATGTGTGGAAGCTGGCGAGAAGCTTGGCATGGCCAACTATGCCCGCCAGCAGATGGCCAGCATACTTCAAGATGAGTCCTTGATCGACCACTTTGTGACGGGTAGCCATAAACATGCCAAGCGCCGTATGCACGAGATGGAGGCCGTGGTGGAGTTGCTGGAAGGTGCAGGAGTTTCGGCCTTTACAAGTCAGGCATCGGTTGAGAGGTTGAAGGAACTACAATGAAGCTACCAAGCGTGATCAGTACACCATTTTTTGCTCAGATGTTTCGAGGGTTTCGAAGGTGGCGGACCAAGAAGACAACAATCTTAACGCGAAGACCAAAGGCGATTGATGAGGCCGCCCAAAGAGCGTTTGATGCATTGTTACAAGCTGGACTGGCTCAAGGTGTTGATGAGTTCATTGACTATGATCTGACGTATCCCAAAATCGACTTCCTGAATTACTTGTGCGATCAACAGGGCTATGTAGTCCACGGTTCAAAGCTATCTGACTTGCGTGAGCTAAAGCCAATCCGTCACACCACAGACAAGACTGAATTCGGCAATCGGCAGATGCTCTTCGCTTCACCGGACCCCGCTTGGGGCATGTGGTTTGCCATCTTAGATAAGACCGTGGCCAAGGCCACGAGCAATGCCTGTATTCGGCAAGGTGCATCATCGGATGAGTGGACCAAGTACTACTTTTTCGAGCTACCCACCATGCTCAAAGAGACAGACCAATGGCCCTTTGTGGATGGCACCATCTATCTTGCGCGAGCCGAGGATTTTCCAGAGATACGCTCGAATGGTCTTTTTGATCTCTTGGATATATCAGTGGAAGAGTGGGGATGCATGAAACCGGTGCAGCCACTGGCCAAGTTAAGCGTTTCGCCAACAGACTTTCCTTTCCTCGAACAGGTTGATTACGTGATCGACTTAGCTAAGTTTTCTAAGGAATGAGTTGTAAATAACTTGCGATTTATTCAGGTTTGGCCCTATCAAATAACTCAATTATCTATTTTTCATTCCTAAAGCTTGAAATCTACAATATAAACTAGTCTCAATTGTTTTCCCATTGCTCCCCCAATATATACTCAGCTTCGCTTGAAAGGAGGGGCTTCCCCATACTCTACCGGTGGAAGTAAATCTCTCTTTTCAAACGGACCGCACTATAAAGTTAAATTCACTCACTACAGGAGAAAATCAATGTTTCAAAAACCAAGGTTTCTGCTTGCACTTTTTCTAGTTTTGGTACTAGCCCTGGCGGCCTGTGTTACCGTCGAGGGGCCAGAGTCTGACGCGGGCGGCGATGGTGCTGCGGCCGATTCTGGTGAAGGTACCATGGACTCAGGCGAAAGCGTCCTCATCATCATTCCTGCAGAGATCTCCGGCGGTGGTGCTGTGCCTGGCAACAACTGGGCCGATGGAGCCAAGCTAGCGGTTGAAGACATCAACGCAAGCGGCGGAATCTTGGGTCATATGGTCGAGTATGAAGTACTGGACACCCAGACCGACCCAGAAGTCTCTAAGTCCGTTATCGCCAAGGGGTTGGATCAGAATCCTGCAGGCATCTTTGGCTCAGTTTACTCCTCATCCACCATTGTTAACATGGTTGAGTCAGAGCGTGCAGAGGTTCCCCAATGGGTCGGTTCCGAAGCGGCCAGCATTACCCAGCAAGGCCATCAGTACATCTTCCGCACCTCGTCTGGCCAGTCTGGCTCACTGCCCAAGATGGCCAATTACCTGGTTGATGAAGGCGTCGAATCAGTCGTTGTCATCTATGCCAATACCGAGTTTGGCCAGGGTGGACGTGCTGCCGCTGTTGAAAACTTTATCGAGCGTGGTATTGAAGTAGTGGCGGAAATTTCTACCGAGCAGCAGCAGGCAGACTTCGCTCCTGAGGTTCTCCAGGCATTGGACAGCGGTGCCCAGGCCATCTTCTCCTACCTGACGGAGGAAGAGAGCGCCCGCCTTCTTAAAGAGCTAGAGAAGCAAGGTTCTGAGCTGCCCATCTACGGTGAGGCGGTTCTGCTCAGCCAGGGTGTACTCGATCTGGCTGGCTCTTCGGCCAACGGTGCTCGTGGTCATGTAAACCTGTCGGCTCAGGCAGATGTGCCAGGCATTCAGGAATTTGCCACCAAGTTTGAAGAGGCCTATGGCTACGTACCAGACCATAACGGCCTCAAGGGTTACATCGGCGTTCATGTCTTTAAAGAGATGGCAGAACGTACAGAAGGCTTTGATGGCCCCGCCATCGCCGAAGCCCTCCACTGTGCCCTCATCACTGTTGAGGATGAATCCGGCGTTCTGATGGACCTAGCCTACGACGAAAAGGGCGACATCGATCGCGCCACCTTCCTTGTTGAGGTGCAGGACGGCGCGCAGGTCATTATCGGCAACCTGTCGCGATTGATGAATACGTGCGCGGACGAGGGATAGTCGTACAACTTTTTACGTAAGAAGCTGTCTGAAAAGGGTGTGATCGTGTCATTCTGAACGAGCGGAGCGACTGAAGAATCTCTGTTTTTCGATCTATAGATATCCAGAAAAAGATTTTCCCGCCGCCCTTCGACAAGCTCAGGGGACAACTGGAAAATCTTTTTCTTAAAGACTATAATAATGGTGAGATTCTTCGTGCCGCTTTGCGGCCGTAACCGAGCTGCAGGCTCCTCAGAGTGACTTTCCAGGCAGCTTCCAAGATTCAAAGCTCCACATTTATGCTTTATTTCCTTCGTGGAAAACCTGGTACAGTTTGGCATAAATCCTTGCGCAGCTAAATCGTAACTTTCTCTGCTTGAAAGTTCGTTTTTATCTCGGTAGCGATTTGTGCGAAGATTTACTGCCAGCTTGCTATGGATGATGTCTAGTCATGGTTTGAAAGGCAAAGTCATGAAGCGGCTATACTTGATGTGTGGTCTGGCTTTTTCTGGCAAAACTATCTTGGCGAAGTCGATTGTGCAACACTTAGATGCTGGCTATATCAGTCTTGACGATATCAATAAGGAACGCGGACTCGGCTTCGGAGGGCAGGGTATTCCTGTTGAAGAGTGGGAAAAAAACCATCAAGTTGCGATTCACCGACTACGTGCCATGATGCCCAATGGGCGAGATCTTGTTCTCGACGATACAAATTGTTTGCGCCAACTGCGAGATCGTTTTCGCCGAGTGGCAGATGAGTATAGATATCACACGATAGTCGTGTATCTAGACATCCCTCTGCAAACTATTACGCAGCGGATGGCCCACAACGAGTTGAACCCAAAACGCGATTCTGTTGACTCCTATATCTTTCACAACTTAGTCTCAATGTTTGAATGGCCTGATGAAGATGAGGCTGTTCTTACATTTGGCGAGACTACTGAAACAGATATATGGATTCGCTCCTTGCCGATTTAGCATATGCAAATTTTTCTTCAACTTTTGATCGCTGGTATCGCTACTGGAGCCATCTATGCGCTGATGGCGGTTGGCCTTGGACTTCTTTGGCAGACGTCGGGCGCTATTAATTTTGCTCAGGGCGAGTTTATTATGCTACCCGCGTTTGTTATGCTATGGGCCATGGGTTTCTTTGGGGTAGGGCTAATTCCTGCCTTTCTGATTGCCCTGGTCCTGATGATGATTTCGCTGGGATTCTTCTTCAAAGAGGCTCTGGCCGATCCGCTGTTGGGCTATGGAACGGTCCCCGCTTGGGCGCTGACCCTAATCTTTGCAGCTATCCTCAACCCGATTCTTCGCTGGGCGTGGTCAAGCGCTGGTTTGGTGTTACTGTTGGATGGGTTTATGCTCAACGTGGCTGGCAGCAAGATTAACCTCTCACAGATTGCCACTTTTGTCATATCTCTGGCGCTGGTTGCCTTCTTTCAAAATCTGCCCAAGCTGCTGGGCCAAGCCAAAACCGATCCGCTGATCAAGAGTATGGGCGACGTGCCACTGATCATTGCGACCATCGGCTTGGGTGTGATCCTCAAAGAGAGTGCCCGCAACATTTGGGGAGCCAACGCCCTGCCCTTCCCGACGTTGGTCGAAGATCAGATCATTAACTTGGGTGGCTTTCGCTTTGGCATTGCAGATCTGGTGACCCTGGCGATTGCGGTGCTCATCATCACCGGTTTGCAAATTTTCCTCAACAAGACCTTTGTTGGGCGCAGCATGGAGGCCACGGCCCAAAATCCCGAAACCGCCCGAATCTTGGGCATCAACGTGGATCGCATGATCCTCTATACCTATCTGATTAACGCTGCGCTGGTTACGGCCGCGGCGCTGCTAGTGACGCCAAGCCTCTTTGCCAAATTTAGCACGGGCGAGGTCTTCGGCCTGATTGCCTTTATGGCCGCGATTGTGGGCGGCTTCAATCAAGTGCGGGGTGCACTCTTTGGCGGCTTTTTGCTCGGCATCATTGACAATTTTGCCAAGTTCTATCTGGTGAAGACGCCGATTCCATTTTTAGCAGATCCAGTCAACCTGACGCCTTATGCTGCGGCCATCCCACTCATTCTGCTTATCATCGTGATCCTCTTTAAGCCTGAAGGTCTCTTTGGCCGCAGAGAGGAGCGGACAATATGAGTGAGGAGAGGGGATTAGAGATTGAAGAAAAGGAATTAGGGATTCAAGATAGGGAATTAGGGAACGGTGAGGTTGCTGGTGATAAGGAGAACATTCGGCATGACATTCAAGGAAAACGGCTAACCTCTGCTCGCACGAGTCGCATTTACGATGTACTGATTTGGGGGAGTATTTTGCTGGTCGCGGCAGCGTTGATTTTGGCACCTCTTGGCCTGCAAACCTACGGGCTGGTGGTCCTTTCCACTTGGGCGGTGCGGACCATCTCCGTACATGGGCTGAACTTGACGCTGGGTTACGCAGGGCAAGTTTCACTGGCACAGGCTGCCTTTATGGGTGTGGGGGCCTACACCACAACACTGCTTATGATCAATGTGGGCCTCAGCTTTTGGCTAGCCATGATCGTAGGCATGTTCTTAAGTGGTACCATCGGCTTTTTGATCGGTTTCCCCGCGCTACGCATTCGGGAAGGTCACTACCTAGCCTTTGTGACTTTGGGCTTTGGCAACTTAATTTGGCTGGTGCTGCGTAACGAGGCCTGGTTAACGAACGGACCGCTGGGCATCCGGGACATTCCACGGCCATCCATATTTGGCTTTTCGCTCTTTGAGCCGGTGCGCTTCTACTACTTTTGTATGGTTATGCTGCTGTTGGTTACGCTAGCCGTCTGGTATATGGTGCGTAGTCCATGGGGACGGGCCTTTCGAGCGCTGCGAGACAACTCGGCCCGATCCGAAAGTTTGGGGCTATCCCAAACCACGTATACGCTCATGGCCTTTGCCATCGGTTCAGCCATTGCCGGAATTGCCGGTGCTATGCAGGCAGTGCTGGTTGAGTTCATCGATCCCGATTCGTTCAGCTTAGTGCGCTCGCTGCTGTTCATTTTGATGCTGGTTGTGGGTGGGCGGGGAAATCTGGCCGGGCCGTTCTTTGGTGCCGCCATGGTTACCATTCTGCCCGAGGCCCTGCGCTTTACCCAGGAGTATTATCTGATTCTTTTTGCCACGGCCGTGATACTATGTATGTTATACTTTCCACAAGGAATTGCAGGGATATTCCCGTATTTACGGAGACGATTTTTCTTGAGGGAGGTTCCATGAGAAAGTTCACTGACTTCTTCCTAGCTGGTCGTGCGCTCACGTTGGCCTTAGCCGAACTAGGCTACACATTAGTTTATTGCTCAGAAATTATTCAGCCAGCGAGTGTGCAAGCATCCTCTACAGTTACCGAGACAGTAAAAAAGAATATGCAGCTATTTGACCTTGGCAATGAACAGGCTCGCCGTGAAGCCATAGTCGCTCCTATTCTGAGCGAATCCGCGGCCGTTAGTCAGGGCAGAATCTATACCGAGCAACCTGTTATTACAGATGAATTAGGGGGATCTGTCGATTACTGGGTTGTTGGTCGCACAACGGTCCTCATCATTGAAGCCAAGAACGACGACATTGAGCGAGGTCTCGGTCAGCTTTGTGCTGAACTTATTGCTGCTAGCAGTCAGCCAGATGCTAGCGATCCTCTTTACGGGGTTATTACCTCTGGCCGTGAGTGGCGCTTCGCAACTATAGACACTACAAATAAGCAGATCGTAGCCGATCAGCAGGTCTATGCTGTACCAGCACAAATTGAGGTAGTTGTACGCCTACTCGTCGCAATACTTGGTGGGAAAGCGTGACAGCTCCTAACGGCCATGTCGTCATGACGGTGGACAGCCTCACCAAATCTTTCGGCAACGTCCACGCGGTGCGGGATGTATCGTTTGAGGTTCGTCACGGCGAAATCCTGGGTGTGATCGGACCCAATGGCTGCGGGAAATCTACCCTCTTTAACTGTATTCTGGGTCAGCTCAAGCCTGACCAAGGCACAGTAATCCTCAATGGGCGGGACGTCAGTGGCTGGTTGCCCTCTCGCCTGGCCAAGGGGGGCTTGGGACGCACCTTCCAACTCCTGCAAGTCTTCCCCTCTATGACAGTGCGGGAGAATCTTCTGGCCGCGGTCCAAGCTCACAAGGGAACTGTTTTTAGTCGTCTCTTTATGCCGCCAGACTTAGGTTTGATGCCCACGGTCAACGACACGATAGAAGCGTTTCGACTGGGGCATTTGGCAGAAGAGGAAGCGGGAAATCTGAGCTATGGTCAGCAGAAGCTGCTTGACATTGCTATGTCACTCATGGGCGATCCGGAGATTGTCTTTTTGGATGAGCCGGCAGGCGGCGTCAACTTATCAATGCTGACGGATGTCAAGGCACGGCTGCTGGAGCTCAACCAGGCTCAAGAGACTACCTTGGTGGTAATTGAACACAACATGGAGTTTATCTTTGAGGTGGCTCACCGGATTTTGGTGCTGGCCGAGGGGCAGGTTTTGATGACGGGAACGCCAGATGAGATTCGAAGTGATCCTAAGGTGATTGAGGCATATTTAGGGAGTTAATGATTACCTTATGACCATTTGGATAGATTACGCGTCTCGAATCACCGACAAGTTTGACGCTGC
This sequence comes from Chloroflexota bacterium, assembly GCA_039028975.1. Taxonomy (GTDB): domain Bacteria; phylum Chloroflexota; class Anaerolineae; order Caldilineales; family Caldilineaceae; genus JAHBNG01. The sequence goes on from JBCCHB010000004.1 coordinate 78,052, forward strand.
GAGATGCGCGCTGCTGATTGTTGATGTCCAAGTATCATTCTGCTCGCCAACCGGAGCAACAGCACGCAAACACGCCAACACGCAGATGCAGGCACTACCAGCCAAAATCAATGCCTTTGTAGATGGATTCCGCAGACGGGGCGGACTGCCCATCTACATCAAATCTGTTCCCGACAATGAAAACGCTAGTCCCACCGACCTTTGGCTCAATCGGCTCAAAGGTGTTACACGTCCAGCAACCAGCAATGATCCTGAACTGAATCTGTATGGGTTGGATATTCCTGATGATGCAATTATCATCGAGAAGAAAAGCGACGGATTTGCCCATTCAAACCTGAAGGAAGTGTTGGATGCTCAACAGATCCAAACGCTATTGGTCTGTGGCGTTCGTACCGAAATTTGCGTGCGGCGCACGGCCGAACGAGGTGCGGCCGAAGGTTATTTGATCTTTGTCTTGTGCGATCTCTGCGCCACTCGCGATGCGAATCAAGATCATGCTGTTCAGGCGCTGATGTTTTTGAATGCCTACGCTGGCGTGGTGGTCGATTCGCATCAGATGAATGAATTTTTTATGGGCACTGAGTGTTAGGCTAGTCAGATTATGGGCGTAATTTTAGAGACGGACGGCATCGTCGCAGGCTACGGTCAAACAACCATCCTCCATGGCACCACCGTTGAAATAAACGAAGCTACACTGACTACGGTCATTGGCCCCAACGGTGCGGGGAAGTCCACTCTCTTTAAAGCCATCTTTGGCATGTTGCCTATCCGGGATGGGAACATCAATTTCGATGGCAGTGAAATCACCGGGCTTAAACCTATTGACCTGCTGGCTCAGGGAATAGCCTACGTTCCCCAAGGACGGAATATTTTTCCTCAACTTTCGGTGGAACACAACCTGGAGTTTGGCGGTATCAGCCTGCGGAATATGGCCGAAACTCACCGCAGAATGGTCAGGGTCTATGATCGTTTCCCCATTTTGAAAGAGCGAGCCAGCGCCCAAGCCAGCACCCTGAGCGGCGGTGAGCAGAAGATGTTGGAGATCGGCCGCGCCATGCTCCTCAACCCCAAGCTGTTACTCATCGACGAGCCGTCCATCGGCCTTTCGCCCATTCTGGTGCAGCAGGTCTTTGACGAACTGCTTTCTTTGCGAGACAACGGCGTCACCATTCTGATGATTGAGCAGAATGCCAAACAGGCGCTGACCATCTCTGATTATGGAATTGTTCTGCAACAGGGTCGATTGGCCTTGAGTGGAACAGCCGATGGGGTGTTAAATCATCCAGAGATTGGACCGTTATTTTTAGGCGGAGCCGTACAATTGGAAGCATAACACCCTCCATACTCAGCTCCGCTTGAAAACGACCGCAGTATAGCTTCAAACTTAATCCCGGTACAAAATGAATAATTCTTTCTGATCTCACTGTGATCGATTGCTTATTCACTATGGAGGAAAATAGTCTTATGCAATATGGACCAGACTCAATACGTCAGCCGAATGTACATTGCGGCGTGGTCACAAAATACGAATGGCAGAGTAATTTTTTTGGCAAGGGCGAGACAGTCCGCGACTATTGGGTTTATGTTCCTGCCCAATATGATTCGCAGACCCCAGCGGGATTAATGGTCTTCCAGGATGGAAACGCATATGTAAATGAAGAGGGTGCGTTCCGTGTGCCTATCGTCTTTGACAATCTGATTCACAAAGGAACGATCCCCCCGCTGCTCGGTCTCTTTATCAATCCAGGACATCGAGGCCTAACCAAGTCGGCTCCAACCAAGCCAGCCGATAATCGAAGCAATGAATATGACACGCTAAGTGAAGAGTATGCGAGCTTCTTAATCGACGAAATGATTCCTGAGGTTGCCAAGTCATACAATTTAGCGGATGAGCCCACAATGAGAGCCATCTGTGGGATATCCTCTGGCGGCATTTGCGCGTTTACAGCAGCCTGGGAAAGGTCCGATTACTTTCACAAGGTGCTAAGCCACGTAGGCAGTTTCACCAATATTCGCGGAGGTCACGTTTATCCAAGTTTGATCCGCAAGTCGGCCAAGAGAGATATCCGAGTCTTTTTACAAGATGGCAGCAATGATCTGGATAATCAGCATGGGAATTGGTGGCTAGGAAACTTGCAAATGGAAGCTGCGCTCAAGTTTCGTGAATATGATTACAAGTTCGTTGGTGGAGACGGTGGCCACAATGGTGAACATGGCGGAATGATTCTGCCAGAATCGCTGGAATGGCTTTGGCGCGAGGAAGAAAGATAAAGCGATCACATAAAGTCGGCCAGTAAAACTTTGTCCCGGCATTATTGACATATATCGGTCCAGCTTAGTCTGGAGCGTCAAAAAAATGAGAGGACACCCCGTCTTCACAGGGGCAAGGTTAGTCTGGCCATCCATAACAAAGAGCTAGAACAATAATGAACTACGCGCAAGTAAGACAAGCGCTTTTTGACATTGTACAACAGACCGTCGCGGCTGATTTAATTCGAGCATCAGCGGGCAACTTGAGTATGCGTACGGCTGATGGTCATCTGGCTATCACCCCAACCAGCATTCCGTATGATCAATTGGCCCCTGGGGAGATCGCCATCGTTGACCTGGATGGCAATCACATTGATGGCCCCTGCACGGCATCGTCCGAAACCCCCATGCATACAGCCATCATGCGGAACTTGCCCAATGTGGGCGCCATGTGCCACACTCACTCCCATTATGCAATGACCTTTGCTGTGGTGGGTAGAGAGATCCCCCTCATCAATACAGAAGCGCTCATGTGCGGCGCCCCCATACCGGTGGCACCGTGGGCCAGCCCTGGTAGCGGTGCTGGTGGTGAGGTGACGGTGAAGTTATTGCGCTCCCGTCCCGAATTGAAAGTGGTTCTGCTGCGAAGTCATGGCGTGGTCGCCGTTGGTGAGGATATTCACCAAGCGTTTGGACATGCCTACAATGCAGAAGTTGCTGCACAAGTCTATTATCAGGGATTACAGATTGGTGAACCAATCATTATAACGCCGGAGCAAAAGCAAGAAATATATGAAATTTACGGCATGGCAGGAGTTTGAGGAGAGATCGCCGCAATCCCAGATGTATCCATCTTAACAGCTCCTTTATCTACGTAAAGGCAAAGGTGTGGTTCACTTCGCTGTCGCTCTTGAAGGAACATTTTGTGGAAGAGATACGAATGGCATGTATGAAATCGGAAATGGACAGGGCCACAAAGTATGTCAGCATTATCAACGGGTTAGAGATGCTTGATATGTCTGGATGTAATCTCTTGCCGTATAGGAAAGCGTTGTGATAGGATGGAATGCTTCGGGCATGGCATGCCAACGCTGCCTACGATAACTGGACGCACCAGGATGTACGTACTCTCTATTCCCTGAACGACCTTACGATAAAGGAAAACCAAAATGCAAATCGGAATTATGACTGGTCATTTCCCCAGACCAACTATAGAGGAGACTTTGGATGCAGTCATTAGCCATGGCATCCGCAGTGTGCAATTTAGCCTCACTTCAGCCGGATGGGAAGCAATGCCAGAGTCTATCGAGCTTGAAGAATGCGGTAACGTCCGCCAAGAGATGGAAGCACGAGGCATGACCATTGCTGCGCTGAATGGTGAATTTAATATGGTTCATCCTGATGTGGCCAAACGAAAGGATGGCTTGCAACGCCTAGAGGTAATGGCCTCGGCTTGTAAACAGTTAGGAACTTCGGTGATTGGTACATGTACTGGTTCCAAGAACCCAGATAGCATGTGGCGTAGCCATCCTGACAATGACTCAGCAGAGGCGTGGCAAGATTTACTCGTCTCTATGGAGCAGGCTGTCAAGTGCTGTGAAACCTACGGCGTGACCCTAGCATTTGAACCGGAAGTCAACAATGTGGCCAATACAGCTCAGAAGAGCAGACGACTGCTTGATGAGATACAATCACCCAATCTTAAAATCATCATGGATGGAGCCAATATCTTTCACAAGGGGCAACTGCCACGCATGACCGAGATCCTAGATGAAGCATTTGATCTACTGGGAGATGATGTGGCCTTCGCCCACGCCAAGGACTTGGATCGGGATGGGGATGCCGGACATCTGCCTGCGGGGCATGGCCTGCTCGATTATGAGCGTTATTGGCGTTTGCTGGGCGGTTTGGGCTTTGACGTGCCGGTAATTCTACATGGCTTGAAGGAAGAACAAGTAGATGGTTGTGTGGCGTTTTTGAAAGGGCTGCCATGAGGGCTCGATAACATGGCCGCAAAATCGAAAATAGCGAACCATGTTAACTTCTATCAGTGCCAAACAATAGGGCAAATCGTAAGATCGTACGGGAACTCGTACGGGTGCGTTTTAGTTTGGGGGTACAAGAGTGCGTCGCACTGTTCAATTGCGGATGGGCGCTTGTATCTTTCTCTGAACAGTGCGACGCACTCGACCGGCTAACATTCTCGCCCCGAAACCCAAAGGCACCCGATCGTACTCGTACAGTGTACTTGACAGCATTTTGATATTCTCCTATACTAAGAACATAAAGAACATATGTTCCGCTAGATTTAGGAGAAAATATGATGCAAGAACCCGCAAAATTCCGCATTCAGACCCTCTTCTACTGGTGTAATGACGTAGCTCCCATGCGCCACTTTTATACAGAGCTGCTTGGCTTCGAGGAGACGTACTATAAAAGCGATGATGAAGTTGGCTGGCTAAATTACCATATTGATGGCGTTGATGTTGTCTTTATGCGAGGGAGTGAGCCACTGCCAATTCAGAGCAAATGGGCCAAGCAACCCGGCTATCAGGGTGGGCAGGCGGAAGTCTCCTCGTGGATTATTGCCGTGCCGCCAGAGCAATTTGACTCTGTGATCGCTCGTCTTCAAGACGCAGGTGTCCCCTCTTATCAAGTTTCACCGAGCAACAATCAATTTTTCGTCCAAGATCCCATGGGAACCACCGTGGAAATTTATGCCGCCTAACAGCGGAACTGGGGTCATATTGAAAACCGAAGCTGAGTAAACTCTTCCCGATGACGAGTGATACCCATGAATCTTCAAGCCCCACCACAGCCCACAATCGTATTTGGTATTGATTCAACCTTAAAGCTCGCAGCCAAAGGGGATTTACAGGCTATACAGAACGTCCTGGCCGAATCTCCCGAATTGCTGAATGCCATGAGTGATGGGCATCATAGAACGCTTCTGTGGGAAGCTGCCAATGCCAATCGGCTGGCCCTTGTTGAGTATCTTATTGAGCACGGTGCGAATCCCAATATTCCAGGGCGATACCGGAGCGAGACGTTTGTTCTTCTTACGCCTTACTGCATTGCCAAGAAGCGCAGGCGGTACAAGATCGCCGAGTTTCTGTTGGCAAACGGTGCTGAGCTCGACATCTATGCAGCGGCGTTCATGGGTGATATGATCCGACTTGAAGAGTGGATCTCCCGTCAACCGTCCTTAGTCAATGCAAGGCACCCGAGTGACAGGGCTTGGGACGTCACGCCCCTTCACTACGCAATCACTGGCGAGCAGATCGAAGCGGCAGAATATTTGATAGCCCAGGGCACAGAAGTAACCAGCCACTCAGAATTGCTCTTCGACATTGCCTGCCGGATCGGGCGTATGGATCTGATTGAACTCTTGTTTAGTGCTGGTGCAGACCCCAGCCAAACAGAGGTATTTCCTGTTCTTTACAAAGGGAAGGCAGAGATCATAGAATTCTTCTTCAGGAAAGGCGTTGATGTAAACAAGAAAGATCGAAACAGAGGCTGGCCACCCATTGTCTATGTTTCTCGAGGTGATAAGGGTGAACACCCTGAAAAAGTCAAAGCATTGATCGACTATGGTGCTGATGTGGATGCCAGGGGGCCCAAGGGTATCACGGCCCTCCATGCCGCAGCCAAAGCGGGATTTGCAAGGGTAATCAAGGTACTGCTCGAAGCTGGAGCAGATATCAATGCCACGACTGATACTGGGAAAACACCGCTCGATCTAGCAATCAAACACAAACGACAAGCCGCTTCAGAACTCTTAAACAAAAGTAGTCCCAAGTGAAGCAGCAGATCTTCAACTACCAATTCCGCCGCCTTTTATGCGGGAATTACCAAAAGGGCCATGCCTAAACTACCTGACACTGGACCAGCAGACACTGGACCAATAAGCCTCTGGCGTAACCGATCATTTGTCCGGCTTTGGTTTGCCCGGGCAGTGTCCAGTATTGGAACCCAGGTAACTTCTCTTGCGCTCCCGCTGACTGCCATCACACTCCTTGATGCAACACCTATTCAGATTGGATACCTGGGCATCGCTAGCCGCGCGCCAAGTCTTCTCTTCGATCTCTTTGCTGGCGTCTGGATTGACCGGACGCAGCGGCGACCGATCCTTGTTGGTGCCGATCTAGGTCGAGCACTCCTGCTGGGAACCATACCCCTTGCGGCCCTCTTGGGCTACTTGACTTTCGCGCAGCTCTATCTTGTGACCTTTCTTGTGGGAATCCTTACAACCTTCTTCAGCCTTGCGTCAATCTCGATTCTGCCCTCTTTGGTCAAACGAGGCGAGTTGGTGGAAGCCAATAGCAAGCTCGCAGCCACAGACTCGGTCCTGTCGATTGCCGCACCGGGTATGGCTGGTGGACTGATCCAATTCCTTAGTGCGCCCAAGGCGATCCTATTGGATGCACTTTCTTATCTGTTATCCATGTTTTCGTTGCATGGGATGTCAGCCCCTGAAAAGCCATCCAACATCACAGCCCGAGCCAGCATCTGGACGGAGATCGGTGAAGGTATCTATGAACTTGTGCGTACACCCATCCTGCGCGCACTGGCCATTTCTGTGAGTATTGGCACCTTCGGTTTGGTGATGCAGGAAGCAGTTCTCCTCCTCTATTTTGTAGATGACCTCGAATTTACCCCAGCGACCATTGGGTTTATTGGTGCAGTCAGCGGTGTAGGTGCATTGGTGGGCGCATTAAACTCGGGATGGGTAGCACGTTATCTTGGGATCGGCCCAACCATCATATTAGGGAACTTCCTGTGGGCGATTGGCGTGATTATCATTCCACTCGTAGGCGCCAATCTCCTCCTTATTAGCGGTGGGCAGATCGTGGCAAAAATCGGTGCTGCAATCTGGAGCGTCAACCAGATGAGCCTACGTCAAAGCATTACCCCTGTTCACCTTTTCGCCCGTGCAACGGCTGCTCGACGCGTCCTGATGATTGGCTTACAGATCATTGGCGCAGCGCTGGGTGGTCTCCTTGGCACAGTGATTGGTTTTCAGGCTACGTTGATAATTGGCTCCGCAGGTTTGATGATTGGCTCCCTGTTTCTCGTCTCCTCGCCGGTTCGCACCGCGTCTGTATAATTCGCCACACAGTTTATTCCTCTTTATCCCATACTCCATAGAGATAATCCAAAACCCCTGTACATTGCACTCCGAATTTATCTCTACAGGTTATCTTTACGGATACCCTTTGCGAGCATGGTTAAACGTATATCTACCATATATCTATGGAGATTTTTACAAACGATGGTATGATATCCATCTCGAGATAATTTCGTCACAAATTTCATCACAAATTGAATAATCTATCGAATGAACTGATGGTTTCTATCTCTGCGAAAAATGGTGGGGCTCCCCCAGTGCGGTTGACTATCTATAACCAGCACTGTTAAAGATGATAGCAAAGCGCCATCTATGCCCAACCACAGTATATGCAACCCAGTGAATATCATGAACAATAAAATCGCTTTGGTTACAGGCACCTTCAATCCCTTTACCAAGGGTCACAAACACGTAGTTGATATGGGACTACTCGTCTTTGACTCGGTCGTTGTTGGCATTGGCTACAATCCGGCCAAAGCAAAGTCAGCTCAACTCTTTACCATAGAGCAACGCATTCGCATGGCCAGCGCGTCTCTTGTTGAGCATAGCGATCGAGTGCTCGTAAAGGAATTTACTGGGGCGACCGTTGACTTTGCGGAAGAGGTAAATGCCACGGCGATTCTAAGAGGCATCCGCAATGACATGGACAGTGCCCATGAGTCCAGCATGTCCCACGCCAATTCACTCATGGCCGAGCTAGAAATAGGCCGAACCATTCCTACATTTTATGTTCCATGCCCGCCATCCCTGATCGAGATCAGCTCTACTCGGGTCAGAGAATTGATCGAGCTTAGACGCAGTATTGAAGTATTGCGCCATTATGTATTGCCTGCGGTCGCCAACGTGATTGAGGAAGAGATCTATAACCAGTAAGATGAGATGCCCTAAACCTCTAGCGACTTTACGCGTCGTTTCCATTGTCATTTTGTTCAGTCTCCTCCTCTTTTCTCTAGACAGACCAGCGGAAACACCCGCAGTAGCTCAATCCCACGTCTTCACCAATGTCTTCCCCACCAGCCGCTCTCCCGTCGATTGGCCCTTTCGCTGGGACAGCATCTGGAATCTGCCAGTTGGAGATGGGGCTATCTACATTCCTGCAGGGATTCGCCCTGCCACCCAATTTGGTGTCTTTGCCGATGAAGATATTTTGATTTTGGCACCAGACGCCCCTTTGGTTGACGTGATTGCTCACAACGCAGATTGGGATCCGGAGCGCCCTCGCTGTGAGAGCATTGTCTCGCCCACTCAGGTACTTATGAGCAATGTACCGGTGCCATTCAGCTTTTCCACTGACCCTGGCGCGGATGGAACCCCTAACCAAAGCGCAGCGATCCTCATGCCGGACGGTATTACAATTCGGCAGACCCAGCCCCTCCATCGTTGTGGTGCTGGTGGCCCTGTGGTCAGCCAATACAACTTTCCCGATGACAATATCAAGACAGGCGATGGAATTCCGGGTGCTCATGGCGGCTCTTCTCTGTCGAGCATGGGTGGATCCATCAGGTTGGGCGAATTGGTATCCGGTGGGACATTGCGTCATGCGCTGAAGTTGGTTATCGACTCTCGTCAGTATACGGCGTACAATGCCGACGATGGCACGCCAGGTTACCGTTGGCCAGCCACTTCCGCGGATTTTGGGGCTGAAAATGATTATGGTGGAGAGGTGCCCCAGCTCGAAATGGGTGCACTGTTGGCCCTCAAGCCCGACTTCAATGTAGATGAACTGCGTACAGAACCAGCCAAAATTCTGGCACGGGCCCTCATCGACTATGGCGGCTACTTGGTTGATAGCGCTGGCTGGGATGCCTACTACTTCGCCACAGAATGGGGATCGAATGGGCGAGTGCTAGATGAATTTGAGGAGGTGTGGGGCTTCCCATTTTTGACCTCACAGCGCTCTACGTGCAGTGATTTGAGTGATGCGTCCTGTCTTTGGTCTAAAGATATGACCGACCTCTTTATCAACCTACACGTCATTGACAACAATACGCTTGAGAGTATCGGTGGGCCGGGAATCCGTCGCCAACCTTGTGCACCACCTTTTGCCGATGGCACAGGAGCCGCCCCAGCGTATTGTGCTCGCTCTGGCAACCAACCATCGGATCCCCCAACTGCGACGTCGACACCTGTTCAAGAAGCGACTACCACCTTGACGCCTGCATCGACAGCCACCATGCTGGCAACATCAACATCAGTAGCCCAATCCACGCATAGCCTAGTACCGTGGCTCTACATACCATTAAGTTCCAGGCAATCTAGCAGCCCCGATTCTACTGGACCGCCGGAAACCTCTTCACCTACGCCAGCCCTTACTTTCACACCCACTTCTACACCTACGCCCACAGCAAGCATCGATCCCTCGGACCTAGTGCGCACTCTGAATAGGACGCTGCTCTATAGCGGTCCTGATAATGTAGACCACCTGATTCAAGCGACACTTGCCGCAGATGTTTTCCTAAAGCCACTGGGCCGATACGGTGAGTTTATCAAAATAGAGCGTGTGGCAGACCAACAACAGGCCATTGGATATGTATGGCAAGAGGATGTAGATGTAGGTTCAAACGACATCTCAACTCTGCTACCCAGTGAGTTACCCAGCATTCTCAACGATGTTGTTCCATCTGACTATCCCCTCACCTTTGATCTGATCGATCCCGACAACTACCGCACCTACCCACTCTTTGGCAGCGCTACCTTACCCAACCGCGACACGACTGTACAGGTCTCCCTAAGCATTGTAGAGGGTGAGACTATGCCACCCTTTGCCACCAATGGTATCTTCTTTGGCACGTACCAGCGACGCATCTATTTAGCCTATCAACAAGGAATCTGGAAGCTCATCTATGGAGAAGGCGATACCTACCCCATCAGCCAAGACTTTACAGGGATGACCGCTCCGAGTGCCGAATTGGCCCTTCGGCTAACCACACAAAACCGAATGGCAATCGTCACCCTACCAGATGGCGAAGAGGTGACGGTTGATCTGGGCAAATCCATCTTTTCGCCTGATGAGACCCTCTACCTCTTTGCTCAAACCGCACCGAACTCGGTCACCACTGTCAATAGCGCGACCATTGAGCAACTTCCCTCAGGCACCTATCACGAAACACTGGCATTGGCCGACCCGCCTTTACGAAGATTGACGGCAGCTCACGGCATCACCTACGGCTCCATTCATGATACGGGGGAACTAGGCAGTTGGCTGGACTTCAAGCTGTTGGATCGCCATGCCGATCTGCTCGTCTGGCACCTGGGCTGGAGCTTTTCAGATACCAATATGCCGCTGGAGAACGCGTATGCGGAGCTTCGTTCCTCAACCCGGGTAGCCCATGCGCGTACAGTAGGCCAACGGGTGCGAGTCCACCCACTGCTCTGGTACTTGGACATTCCGAATTGGGTCAGCAATGGCAATTATTCCCAGGAAGAGTTGTCACAGATCATGGAGAATCGAATCACCTCCTTGATGACCCAGCATCAGGCCGAGGAATGGGTTGTGCTCAACGAGGCCATTGTGGATGGAGAAGGAGGACCCGACCTGCGCAGCAACATCTTCCAAGATACATTTGGTGAAGAACATATCGACATGGCCTTCCGCTTCGCGAGGGCCGCCGCTCCAGACGCCATCCTCCTCTACAACGATTATGGTGTGGAAGAGATCAATACCAAGTCAAATCGGATGCTCAGCTTGGTCCAGCGCATGGTAGACCGGGATGTGCCTATCGACGGAGTTGGCTTACAATTTCACATGCTCGGCTGTCAGGGGACAAGTGCGCCCACCAAAGAGCAGTATAAGGAAAATATGGCTCGTTTTGCTGCGTTGGGGCTGGATCTCTATGTGACCGAATTGGATGTGAATCTGAATGGGCTATCTGGCACCCAGAGTGAAAAGTGGGCCATCCAAGCTGATATCTATCGGGACGTTACTGAAGCATGTATTGAGACACCAGCCTGTAAGAGCGTGACGACTTGGGGATTACGTGATTCAACTTCGTGGTGGTACCCAAACATGGGCTGTGGTGATAATCCTCTCATCTTTGACGACGACTATCATCCCAAACCCAGCTATGTTGCCATGCAAGAAGCCCTTCTCCAGCACCCAACATCCACGCCTGCATCTCGTTGATGATGTTTGTTGAGAAAACTCAAAAGAAAGGATAGCATCAAACCATATCACCGCGAAAGGGTACGGCCATGTCATCTCATGTAACCACATCTGCAATTTTTCGAGATTTTTATAGTACTTCTGAAATGTCTGCTATCTTCGACGACCAGCACCTCGTTCAGTGCTGGCTGGATGTCGAGGCAGCACTGGCAAGAGCGCAGGCAAAACTTGGCGTAATCCCCGCTGAAGCCGCCGAGGAGATCACCTGCTGTGCCAATGCCGCCAACATCGATATGACGAGCTTGCAAGAGAGCACCAACCTGGTTGGCTATCCGATTGTCTCGGTTGTGCGGCAGTTGGCTACTCAATGTTCGGCAGAGACCGGTCGCTACATTCACTGGGGGGCCACGACCCAGGATATTATGGATAGTGGAACTGTCTTGCAACTGCGGTCAGTCATGAACATTTTGGATCGGGACTTGGGTCAGTTGATTACACTTTTGTCTACTATAGCCAGCGAGCACCGTACCACCCCGATGGCCGGACGGACCCACGGTCAACATGCTTTGCCTATCACCTTTGGCTACAAAGTGGCTGTTTGGATCGATGAACTGGCACGTCACCAGGAGCGCTTTAGTCAGAGCCGTCCTCGTCTACTTCGCAGCCAATTTAGCGGAGCTGTAGGTACATTGGCTTCTTTGGGTGAAGCTGGCTGGGAAGTTCATACGAAACTTTCTGAGGAACTAGGGTTAGCCCCATCAGCTATTTCTTGGCACACAGCTCGCGATAGCTTTGGCGAATTTGTTTCGCTCTGTGGCCTGTTGACAGCAACCCTGGGCAAAATGGCCCATGAGATTGCTACCTTGCAAAGGAATGAAGTTGCGGAAGCTGCCGAGCCGTTTGAAGCAGGTAAAGGCTCATCGAGCACCATGCCCCAAAAGCGCAACCCCATCCTCTGTGAAGCTATGATTGGGATCGCCCAGGTGGTGGCTCAACATGTGCCCACCATGTTAACTGCTATGAAGCCAGAGCATGAGCGGGCAATGGGTGAGTGGCACGCAGAATGGGACGTGATTCCTCATGTTTGCCAATTGACCGGAGCCGCACTCGCTCATGGGTTGCGGCTCTTTGATGGATTGATCATTAATCAGGCGCAGATGGCCCGCAATCTCGACCTCACCAATGGCCAAATCGTCTCCGAAGCGGTGATGATGTCATTGGGGTCACACCTGGGACGACAAGATGCCCATCATGTGGTCTATCAAGCATGTAATCAAGCCATGAGCGAGGGGCGTCCGCTTTATGATGTGCTGTCAGAGGATGTGGAGATCATGAATATACTATCTGATGAAGAGTTGAAAGCACTACTGGACCCAGCAAATTATGTGGGGCTGGCTCCATTTTTTGTGGATCAGGTCTTGCAACAAAATCCGTAAACTGCAACCCTAGCTAAGTATAGTGCTCTTTCCACCAAGCTTGCATAGCGGGACGCAGTAAGGGTGCAGGAACTCGCTCACTGTGGTATGCACTTCAATATCAGCAAAGTATTTCGGCGTAATCATCCGGTTAAGATTTTTGGCTATCTCCACGGTCAAATAATGGTGAAAGCTACGCCAAATTCTCGCAGTTTCTAAATATGGATCCATACCGGGAAAGGGAGAAGACGTTTGACCTCCAGAATATCAAATTGTGCCAGAGAACCGCGTGGGGGAATTATACATCGTTAGAGATAATGTTTCAAGCCGAATTGAAATTCACTGAATCAGAAAGAATAGCCCTCGGGAGCCCTATTCGCATTGATTGGGTAGGAACTCAGAGGGCTATTATGCATACGAAAGCTATTTAATTCTTGTACTATTATTTATACTGCAGTCACAACAACCGTGGGCTACGATGACTTACTGAAGCATTGTTGGCAAGAAGATGAAGGTTGTCACAACGCCATCTTGAGAGATAGTACGAATCTGTGAAGCGATTTCCGTGCCGTCAGCGGCGGTATAGCTATTGACTTCTGCGGTAGCGCCTACAACCAACGATCCAGAATCCTCATTAAGTGCAGTAAACGGAATGACTTTGTACGTCGCGTCACCAATCTGCCAGAAGGAAGCCGCTTGAATGCTTGCGGCCACCACACTGCCTGTCTGCGCGTCGGCTGCTTGTACCATTGGATTGCCTGAAGCATCTAAGCTCTGAATCACGCCTGTTCGGGTGGTAGGCCCTGTACCTGGCTCAAGATGGGTTTCGATTTCGTCAAGCTGATTGACACCGTTGACTACGGTGAATGATAGCTCAACTGTGGATCCAACGGCGAAGGTGCCGTGCTCTTCCTCGAATTCAGTTGCATCGGTAGCCACGTACGCCACACCATCAACGATCCACGTCCCCACCATGGATCCTACGGGCATGGCACCAACGGTACCATAGACCTCGGTTTCATCTTCATCCTCGGTGTCGCCATCTTCATCTTCGGTGTCGCCATCTTCATCCTCGGTGTCGCCATCTTCATCTTCGGTGTCGCCATCTTCATCCTCGGTGTCGCCATCTTCATCTTCTGTAGCACCTTCATCTTCCGTACACTCAGCCATGTCAACACCCGCTAGCTCAATCGCCAAGTCACTTGTGCCGGTTGCTTCGTAATCAACCTCGGCACAAGCCCCCACAACCAATGCATGGTTTGTCTGATCAATAATTGTATTGCCATCGACGGTAAAGGTCCGCCCGCCGATAGTCCAGGATCCTTCAGCACCTGTGGCAGGAAGTGCCTCGACAAACCCTGTCCAATCCAGCGACTCTGGGGTCGTCGCTGACTGGGCGTTGGGGGCTGCGTGGACACCTTCCACGCTCATGGCCATCACAGGGGTAGCAGCCAACATCAGTCCCATCATTGTTCGCAAAGCAATACCACGACAAATAGTTAATGTTTTTCCGTTCATTTTACTAATTCCTTTCATTACAAGCTACGGTATAGATAGCCAGATAAACTTTGTCCCCTTAAAGACGGGGGGCCTCTCTTGTCGAATTTCCCAGAGTGAACTAGGCAAAGAGCGGGGCAAAAGTTGAGACATTATAAACCTGGCGAGCTATATAGAAATGTGCTATCGACTATTCTTTGTCTCTGTGAATCCTGTCTATGAGTCGGTAGCTTGCCCATAGTATAGGGCAAAGTGGGGCCATCTGATTTAGCACTATGCTAAGAAACCTTAAATCCAGTTTAACAGATCAAAAGCTTGAAAATTTTAAGCCAGAATTAACATTCGTTCGCGTTACGCTAAAGCAAGCCCTCTCCAAAGCAGGTACATTATGACCAACGCTCACACAAACAACGTAATGAGCAACAATCAACCATTGATTTTCAAGCGATCACGATTAAGAAAAATCGAAAAAAGTAGTCAACAGAGGAAATTGCTGACAATCAACAATGATAGATGGGAGCACAAGTCAGATGAAAAGTAACAGTCGATTAATCAACTTACTAGCAGCCGGAAATATTTTGGCCCTTCTTATGGTGTCCTTTCTAGCCTTTGGAGGGCGATTTACCCCAAGTGCTATGGCCGAGACAGCTTCTTCCGCATTTTCAACTTCGCTAGACCAAGTGAGTGAAGCTGTGTCCCTCAATGAGGCAGTTCCATCTAATAAAGCGATTGCAGCCAATGATGCCCCTTCATTTGAAGCTCAGCTAGCAGCACTTCAGGGCCAGAATCAGGAACTACGCCAGGCACTCCGGCTGATGGAGACACGCGAAGCTGACTTTCGCCAGGTGATTGCTGAAGCCAACGAAACCATCCAAGGGCTCGAGCAATCTGTCGCAACCACTCGCAACGTCTATTCGACCCAGAACCAGGAACTTGGAAATAATGTACAGGAATTGGCTACTCGCGAAAATGAATATCAGAGTCGGATTGCGACAGCCAACGAAACAATTGTCAATCTGGAAAATCAGCTTACAAACACTAGTGGAACAGTCGGCACGCTTCAAGCCCAAAATAATGAACTCGTCTCAGTACTTCAAGTCATGCAGACTCGAGAGGCAGAGTACCAAGCTCAGATTGCGGCGGCCAATCAAGCCCTAGCTGCCATGCAAGGCCAAGGTGGTGAAGCCTATGGTGGTGGAGAGTATGAGGAGCACGAAGAAGAAGGGGAATATGTAGAGCACGAAGAGGAGAAAGACGAGGATGACGACTAAAAAACATAAGCCCGGAACGAAGACGAGTTTGCTCAAATATACGCTTATCGCAGGAAGTTTTGCCGCTACACTGTTCAGTGCAAATCTACTGGCGCAACATGATGCATCTGTTGAGATGCTAACGGAGCCACTTGGGGTATTGATAGAACCACCGATTGATTGGCAAGCAGAGAGTCAATTGCTGCTTTCGCAACAAAATAATGCACTGATTTCAAAAGGATTGGGTGTCTTAGCGCTGTCGTTGGAGCCAATACCAACCCTTGTTCCAGTGGATACGGGTCTTTTGGTACCAATTGATTCCCAGGCTATTGCGTCCCAGGCTATTGCGTCCCAGCCTATTGCGTCCCAGCCTACTGTCACAACGGTTGATAAGACATCGCAACAATTTGCTCAAATTCCCTCTGTAACCGTGCCTTCTGTTGCAGCACAATTAGCTGCCAGAACGGACAATATCAACCAGGTACTCTCGTTTGATTTGAAACAGATACCAACCGTTCAAATCCCGGCCCCAGTGACACGAAGTAGGTCATCTCGGTAGGGTTACAGGTCGGTTGGTCAGTTGGTTGGTAGGTCAGTGGTTTCTCACCGGCCTACTGACTACCGACCACCGATTATGAGCCACCAACACAAAGGAAGTATCTACAATTATGAACCAAAACAATCGACATATGCACCACTTCCAGGCGATGGGTTGTCGGATGTCCATTTGGTTAGAACAAGACAACTCGGCCATCGCCGAACGCGTACTTCATGATGCAGAGATGCGAATCCGCAGCATCGAGTGCCGTTTAACTCGCTTTGATGAGCATAGCGAACTATCTCAGCTCAATTCTCGAACCGGCGAGTGGGTATCTGTCTCTGATGAACTCTGGCAAATCATTGAACTAGCACTGGATTGTGCTCGTTTCACCAACGGGCTCTTTGACCCTACAATGCTTAATGCGCTCCACGCGGCCGGATATACCCGCTCTTATTCCCTTTTGGAGGAGACTAGCCAACAGGCAGAGATATCTACCGATCGGACGCTTCATGGACGGTGGCAGGAAATTCGGCTAAATGAGACACAACAATCTGTCTGGTTACCTAAACATGTCGGCTTGGATCTAAACGGAATCGCCAAGGGTTGGACGGCTCAGAAGATAGTCTCCTTTCTCCGCAAGTGGGGGGCTTGCTTGGTCGATGCGGGAGGTGACCTTACGGCTGGCGATGCCCCCAACGGATGGCCTGGGTGGCCCGTTGGTATTGCCATACCGAGTACTGATTTGGCACAAGAGGCCGACACCGATGGAACTTTGGCCCGATTGTGGCTTGGCAATCGCTCTCTAGCCACCTCAGGTGTCGATTATAGGAAGTGGCAGCAGAATGGAAAAGAGGTCCATCATCTCATTAGCCCGACAACTGGCCGTTCAGCCGAGACTGATTTGTTGACCGTCTCAGTCCTGGCTAACGATGCTGCCTTTGCCGAAGCTTGGGCTACAGCAGCATTGATTGCAGGTCAATCACGTGGTTACCAAATGTTACAACAAAGAGGCATCGCTGCCGCATGTGTCGGAGAAGATGAAAGGAATGGTTTATGGCTTTCCTTAACAACGGCCATGGAATCGTCACTTGTATTATGTTGAGCAAGGTGTCCCCAAATAAACAAAGGAAATTATCGTGACCATTATTCAACAGATGGATGCCCAGATAGGAGATGAGGAAAGGCAGCCCGCCAGTGTGGCAAACTTTCTTATTATTTTAACGACGATGATAATTTTGCTGATTACTTGGCAAGTGTTGCCCCTATTAGAGCTTTCGAATGCGATTGCAGGAACGTTCCTTGCAAATGAAAAAATCGCCTGGTATCTGACCCGGTCCAGCGGTATGGTTGGGTATTTGCTGCTTACAGCGTCTACTATTTGGGGGTTGCTGCTGAGTACAAAAGTCATCAAAGAGATGGTTCCCGCACCGATTACCCTGGCCATGCACAATTATCTCTCTTGGACTGCCATTGGCTTATCTCTTTTTCATGCGTTTGTGCTGCTCTTTGACGGTTACTATACCTACACTGTCGCCAATCTCTTGGTTCCCTTTACGGGACCATATAAGCCAGGCTGGGTTGGCGTTGGCACCATCGGCTTTTATCTAATGTTGCTGACATCAGTTAGCTTTTACTGCCGTAAGTGGATTGGGCAAAAGGCATGGCGAAAACTTCACTATCTCACATTTGGGGTCTATCTACTAACAACGCTTCATGGTTGGGTAGCGGGGACAGATAGCCAACTGCTGTCTCCAATCTACCTTGGCAGCATCCTAATTGTCGCCTTCCTCACAATTTATCGAATCGTGTCCGCCCTTGATTTGGCGAAGGGGAAGCGTGGGTAACCAACTATCGAATCCTGTGGTAGACTCTACCTATAGATGATTTGTGACGAGTAAGTTGTATTGAGTAACCCATAGCATAATCAATAGAGCGTAGACTATCATTTTGAGGGCAGGCTACGCGAAATCTGCACTCGGCAACGGAAGAGTTCTCCTATTGTGTCGCTTTACAGCTCATTTATGGTTGCAAAGGGATGCCATTGCATGAACGAAATGACAAAATTGACGTCGCTGAGATCGACTGATAATAGTTCTTTCGGGTGATTACCATGTCCAAAATTCTCATAATTGATGATGACCGATTGATTACGGAACCACTAGAGCGCACGCTCAAAGGGCATGGCTACCAAGTAACCGTAGCCAACAATGGAAGCAGTGGTTTGAATGAGGCAATCCACGGCAAGCCGGATCTAGTCGTTCTGGACATCATGATGCCAGAGATAGATGGGTGGACTGTCTGCCGGGAGTTGCGCCAACAGAGCAACGTACCGATCTTAATGTTGACAGCACTTGGCGAAGAGGTCGATCGGATTTTAGGTCTGGAGTTGGGGGCTGATGACTATTTGACCAAACCCTTTAGCTCCAGAGAATTATTAGCCAGAATTAAAGCCATGTTGCGCCGCATCGAACTGGATCGAGCCGTTCCGCCCAACTCCGTCATAACCATCCGCGACATAGAACTTAACCTGAATACAAGACAGGTTACCAACGGCAACATAGAGCTAAACTTACGCCACAAGGAATTTGAACTCTTGTCATTATTGATGAGCAAGGCAGGGAACGCCATACCTCGTTCAGAGATCTTTGATTGGGTATGGGGTACGGATTGGATCGGGGATACGAGAACATTAGATGTCCACATTCGTTGGTTGCGCGAGAAGCTTGAACCAAACCCAGCCAAACCGCTGTATATTCAAACTGTACGTAGCGTTGGATACCGTTTTATCGCTAGTGATGAGGAATAAGAGTATATACTTCGCCAGAAAAGTCATGTCCCGACTCTTGGCCCAGTCGCTTTATGACATACCGAGAAGGGAGGACAGAACTATTCTGGCCAACTATAAGTATTGAAGCAAAAGTAATTCGGCATGATTTACCCCACCCTAGCCCTCCCCTGATAAGGGAGGGAACTGTTCATTCGTTGACGAAACAGTAGCTCCTCCCCCAGTTTGGGGGAGGTTGGGAGGGGGTTTACAAATACCAAAAAACTTATGCTCGGGTACTTAGCTAAAGCGAGGCATTGGAATATGAAATGGTTCCTAACCTTACGGTCACGGTTACTACTGACGTACCTTGGACTGATTCTTATCGGGTTCGGTGGATTAACTTGGCTGGCAGGAAATCAAATTTCAAAGAGTATCACAGAAGCATTTGTCAAAAATTTACAAGTTCAGGCCCTGGTACTCGGTTCATCGCTTACCGAATCATTTGAAGATAGGCGTATTTCAAATGGAGCGGTGGCACATATCAAACGAGTTGCCAACGACACTCAGTCCCAGGTAACAGCACTGGGTCCAAAAGGCATCGTGTGGTTTGACAGCGACAACACCCCAAAGGGAGAAAATTTCAGTACATCCCCTGAGATCAGAGATATCATAGCAGGTGAAAGCAACTACTATGTGCGCGCCAATGAGCAAAGCGTTGAAACGATTTATACGGCTGTCCAGGTGAAGTATGAAGATACGGTGGTGGGTTTTGTCCGGTTAGCAGCACCTGAGTCTATTCCTCAGGAAGATATTCGGCGACAGTGGTTTGCCCTTCGCATGGGGTTTCTAGGATTTTCGCTATTGGGCACTCTCATAAGTCTGTGGTTACTTTCGACCCTGACTCGGCCCCTCAAGGCTCTACGTAATAGCGCGCTACGATTAGCCAGTGGCGATCTAACAGAACGAGTCGAGTTAGTACGACGAGATGAGATTGGGGAGGTGGGCAATGCCTTTAATCAGATGGCGACTCAAGTAGAATCCATGGTTGCCGAGCAGCGGGCATTTGCCAGCAATGCCTCTCATGAGCTACGCACGCCCTTGACCACCATACGTTTACGTACGGAAGCGCTAGAATCTGGTAACCTAGATAAGAGGACGACTTGCCAATACATCAGTGAGATCGATGATGAAGTCCAACGAATGAGCGGTCTTGTGGATGATCTCATCCTGCTCTCCCGCTTGGATGCCCAACGATTGGAACTTGGCGAAGCCCAAGTTGATCTGGCGCGCTTAGTATACTCGGTACAGCGGGACTTAAGCAGCATGGCAGACAATAAGCAAATTAGACTGATCGTCCATGAAGAAGATGAACCGTTGCCACCGGTGCAAGCCAATGTCAACCATGTTCAGGTAGTAATTCGTAACCTGCTCGAAAATGCGATCAAATATACGCCCACAGGCGGCAGTGTCACGACCACCTTGAAACAGATCGGGGATGTTGTCCGCCTACAGATCATGGATACGGGCCAGGGCATCTCGCAAGAGGATTTACCCCGTATTGTTCAGCGTTTCTACCGAGCAGACAAAGCTCGCTCGCGGCGAACTGAGGGCGTTGGTCTTGGGTTAGCGTTGGTCCAATCCGTAGTTGATCTCTATGGTGGCCGATTACAGATTGAGAGTCCAGGCATTGATCAAGGAACGACGGTTAGCGTCTCTTGGCCCTGTTGAGCTACTCACAAAATGCTTTCTTTGTGATATACTAGCGGTATGTCTTCATCCCAAATATCGACTAGCGGAATACCCAGTACTCGATTATCCAATACTAAATTATCTAGTGCTGAAATAACTCCTGAGTTTGAACGCTTCAACCAAAAAGATGATCTCTTCCGCCGCTCTTGGTGGGACGATCGAATTCGTAGTGAAAAGTCTCAACGCTTCTATGCCACCTATCGGGAACCACTCAAAACGTTTCGTAAGGCGGATGGGTTTACGCAGAAGGATTTTGCGCTACGGAATGCGGCTTGGCACGTTAGCGACATCTTCACCGAGCTAAAGGAAGATCACGACCGACGAGAGGGATTTTCCGATGAATTTTCCCTCTATCGAGATGTGGCAGGGACCCAGCAGGATGTGGGAACACCCCAAGAGGCAGCGAGCGAAATCAAAAGGGTTGCCCGGGGTTTTGGTGCAGATCTGGTTGGAATCACGGCCTATGACGAGCGTTGGATGTATCTCAACAAGTTTAGCGATCTGAGCCAAACGGAACGCCCGCAGGAGATACCCGATGGGCTAGACAACATCATTGTCACAGCCCAGGCCATGGATTATGACCTGATACGGACAGTTCCCTCGGCGTTAAGCGGGGCGGCTACCGGGTTAGGCTACTCCCATGATGCGTTGGTAGTATTGGCTACCGCTCAATATATCCGCAATTTAGGCTACAACGCAATTGCCAGTATGAACGATACGGCATTGGCCATCCCGCTAGCCATTCAGGCCGGCCTTGGTGAGTATGGGCGTAATGGTTTGTTGATTACCAAAGAGTTTGGTCCGCGGATTCGCTTGGGTAAGATCTTTACCGATATGCCCTTAGCCCATGATCAACCGATCCAATTTGGTGTGGAAGCGTTTTGTCAGATCTGCCGCCGCTGTACCGATGGATGCCCAGTCAAAGCCATTCCTCACGGCCCGCCTTCAACCAAGCGTCACAATCAATCGAATATTGCCGGAGTCAAAAAGTGGAGTGTAGACGGGGAAAAGTGTTTTGGCTTCTGGGTTGCCCAAAATAGCGACTGCTCAATCTGTATTCGGGTTTGCCCCTTTAATAAGGATTACAGCAAGTGGTGGCATCGCTTGGGTATTCGGCTGGCTGGCACTCGGTTGCGCAAAGTACTGCTGGCATTGGATGAACAACTGGGCTATGGCAATCGTATGAAGCCCAGTCAGTGGTGGAAAAAGTAGCCTCCATCTGTTAACCCTTGATTGAGATATGCGTTGTCATTGTTACTGGTAACTCGACGGTAGCTCGATAAACCAGTACGGGACTTTCCTCTTTCTCGTACCACCCTCGGCTAATCCACCCTGGCTCTACTTTGAATTGCCCTTTTGCAGCGCTACTCACCGTAAACTCGACTCGAAGCCCACGGGAGAGGGAAGCAACCGCACTGCTCATTCCTTGGGTGTCGACATGGCAGGGTGTCAGATGGAAATGAAGGGCGACAGTATGTTCAAACTCACCCTCAAAGGTATCCTCAACCGTCACCAAATCCGCTCCATGAAGGCGGACGCGGCGTTTATGAAGGACCGGACTCTTCAGGCGAAGGTAGCCATCATGTTCGCCCCGAGCCTCCAGATAGCTCGGCTCGATTGTGACAGAATCTAGACGTGCATGAGCCATATCTGCAATCCGAAAGGGACCAGCGAAGATTGACTGGTTTTCGTCATCAATGGTAGCTGTGCTGTGGGCGGCTGTGCCGCGAAAGTAATCCCGCCACTCGCCTGCCGGATATTGATAGGTGCCTGGATCAATCAGAATTGGTTGACCTTGGCTCCATAGCTCAATACTTAAAGCATCAGCATGGCCATGGCCGGGACAGTGGTCTGGACCTAAGTTACCTGCATCAAAGAGAAGGTAGGTTTCGGTCTCTGGATCCGTTCCCATGCGCAAGATAGCGTAGCCTGTGTCGTCAAAGCCTTTGGCAATCAGGGCAGGGGGGGCATACTCCTCGCGGCCGGCAGCCCAGCCAAAGTCATCTCTATCGAAGAGATCAGCAGCAAGTGAAAAGATAGTTTGCAGGGGAAGCGGTTCATCTTGAATCGAATCATTAAGAAGGGGGAGCCGACCATCCGGTCGACGTAAGGCAAAGGCAAATTCGCCCATCTTCTCCAAAATGGTCCAAATTTCCGATGGCACTGGTTGCCCAGCAGCTTGAGACAGCAAGGCCGTTTCCATGCCATCAAGCCAGACGGCCAAATGGTATCCACTGGAATTCTCCTCATGTCCACCATCAGGGTTGACTTGAGCCTTGAGTTGGGTCCATAAACAATCAAGCCCCAATGTGCGCCAGCTTTCAGCCTGGGGCAGTTCGGCCAGAAGAATCCCCACCCAGGCCAGCGCCTTGGCATTGGCAATCAAGTGGTTATTTTCCAAATCACGCTCCAAGTGATCCGCAAGAAAGGCTGTTTGTTGAGCAAGTGCTGCCGTTAATTCAGGCGGAGACCCGAGCACAACCCAGGCTGCTGACCAAACAATTAGCCGTCTAGACGTCGGGTATGGCTCCCAAGCAATGCCCCGTCCAATGGGATGAGAGCGAATCCAATCATAAGTGAGCAAAAGAATCTCTTCATAGGCATCTTCATCCATCAATGCCCCCCAGAGCCATTCCCAACCATGCAGTTGAAACGCCCACAATGGATCGGGCGATGGGTGACTCTGCCAATCAAGTGAGTCACCAAGGGCGAAAGGCTTCTGATTCAGTAAGGTTAGCTGGTTACGGCTTTGGTCCCACTGATGATTAAAGTGGGATTGGCTTCTCTGTCGGATGAAATACCGAATCAGGTCTGAAATGCTTTGACGAAGAGGAGCCGGTGATGCACCATTGAGCGTGGGGGGTGGGTACAGGCGATGCGCCCAGTATGGATCAAAAAAGCGTAGTCGGACTCTTCGCTGAATGCGATGTCCGACCCGTCGCAACCCTGCTCGCCGAGCCGTCATCCAGGAGGCGCGCAAGTGAAATAGAGGGTTCATTATCATTGCAGAATATCTATTTGTAGACTTCGCCAGAAAAGTCTTGTCCCGGCTTTTGACCAATCCACTCTGGGAAATTCCCAGAAGGGAGGACAGAACTTTTCTGGCCATCTATATGTGGCTGAATAGTGGTTTTACCAATTTAGGCCTAGTCGACGGACCAGTGATTTGAGTTTTTCCATATCCTCCAGTCTACCGTTGGCTCCATCAACAGGGTTTAATGAGATTTCGCTCAGCAGAAACCGCTTGCTCATCCGGTAGAAGAAAAAGTAGCCAGGAGGCCGAGTCTGATTTTCGTATTGATCGGCTAGCAAGTGAATCAGATACGATACCGTTATCACAGTAGCCAATCGCCACCCCCAACGTCGCCGTCCAAAAAACCATAGCGGAATGGCCCACTCGTAGCCATGCAGAGGCAGCAAGAGTCGGTGTTCTTGAAAGAAAGCATACCAAGCATAGTCGGCACCGTGATCTAGATCAGGTAAAGTGCCAGCAGCGATAGAGAGTGGCAAAGCACGATAATCCCGGGTAGCCAGCCAACCACCCAGGCCAACAACGGAAGCCAATAAGAGGTGTCGCTGAGGCAACATTCTATAATAATCTCCGCCCCAAAGCACGCAGGCGTATGGCATCCTCACGCTTAGGAAAAGAAAAATAGGTAGCTTGAGCGGGATCGAGAGGTTTGGGACGAACAGTCCCTGCCGCAATCTGATCGATTGCTTCATCTAGTGCCTCAATGCCAATGACTTTGGAGCGCACCATCAGATCATGGAGGGAATCATTTGGCTCAATGGGAACAGGTCGCTGCAAAATCATGTCCCCAGCGTCGAGCTTCTCTACCATGTAGTGGATGGTCACCGTTCCCTGCGGCTCCTGATGAACCATGGTCCAAAAGTTTGGCATCATCCCCTGATAACGAGGTAGGGGGGCGGAGTGAAGATTGATACAGCCATGACGAGGAATCTCCAAAACAGGTCGTTTGAATATTTGACTGGCAGCGACAGAGACCAACAAATCTGGAACCAACTCGTCCTCTAGCGTCTGGACGAACGAAGATGCATTCACATTCTCTGGCTCGTAGATGGGAATTTGGTGTCGAAGTGCCACGTCTCTGGCCGAGTAAGGTCGGGTTATGGGAGCTGTACCATTGACTCGATCTGCGGCTTTGGCATAGCAGAAGCGCAAACCCAGGCGCAGAAAGTCCCACGGTCCGTAAAATTCATAGAGACGACCGGCTGTTTCCCTCAGTGGTTCATTAAACGCCGGCAAAATGATCATGCCATTGATGTTAACCGACCGTCTTTGGCATAACATGTTGAGAGCGGGTGGCAGGTAGAACGGCTCTTCCTGTGTTACGATTGTTATTCTCATACGCTCGTCTATGTGTAGGCTTACGGTGACCAAATTCTTCGTTTGTACCCTGTAACGAAAGTTCTTCTGAAAAGACTTGGCTCATTGGGGCAAAGTGATAGGATTTTAGCAAAGACTCTAATCGGCTTTTCACCTTATCAATGTGAATATAATGGCGAAACCGGGCCATAGTTGAGGCGCACCTCATTCTGGGCTGCTCTGGGTCAACTTCCCAGGGGTGCAGATAAAGAATGGCTGGCCTACCTTCACGATTAATTTGGTTAATCGCCCACCGGGTTAGCCAAAGAGGGTAGAGTCGAAAGTAACCTCCGCCTGCAACGGGCATGTTGCGCCTAGCAAGCCTCATGGTGCTCATGGGAAATTCCCAAAGACCGCTCTCTAATTGATAGGCAAAGCGACTAGCGTCTGCCATACCATATCGATCATGTCCAGAGAATGGGAAGATACTCGAATCATAGGTAAAGTGATAGGTTCGCAGGATCTCTTGTGCCCAGAGAGTCTTTTTTGTCATGGAAAAGGAGGGAGCACGATAACCAGCAATGGATACTTGAGGAACAGCTCGGCTAATGGCTTCCAACGATCGCTCCACATCAGCAGAAAACTCTGTAGGGGATTGATTATAGATCAACTGATGCCAGTAGCTATGGGACCCGATCTCGTGTCCCAGATCAGCGATTTGTCGAATCAGGTTAGGATGACGCTCCGCAACCCAACCAACGATGAAAAAGGTAGCCCGCACGTCATAGCAGCTCAACAGATTTAATAAACACTGAGTGCTTTCAACAACGCGGCTGGCATATCCTCCCCAATCACTGGGATCGATCCATTTAGCAAATCCACTTACCTGGAAATATTCCTCTACGTCAATCGTAAGTGCATTCAAGCAGGATTTGCGATTCATAGATTCACTCCGACTTCGATGTATAGTTCAGTAACGTATGATTCAGTCTGATAACCATTCAATTTTGGTGTCAACTCCTGGAAATGCCTACAGAGACTTTTTCTTTTGAGAACTCACACGAGATTTGACGTTGCAAAACGGCTTCCAATTGCTCTGCCAGCTTAGCGCGATCATAATGGGCCAATACATACTCATATCCATTGTTTGCGTATCGCTGTCGAGCCTCTCCATCCATAGAAACAACGTCCACAATCGTTTGTACAAGCGCTTCGGTACATCCTGGTGAAACAACAAATCCACCGTTTGAAGTCTCCACTAATTGGCGAGCTTCACCACCAGCAATTAAAAGAACCGGACGACGGCAGCCCCAAGCCTCCAGCAGTTTGGACGGTACAGCATCGACTAAGTTTTCGTTTATTAGCGGTACCAGGGCCAGATCAAATGCCTTTAGCATGGCCGGTATTTGCTCTCCTGGCTGGGACGGTAGCAGGGTGACATTCTGCAGATGTTCATCAGCAATAGTCTTTTCGACCACATCCCGCCTTACACCATCGCCCGCTAGGACAAAGTGGATATCGGAGCGTTCACGCAGATGGATAGCCGCTTCGACAATGACCTCCACACGTTGAAAGATCCCCATAAGCCCAGCATACAGAGCCACAAACTTACCATCCAAGTCCAACGCGGAACGCCAATCCTTGTACTCGCTCGTACTTGACCCAATCCGATCAAGATCGACTCCATTGGCAACAATAGAGAGCTTTTCTTCAGGTACTTCTTTTTGGCGTAACTTCTGACGTTTGCGCTCGGTTACAACCGTAATGTGATCAGCGCGACGATATAGAAAACGCTCCAGACGATTGCCCCAGCGCACAATCAAGGCATCCGGATCAAACTCCCCTGCTTCGACTGCTAATTCTGGCCAAATGTCGCGGATGTCAAAGACCCAGGGGCGTTTCCACCACCAAGAAAGAGCCAAACCGGACAGGCCGATAAAGAGCGGCGGGGAGGAGGCAAAGATCACATCGAAGGAAGCTTGCTGCCTTCCTCCAGAGATAACGCTTGAGAGAACAAACGAAAAGTAGTTGGCCAAGCGGCGGATGCTGCCCTTACGCGGGGTGGCATAGATCCACGTACGGATGACTTGAACCCCATCCAACTCCTCTTCACAATACCAACGACCCTGATATTCCTCACGGATCTCTCCCGATGGATAGTTGGGAAAGCCAGTAATTACTGTTACATGATGACCGCGCTGGACCAGCAGTCGGGCTAACCCATGAAGCCGAGCGCTAGCTCCACCCATCTCAGGTGGATAAAAATGAGCAACAAACAGAATATTCATTAAATCGGACTCATATAACTAATCGCATAACTCAAAGAGCGTGCTACGAAGACCGCCTGTAAACCCTTTGTGGGTTGCCCAAAAGCGATTGCCACCGACATCTCCATGATTTAGTTCAAAGAGGCCATACCCAAAGTAGCGTGCGTGCAACCAGTCCTTACGTTGACGGTAGACCTCAGCCACGCCTTCAGCCGCCTCAAAGGTATCGTTCGAGGGTAGCTGGCTCTTTGCAGCTAGGCTGGGTTCACTGTCAAACGGCTCTGTGCATACTTTAGCAGCATAAAGTCGTCCATAACGATCTTGCTGACCATGTCCAAACTCAACAGCCGTACCAAACAGCAGATATGGCCCAACATCTTTGCTGTAGTAGACTGGTCCTTTGACGGTACCAATCTGCTGAACCCTTTGGCTTTGGCGATCATAGCGCCAGATCTGGTTTTCACCGAACGGATTATCAGTCCCCCAAAAGACAGCATCTTCGCAAAAGATAAAACTAACCGCACGCCACTGTTGGCTACCCTGGCCAATACAGGTAGCCTCTCCATTCTCTGGGTTCAGATACAGAATCATACATTCGTGATCGGCATCTCCAGTAGATAGCCAGAGGTGAGAGCCATAGGGATCCAGCTGAACATTGTGTATATGACGAACCGTTTTTTCTTCAAAACGATAAAAAACTTCCGCTTTGGCCGTATCCAGATCAATCCGGTATAGATGTACACACTGTCGTTTTGGGTTGCTCCAATAGTCAGCAATAAAGAGCGTTCTTTGCCACACGGATAAGCCATTGCATAAAGTTCGCCGACCGCGTTGCAGATCCCATATAGGACGGACTTGCTGCCCACCATCAGTAACGTGCAAAAGAGAGCCGCCTTGCATTGCAATCCATTCCGTAGTAGCAGTTTCCCCTAAAGGTGAGGAATTCTTCCTACCATCCACATTAACCACGAAATTGATTCCACCGCGCGTCAAACGGCGATAGGGAGCGAAACGCATAGTAAAATGATGGATATCGGAGGTAGGTAAGGATGCATATGGACGCCAATGGAGACCTTGGTCGTCACTTCTAAAGAGCCTCGTCCCGCGTGCTCCTATGCAGATCTGTTGATCAGCATAGTGAATTTGAAGAGAGGGAATGGTTCGTAGAGACTGCAAATACATCTAGATTGCCAACTCAAAAATTGTTACTTACTATCATACTCAGTAAGGAGCAAATACCATTTATACTCAGCTCCGTTTGAAAACTGGTGTATGGTTTCTTTGGCAGAACTTCGGAAACACCTATTTTCAAAACGACCGCAGTATACATTAAGGAATACTTGCTCAATGCGTCGGAGTCTGTTGATATTGGCACGCCTTGAAAAGACGTCATTCAAATTGAACAGAGCAAAACGCTATTATAGATAGCCAGAAAGTTCTGTCCTCCCATCGGGGAAGTTCCCAGAAGGGTCCGGTCACGAGTCAGGGCAAGACTTTTCAAGCGAAGAAAATATCGGCTCTGATATGATTCAAAAGAGTACGACATTTATTACGATATGGCTAATTTCAGACGGCGTGTATTCACTATCCATAAAAGCGCTGGGATCATAGCAAGAAAGACAATTCCCCAAAGAATCCACGAGAAAGAATCAGTCCAATCAATTGCCAAACCTGCCAATCCAGCACCGATGGCACTCGTCAAGGTAAATAGGGCAAACTCTGTGGCAAAAATTCGGCCCCGCATGTGGCTCGGAACATTTTGCATTAAGAGCTGAGTCGTAAAGACCCAAATCGTACCGCTCCCTATACCGCGAATAAAGTTTCCCAAGAGATAGCTACCAAAATTGAAGAGTGGAGCCGTAATGATTAACCCCACGATGGCTATCAGATAAGTGATTGAGATGGCACGGCGTAGTGGAAAGTCTTGATCACCAGTAAAGCGCCGAATCAAGATAGGGCCTAGCCCGGTGCCAATCCCCACAACGGTAAACATCAACCCCAATCCAAGGCTACCATCTTTGCCATAGACAAAAGTCTGTTCGGCTAAGGCGACGCTGATTACCTGGCCGGGATTAAACATCAACAAAGCAATAAACGCTTTCTGGATGGCGATGAATAAAATAGGTCGATGCTCAACCAAAAAGCGCAACCCCTCTACATAGGTATTCAGGACATCACCCATGCTCTTTGAATCCTCTTCCCGCGCGTGCCGTTGATAGCGAATCTGAAGAAGCAGAATCGCCGAAATCAAAAAAGTAAAGGCATCCAGGACAAAGGCAGTGTAGACACCTAACCACCCCGCCACCAAACCACCGATTGCCGTCCCCAACGAGAGCATAATGGACCAAGTTGCCGAAGAGAGGGCATTGGCTGTACCAATGGAGTCCTGGTCAACAAGATCTGGCAATATAGCATTTCGGGTGGGGAAAAAGAAGCCACTAACGGCAAATTGTAGGGCAGTTAGCGTATACAAAATCCATACATCATCTGCGTCTCTTACAAAGAGGAAGCCGAGCATAAGGAGCCCGCGCAGAATATCAGTGGCAATGAGGATCCACTTCCGATCAAGTCGGTCGGCGGCAACGCCAGCAAAAGGGGAGACCAAAAACGGTGCAAGGGAGCGAATGACAAAAAGGGCGCCAACGGCAAGCCCAGAGCCAGTCAACGTACTAATAAGGGCGGCAGAAGCAATCAGATTAAACCAGTCACCCAATAGACTGACAATTTGGCCAAACCACAAATAACGGAAATTTGAGTTCCCACGGATTAGCGCAATGTAGCTGATGGGCCGAGTGGGGCTAGGTGTAGAAGTAGGCATACCAAATAAAGGGTATCATGCTTTGAGCGGGAAGGCGAATCAACATTATACTTTATTCAGCAATTCTTCCAGCACCAGCGCCACTCCCTCATCATGGTTAGAAGCAGTAATCCGGTTTGCCACGGCCTTCACCTCATCCACAGCATTCTCAACGGCAACGCCCATTCCACTATCCCGAATCATCTCGACATCATTGACATCGTCGCCAAAGGCCACCACGTTTTGCATGGTATATCCCCAGCCAGGGACCAACGTCGCTAAGGCCGTCCCTTTGCTGGCATTTTGGGCCTGAATCTGTACCATGCTTACCCGATCCGAGACCAGGGGTTGGGTTTGGGCAAAGAGGTCAGGGTGGCGCTCATGAAAAGTGTGGAAGGTCTCCCGGGAGAGTAAAATTTTGGCTGATGGCTGATCGGCATAGGCCAACAGTTCATCCACGTGGAGAGCATCACTCTTATTTTCCAGGGGTTGGCTCATGTAAAGAATGTCGTCAATCTCTAGACCGATCCAATCGTCAGGTGCTTCCTCAAGAAGAAGGGAAACGATAGGCCGCAGCACGTCTGGTTGAATTTCGTTGCGATAGATGGCCTGCCCCTCTTCCAGTGCAATGGCCCCGTTGTAGCAGATCCAGGGCAAGCCATGTAGTTCCTCTCGAATCTTGCGCGTCATGCGCGGGGGCCGTCCCGTCGCAATCACGACTGGGCCACGCTCTGCTCGCCAGCGAAAGAGGGTTTCCACAGTCCGGTCCGATACCTTCCAATCATTCCGAATCAGCGTATCATCGAGATCGACGGCAACTAGTTTGTACATGCTATTTTCCTTGATGATGGGTTGATTTCTATTGGAGCACGCGTCGTATGTTGGTGGCGTTCTCGACAAAATGCGCCTGCTGATGAGGACCGTCCAGAAAGAGCGGTAACATGTTGAGAAAATTACGTCCAAGGATTACTTCATCAGTAAGCTCATCACCCGCAACTTGAATGCCAGGAAATATCTGATGATTAACCTCAATATCGACCAAGTAGAGCACAACCTTATGTGCCTCACCCCACTGACTAACCAGACTTGTCTCCAAGATATCTTGTGCCTGCAAGTTGATGAGTGTGGATATCGGAGCAATTGTCATATCCGCACCAGTATCTACAACTGCATTGAATATTTGGGTTGTTTCAGGCCTAGCAAGTCGACGGAAGCGAATAGGGAGAACCGGTATTGGCAATGCGTAGCCGCTTGACTGGTAAAGGGTATCATGAGATTTGAGGCTGAAGTCGTGGTGAGCCTACTTTATACTCTTTTATAGGCTCACGTACAGCCTGAGTAATTACAATTGGTAAATCATCATACTTTTCCCGAATTCTCACGGCCAATGGTGTGATGTCCGTATCGTGATCGAGTATTTGATCATCATAGAAAGCAACAAATTCGTTGGGATATTGTGCGTAAATGTCGCGATAGTTGGCCCAGAACTTCTCAGTTTGTGCTGCTAGTTGTTCACGACGTAGGGCTTGATACTGTTGACGCAACCATTCTTCAGCAAGCACCGAAATTGTCTTGCCAACTCGCTGTGCCTCAACCGTCAACATCTGAGTCAATTCGGGTGAAAGTACTAATGCTTGCATAGGAGTTCACTCTTTTCTGATGCACCTATAGTTGTATACAATATTATTCCTTGATTATATCATGGACCTGTTACCCAGAACAACCTGTCTAGAGTAACAGGGAGTACCTCACTTCTGAAACGATTCGTAGGGACAAGGTAGTATTGCCCCTGCAAACTCCTATTTTCTGGAAAATCGTTTTCTTAAACATCTATCGATCTTGTCTACCGGCTGAAAAATGGTAAGAAAAGCATGGGTTCCAACTGTAGGGTATTGCTCAAATCAATCATGGACGAATCAATTGTGAAGGTTGCTACTGGAACCCGACTCGCTGCCTGAACGCCGCTTGCATCATCTGCAAACATATCGAAATGTAAGGTCCAGGGCACACCGCTGATGCCGACAACAAATGGTACAGTCAGGATTTCGCCATCTTCAAAGAGAAAATTATCACCAGGTAGATCTGCGTTAGGAATGGGAAGCCTAAAACCGACAAAGCCTGGTGTGCCATCATCCGGGTTGCGTAAAAAGGAGTTGGTCGCCGTCGTCACTTCAAAAAAGACGTTTTCCAGCGGAGCACCACTTTCGTTGTTATAGACAAAGTTGAAGTAAATGGATAGTGTACCAAAGGTGGCTCCATGGCTGGTATCATCCGCATCGTAGGTAAACCTGTCGAGCGATTCATCCATGTCAGAGCTTCTACTTTCACGTACGGTCCAGGTGTAGGTGGCGGGGGTCGAATCAGCATTTGCGGCCAGGTCAACGGCGCGCACCTCAAACGTATGGTCACCCGCGGCAAGATCGGTATACTCTGCGGGACTGGTGCAGTCAGTAAAGCCACCACCGTCAAGCTGGCATTCGTACTTCGTAATACCAGATAGGGCATCGCTGCCGCTGAATTCGAAGGTTGCAGTCGGGGTGGTTGAGCTGATGGGTGGGCTGGCGTCGATTTGGGTCTCCGGTTCGGTTTTGTCGATTTGGACTGAGTAGTTGGCCGTACCCTGATTGCCCGCTAAATCATTGCAAGCCGCAGTAAGGTTGATAGATCCTTCGCCGATAGAAACCGTTGAAAGCTCGCAGTTGTTGCTATCAATGTCATTGTTGGCGTCGGCCCAGTTCCAGGTAACAGTTACGTCGGTGTTGTTCCAGCCGTTGTTGTTGGGTAAGGGAGATTGGGTTGGACAAGCAATAGGCGGAGTCATGCTTGCAACAAAGGGGGCGATTTTGCGGATGCGATTATTTCCTGTGTCCGCGATATAGAACGCTCCATATTTGTCTATAGCCACACCATAAGGATTACGTAATTGAGCATCAACTGCCGGTCCGCCATCACCGCTATATCCTGCGGTGCCATTGCCTGCAAATCGGGTGACATTTGCATCCATGTCGATCTTACTGATGATATGACCTTCGTATTCCGCAACGTAGAGATTGCCTTGTATATCTAATACCACACTAAGCGGGCGCTGTGACGGTGTTATGGTCGTGATAATGCCGTCCGAATCAACCTTGCGGATACGATAATTATTTTTATCAGAGATGAAAATAGTGCTATTGCAGTCAACGGCAACGCGGAAGGGACGCTGGAGTTGCGCATTGATGGCTAAACCTCCGTCTCCGCTATAGCCACTGCTACCATTCCCTGCCACTGTGGTAATGATGCCATTCAAATCCACCTTGCGAATACGATAATTATTCTTGTCTGTAACATACAGATTCCCGATATGATCAACGGTTATTCCGCTTGGATATAACAACATAGCCGAAGTCGCAGGGCCATTATCACCACTAAATCCGCCACTGCCATTTCCAACCACGGTATTGATTATCCCCGCTGTATTTATCATGCGAATACGGTGATTAAATTGATCGGCAATATAAAGGTTACCTGATGTGTCTAATGCTAGATCATAGGGATGTTGCAGTTGTGCGGTAATGGCATTCCCGCCATCGCCCGAGTAGCCAGCAACGCCAGTTCCCGCGATGGTTGTGACAATTCCATTTGTGTCTATCTTCCGAACCCGATGATTCAACTTGTCCGCAAAATAGACGTTCCCATTTGAGTCTACCGCCACGCTAAATGGTTGTAAACCGGCATTGGTTGCAGGCCCTCCGTCTCCACTGTAGTCGGCGAAACCATTGCCAGCCAGGGTAGTGATGATTGGCGATGTCCCCGTTTCCGAATCAGATACGGTAATCGTGATGTCACTTGAAGCAGTCAACTCACCATCATCAGCGGTAAGGCGTAGCACATAGACGCCAGGCTGAGAGAATGTTGCTGTCGTCACTGCTGAATTCTCGTCAGCAAACGTAACTGTACCTTCGCCTTCAATATGTGTCCACCTTGCAGTTGGCTGTCCCCCAGGTAGCTCATCATCGTCAACAGAGCCGGAAAGTTGGACCTCATCGGGGAGCGTGATGGTTTGATCTGGCCCCGCGTCGACTGTTGGTGGCGTGTTAACAGGTGGATTGTCTAGAAAATTAGCCGTAATATTCGTCTCAGCTTTTGTAAGTGTAATTGATATGGAAGGCTCCACCCCGGCTACGTCACCAACCCATTCCACAAATTCAACGTATGGTCCATTAGGCGTTGCGGTCAACACGATCTCCCTGTCGTGCTTGTACTGGTCATCAATACAAGGACAATTGGGAGCAATATTTGGCACAACGGTGCCGATGTCTGCTGGGTCAATTGAAACATTGAGCGTACCGCAGCGGCGTTGGATCAGATCATCGACCAGCCCAAAGGCGCGGGCCAGGAAGCCAGCCGCCATGCCTCGGAAGACATAATCATCAGGACAGTAAGTAAGGATCTTGGGGTTATTCGATGAAGGGCTATTTTGGCAGGTTGGGCTTCCGTTGGTGATACCCCAGTACCACATGTAGGTTACCGCCCGCTGCCAATCACCGTCACCCTTGACATCCATCTTAAAGATATCTTCGTCCGCTGGGAATGAGAGATCCCAACCTTCGGTGCGGGCGATAAAGCGCGCCATGGTGTTACGGTTGACAAAGCCGTCTACGCCGGACGTATCATAGTCTGGGCAGAACTTGAGATCTTGGCCTGGATTACTGCCCTCGCAGCCAACGGTAATGCCCAACTCCCATAGTTCTTCGATGATCCGCCACCGCGGATGGCTCTCCGGCACGTCGATAAAATAGCCTTGATATTCTCGAGTCGGATCCGGCGTATAGTTCACATTGTTGTGGTGGCGGCGCAGGAGGATGATGCCAATATCAGCCCGTTCCAGGTAAGCCTTTGGGCAAAAGGTGAGATCGGCTCCTTCTGCACCACCCATACCGCAATCATCCATGTATCCCGCTTGG
Source organism: Chloroflexota bacterium (assembly GCA_039028975.1). Lineage (GTDB taxonomy): Bacteria > Chloroflexota > Anaerolineae > Caldilineales > Caldilineaceae > JAHBNG01. Next base: position 113,088 of record JBCCHB010000004.1, read on the forward strand.
TGGATGGCATTGATTTCAGGATAGAAGGTGTAGGGAACAGCCGTAAACGGGGACAATTCCGGCACGTCACAGAAGTGCTGACCAGAACAGGGCAGAACATCAAACGATACCGATACGCGATCCACAGGCGCAGTGGTTAAGAGCAGATTGTCGCTGTTGTATCCCGAAGCTTCAACAACCGCATGATAGTTACCAGGAGCGATGCCGCGTGGGATTTGGATATCGGCTAGCCGGGAATCACTAGTCATACCTGCTTGTACAGTTCCGACAGCTCGAGTCATTGTCAAATTCGGATCGAGCGGCTCTCCTTTGGCCGAAGAAGAAATCCAGTAGGTCAGTTTGCTGTCACTTAAGTTATCATCCCCACTATTGATCAACTGGGACGTGACGCGAATGGTGCTGGCAGGATATGAATGTTTCTCGCCATCGATTACTGCGGTTGGGGTAGGTGGTTCTCCGACATTTGCTTGACCCGAAATGACTTTGCGGATGCGATGGTTGCCACTATCGGCAATGTAGAGGTTCCCCTCCTCATCCACTACCACACCAGTGGGATTCGTCAGGCTAGCGCCGGTTGCCTGACCGCCATCGCCGCTGAAACCCGCAGTACCGTTGCCCGCCACGGTGATGATGATACCACCGGTTTCCACCTTGCGGATACGGTGATTGCGTCGGTCGGCAATGTAAAGGCTGCCCGCTCGATCCACCGCTACACCATAGGGGCGGTGTAAACTGGCACTGGTCGCAGGACCATCATCACCACCATAGCCTGCAGTACCGTCGCCAGCGATAGTGGAGATAATGCCACTGCTGTCTACCTTACGGATGCGGTGGTTCCAGGTGTCGCCAATGTAGAGGTTGCCAGCACGATCCACGGCAATGCCTTGAGGATAGTATAAGCTAGCGGTGGTTGCCAGACCTCCATCACCGCTGTAACTCGCCGTGCCATTGCCCGCCACTGTGGAGATGTTGCCACTGGTATCTATCTTCCGAATGCGATGGTTGTAGGTATCTGCGATGTAAAGGTTGCCCACGTCATCTAGCGCCACACGATTGGGATTGAACAAGCTAGCATTAATGGCTACCCCACCATCGCCATCGAAGGCTTGCAAGCCATTCCCCGCCAAGGTTAAGATAGTATCGCTGGTGTTTATTTTACGGATTCGATGATTGGAGCGATCTGCGATGTAGAGGTTGCCCGCCCCATCTACTGCCACATCATAGGGCGAACGTAAGCTGGCGTTGGTCGCTGCCCCACCATCACCGCTGAAGCTAGAAGAGCCGTTGCCTGCTACGGTCGATATATTACCGATTGAATCCACCATACGGATACGATGATTATCAGCGTCAGCGATGTAGAAATTCCCATTTCCATCCACTGCTGTATCTGTGGGGTTGGATAAGCTGGCGCTGGTAGCTGGTCCGCCATCACCATCAAATTCTGCCGAGCCATCACCAGCCACGGTAATAATTAGGCTACTGTCGGTTGTATTGACAATCCAAGTATAGCTGGCAGATGTTGAATCCAGATTCCCTGCGACATCCTTGGCTCGTACACTAATGGTATGTTCACCCTCGGTCAAATTCGTGTAGCTGTGAGAATTGTTGCAGGGAACAAAGCTACCACCATCAAGCTGGCATTCAAAGCCCTCAATACCAGAAATGGTGTCGATGCCCTCAAATTCAAAGAGCGCATAGTTTGATCGACTCACATCCGATGGGTGAATCAAGATGGTTGTATCTGGCTCACTTTTATCGACGCGGATGATTTGATTAGCCACACCCACATTCCCAGCCAGATCCGTACAGGTAGCACTTAACTCGATGAGCCCCTCTCCGGCAGATACGGAGGTAGGGGAACAGCTATTTGGATCAATATCATCATTCTCATCAGACCAATTCCAAGTCACGTTTACGTCGGTGTTGTTCCAGCCATTGTTGTTGGCTGCAGGGGAGAGGATTGGGTTAGGTGTGGGTGTTGCGGCATTGCCATTAACTGGTGTCACTTTACGAATACGATAGTTTAACTTGTCCGCAACATAAATATTCCCTTCAAAGTCCACAGAAAGACCTTGAGGATAGTAGATCCTAGCATTTGTTGCTGGACCTCCGTCGCCAGTAAAGCCACCTGTGCCTGTCCCTGCTGCGGTGGCAATAATACCATCAGTGCTAACTTTACGGATGCGGTGATTATTTTGGTCGGCGATATAGACATTGCCCGCTCCATCGATAGAGACACCAGCAGGCGTGCTCAGTGTCGCAGCGATAGCTGAGCCACCATCCCCACTATAGCCACTTATTCCTGTTCCTACGATTGTTGAAATGATTCCATCAATAGTGACTTTACGCACCCGATGGCCATCAGCTTCAGCAATATAAATATTTCCTGCCCTATCAACTGTCATTCCATAAGGGCGATTGATGCTAGCATTTATTGCTAAACCACCATCGCCACCACTGCCAGCAACCCCATTACCTGCCACGGTTGTAATAATACCGTTACTACCAACTTTGCGAATCCGGTGGTTCAAGGAATCAGCAATGTAAAGTTCAATGTGAGGGGAATCCCCAAGCAAATCACCACCATCGCTATGCACGTATAAACGCGTCGGGTGATTTAGTTGGGCTTCTATCGCTAGTCCTCCATCGCCACTATGCCCTGCGGTACCCGTACCCACGACAGTAGTGATGATGCCATTAGGTGCAATCTTACGAATACGATGGCTGTATGGTTCAGCAATATAAATATTGCCAAAGATGTCTTTTGTTACACCTGAAGGGCGATTGACATATGCATTCTCGGCGGGCGAATTATCTCCACCGCTGCCATTCCCGGCTACTGTAGTGATAATGCCACTGCTATTCACTTTTCGAATTCGATTGCCGTCATCAGCAATGTAAAAATTGCCTTGGTCATCGACCATCACCCCTATGGGTCTCCACAAGTTTGCTGCGATGGCTGGTCCATCATCTCCACTATAGCCAGCGACACCATTCCCTGCCACGGTTGTAATAATACCGCTTGGTTCAGTCGGGTTAACAGGGGGACTATTACCAACTACTGTAACTATCAGCCCATCTGCGTGACCAACCATTCGAATCGCATCATTGTATGTATCTGCAATAAAGACATTGCCCGATACATCAACTACAACACCGTTTGGTCCATTGAGTAGCGCGTCTACAGCGGCTTCGTCATCGCCATCATAGCCAGCTTCACCGGTCCCAGCTATAGTGCTAATGATTCGGCTGCTATTATTCGCCACTTTGCGAATCCGGTGGTTTCCCTGTTCGGCAATATAGAGATTGTTCGTACCAGAGTACGCAATACCAATTGGATTATTTAATGGTATATCCAGCGCAGAACCACCATCATCCCCGAACCCACTTTCACCGTTTCCCGCAAATGTGCCAATGGTATTGTTATAATCATGGCCTACTCGCCGGACGCGGTTGTTCCCATAGTCGGCAATGAAAATGTGTTCATACGGACCATAGATCAAACTATTTTCAGAAATTGTAGCTGGTGCATTTACTGCAATGTCCATAGGGTAGGAGAGCCTAGCAGACGCAGCGCTACTCCCATCGCCACTGAAACCGTTTTCACCACACTGACCAGCAAATGTCGAAATATCACCATTCAGATCAACCCTTCGCACACAATGGTTGAAGGTGTCAGCAATGAATGTATCACCGTTATGTGCAGCGACGCCATAAGGGCGTCTAAGCTGAATCGAAGTCGCAGAACCTTCGTCTCCGTTATATCCAGCACTACCAGTCCCCGCCACCGTGGAAATCTCGTCACCGCTCACCTTGCGGATAACGTTGTTCTTTGTGTCCGCGATATAAACTGCACCATCGTAGTCAACTGAAACATCCGTGGGTGAGTTCAACTGGGCTTGTGTCGGAGGGCCACCATCACCATCGTAACCAGCTTCGCCTGTGCCAGCAAAGACAGTTAATTGACCGCCATTTTTTGGAACCATATAGACGCGATGATTCTCACTGTCTGCAATATAGAGATTCCCTGATTGATCAAGCGCCATCCCGCGCGGGCTGGAGAGGGTATGCTCTTCCCCATCGCTTTGCGCGATAACTTCGCTGCTCATCGATTCCAGCGTGAAGGTTGAAACGCTGTTAGATGGGTTGGCCTCAGCCGATTGGGGTAGGCTGGCAAACAGTAGTGGAAGAACGGCGATAAGAGAAAGAATTTGCCAAATACGAGGTCTGGGAACACTACTGGAACGGGGAATTACTGAAAACAAAACAGAATTACACATACAAACTCCTGAACTGATGATTAAAGGTTGAGTAGTTACTATTCGATTTTTACAACAAGCACAACAGATCGCTGCCCATGACAGCAAGCAAAATTCAGTATACTGGAAAAAGGGGTGCCCCTTTTATCCAATATCTATCCTAAATCTATCCAATTTGTTTGATGAGGAATGTTTAGAACTGCTGAAAATCGTATAAAGTACGAAAGGGGTATCTACAACAATGAGGACGACTGAGGGTTATTACAGCACAGAGTTATGGCGATTTATATTGCATGCTTCCTCCAGTTTCTGCAATAAAATCTCAAGAGGTGAACCGTAAATAACCTGCGCGTTTCATTCGGGTGTGACCCTGTCAAATGGCCAAGGTATTTCATTCCCGTTCTTAAAATTTCGGCTGCGTCGTCGCATAGACCGGATCACTGCCGCGCAGAAAATCAAAATCAACACCGTCAGGAGCCTGATTGACATGCTCCACATAAATCTGACCATAACCACGCTGAAACGCCGGAGAACGGGGTTGCCATTGCTGCCGTCGCTGGGCTAGTTCGGCGTCGTCGACGTGGAGCGTCAGGCAGCGATTGGCCCAATCCAGCTCGATCTCGTCCCCATCCTGAACCAGGGCCAGAGGACCACCAATGGCGCTCTCTGGTGCCACATGCAAGACGATGGTTCCGTAGGCCGTGCCGCTCATGCGCGCGTCCGAGATGCGCACCATGTCGCGCACGCCCGCTTCTAGCAGTTTTTTGGGGATGGGGATGATCCCAACCTCTGGCATGCCTGGACCGCCTTTAGGTCCCGAGTTTTGCAGCACCAAAATATCATCAGCTGTTACATCTAGCTCTGGATCGTTGATGCGAGCGCGGACATCGTCCACATCCTGAAAGACGATGGCTCGACCGCGATGTTGCAGAAGGTCTGGCGTGGCTGCCGAGTGCTTAATGACGGCCCCATCAGGAGCGAGGTTCCCCGTCAGAATGGAGAGGCCCCCTGTCGGCTTAAGTGGATCATCTGCCGTACGAATGACGTCAGGATTATGAATCTCGGCAGAAGCCACATTCTCGGCCAGCGTCTTGCCCGTGATGGTCATGGCATCACCGTGGAGGTAGGGCAGTAACTCTTTGAGGATGGCCGGAATCCCACCGGCATCATCTAAATCAGCCATCTGATAGGCACCACTGGGTCGCATATTGGCAATCAGTGGGGTGCGCTGGGCAATCTCATCCCAGAGAGAGAGGGGCAGGTCAATCCCCAACCGCCCGGCAATGGCTGGTAGGTGAACCACTGCGTTGGTGCTGCCTCCCACTGCACAGACCAGGGCAATGGCGTTCTCGATGGCTTCACGGGTGATGATCTGAGAAGGGCGTAAATCTTCCGCGGCCATCTCCACGGCACGGCGACCGGCATGTTCAGCCAGCCGCAAGCGCCGAGAGGAGGTGGCCAGGGTCGCGCCATTGCCTGGCAGCGCAACCCCCAACGCCTCCATCATCGAGTTCATGGTCGACGCCGTCCCCATGACCATGCAGTGACCGTGGCTGGCAAAGACCCGATCCTCAATCTCTTTATAGGTCTCCAATGAAATCGTCCCCGCCGTATACTCTGCCGTCATCCGGCGACAGTCGGTGCAAGCGCCCAACATCTCCCCCCGATACGAGCCGCTCATGGCTGGTCCTCCCGAAAGCATGATGGAGGGCAGATCGGCACTGCAGGCCCCCATCAGCGCGGCCGGCACCGTCTTATCACAGTTGACCAGCAGGACCACTGCATCAATGGGGTTGCCTCGAATCATCTCCTCCGTATCCATGGCGGCCAAATTGCGGTAGAGCATGGAGGTAGGATTCAGGTAGACTTCACCCAGTGAGATTGTTGGGAACTCAAGGGGAAAACCGCCCGCCTGCCAGACGCCCCGTTTAACGGCCTCGGCCACCTCGCGCAGATGGCTGTTGCAGTTGTTGATCTCGCTATAGGTGTTGCAGATACCGACGACCGGTTTGGCCATATCGACATCGTCAAAGCCCATCGCTTTGGTAAAGGCCCGATGGGTGAAGCCCGAAACATGGGGTTCGTTGAAAAAGGTTTGGCTGCGGCTGGATTGAGTCATGGCTCGTTTGGGATGATTGATCTTGTATGCGTGATATTTTTGGGAAAGGTTTGGTTGAGATTGATATATTCATTCTACTTGAATAGCACTTGGCCGACCAAACCGAAGTGATAATGGGAGTGATTTCAAAATGAAATTGTAATCTCTGTGTTCTATTGTATTTCGTCTACATCTGATATTATGACAATTATCATGTACAATTAATAACCATACCGCGGTCGTTTTGAGAATCGGAGTTTTCCATAGCGGCCTAGAGAAACCAAACTCTAGTTTTCAAACAGAGATGAGTGTGAATATGGCCATGGTCATGGATTCGTCCACATGTGACAGTCACTCACGAATGTAGCTGGTCGGGAGCCAGAGAATTGCGGCTCGCATGAGCGTTAAGTGACAGTCACAGGCGAAACGATGAATGGGGCCAGTGTGAATATAAACTTGTAAGGAACTTATTGATGAATTATCAACAAGAAAAAGAAGCGGCCATTGAAGCTGTTATCCAAGCTGCAACCCTCTGTACCCAGGTTCGTGCCGACATGGTCAATTTGGATGCCATTGAAAAGGGGGACAAAAGTCCGGTAACTGTTGCTGACTTTGGTGCTCAGGCTTTGGTCTGTCAACATATCAAAGCGATCTTCCCCAATGATCCTATTGTGGGGGAGGAAGATTCTGGTGATTTGCAAGAGCCAGGCAATGCGGAACAGTTGGCCCGGGTTAAACAGTACGTTCAGCAGGTGCATCCCAACGCTACGGATGAGGATGTCTGCGGGTGGATCGATGCTGGCAATGCCTCCGTGGCCAATCGCTTCTGGACACTGGATCCCATCGACGGAACCAAAGGGTTTCTGCGCAATGATCAATATGCTATTGCCTTAGCCTTGATAGAAGAGGGCCAAGTGCAGGTAGCCGCGCTGGCTTGCCCAGCCTTGCCCGCAAACCTGGATGATCCCCACAGTCCAGTTGGCTCACTCTTTGTGGCCGTGCGAGGTCAACGGGCCGAGATGGCATCGTTGGCTGGCAACACATTCTCGCCCATTCATGTGGCGGCCACGTCACCGGGCGCTGGCGACACGTCTGGCCTACGCTTTGTTGAAAGTGTTGAATCAGGTCACGGCAATCACGAATTGCAAGAGGCTATCGCCCGCGCCGCGGGTATCACACAGCCGTCACTGCGCATGGATAGCCAAGCCAAGTATGGAGCCGTTGCTCGGGGGGACGCAGCCCTCTACTTGCGCTTACCTTCTCCCAAATACCCCAACTACGCGGAAAAGATCTGGGATCATGCGGCTGGGAGCCTGGTAGTAGAAGAAGCTGGTGGCCGAGTCACCGATATGCATGGCAAACCACTGGATTTTGTCTCTGATTATAAGATGAACGATAATCGGGGCGTTGTTGTGAGCGCAGGGCCGTTCCATGAGGGTGTGATTGAGGCGCTTTCCCAGGAGATGGCGAAGGCATAATTTTATATTCAATTCTACCCGAAAACGCAAATAACATCGCCTCCCCAGCGCGCGAAGGCACAAATCAACACGCAGATAGGTTTGGCAATTGTAGCCCGTCCTTGTAGGGCGGGATCGCAGTTTAGCACAACAAAGGCATCGCTCAAATGACCCAAGCAAACCATTCTCCCATCCAGCAAAACTGGGCCACAAACATCCAATTTCGGGCTAGCAACTGTCACGTACCCAAAACCGTTGAACAGTTACAAGAGATAGTCCAACGGTCCACCAAGGCAAAAGTCCTTGGAGCGACTCACTGCTTTAACACGATCGCCGATACCACTGGCACCCAAATCTCACTACATCAGATGGATCTGGGGGTTACTATTGATAGGGAGAAGCACACGGCAACTGTCCCGGCCAGTATGACTTATATGGATCTAGCACCGATGCTGCATCAGGAAGGGTACGCGCTGCGCAACATGGCATCCTTGCCCCACATTACGGTCATTGGGGCCTGCATGAGCGGCACCCATGGCTCTGGTGATGGCAATGGGAGTTTGGCTACTCATGTTTCGGCTTTGGAAATGGTCAAGGCGGATGGTGAGTTGGTCCGGCTTTCGCGAGAGAAGGACGCGGAGCGCTTTAATGGCATGGTTGTCGCGTTGGGGAGTCTGGGTGTGGTCACCCAGGTTACCTTGGAGTTGGTGCCAGCTTACGCCATGCAGCAGCAGGTCTATCGCTGGTTGCCCTTGGCCGATGTAGAGGCGCACTTTGACGAAATCATGGCTAGTGGTTATAGCGTCAGTCTCTTCGGCCCTTGGCGAGACAAGGTCATCAACCAAGTCTGGGTTAAGCAGGTTGTAGATGGGGGCAAACCGCTGCCCATCCAGCCGACCTTGTTTGGTGCCAAGCTAGCGGATAGGGAGTTTCATCCATTAGACGAACTGCCTTCAGCCCCCTGTACCAAGCAGCTGGGTGTTCCTGGCCCCTGGTATGATCGACTGCCCCACTACCATATTAGCAGTTCTATGACAGGTGGAGATGAGCTTCAAACAGAATACTTTGTCTCTCGCAAACATGCAGTGGAAGCGATACTCGCCATCGAGCGCTTGAACGAGCGGATGGCTCCGTTTTTTAAGACGTCCGAAGTGCGTAGTATTGCTGCGGATCAACTTTGGTTGAGTATGGCCTATCAGCAGGACTGTATTGGGTTTCACTTTTCCTGGTACAATCGATGGGCAGAGGTTTCTGAGTTTTTGCCGATCTTAGAGGAGATGCTCATGCCCTTTGCAGCCCGTCCGCATTGGGGCAAACTATTCACCATGTCACCACAATGGATTCAGGATCAGTATGAACGGCTGGCTGATTTTCGAGCATTAGTTGACGAGTTTGACCCGCAGAGGAAATTTAGCAATCCATTTCTGGACCGATATATATGGGGGCATTGATCTAGGTATCTTCATATAGGGAAATCTTAACAAACGAGTCAAGTTTTTAGCTGCCGAAAACATCATGTATTACTTGCAAACTTGCCGACTTGCTGGATACTACTCGTCGGTTTGAGGCGCAGCTTCGCTAGTAAACCTGGGCAGAAATAACTTACACAGTTATACTCAATCTCCGTTTGAAAACGACCGCAGTATAGTTGGTCTTCGGCAATATGCCGAGAACAGTAGCTACATTATTTGGTCAAGTCCAAACCTGTTACAGGCATTAACTTCTGTGTCTCCTTAAATGACGATAAAACAATCGTTGTCACAGTATTCAAAACATTCGTATTGGAGCGGATGCGAGCAATGAGTGCCTCTAGGTCCTTGGTCGTGGCCGCTCGCACTTTGAGCAGATAATCATCTTCCCCAGCCAGCGCGTGGCATTCAAGTACATCTGGTTCAGCTGAACAGACCTCCGCAATATCCTCTTTGACTTTTGTGAAATCGGTCGTGGAGCCAATCACCAAGCGCACAAAGGCTAAAATCGGTTTGCCCATAGCCTCTGGATCCACTAGGGCAATGTATCCAGTAATCACCCTTCTTTTCTCTAATTTTTTGACTCGTTCATAGACCGTTGACGCCTTCAAACCCAGTTTTTCGGAAAGGGCTGCATTAGAGAGGTTAGAATCGTCTTGCAGCAGTTGGACGATTTGCCTGTCAGTCTTATCAAGCATTGCATTTCACTTCCATGAATTGGGAACGGAATCTACCTAATCTTGGGCTTTCTGGCGTAACACCAAGAAATTATTGGTAAACATACCATATCAGCCATTTTTTGGCACAAATGCGATTGTTTGTTTGACAAAGTGCCAAAGGCATGATAGAGTGTAAGTATTCCTCCAAAACACCTAAGTTTTTCGGTTCACACATAGTTTCGATACAACTTTAGATAGGGTTAAGTCCGCGCTGGGTTGGACCTGCACGGTGCTAAATCTGCGTGGGGCGTGTTAACTGAGCGGCCATATGTGGCTTTTACGCTATTGAGTTTAACCTATCTATTATCATTCACTCACCTTATTAGCCACAGCCTAGTCCTGAATCGACCGCAGGGCGGTAGTTGACTCACTAACCACTCTCTCTCCCTTTTTCGGATCATGAAAAGGGCTATAGGGAATCTACATAAGATTTGCTCCAACCTAGATTAACGTTGGAGTACATAATCGGCAGACGGCAATATGGAGAAGGCGTTCTCTTACGCTGACCTCCGCGCAGCGGCTTTGCATGATTTTTATACTATTGCGCAAGTTAATTTTCCGTCCCTAAAATCTTTTCTAAAATTCATAACCCAATATCCATAGAGGAGGTCCTATGACTGATCTGGAACGATATGTCAACGCTGATGGACGTGATGAGCTTGTCAAACAAGTTCGGAGCAAAATTGATGAACTAGGGATTACCTACATATATTACCAGTTTATTTCAGTCACCGGACGTGTTGTGGGCAAAGGCGTTCCGGCTGACCATTGGGAATCCATAGCCGAAAAGGGCTTCCAGTTGGTTTATGGGGCAACGGCAAATCTCTTCGTAGACCGCCGAGGTGAGTATATCGGCTATGGACCAGAATCGGCAGAATTGGTGGGTATTCCCGATCCAGAGACCTTTGTGCAACTTCCGTGGGAACCACAAATTGCGCGGGTCTTTTGTACCTGTTTCCGCAACCGTGAAGAGCCAGAGGATCCAGGTGGCTACCTGACTTCAGACTGTCGCGGTAACCTGCGCCGCATCCACGAGCAGTTTCAATCCGATCATGGGATGCAGCTGCGCATGGGGACTGAGCCAGAGATGATGTGGCTGAAGAAGGATGAGAATGGTCAGCCTGCGGGTGGATTTAGCAAGCCCTTCTGCTACCACATCGATCAGTTTGAGTCACTGCGCCCCGTCACGTTGAAGGTGATGGAATACGCACGCAAGATGGGTCTGGACATGATTCAGGGTGATCACGAAGATGCTCCAGGTCAGCTTGAGCTAAACTTCATGTTTGACGACACGCTCAAGACCTGTGACCGCTTGACCACCTATCGCCAGATCTGCGCTCAGGTCGCCCGTGAATTCAACCTAATTGCTTGCTTTATGTCTAAGCCATTTATGGGCGTTTCAGCTTCGGGCTGTCACTTCAACCTCTCTCTGTGGACGGGTGGAGAAAGCAAGACAAACCCATTGGGCAATGACGTACTCCCAGGCATGGAGGCCAACTTTGGTTATGACAAAGGTGGCGAGAATCTTTTTATGCCGCAGGCAGGTGAAACAAAGCCCGGGCCGGTGGGTCTCAACTGTATTGGTGGGGTCTTAGAGCACCTGCCCGCGCTAACCACATTGGGCTGTGCCACGGTTAATTCTTACCGGCGCTTCTGGGATACAGGATTCTGGGCACCGGTCTTTGCCGACTGGGGATATCAGAATCGTACCTGTAGTATGCGTGTCTCTGCCCCCGGCCGATTTGAGTTCCGTTCAGTCGATTCAACAGTAAACCCTTACCTCCTTTCCGCTGGTTTGCTCAAAGCCTTTGATCATGGCATTAACGATAACATCGACCCCGGTGAACCCGAGGCAGACAACGTTTATGACCTGGTTGAGGCAGGCAAGAAAGAAGTAAAGAAGGTCCCTCTCTCTCTAGGTGAAGCCATTGAAATGCTAGATGCAGATGAGACCATCAAGACGGCTCTTCCTGGTGACATGCACCGAGTCTTTATGCACTATAAGCGAGATGAGTGGGAAAACTATCTAGCCACCGTTACCCAGTGGGATTTGGACACCTATTTGGATTGTCTGCCATAGCAAGTGGGCAAGTGGGCAAGTGGGCAAGTGGGCAAGGACAGATTCTACCGCTACTCGCTCACCTGCAAGCCTTGTCACCCCCGAATGTAGTTATCGGGGGCTGCAAATCTTAACATAAGGAGTCAACAATGTGCGGCATTGCCGGAATTATACACCGCGGTCAATCCACTAATATTGGGGATCAGATGACCGCTATGCTTCGTTCTTTGAAGCACCGCGGACCGGACTCTACCGGTTACGCTTTATATGGCCAGCCCCAAGAAGATGAGTTGGTTTTGCGTTTCAAGGTAGCTGAACAAGAAGATATGAGCAGTGGCTTTGAGATTCATGATCAGATCAAGGAGCGACGGGCTGAAGTTGACCGCCGACTCAATCTGATTGGGGCTGAAATTGGGAACCGAGACGAGGCCACCGAATATGCCTATCGCTATCAACTTAAGTTTGATGGCGATTTGCGCCAGCTCTCTGACTATGTTGAAGATGTAGAAGGGGCAGAGATCTTATCCTTAGGTCGCTCGTTGGAGCTGATCAAAGATTTAGGTGATGCAGATGTGGTTTCGGATCAGTATGATTTAGATGATTTTCAAGGAACCCATGCCATCGGTCATACTCGTATGGCGACTGAATCGGATGTGGATATTCGGTCAGCTCATCCCTATTGGGCTTATCCGTTTCAGGATATTTCGGTTGTCCACAATGGCCAGTTGACCAACTACTGGACCATGCGTCGCAATCTGGAACGCAAGGGGCAACGCTTTGTTTCCAATTGCGATTCCGAGCTATTGGCCGTTTATGTTGGCTACAAGATGGAGCAGGGTTCTACGTTGGAAGAGGCGTTAGAAGATTCGGTTGAAGAGCTGGACGGCGTCTTTACCTATCTCGTCGCAACGTCCGACAGTTTAGGCATGGCCAAAGATGTCATGGCCGCAAAGCCTATGGTTCTCTATGAGAGTGACGACATTATTGCGATGGCATCGGAAGAGGTGGCCATTCGCTCTATCTTCCCCTATGAAATCGACACATATGATCCGTATGCTGGGGAGGTATTTGTATGGCAAAGCTAGCAGAACGGACGCTGAGTGGCGTTCACACCGAAACATTGGCTGGGCGAGACCACGCTGCCTTTTACGAAGCAGAAAGTGAGAGTGAGGACCGCTTCCTCTATCCCTACGCCCATGAAGTCGATATCGACAAAGAAGGCGTGATTGATGCTGAGGGAATTTCGGAAACAGCAGTCAATCTTCAGATTCGGGCAATGATGAAAGAGGGCATTGGTCATATTATCATCAAGAATCCTGGTGCCAAGCATTCCATGATCTGTGGCATCCTTAACCGCCTCAAGATAACAGTTGAAGGCAGTTTGGGTTACTTTGGTTGTGGTCTAATCGATGGCCCCAACGTTCATATTAAGGGGCGTGTTGGCTGGGGATGCGGCGAAAATATGATGGCAGGAACCATTGTTATCGACAAGAATGCTGGCTCTAGTTTTGGCGCGGGTTTGCGTGGCGGGGATCTGGTCTGTAGAGGAGATGTAGGTGGTCGTACTGGCATCTCCATGAAAGCTGGCACCATCATTGTTGGCGGACGTACGGGGAGCCTCTCTGGCTTTATGATGCAGCGTGGTCGAATGCTCATTCTGGGCAATGCAGATGACAACCTGGGTGATTCTATGTATGACGGCACCATCTACGTAGGTGGCTCCATCAAATCGTTGGGGATTGACGCCGTTCCCGCCGAGCTGACTGATGCAGATATTACGTGGCTAAATCGCAAACTCAATATGTACAGCCTGGATGCGCCCAACGGTGTGGAGAATATTCAAAAGATTGTTGCCGGTAAGGTTCTATGGAATTACGACAATCTTGAGCCAACCGAAAAGAAGATTGTTTTATAGTTATTGGTTGCTAGTTGTTGGTCACTAATTATTGGTTGCCGGTCATTGATCAGTGATCACGTAAGGTCCTAAGGCATCAAGATCAAATAAAGTCCGAGACTTCGGGCCTGTCATCTCGAGTACCGAGAGAGCTTCCATTACGTTTTATTAAATTCTCGATCCTTAACATACAAGATGACGCATCTAGTTACCAGGTACCAGCTATCAATGACCAAATAGAGGGAACTTTATTAAATGTATTCTACAAAACATTTTCAAGATGCGGTGAATGGCTCGAATGGGCATGGCCCCTACCAACGCAATACAAGCGTTTTGGGAACCAACGCCACCTTTACGCCCACGGTGATTGACGACATTCACATAAAATCCGAATTGGGTCGTTATCGCATGCGTGGAATGGCCATGTTCAAGCCCATTCCTAATTGGGATGATCTGACTTTTCTGCCCGGCACGTTAACCCGTTTTGTGATTGAGGGATACCGAGAAAAGTGTCTGACTGAGACAGTTATCGGTCCTAAGGCCAAGAATCCGCTGGTGCTGGACATTCCTATTTACATTACGGGTATGAGCTTTGGTGCGCTCTCTTACGAGGCGAAGGTAGCTTTGGCCCGTGGTGCGACCATGGCTGGGACAGCAACCTGCTCTGGTGAAGGTGGCATGATTCCTGATGAGCGCCGCTACTCTGACAAATGGCTCTATCAGCTGATTCAGTCTCGCTATGGTTTTAATCCTCACCATGCCCAATTAGCGGATTGCATCGAATTTTTCATTGGCCAGGGCTGTAAGGTGGGCCTAGGTGGCCACTTAATGGGGCAAAAGGTGACGGATCAGGTAGCAGAGATGCGCTCTTTACCCGCGGGAATTGATCAGCGTTCTCCCGCTCGCCATCCAGACTGGTTGGGACCTGATGATTTGGCCCTAAAGATCGACGAAATTCGGGAAGCCACCAACGGTGAGATTCCGATTCAGCTTAAGTTTGGTGCGGCACGCATCTACGATGATGTGCGCATGGCGGCCAAGACTGGCCCTGACAGCATCTATATTGATGGGATGGAAGGCTCAACGGGTGCTGGTCCTCATATCGCTACAGAAGAGACTGGGATACCTGGCATCGCAGCCATTCGTCAGGCCCGCATGGCCCTGGATGATGTAGGCAAGTCTGGCGAGATTTCGCTAGTTTATGCCGGTGGAATCCGCAATGGTGCCGATGTAGCCAAGGCCTTGGCTCTGGGTGCAGACTGTGTAGCCATCGGCACTGCGGCCATGATGGCCCTCAACTGTAACAAAGACATTCCGGAAGCGGACTACGAAGGAACCATCGGTGTTCCGGCTGGATACTGTTACCACTGCCATACTGGCGCTTGCCCTGTTGGCGTAGCAACCCAAGATCCAGAGCTACGCAAGCGCCTCAATCCAGATGAAGCAGCCATACGCGTCTATAATTTCTTACACACGCTGGCAATTGAATGTCAGCTCATGGCCCGGGCTTGTGGCAAAACCAACGTCCACTCATTAGAGCCTGAAGATCTAGCAGCACTGACTTCAGAGGCCTCAGCTATGGCCATGGTGCCGCTGGCTGGGACACAGCACACGGTTGGACGACCCGATATGAATCGGTATTAGAAGAGGTAATCGGTAAATTGGTAATCAGTCTGTCGGTAGCGAAACCGAATACTGACCTACCGAATACTGACCCACTGGACACTGAACAGAGGCTAAGATGGATTTACCAAAAAAATCTCGCTATGTTGTGATTGGCGCGGGTATTCATGGGTTGAGTACGGCGTGGCATTTGGCAATGGAGCTGAAAGCCCGAGGTAGAGGCAGCGGCGAAGACATTATCATTATTGACAAGACGGGGATTGCGGCAGGCGCAAGTGGCATTGCCTGCGGCGTTGTACGCAATTTTTATTACCAGCCAGCCATGGGCGAGGTGATGCGGGTTAGCGTGGATGTTTGGGAATCTGACCCAGAGACCTTTGCCTATAGTGATGTTGGCTATTTAGGGGTTGTGGCAGATGTTCAGGTGGGCGATGTAGAAGCCATGTATGAACGTCAGCTAGCCAGTGGCTATCGCTCCTCGTTGATTCGGGGTGAAGTAGCAACTGAGCGATATATGAAATCACTTTTTCCTGATTGGAAAGCCAAAGGTTTGGCAGCTGTGATTCATGAGCATCAGGGCGGATTTGCCTTCAATAAAGATGCCATGTATGGGCTTGCCAGCAAAGCCCAGGCAGAGGGTGTGCGCATCTATGAAGGTGTTGAGGTGACTGGCTTTACCACGTCCAATGGTACGGGCAGCGAAGTGACGGCTGTTGAGACAAACCAAGGCACCATCGAAACCGACGAAGTAGTGGTTGCCGTTGGACCCTGGATTAAGAGCATCTGGACTATGCTAGGCTTGCCGAATCAGATTGATGTGAAAGACAATGATGGCAATGTCCACAAAGATTTGGATATGTGGACCTACTGGCGCCTGCAAGAGGGTGAAATTGATGTAGATCCTAAGATGTTTGTGGATGCAGATGGCAATACACCGTCAGTCGTGCATGTGGATTCAACCCAACCATTGATTTCAGATTCGACGGGTGAAGTCATCACCCAAGACCAGTGGGGCATCTACTTCAAGCAAGATAAGCATGGTGTTCAAGGTGGTGCCGTACCTGATGATATGGGCAATGATGCCCAGGTTGATCCCTACGGGACGGCTAGCCCTTACTACGTGGTAGACGAAAACTTTATTGATTATTGGACCAGTGGGTTGGCCCACTGCATGGGGCGTTTTGAAGGTGCTCACCTCCACTACAAGAACATCCCTAGCGGCGGCATCGGTGCATTTACAGCAGATAACTTCCCTGTCTTCGATCGTATGTTGCCCAACGTTTATGTAATTGCCGATTCTAATCATGGTTTCAAGATGATCGGTGTAGGCAAAGAGGTAGCCAGTTCGTTGATGGGAGAGCATTCATCTGTCCTTCACCCATTCCGCTACTCACGCTATGCAGAGGGTGATCTGCATCCCATGTCTAACAGTCCATTTCCATGGAGCTAATTGAATGATGACAAGATGATGAAGATGGGGGAATGCTCGGGATGAGTGAAGTGAGATCGAATAGGTACTCATCTTTTCATCCGCATCATCTTCATCATTTCCCTAAGGAAGCTATTATGAGTGAAAATACGAATGGTTCAAACGGATTTTTAGTTACTGATGAAGGGCTAGATACTGAGCGTGAGCAGGAGATTGGCCAACATATTGGCTATCGCTATGATGTGAATCTCCTGCCCGATTATTCACGGATCACACCTTTTCTAACAAAATATATGGAAATTATGGGTTGGCAGGATCTGAATTGGCTAGAAGATATTCATCTTGGCTATCAGGAAGATCGGCCTGCCGTATTTGATCGCAATATCAATGGTTGGTTACGGTTGCCTGAGGATATGAAACTGCCCGACAATCAGCAGGATCGGGATATGTTGGCTCGGGAGCTGTTGATCCGCTCTCAGATGTCACCCAACCATCCTTTGGTGGCACTGAAGAATACGTATAAAAAGTTTGATTAGGGTAGAAGCGGTACCAATACAACTTCCAATCCGAGGAATTTCTCTGTGAGCAAAAAAACATCTGTCCCTAGCGACATTGAAATCGCCCAAGCGGCGACTCTTCAACCCATTGAATCTGTGGCTGAAAAGATGGGGTTGACTCGTAGTGACATTGAATTTTATGGCGATAATATGGCCAAGGTGAAGTTGGAGGCATTGGAGAGCCTAAGCAGCCGTCCCAATGCCAAGTACGTGGTGGTGACGGCAGTGACGCCAACGCCGTTGGGTGAAGGCAAATCGACCACCACCGTTGGTTTGGGCCAAGGTATGCATCACATCGGCAAGACTGCTTCTATTGCCATTCGCCAGCCTTCCCAGGGACCAACCTTTGGCATAAAAGGAGGTGCGGCAGGCGGTGGATATAGCCAGGTGGTGCCCATGGAGCAGTTCAACCTACACATGACTGGTGATCTGCACGCGGTGACCGCGGCCAACAATCTGCTGGCTGCCATGATCGATAACCATGTCTACCAAGGCAATGATCTCAATATCGACCCCTACTCGATTACGTGGCGACGAGTAATTGATGTCAATGACCGAGAAGTGCGCAACATTATTTCTGGCCTTGGTGTTAAAAGCGATGGTCGAGCGCGCCAGAGTGGCTTTGATATTACGGTTGCCAGCGAAGTCATGGCGATTCTAGCCCTGACAACCGACCTCAAAGATATGCGAGAACGCTTTGGGCGCGTTGTGATTGGCAACAACCGCAAGAAAGAACCCATTACTGCGGAAGATCTCAAGGGTGCCGGTGCCATGACCGTTCTGATGAAAGAGGCCATTAAACCAAACCTCTTCCAGACGTTGGAAAACACACCCGCCCTGGTTCATGCCGGTCCCTTTGCCAATATTGCTCATGGCAACAGCTCAATTTTGGCCGATCAGATTGGCATTAAGGCTGGTGACTATCTGATTACCGAAGCTGGCTTTGGCGCGGATATCGGTGCCGAGAAATTCTTCAATATCAAATGCCGTTATAGCGGATTGCGCCCTGATGCTGCGGTGGTGGTGGCTACCGTTCGGGCGCTCAAGCTACACACAGGCAAGTACAAAGTCGTGCCTGGCCGCCCACTTCCCGAGGATATGCTCAAAGAGAATCCCGATGATGTGCTGGAAGGTGCAGCCAATCTGAAGAAGCAGGTCCAGAACATGCTACGCCACGGCGTTAGCCCTGTTATTTGCATCAACCACTTTTACACAGACCACGACAGCGAAGTGCAGGCTATTTTTGATGTGGCCAAAGAGATGGGTGTGCGCTGCGCTCTATCTAGCCACTGGGCGGAAGGTGGTGCAGGTGCCAAAGATCTCGCCCAAGCCGTAGTAGACGCTGCTGAAGAGCCGACCAATTTTGAGTTCCTCTACGATGTGGAGCTACCCATCAAGGAAAAGATCGAGATTCTAGCCAAAGAGATCTACGGTGCCGCCGATGTCTCGTATGAGGCCAAGGCCAATTCGCAGATCAAAAGCTACGAGGCCAACGGCTTTGGCAACTTGCCAATCTGTATGGCCAAGACCCACCTCAGTCTCTCTCACGATCCGAATTTGAAGGGCGCACCCACCGGCTTTACCTTCCCCATTCGAGAAGTGCGAGCCAGCGTTGGTGCTGGCTTTATCTATCCATTGGCAGGGGCTATGCGCACCATGCCGGGGCTGCCTAAACGACCAGCAGCAGAACGGGTTGATATTGACTTTGAGACGGGGCAGGTTGTGGGTTTGTTTTAGCAGGTTTGCAGGTTTGCAGGTTTGCAGGTTTGCAGGTTTGCAGGTTTGCAGGTGAGCAGGTGAGCAGGTGAGCAGGTTTGCAGGTTTGCAGGTTTGCAGGTTTGCAGGTTTGCAGGTGAGCAGGTGAGCAGGTGAGCAGGTGAGCAGGTGAGCAGGTGAGCAGGTGACAATCGTACTTGCCCACTTGCCCACTTGCCATCTTTCTCTCTTTAGGAAATTTAAAGCATGTGCGGCATCGCTGGATTTTTGGATAAGACCAATAACAACCAAGCCGAAGTCGGCCAAACCATCCTCAAGATGTTGGAAGCATTGGGGTTGCGCGGCCCCGATTCGGCAGGAATCGCAGTCTACAACCATGAGCTGGACGGCGATATGGTGCTGCGAGTCAAACTTGGTGAAGTGGGTGGATCCCATTCTGTTCCTTCGCTACATTCGCTCACCGTAGAAGAGCAATTTAGTGACAAAGGCCAAGCGGTTGCGGCACGTGTGGCGGATCTAGGGACAATTGGTGAACACTCGGCCACCGCAGAGTATTTGCGACTCGTAGTTGATTATGACGGTGATCCGGCTACATTGGAGCGCATGATTGAGGCTGGCGAACCTGATCTAGAAGTGGTCAGTATGGGCCATAATTTAGAGATTGTTAAGCAGGTGGGATCACCTGAAAACCTTGAGGCAACCCACTCGGTGTCTCAATTTGTGGGAAGCCACGGCATCGGCCACACCCGAATGTCCACCGAATCCCGCATCGATTTGAGCCACTCCCAGCCCTTCTGGGCGCATGGTTACCCGGATCTGGCGACCGTGCATAATGGACATATCTGCAACTACCATAAGCTGCGCCGCATCTACGAACAGCAAGGCGTTAAGTTTTATACCGAAAATGATTCAGAGGTGATTGGCATCTATCTGGCCGAACAGCTTTCAGAGGGCAAAAGCTTGGAAGAGGCGTTAACCGACTCAATCGACTTTTTTGATGGCTCCTTTAGCTACTTTGCCGCCACGCCGGAAGCAATGGGTTACGCTCGTGATCCCTTTGCGCTTAAGCCTCTGCTCTTTACCGAGACAGATAGCTTTGTGGCCATTGCCAACGAAGAAAAAGCGATTCGCGCAGCGTTAGGTGGCAACCTTGATGTGCGCGAGGCCAAAGCAGGCGAGGTAAAAGTATGGCAACGATAACCGCTGGCAACCGTTCTGTCCGCGAAGTCAACGCCGAAATTAAAGCCCTTATCACCCAAGGTGAAACCGACATTCTGATTCAGGAGCCGTTGGCCCAGCACAACTTGGGCGTAGCCATCTTGGAGCCGGTCCACCTTACCTTTGCAGGCAGTGTTGGTTACTACTGTGCTGGCCTTAGCGACAGTCCCATAATTGATATCCACGGAAGCGCGGGGTGGGGCGTGGCAGAGTCCCTCATGAACGGCACGGTCACCGTTCATGGGAACGCGGGAAATGGTGCCGGCGCTGCCATCTGCGGCGGTACAGTTGTCATCCACGGTGACTCTGCGGCAAGAGCGGGTGTCTCTATGAAGGGCGGAACCATTGTTGTCGGTGGCAGTTGTGGCTATATGACAGGCTTTATGGGCCAGCGCGGTCATATCATTGTCTGTGGCGATGCGGGGCCAGCCTTTGCAGATTCCATGTACGAGACGATCTGTTATGTGGGCGGTTCGGTTGATGATCTGGGCAATGATGCGATTATCGAAGAGGTGACAGATGATGATCTATCCTTTTTGCGCGCTACATTGACCGAGCATATGCCTGAGAAATCTAATAGCCTTGCTAATTTCAAAAAAATTGTGGCGGGGCGCCAATTGTGGAATTTTAAGAAGCAAGAGCGGGATTTGTGGCGCAGTGCGCTGTAGGTTAATCGAGCGATAGATCTGCTGTAGCCGCTGCTCCAGAGTATCTTCCTCCGGTGGGAAGGGCTGCTGCATGTATTTGGGGATAGCCGCAGCAAAATGCAGCGTCTCTTCCGGCCGTTTCTTACCGTTTGCCTGAGCCAGCTACTTAGCTCTTTGGTTGTTCCTAAGAAAAGCTCTTCATCAGATGGGTCCGGTGGGCAAACCGTAGCCGCTGCTCCTAAAAAAAGCACTCGGGTAGAAGGCCTGGCAAGCATATTCCGGACAGACCGTAGCCGCTGCATTTTGCTGCGGGTCTTCCGAGCGTTTCTTACCATTCGCATGAGCCAGATGTTCGGCTCTTTGGATGCTTGAAGCTGCGGAATCCGTGTCAACCTAGCTTTTCTTGCCCATTCTCATGAGCCTGCTCTTCGGTCGCTTGTAGTTGCGGGAGGCTTGCATAACCAATCATGTATGGCTACGGCCCGGCTGAGCTTGCCGAACGTCAGTACGCACCTACGCTATTACAACGTTGATGAGTCTAATAAACCGACGGCATAATCGGGAGAAGAGTAACACGTGCCTCAACCAAAGGTCGATTACAACGTACTACGCACCAGCGGCACCTACAATGCTGAGGTGATCCAGTCAATCCAATCCAAGGCTGACCTGGGACGCTACCGCATTCGTGGCTACGGTACCCTGCGCGAGCGCAATTGGGCCACGTTCGATGACCTGACCTTTATTCCCTGTACTCTAACCCGCATCCCGCTGGAAGGCTACCGCGAAAAGTGTTCATCCAAAACAGTTTTGGGGGGACGCTTTGCCAAAAAGCCTATCGAACTCGACATCCCCATTATGATTACAGGCATGAGTTGGGGTGCCCTCTCTTACAACGCAAAAGTCGCGCTCGCCAAGGGTGCAGCAATGGTCGGCTCATCCAATACAACGGGCGATGGCGGGATGCTTCAGGCGGAGCGGGAACATAGCAAGACGTTGATTTACGAAGTGCTGCCCTCCCATTATGGCCTGAATATCCATGACCTGCGTTCAGCAGACGCCATTGAACTGACCAT
The DNA here is from genome assembly GCA_039028975.1 of Chloroflexota bacterium. Taxonomy (GTDB): domain Bacteria; phylum Chloroflexota; class Anaerolineae; order Caldilineales; family Caldilineaceae; genus JAHBNG01. Next base: position 135,306 of record JBCCHB010000004.1, read on the forward strand.
CGGGCAGGGGGCCAAGCCTGGGACAGGCGGCCTGCTTCTTGGGGCCAAAACCATCGGCGACGTGGCAGAACAGCGCGGTCTCCCCTCCGGCGTGGATCAGCGTAGCCCAGCCCGTCACCCCGATTTCCTGGGTCCGGACGACATGGTCATCAAGATTGAGGAGTTGCGGGAGGCCACTGACTGGGAAGTGCCGATCTTTGTGAAGATGGGCGCAACGCGCGTCTTCGATGACGTCAAGCTGGCGGCCAAGGCCGGTGCGGATGTAGTCGTTATCGATGGAATGGAAGGAGGCACCGCGGCTTCACCAGAGACCTCCCAAGAACATACAGGCATCCCAACCTTGGCGGCTGTTTGCGAAGCACGAGCCGCGTTGGAAGATATCGGTCTCTACGGTGAAGTACAGATGATTATTGCTGGTGGTATCCGAGATGGTGCAGATGCCGCCAAAGCGATGGCATTGGGCGCAGATGCGATTTACATTGGTACAGCAGGGCTGATTGCCCTCAACTGCAATGCTCCGCTTTATGTAGAAGGTTATCACGCACTCGGCACCGCGCCCTATCATTGCCATCACTGTCATACAGGAAAGTGTCCAGTGGGGATTACCACTCAGGATCCTGAGCTGATGAAACGGTTGGAGGTAGAGCCTGCGTCCGAACGGGTTGCCAATCTGCTCCAAGCCATGACGATTGAGATCCAGTGGCTGGCTCGCTCTTGCGGCAAGGCAGACGTGCATGATCTGGAGCCAGAAGATATGCGGGCGCTCACAGCAGAAGCATCCATGATTTGTGATATCCCGTTGGCGGGGACCAACCGGGTCTTTGGCGGCGGGCCTGGATGGAAGGATCGGCATAAGTGAGGTTGTAACCGTTCACTCCCCATGTAGGCTGAGCTTGTCGAAGCCGGTCGCCCCTTCGACAGGTTCAGGGGGCTGAACGCTTACGTGAGGTTGTAGATTCGCCCAAGGGAGGTACCTATGTAGGAACTTGCCCACATAGGACGAAAGGGAACAGGGATTCGAAGATTTCACAGATTTTATCTTTCTACTCTTTCAATTCCCATTATTTTCAGGAAAAATGAACAATGACAGAAGATACCAATGTGGTTGTTCAGGAGAAATGGTATACGAGACCCGTTTTTTTTGTGACGGATGTTGAGGTGTCTCTTCGTCACTACTGCGATCTTCTGGGGTTTGCCCAAGCTTGGGACTATCACGAGAATGGTCGAACAATTGTAGCCCAGGTCAATAGAGGCCTAGAGTGTGAGTTGATTCTTGCCGAAGATGCGGGTCGCGCGGGTAAGTCGCGAGTATTCATTTCATTAGAGGTAGGCGAGCTAGCTACGTTGCAGCAAGAGCTTGAATCCAGGAAGATCCCGTTTGAGCAAACTTTTTGGGGCTATCCCGTAATTCGAATAGAAGACCCAGACGGTAACGAAATGCTATTTCCCTTAGACGAGGGTGAGTAGCTGCTGACGGTGTGGAAAGCATGAAGGCACACCCGTAGGTCACTTTTGAAAAGTGACAGGTATGGGACACCCCGTGAGAAACATGAAGTCCAAGGAGTACTGGGTGATTGTCACATTACAAATGTGACCTACGAAAGTTTATCCAAAGGAGGAGCTATCCGTGTCGCTAGACAAAGTTAAACAATTCATCGATAAAAACGGTATTGATTTTTTCCTCTGTTCCTTTGTAGAGATGTCAGGCGCGCCCAAAGCCAAGTTGGTCCCAGTGACTAATTTAGAAGAGATGGCGGATGAGGGTGCTGGTTTTGCGGGCTTTGCTGCGGGTGAAATGGGCCAAAAACCCCATGATCCGGACATGGCCAACATTCCCGATTTTAACTCGCTGACGATTGTCCCCTGGCGAGATAATCTTGCTTGGGTGGCAGGCAATATTCACGTTGAGGGAGCACCTTGGCCCTACTGTCCCCGTACGATTCTGCAGCGGCAGCTGGATCGGGCCAAGGATTTAGGATATACATTTAATGTAGGGGTTGAAGCAGAATTTATGCTGCTAAAGCCCAACGGCATGGGTGGATATGAGCCTTGGGATGAATTGGATACACTGGGCAAACCTTGTTATGACCTACGTGCGCTACACCGCAACCTGGATGTGATGACGACTCTGGTCAAATATTGCCAGGGCTTGGGTTGGAACCCATATGCGGTTGATCATGAGGATGGGACCTGCCAGTTTGAGCTGAATTGGGACTATGCTGATGCCTTGACAACGGCTGATCGCCACACTTTCTATAAGTGGATGGTTAAGACAGTAGCTGAGGAGCATGGGTTGGTGGCGACCTTCATGCCCAAGCCGATGACCAACTTGACCGGTAATGGTGCCCACTATCACATGAGCCTGTGGGATGCCGAGAACAAGGCCAATCTCTTCCTAGATGAATCAGATGCCAATGGTCAATCTGAGCTATGTTATCACTTTATGGGTGGCATTCTCAATCATGCCAAGGGATTGGCGGCCATTGCAGATCCGCTAGTAAATAGCTATAAGCGTTTGGCAGCAGGCGCTCCAAACTCGGGTGCATCATGGGCGCCGGTCTATATTACCTACGGCGGCAGCAATCGCACCCAGATGGTTCGCATTCCTGGGCCGGGGCGCATTGAGAATCGCTCATTGGATGGTGCTGCCAATCCGTATTTGGCCATGGCAGCTATGCTGGGCGCTGGGCTGGATGGGATTGAGAAGAAGATCGATCCTGGCACCTTTAATCGGGACAATCTTTATGAAATTTCTCAGGATGAGCTAGACAAACGGGGAATTGAGCGTCTACCGGCTACACTCAAGGATGCTGTTGATTGTTTAGCGACCGACGATGTGGTCAAAGCCTCTCTAGGCCTTGAGTATGCTGAGTACTACATTGATGTCAAGCGCGAGGAATGGCGACAGTACCATAGCGTAGTCAGCCCCTGGGAGGTTGAACAATATATTGGCGTGTATTAAATAGGGCCAGTGGGCAAGCAGCATCTGAACCCACAACTTACACCCCCGCAGACAGAATCCCCCACACGTTGTGTCAATAAAGTAGTTCTAAAACAAAGCGTAACTCATTAAGGAGAAGAGACTTTATGGACAATGAATTAACTTCGTTGGGGATTATATTTACCGAGTTTTACTATTGGGTTACGGTTGTGTTCATGTTCCTCATCCACGTAGGCTTTACGTTCTATGAGGTAGGGGTGTCGCGCAAGAAGAATCATATGCATACGCTGTTGAAGAATGCAATGCTGATTCCGTTGGTAACCATCACATTTTTTCTGTTTGGTTGGTGGATATATTTCGGGATGCAAAATGGACCGGGATTTACTGGCGGTTTAGGTTCTGCCCCATGGGCGGTACCCTGGAGCGAGATGATGGGTACCCATAATGATGGTGCCGCGGCCACGCCTGAGGATGTAGCTGGCTGGGCCAGAATTAATGGTGTCTTCTGGGCGGCGTTTTTGCTCTTCTCATGGACGATCGCGTCGATCCTTTCTGGTGCTGTTATTGAAAGAATTAAATCGAGCGCGTTCTGGATTTTTGCTGTACTCTTCGGTTCGATCTTTTGGGTTATTGATGCTGCTTGGGGATGGAGTGCCGATGGGTGGATGATTCAGCTTCTAGGCTATCATGATGCCTATGCGTCAGGTGTGATTCATGGCATTGCGGGTGGTGCGGCTCTGGGGATCTTGATTCATCTCGGGCCGCGCATTGGTCGGTTTAGGGCAAATGGGACAGCCCGTGTCTTTCCGGTTCATAACCCGTGGATGGTCATCATTGGGCTATTTCTCATCTATACGGGTTTCTGGGGTTTCTATGCTGCCTGTAACGTCCCAATGTGGAATATTGACCAAACTGGCGGCACATTCTTCTCGGCCACGACCATATATTTGACGCCAACCACGCTAAGCGCCATTACCTTTAACTTCCTGCTCTCTTTAGCTGGTGGTCTTCTGGCTGGTTACTACGTGTCCAAGGGCGATGCCTACTGGACCTTCTCTGGCGGTTTAGCTGGCGTGATTACGGCTTCAGCGGGCAACGATCTCTATCACCCACTACAGGCGTTCGTGATCGGGATTATCGGCGTTGTCGTTCTTTACCGACTTCACAACTGGGTCGAGAATCGCTTCAAGATTGATGATGCGGTTGGTGCCGTGGCTGTTCATGGATACGCTGGCTCGTTGGGTGTGATTATTGCGGGCTTTGTGTTGTGGGGTTACCCGGCATCACCGACCTATGCGGCAACCATTAATCCACTTGGACAGTTTATCGGAGCCATTATCATGTTTGTGGTGTTGGGCTTTATTCCTGCTTATATTGTGGGCTGGATTCTGAAGAAGGCCAACATGCTACGTATTCCGCCTGAGGTGGAGATAGCTGGTCTGGACTACTCTGGCGTGATTGCTGCCGACGCCGAGGCCAAGGAACTGTTGGAAGCTGAGTTAGCTGCGCTGAAGGCAATGTAGATTAAGGAGAATACTATGCAAACCGGTAATATTGCTGATTGGACAAGCGATCCAAATACGTGGGGCGCACTCTATCCCTTTGTTGGTTCAGAGGTGTTATGGGTCATACTGGCGTTGGTCATTTGGCTTGTTTGGACATTCTGGCAGATGCGATTTGAAAACAAAGTATATGAAGAAGAAGTAGCTCATCTGAAAAAGGGCAAAAATCTGGAAAAGGCACTGGACGAATATCAGGTCTCGCCTCACCCGTTCTTTACAGAGTAGTAATTTGTAGCTGGTTATTGGTAGCTGGTTTAGGCTAATCCACAAAATAAGTATACGCGGAGTAGGCGTTCTCTTACGCCGTTCATTCGAGTAGAGCCGCATTAGAGAATGCTATCTCTTCGCTTTTATGGGTAATTTATTTTGTGGAATGGCCTTAGTGGTTGAATATTGCTGGTATCTAAAAACAAATCGCCAGCCACCAGTTACCAGCTACTAGCAACCAATAACCAACAGATTTAGAAGAGGAATCAATCTTGTCCTGGAAACTCATTAAGCAAGGTCTGAGCAACGGTAAAGCTCCTGACCCATTTTGGCGGCCCAAGCCAATGAAGGACTCGTATGACGTTGTCATCATTGGTGGTGGAGCCCATGGGTTGGCGTGTGCTTACTATTTAGCCAAAAACTATGGGATTACTAATGTGGCTGTCATTGAGCAGCGATATATTGGTTCCGGTGGTAGTGGGCGCAACACGACAATTATTCGCAGCAATTATCTGACGCCGGAGGGGGTCAATTTTTATAACGAGAGTGTTAAGCTCTACGAGGGTATGTCAGAAGAGTTTGACTTTAACGTCATGTTCACCCAACGCGGCCACTTTACGCTTGCTCATAGTGATGCATCGGTACGGACCATGCGTCGCCGTGCGGAGGTCAACCAGATTCAGGGAGTCGATTCCGCAGTTCTTACGCCAGAAGAGATCAAGAAGATCTGTCCTGCGTTGGATGTAAGCGATCACCCACGGCAGCCTATCCATGGGGCGCTATGGCATCCCCCTGGGGGAATCGTTCGCCATGACGCAGTGGTGTGGGGCTATGCTCATCATGCTGACCGCATGGGAGTACATATCCATCAGTTAACTACAGCCACTGACATCCATGTAGAGAATGGGAAAGTAGTGGGTGTGGAGACGGATAAGGGGCGTATCAATACGGGTATGGTACTCAACGCTACGGCTGGCTGGTGTGCAACCATTGCCGATATGGTGGATGTCAAGCTGCCGATTACAACCTTCCCGCTACAAGCTTGTGTCTCTGAACCCCTTAAACCTTTCCTGAATGTGATTATCGTTTCAGGTAGTTTGCATGTTTATGTCAGCCAATCTGGCCGAGGCGAATTGGTTATGGGTGCGGCGGTTGATCCTTATGCTTCCTATTCTCAGCGTGGTTCGTTGGCCTTTACCGAAGGGATCGCTGGCCACGTGTTGGAACTCCTACCTAGCATTGGCAATGTACGCATTCTGCGGCAGTGGGCTGGCCTCTGCGATATGACGCCCGACTACAGTCCGGTGATGGGCTTTACACCTGTTGAAGGTTTTGTGGTTGACGTTGGCTGGGGAACTTATGGCTTTAAGGCCGTTCCTGTCTCTGGCAAGCGCATGGCAGAGTTGATCGCAACAAATAAGACACCGGATCTATTGCAGCCATTTAGATTGTCTCGATTTGAGGAGTTTGATCTTGTTGGTGAAAAGGGCGCGGCTTCTGTAGGGCATTAGAGGAATTTTATGGTTATACTCAATTGCCCCAATTGTGGGGAACGAAATGTAAGCGAATTTCGGTATGGTGGCGAGTACAATCCGCGGCCAGCCAATCCACTTGATACAAGCGATGCCGAATGGGCCGACTATATCTTTCTGAAGGAGAACAGGTTCGGCGTACAGAAGGAATGGTGGTTTCATGCTTCTGGCTGTGGTACTTGGTTTTTGGCGGAGCGTCACACCAAGACAAACCTAGTGGTTAGAACTTATTTCTGGGAAGCAAGCCCAGCCGGTGAGTCTGGTGGCGAGCCAACAAAGGATGCAGTAGGAGAGGGATCATAACGGTGAGTACAGCAACGATTTCGCCCAATGTAACGAGCGACCAGCCGATGGGACGGGTACAGGCTTCGCCCAATGAATTAATTGACCGCTCTCGTACCATTAAATTTTATTTTGCGGGCAGGCAATATACAGCCCATCCAGGTGATACCATTGCCTCGGCACTGACGGCTCATGGTGTAAAGATATTATCTCGCTCATTTAAGTATCATCGCCCACGGGGCTTGATGGGCTATGGTCATTCACCGGCATCGATGGTACAGATCGGGAATGAAGTAAGCGTCAATGCATGGACCCGGCTTGTTGAAGATGGGATGGTGGTTGATGCCATCAATGCATGGCCCTCTTTAGAAAATGATTGGATGAGCATGAGCCAATTGGGTTCGCGCTTTTTGCCCGTTGGCTTCTACTACAAAACCTTTATTCGCCCCCAAAGTCTTTGGCCCCAGTATGAGAATATGTTGCGCAACATTGCGGGTTTGGGCAAGGTTGACATTGATGCCCCACTGGTTAAAGGGTACGACAAAGAGTACGTCCATGGTGATGTAGCCGTGATTGGCGGTGGGCCAGCCGGAATGCAAGCAGCCCTGTCCGCGGCTGAATCGGGTGTGCGGGTTATTCTATTTGATGAGAATCCGGCATTGGGCGGTCATCTGCTATTTAGCGACCTGTACCAAGAAGAGCTTGACCAGCTCACGTCCGCTGTTAACCAGCACGAGAATATCACCATCTATACTGATACGATTGTCATGGGTTGGTTTGAAGACAATTGGCTCTACGGAACACGAGGCAAACGGATGTACAAGATCCGGGCCAAAGCGACCATCTTTGCCACCGGTGCCTATGATCAACCACCCTTATTTGATAATAATGACCTGCCTGGCATTATGTTGGGGAGCGCGGCCCAACGGTTGCTTCACCTTTACGGTGCGTGTGTAGGCAAACGGATCATGATTGTTACCGCGAATGAAGATGGCTGGCAATTGTCTAGGGAACTTCAAGCAGCCGGAATCGAAATTGCTGCCATCGCAGATCATCGCGAAAGCGCCTCACCAAGTTCTGAGTTATCTGGTGAGGTTCCCGTCTATTTAGGCCAAACTATTGTTAAGGCAGAAGGAAAGAAGCATGTCACAGCTGCGGTTTTGGCACCAATTCGTTCAGAGAGTGGGAACAATTCTGGCACTCGCCAACAGATAGGGTGTGACGCCATTTTCCTCTGTACATCATGGGCACCGGCCAACAGTTTGCTCTATCAAGCTGGAGCCACGATTGTCTATGATGAGGCTCGCCGAGAGTTTTTGCCTCAAACTCTGCCTGCTGGCATCTTCGCGGCTGGGCGAGTGGCAGGCACCCATTCGGTTGAGACGGAGATAGCCGAGGGAAATCTGGCAGGCCGTAGTGCTGCTGCCTATGCCCGCGGAGGAACACTTCCTGACGCAGCGGAATTTGATAAGATTGCGGCTTACAAAGCCAAAGAACCGGTGCGCACCTCTGAACATTACCATAGCGTGGGTGAGAAATATGGCAAACGGTTTGTGGATTTAGATGAGGATGTCTCTGATAAAGATATTTATACAGCCATCGCTGAAGGCTACAACAGCGTTGAATTATTGAAGCGCTATTCGACCATCTCTATGGGTCCCTCTCAAGGACGCTGGTCGAGTATCAACACGATTCACCTGACGGCCGAGCAGAATAATTGGTCGATCGCAGAGACCGGGACGACCACCTCACGACCGCCGGCCCAGCCAATTCAATTTGCTTCGTTGGCCGGTCAGATGATGGAGCCAATACGGTATTCTGCTGTCCACTCCTGGCATGAGGCCCAAGGTGCAACCATGATGAATGCTGGGTTGTGGGAACGCGCCGAACATTACGGGGATCCCCATGCCGAGATCAAGGCAGTCCGCCAAACGGCTGGATTGATTGACGTCTCTACCCTGGGCAAGATCAAGCTTACAGGGCCGGGTGTACCGGGGCTGCTCAATAAGCTCTACATTAATAAGTGGATGAAGCTGGGTATAGGCCGAGTGCGCTATGGCATCATGTGTACCTCGGAAGGGGTCGTCATGGATGATGGCGTCACTGCTCGAATTAGTGAGAACGAGTGGTATATGTCTACCACATCATCGGGAGCGGGGGCAGTATTTGAGTGGATCCAATGGTGGCTTCAATCCGGTTGGGGAGAGGGGATTCACGCAGCTAGCCTAACGGAAGGTATGTCTGCCTTTAATCTAGCTGGCCCCAATTCGCGGTTGATTCTGGCCAAGCTAACAGACGAGGATATCTCCAATGAGGCTTTTCCCTACATGCATCTACGTGAGATGCGCGTAGCTGGTGTTCCCAGTCGGGTGATGCGCATCGGCTTTACGGGCGAGCTTTCTTACGAGATCCATTGCCCATCTAGCTACGCGCTTCATGTCTGGGAAGCACTCATGGAAGCAGGTAGGCCGGAGGGCATGAAGGCGTTTGGTGTGGAGGCCCAGCGTGTACTGCGTTTGGAGAAGGCCCACATTATCGTTGGTCAAGACACGGATGCGACCAGTGATCCCATTTCGGCTGGTCAAGAGTGGGCAGTGAAGCTAGACAAACCTGACTTCCTGGGCCAAAGGTCGATTACGCGCATCGCCAACAATGGGGTCACTGAGATGCTAACGGGCTTTAAGATGGTGGACAAGGGTGTGACGCCTGAAGAAGGATTGCAGATTGTGACGGATACACCAGTAAGCGAGGCCTGTCCCCTGGGAATCAAAATTATTGGATGGGTAACTTCTAGTCGATTCAGTCCTACCTTGAATGAGTCCATCGGCCTTTGCTGGTTACCAATTGAAATGGCCCAACAAGAAGGAACGGAGTTTACAATTCGACGTGAGGGCAAGTTGATTCGGGCGAAAGTGCATCATGGAGCCTTTGTGGATCCAGATGGTGGACGGTTGAAGAGTTAAGTGACTCGTGATTCGTAATTCGTAACGTAACAGGTAATTGAAAGTAGATGAATGTACAACCAACACGCCTCAGCCCACTACATGGGATTCATGTTAGCGCTGGAGCAACGATAGTATCGTTAGAGAATTGGCAGGTTGCGACGGCAATTGGTCCGTCAGAGGCAGAGCGTGCAGCGGCATCAACAGGACTGGGCCTTGCGGACTTGTCGGACCGGGCTAAAATTATGGTCGAAGGCGCCAATGCAGGAGCCCTGCTCAAAGATGTTTTGGGTGGGAATGCTCTGAGCGTTAATCAGATGAGTAAAACCGGAGGTAGCCTCTACGTGGCTAGCCTGCGTCAGGATCGATTCTATGTTAGCGGAAGGACCGGCGCGGAATCGGATCTGCTGACTAAGCTCAATGATGCAGCGGCCGAATCCAGTGGCTTGATTACCGTGACTGATGAGACGGATGCCCGCTCAGAGCTGCTGCTGATTGGCCCTAACGCATCAACCTGCTTGAGTCGGGTCTGTGCCTTAGATTTTCATGAAGACGTCTTCCCAACTTTGACAGCCAAGCAGACCAGCGTTGCCAAAATCCGTCAGTTGGTTCTACGCTGCGATAATGAGGATACGCCAGCTTATATTGTCAGCGGTGGTCAGTCCAACGCAATTTATTTGTGGAAAACGCTGTTAGATGCTGGCCATGATTTGCAGATGCAGGCCATTGGGCGCGAGGCAGTACATGCACTTTGGGCATGAATAAACAGCGCTATTATAAACAAACCGATATTCTTGAAAAGTTGCTCAAAGGAGGCTGCTAACCGACCCAAATCGCTTACCGTTTCTGTCTATGAGTGTGAAGGCTAGAATTTCTATCTCCCCCTCCTGCTTTGCGCTTGTTGCAGTTTAAATCACACTTATCCACTCTTTATTTTCGTGTTCATCAAGCAAAAAGTGTGCAAAACACCATGGTCCCCCTTAGCATATCTAGCGATTGCACACCCCGCTGCAGTGAACCACATTTCCAGGAGATTCAGATGAAAAAAAATATTTTATTAAGCCTTTTCTTGATTGCTATGTTAGCAATGACTGCGTGTGCGCCTGTAGCAGCGCCAGCCGGAGATTCAGGAGATGCCGGCAGCGGTGAAGAGATGTCCGGTAGTGATGATGGCGATTCTATGGCCATGAGCGAGGAGCCACTGGTTATTGCCACCCACAACTGGTCTAGCCAGATTGTTATGTCCCACGTGGTTGGTATGATGTATGAAGAGATGGGCTACAATGTCGAGTTCACGCCCACGGACTCACAGGCTGTCTACGAAGCCATCCGCCTGGGTGATGTAACCTTTGAACTGGAAGTTTGGGAAGGCGCTTTTGGCCAATCATTCAAAGAAGCGATGGAAAAGGGTGGCCTGATTGATGCAGGGGATCACAATGCAATCACGCGAGAAGAGTGGTGGTACCCTAAATATGTTGAAGAGCTCTGCCCTGGTTTGCCCGACTGGGAGGCACTTAATGCTTGTGCAGAGCAGTTCTCTACGCCCGAGACTGCACCCAAAGGCCGTTTCTTGGCTGGCCCAGCGGATTGGTTGAAGCAGGATCAAGAACGCGTAGACGCGCTAGGCATGAACTTTGAGATTGTCAACGCTGGTTCTGCTGCAGCACTATGGGCCGAGTTAGCCTCTGCTTCTGAGCAGGGTGCACCCATTGTTCTCTTTAACTGGACGCCTAACTTTATCGAAGCTGTTTATGAAGGTGCCTTTATCGAATTCCCTGCCTACGAAGATGGTTGTAAGGACGATCCCGCTTGGGGTATGAACGCCGAGATGACCCACGATTGTGGCAATCCTGCTGATGGTTACCTCAAAAAGGCAGCTTGGGAAGGCATGGAAGCCGAATGGCCAGAGGCATTTGCTGTATTACAGAAGATCGACTTCAACAATGCCCAGATCGCTCAGATGGCCGCTTTGGTAGACATCGATGAGCTGGAGCCAGAAGAAGCTGCTGCCCAGTGGTTTGAAGAGAACCGAGACGTTTGGGAAGCCTGGACTCAGTAAGATCGACCTGACAACAAAAGACCGAGTTAAGACTTGGTAGGTTTCTCATCGACTTTCTGATATAATCAGTAGGCTACAGTGCATAGTAAGTCAGGGGTTTCTCCCTTCTGCATTGTGGCTTGCTGATTATGTATATTAGGGCCAAGAGGTTCAGATATGACGAAAGTCCAAGTATCGTCAGAGTTACAAATTGAAACTGAGCAGTTTCTAAATCGACTTTGGCTCAACATCTAGAAGTAGTCATACCGGAAATTTCAGATTATGAAGTCCATTGTGAACTAGTACGCTCCAGGAAAACGATTGGGTTCCGACGTCTCGATGAGTTCAAAGCCACCCTTGCCTACTTACCCCTTTCAACCGAAGCCTTGCTGCAGGCCGCTCACTTTTGGGCCGAAGCCCGACAGTAAGGATATCCAGCTGCTCATGACTACGCCCTTGATGGCGATGTTATCCTCGCCGCCCAAGCTTCACTACTCAGTGGGAATGGCTATGAAGTCGTTGTTGCGACGACAAATGTCAAACATCTCAAGCGCTTTGTCGACCTAAATCGTGGCAAGAGATAACGTTTTCAGATGAGAAGGAATAATCGCTTATTCATGACTCGTTTTGCCGACTAGTCCTCAAATCAGCACCCTTTTTTCCGCAATTATTATAGACCTAAAAGCAGCTCACATTGACTGAAAGACGCGGCTGTTACAACCTACAGATACTCTTCCCTCTGGGTCGGAGTCCGAATTAATGAGTGAAAAAGAAAAATTTATCTCCTGCCAGAACCTTTGGAAAATCTACGGTCCCCAGCCAGAAGCTTTTTTGAGGCAGAATGGCGGCCAACCAACCGATGAACAATTGACCGACACGGGCCATTTGGCTGCCGTCAATGATGTAAGCCTAGACGTTTATAAGGGTGAAACGCTGATAGTGATGGGACTATCTGGCTCTGGTAAATCGACGCTGTTGCGTTGCCTCTCGCGTCTAGTGGAGCCAACGGCTGGTGACATCACTATCGAAGGGCGCGCTCTGCGCTCTATGAGCAAAAAAGAGCTGATTGCCTTGCGCCGCACCAAGATGGGCATGGTCTTTCAACACTTTGCGCTTCTGCCCCACAAAACTGTCTTGGAAAACGTTATGTTCCCCTTGGAAGTGCAGGGAGTCAAACGATCGGAGCGGGTTTCTGCGGCCCGTGAACTACTCAAAACGGTAAGTTTAGAAGGCCGCGACAACCACTATCCGCGGCAGCTTTCGGGCGGTCAGCAGCAGAGAGTAGGGATTGCCCGCTCATTGGCAGTTAAGCCAGACATCTGGTTTCTAGATGAGCCATTCTCGGCGCTCGATCCACTGATCCGAACAGAGATGCAGGATGAGTTTATACGACTGCGCGAGACACTGGGCAAGACGATTATGTTCATCACCCATGACTTTGACGAAGCGCTGAGGTTGGCGGACCGAATCGCCATTATGAACCACGGACGGGTAGAACAGTTGGATACGCCCGATCAGATCGTATTACATCCTGCCACCGAATATATCGCTAAGTTCACCAACAATATCGCCAAGTCCCAGTTCTTGACTGTCGAAGCGCTGACCGAGCCATTCGCTCCTTCAGATAGTACAGAATCATTTGCTACCGATGAAGAGCCATTGCGTAAAGGAGAACGACTTGCCAGTGTGGCCAATCGAATCTTGAATGCCACTAAAGACGCTTTGCCTGTTGTAGATGAGGCTGGTCAGCCGTTTGGGATGTTGCATTGCAAAGGTGCTTTGCAGACATTGTTGGAATAAGCCTATTTATCAACATTCGAATCCAATGCCTTTCTTCTGTCAAACATGATATAATGTTGATATGTAGTCAACACAGTAGCGAAGTGAAGTTTTTGGTGCATGGAGATAGAGAACGATGACTCAGATTTCTGCCAAAGAGGCGATAATATCATCATTGTCGGTACAGATGGTGCAGCATTTAAGCTAGCCGCGTTGCCAAGAGTTCCTAAACCTATGCTTGGGAGCGCTAAAGGGTTAGTTCATCTAGGCCCTGATTTTGATGATCCAATCGAGGGTTTTGAGGACTGTATGCCGTGAAGATTCTGCTCGATTCACATGCTTTTCTCTGGTTCATCGCTGGTGATTCGCAGGTCAATACCTATAGCAAACAGCTTATAGAGAGTCCAGACAATGAGCGATTTCTTAGTTTCGCCAGCATCTGGGAAATAACGATCAAATCCAGCCTTGGTAAGTTAGTGGTTCCAACACCTCCGAGCAAGCTAATCCAAGAATATGTCTGGCCTAACGCAATTGAGTTACTTCCCATAATCCCTGAGCATCTGGATACACTTCATGATCTCCCCTATCATCACAAAGATCCCTTCGATCGCCTTAATTATTGCACAGGCAATGTGTGATGAGATTGTCCTGATTACTCGAGATCCGGATTTTAGCAATTATGAAGTTGAGTTGGCTTGGGCAGAGCCTGAACCACCTTCATTGAATGGCTCTATACATCAAACAGATGAATAAGCGTTGAGCTAATTGAATTCAATAGATGAATATACTTATACTTCAACATATCAATATCGAAGACCCCGGCTATATCAAAGATCTGATGCTGGCTGATGGTTGGAAACTCACAACCGTTGAATTGGATGAGGGTGAGACTATTCCGGCAGACCTGTCTGTCTATGATGCCATGTTCTGCATGGGCGGTCCTATGGATACGTGGATGGAGGACGAGTATCCGTGGCTGATTGATGAGAAAGAGCGATTAAACGAGTTTATTGTTGAGCTGGAAAAGCCTTTTTTGGGGTTTTGTCTGGGCGCTCAACTGTTGGGTGAAGTGGTTGGGGGACAAGTTGTTCGCTCGGATGTGCCAGAGATTGGCATGCTGGATGTGATGTTGACGCCGAATAAAAGCAACGACGCTATCTTTTCCGATTACCCACACACAGTTAAAGCCTTACAGTGGCACTCGTACGAGGTACAGGGGCTGGAATCCAACCCAAATGTGACGCTTCTTGCTTCTTCGCCAACCACCAAATACCAGATTTTCAAATATAAGGATCATGCCTACGGCATCCAATTTCACATTGAAGTGAAAGACGACACGGTTCTCGAATGGGGCTGCGTGCCAGAATATAAGTCGGCACTGGAAACAAGCCTCGGTCCCAATGCATTGCAGAGCTTTGATGAACAAGCTCAAGCAAACATGGCCAACATGAATCGTTGTGCCACCATGCTTTACGAAAATATGAAACGTATGATTGAGGCGTAACACGTAATTCGCAACCTCTCACCCGCAAGAATTACGATCTAACTGCGGGTCACATTTCAATGTGACGAGCATCAGAGGTCCCATGTCACCATTTGAAACTTACAGAACACTCTATATTTGTCCGATTTTAAATCGGAGCTGCTATTTCACCTAGACAACCAATCTCATGACAACCCATTTAATCGAAACCAACTGGCTACAAGAGCACTTAAATGATGCTTCGTTACGAGTCTTCGACTGCACAGTATTTCTCAACCCAGGTCCCAATGGGTATGAGGTTGAAAGCGGTCGTACAAGCTGGGAAGAGGCGCATATCCCTGGGAGTGGCTTCCTGGATCTGGTGAAGGAGCTTTCAGATCCAGAGTCAAAATTGGGCTTTACGATGCCATCTACTGAGCAATTTTCTGCAGCAATGTCGCGACATGGGGTTAATGGCAGCACCCAGGTTATCCTATATGATCAGACCAACACCATTTGGGCGACTAGGGTTTGGTGGATGCTCCGGGCCTTTGGCTTCGACAGGGCAGCGATTCTGGATGGCGGCTGGCAGAAGTGGCAGCAGGAAGCTCGACCGATATCCACAGCCCCCTCGGACTACCCACCTGGCAATTTCGTTGCCACTCCACGCCCCGAGCTAATTGCGTCCAAAGAAGATGTGCTTGCAGCCATGAATGCTGGCTCAACGTGCCTGCTCAACACCTTGAACACCAAAAGCTACCAAGCCAAACGCATTCCCGGCAGCAAGAACTTATACTATGGGGACTTGCTCGATCCAGAGACTCATGCTTATCTGCCATTGGAGACACTAAGAGAACGGTTTGCCCAAATTGGGACAAAGGTTGACGACCGAATCATCACCTATTGTGGCGGCGGGATTGGGGCCAGCAGCAATGCATTTATTTTGACCCTGCTTGGAGCCGAAAATGTAGCAGTGTATGATGGTTCTATGTCAGAGTGGACAGCTGATGAGTCTCTACCTGTGGAAGCAGGGTAACCTGGCTCCTTTCGCTATGAATCTTTTGGTAATCGTTCAGCCCCCTGAGCTTGTCGAAGGGGTGCATCGGCTTCGACAAGCTCAGCCGACCAGGGGGAGTGAACGGCTGCATTTTCGGAACAGCGCTCTTGAGCATGAGTCTATGGCCTTTTAAGCAAAATAATAATTGGCTACGCGCAGATGGCCGTCGTAGCCTGATAAATACACTTTCTCAGCATGATGTTTCGGTAGAAAAGCAACAAGCTGAGCGTATCATAGATCGAGATTTGGCGATCACGGTTGGCACCTTAGGATTGTCCGTGATTGGTGTGCTTGGATTTCCCTTGTTACGCTTGATCAGCCTACCAGGTATTCTTTATGGCTTTTGGCCTATCTATCAGGAAGCATACAGCTCTGGCATCAAAGAGAGGAAAGTCGATCTCAGTCTCTTTTATGCATCGGTTCAGACGATCGAACTTCTCTCTGGGCTGTGGGTAGCAACGGCTTTGGGCAATGTCTGGTTTCAGATCAGTCACAAATTGATGGTCATTGCCAAAGAGCGTTATCGGCAAAATCTGCATGAATTGTTTGACGATTTGCCAACCACAGTGTATGTACTGCTCGATGGGGCAGAGGTTGAACGCCCTCTAGATAGCTTGAATGTTAACGACATCATTGTTCTACATGCGGGGGAAATGATCCCAATTGACGGGGTGATTACCCATGGATTTGCCACCATTGACCAACGGACACTTACCGGTGAATCTCAACCAGCGGAAAAAGAGCAAGGAGATCGAGTCTATGCATCGACTGTGGTTCTCTCTGGGAATATCTATGTACGGATAGAAATGGCTGGGCAAGAGACTGTCATGGCACAAATTCACCAGATACTGGAGAAGACGACGGCTCTGAAAGATACCAAGCAAACAGAAGCTGAATCACTTACTCACCGAGCCGTGCTTCCTATGCTTGGGTTTAGTGGCCTCGCGATTCCCTTTGTGGGCATTCATGGTGCCAAGGGTATTCTCGATGCTCATCCTCAATATCGTATCATCATTAGCACGCCGCTCAGTACGATCAACTTTCTCAACCGCTCTTCGCAAGCAGGCATTCTGATCAAAGATGGTCGCACGTTTGAACTGCTGGCTCAAATCGACACGGTTGTATTTGATAAGACCGGAACATTGACGTTGGAAGAGCCGACTGTTGCCGGGGTTCATGTCTTTAACGGGTATACAAGGGAAGATGTTTTGGCCTATGCTGCCGCGGCCGAGAGACGCCAATCTCATCCAATTGCCCAAGCAATCGTGAAAGAAGCCGCTGCCTTTGCTCTAGAGATCCCACTAATTGACGAGGCTCAATATCAGATAGGTTATGGATTGACTGTATCACTCGATTCTGGACCAGTAATTCGGGTAGGCAGTAGTCGTTTTATAGAACAGGAATCTGTCCTATCAGAAGAAGTGCGCTCTTGCGTACAACGGGCCAGACAAGCGGGTAACTCGGTTGTGTTGGTTGCGGTGGATATCCAAGTGGCTGGGGTCATTGAATTGCAATCAGCCATTCGCCCAGAGGCAGCAACTGTTGTGCAGTGGCTAAAGAGCCAGGGAAAAGAGCTCTATATTGTTTCAGGCGATAATAGGCAACCGACCAGTATGCTTGGGCAAGCATTAGGCATTAAGCGCTACTTTGCTGAGATATTGCCTGAAGATAAAGGCAAGATAATTGAACAATTGCAGGATAGTGGCAAGCATGTCTGTTTTGTTGGGGATGGCATTAACGATACCATTGCCATGAAAAAGTCCTACGTATCCGTCTCATTACGCGGTGCTGCCAGTGCAGCCGTCGATACGGCCCAAGTGGTCTTGATGAACGCGGATTTACGACAACTTACCGAACTTTTTGAGATGGCGCGGCAACACCGCGGGAACATGCGCACCACATCTGGGGCCATTTTGGGCGGTGCTGCAACAGGCATTGCCGGGGCGCTCTTCTTTGGCACGGGTATGGCATTTACGGCTCTTATCAATCAGGTGACATTTCCTGTTAGTTTAGTGAGTGCCATGTGGCCGACTTTCAGAAAACCAACAAAGGCTTCCTTACAATAGCGAATTCATATGCGAGCGCAATCTCTTCACCGATATAGGTTTATCTGGCTGCTGGTTGGGGTAGGACTCTTCTTGCTCCTTCAGTCATTCATGCCACTAGTCCCTGGCGGCAATGATCCGGGGGGAAGAGGGCTGCCTGACTATCCACTCCTCTCCCGACCACCTCAGTGGCTCATTCTGCCCTTTGCAGAGTGGCTTAACGCGTTTTTCAACTTTCTTATTGAAGACCTGGGGCTGGTGGCAGTCACACGAGCCGTAGCGGATATAATTCGCTATTTATTAGACGTGGTAAACAACATTTTCCTAGGTGGACGTAAGGGCTTTGGACTACCTGGACTGCCTTGGCTAACCGTGGCGACCATCTTTTTTATGCTGGGCTACTATCTCAAAGGGATTCGGCTGGCGCTGCTAACTGGTTTAAGCTTTGCTTACTTTGCCATCTTCGGTCAATGGAAGCTGGCCATGGAGACACTCTCTTTGGTTTTGGTGGCAACATTTTTCTCCTTTGTTTTTGGCATATTTTGGGGGGTGTTGGCTTGGCGCTTCAAATGGCTAGAGCAGATTTTGATGCCGCTGCTCAACATATTCCAAACTTTGCCTCATTTCTCTTATATGATTCCGGTGGTGGTCTTTTTTAGCGTTGGTTTCCACGCAGGGGCCATTGCCACCATTATCTTTGCCACACCGCCCATGATTCGCATGACTATTTTAGGGCTGAATCTAGTGCCTCATGAGGTGGTTGAAGCAGGCGAGATGAATGGCTGTACGCCGTTCCAGCTTCTATACAAAGTGCGGTTGCCAAGTGCTCGTCGAGAGCTACTCATCGGTGTTAATCAAGTAATTATGCAATCGCTGGCTATGGTCGTTTTGGCCTCATTTATTGGCGCACCGGGGCTAGGCTATCGATTGCTACAGCTCTTGCAGTCACTCAAGTTAGGGAAGTCTTTGGAGCTAGGCGTTTCGATTGTGTTGATCGCCCTATGCTTGGATCGGCTTAGCCTAGCGTGGGCACACAAGCTGCCCGAGTATCGCACCGAAGCTCAATCGTTGATGCAGCGCTACCGTAGCGGCCTGATCTTTTTGGGTGTAGTGGTGTTGACGTTGCTCATCGGTCGCTTTGTTCCCTATTTTTACGAAGTACCCAAGGACTTTGTGCTGAGTACCTCATGGTTCTGGGATGGGATCATTCATTGGATCACCACAAACTTATTTGACACCATGCAGGTGTTCCGCACATTTATGTCGTTAGAAGTGCTGATTCCCATGCGCGACTTCTATCTCTACTTGCCCTGGCTGGCTGTGCTATTCCTGGCCGTGGGCAGTGCCTATCTGGTTGGCGGCGTGCGCTCGATCTGGCTGCCGTTGATCTACGTGGGCTTTATTGCGCTCTCTGGCTGGTGGGATCGGGCCATGATTACGGCCTACATGGTCAGCTTTGCCCTCTTTGTCTGTTTGGCCATTGGGTTTCCCGTGGGTGTGTGGGCATCACTCAGCGAGCGGCGTAGCAAATTTGTCCTCTTTTTGATGGATACGCTGCAAACCTTCCCGTCGTTCATTTATCTGATTCCAGTGATCATGCTCTTCCAGGTCAACGACGTGGCCGCGATTACGGCTGTGCTGGCCTATACCTTTGTGCCGATAATCCGCTATACCATCGAAGGGCTGCGGGCGGTGCCGGAACAGTATGGCGAAGCATGCGACATGTCTGGCTGTACCACTTGGCAGGGATTGACGAAGGTAAAGATTCCGCTGGCCATGCCTCACATCATGGTGGGCATCAACCAAGCTCTGGTCTTTGCTCTCTTTATGGCCATCATTGCGGCCTTTATCGGCACCCAGGATTTGGGGCAAGAGATGATGCGGGCCATGGCCTTTCAGGATGCAGGCTGGGCGCTGGTTCTGGGGTTGTGTGTAGCCTTTATTGGACTGACAGTGGATACCATTACGACGTTGTGGGCGGACCAGCGCAAGGCAGAATTGGGATTAGCATAAGCCGTAGGTCCGATTTGTAATCAAACTGAAAAAGCTGGAGTTTGACCACCGATTCACTAAACATCGGAGACAACAATGACAACCGCAGTTCTGACAAATCCCTATACTCTGGGCAACATAACCACCCCCGGCGTCCCGTTTTTGCCCGCTGGGCAGGAACGATATCCCATCGAAGGCGGCAACATCCGGTTCGTTGAGATCTTTTCTGGGGACGAACTGATTTTAGAAGATCGGGAGGGGCTGCAACCTTGCGAAATCTCGGCTATTGATGCCAATGGCACATTTGACGCGGGCCTGATCGGCGCGGGCAACAACTGCGACGCTGAAGGCATCCGCCAAATCCTGCAGCGCAAAGGCGACAATTCGCTCTTTATGCGGACATTAGACAAGCTCGGCATTGATGTACGTACGCTCAAGGCGTTGCGCATCTTTGAACACGAATCGCCCATCGGCAATACCGCCAGCTTTGTGGCTTCAGGCAACGGCCATCTGATTGTGGCGGCCATCGGCGAGGACATGTCTGCACATAGTCAAGATGCACCGACAGAGATTGTGCTGACGATCAAGCGGGCCACGGTGGATGAAAACCAAGTCATCAAACCCGCCGATCCGCTGGCCGATCCGCTACAGGATATCAACATTCAGCCTGGATTTGCCAAAGCCTATGTGGTGAAGGCGGGCCAGTATATCCAGATTATGGATGTGCAGGGGCGGGAGTGTTCGGACTTTCAGGCCTATGATTTAGCTGCGCTTGAGAAGGGACGCGAGTTTGATATCGACCCCACCACCACCCGCTCGCTAATGGGCGCGCTCTGGCCAGGGCCGGGCCTCTACTCCAAGTTCTATACCGTCCAGCAGAAGCCACTGGTCGAAATCATCCGCGACACGGTCGGTCGCCACGATACCTTTGGCTTGGCCTGTAGCGCGCGCTACTATGATGACATGGGCTATCCAGGTCATCTGAACTGCTCGGACAATCTGAATCTGGAGGCCAAACCCTATACTATCTCGTATCGAGAAGGTTGGCCGGCTATCAACTTCTTCTTTAACACCATGACCGATGAGACCAACGGCATTGGCATGGACGATCCCTGGTCGCGACCGGGGGATTATGTGCTGATGCAGGCATTGACCGATCTGGTCTGCTTCTCCACAGGCTGTCCCTGTGATGTAGACCCGGCCAACGGTTGGAACCCCACCGATATTCAGGTGCGGGTTTATGATAAAAAAGAGCTCTTCTCTAAATCCTTCGCCTTCAGAAAGACCGCAAGTGACGATATGCAACTGACTCAAGAGACTGCGTTCCATCCCTTCTTCTCCCAACACACCCGCAAGTTTAGCGAGTATCACGGCTACTGGCTGGCCGACGAATATAACAACTACGGTGCCATTGCCGAGTATACCGCCTGCCGCGAAAAGGCCGTTGTCATGGATCTGTCACCCTTGCGTAAATTTGAGGTACTTGGTCCCGATGCCGAGGCATTGACCCAGCTCTGCCTGACCCGCAACGTGCGCAAGCTGAGCGTGGGCCAAGTCTCCTACACCGCCATGTGCTACGAACATGGCGGCATGATCGATGATGGCACCATCTTCCGGCTGGGCGAGAACAATTTCCGCTGGATCGGCGGTAGTGACGCCTCGGGCATTTGGATGCGGGAGCAGGCCCAGAAGCGCAACATGAACGCGTGGGTCAAGTCATCCACCGCTCACATGCACAACGTTGCCGTCCAGGGGCCAAAGAGCCGCGATATTCTGCGCAAGATCCTTTGGATGTCACCGAGCCAGCCCAATATTGATGAACTCAAGTGGTTCCGCTTCGCAGTGGCGCGACTGAATGATTTTGACGGCATCCCGTTGGTGGTCTCGCGCACGGGATACAGTGGTGAGTTGGGCTTCGAGATCTTCTGTCACCCCAAAGATGCTCAGGAATTGGCCGATGCTGTTTGGGCCGCGGGTGAGCCAGAGGGTATGCTCCCGCTCGGTCTCAATGCCCTGGACATGATCCGCATTGAGGCGGGGCTAGTCTTTGCTGCCACCGAGTTCTGCGATCAGACCGATCCATTTGAGGCGGGGATCGGCTTCACCGTACCCCTCAAATCTAAAGAAGACGACTTTATCGGCAAAGACGCCTTGATTGAACGTAAAGCCCATCCCCATCGCAAGTTGGTCGGTCTGGAAATCGATGCCGAGCTGGTGCCACAACAGGGCGACGGCGTCTATATTGGTCGCGCGCAGGTAGGTGAGATCACCAGCGCCATGCGCTCGCCTATTCTGCGCAAGGTCATTGCCTTCTGCCGCATGAATATTACCCACAGCGCACTGGATACCCAAGTCGAGGTGGGGCAGTTGGATGGCTATCAGAAACGGATTCCGGCAAAGGTAGTTAAGTTTCCGTTTTATGATCCAGAGAAGACGCGGGTGCGATCTTAGAGTCGGCCCCAAAGCTGCAAAGCCACAATATCTGAACTATGCTCCGGTTTATTATTGTCGAAGGCAACGAATGCACAGGTAAAACTACGCTCGTTGAGGAACTGCGTAGCGAATTAGGTTGGGACACAAAAGACCTAACCCATCGGCCAGGAGATCAATTTCTCCGCTATATGGTCGAGTATGTGAACGCGGATAGAATAGTCTTTAACCGTTCCCATTATGCAGAGATGGTCTTTAGCAAGTTATATCGTCAAATTGAGCCATTTTCACCCGAGGAGATAGCCGCGCTAGATTTGCTTGTATACAAATATGGCTTGATTGTCTATTGTGATCTCGCCGTTGCAGAGATTGTGCCGCGACTAGAATCACGAAATGAACGTGAAGTCTTAAACGAGGATAATACATCTTATGCCGAGCTGATGTCGAATGCAGCAGTGTTTGCAAGCTTGTTGGGACAGAAGCATACGCTCAGATACACTGCGCTCACTAGAGAGGATTTGAAGGCTGTGATTGCGAAGATTCAGTCTGCGGTGTGTGGATAGGAAAGCACCCAACGAAGACGAAATGCACGCAATTCCCAATGTGGCACACCTATAAAAGGAATTGGCGATATTCATGGTATAATTCAACGATAGTGGATAGGCCAACTTGAACATGGTCGGAGGATACATGAAATTTGTAAACTCCAAAAATGATGTAGCCTTCAAAAAGATCTTTGGCGGTGAAGAAAAGACTGAGATCTTGATTAGCTTTCTGAATGCTGTTCTCAATCTTGAGGGTGATAAAGAGATCCAGTCTATTCAACTGCAGAATCCCTACCAAACACCTCGCTTGGAACAACTCAAGCTATCTATTCTCGATATTCATGCTACGGACAAGCGGGGCATAAACTTCATTATTGAAATGCAAGTAGAGAACGTGGCGAGTGCCAAGAAGCGGTTCACCTATTATGTTGCAAAAGCATACTCGTCTCAAATTGAACGTGGCGATGATTATCCCAACAGATGGCTACCCGAATGCTGTCCATGGGAATGGATATTGCTACGATTGAACAATCAACAGGTCTCTCTGCCGCGGAAATAGCGCAACTGAATCAATCATAACAGACATAGAAGTTTAGCAGAACAACACGAGGAGGGTACCAATGATAAACAACTCATCGAAACGCGTCGCCATCATTGGAGCAGGGCCAAGCGGGCTGTCGCAGCTCATGGCCTTTGTCACAGCAGAAAAGAACGGTGCCGAGATTCCTGAACTTGTCTGCTATGAAAAGCAAGGCGATTGGGGTGGTCTATGGAACTATACTTGGCGCACTGGCATGGATGAAAATAGCGAACCTGTCCATGGCAGTATGTACCAATACCTATGGTCTAATGGGCCAAAGGAGTGTTTGGAATTTGCCGACTACCCCTTTGATGAACACTTTGGCAAACCCATTCCTTCTTTTCCGCCAAGGGCCGTTCTCTATGACTACATTACAGGGCGTGCCCAAAAGAACGATCTGCGCAAGTACATTCAGTTTAACACTGCTGTTAAATGGGTTTCTTATGATGAAGCCTCCCATAAGTTTCAGGTAGTGACCGAGTGTTTTGATGATAACTCAACGTCGTTTGGGGATTTTGACAACGTTGTCGTCGCCACTGGCCACTTCTCCACCCCTAATGTCCCTTACTTTGAGGGAATTGAAAGCTTCCCCGGCCGCGTGATGCATGCCCACGATTTCCGCTCTGCCGATGAATTTGCTGGCAAAGATGTACTGGTTGTAGGCGGGAGCTACTCCGCCGAGGATATTGCCCTACAGTGCCATAAGTATGGGGCCAATTCGGTTACCATCAGCTACCGCACTGCGGCCATGGACTTCAAATGGCCGGAAACCATGGACGAACGTTCTTTGCTAACCAGGATCGATGGGCGTACGATCCACTTCTCTGACGATTCCAGCAAAGAATTTGATGCCGTTCTGCTCTGTACGGGCTACAAACACCACTTCCCCTTTATGGAGGAGAGCCTGCGGCTGCGCTGTCCCAATATTCTCTACCCAGAAGGACTTTATAAGGGTGTTGTTTGGAACGATAACCCGGGCGTCATGTATCTTAGTATGCAAGATCAATGGTACACCTTCTCCCACTTCGACCTCATGGCTTGGTTCGCCCGCGACGTCATCATGGGGACCACCGAACTGCCCGATAAAGCAGCTCGCACCGCCGATATTGCTGCGTGGCGCGCAAGGGAGGATGCCCTAGAAGATGCCTATGGCATGATCGACTTCCAAGCTGACCACCTGCGAGATCTGGCCCAGACGACCGACTACCCCTCCTTTGATATTGACCTGACCGCCAAAGAGTTCAAGCAGTGGAAGGGCCACAAATCTAGAGACATCACTACGTACCGCAATGAGCCATTTGAATCACCCGTGACGGGTACGATGGCCGCAGTGCATCATACGACGTGGCTAGAGGCTATGGACGATTCGATGGAAGCATTTATGGCGGAGAAATAATAGGAGAATCATATGTCATTTCGTATGGCTGCATGCCAAATGGTTGCTAACAATAACAAAGATGAAAATTTAGATGCCGCTAACCGCCTCATTGACGAAGCGGTTGGTATGGGCGCACAGATGGTGGCCCTGCCCGAAATGTTTAATTTGCTTGGGACCAATGATGAAATTTTGGCGGGTGGCGAATCAGTGCCAGGCCCTACTAGCACTTTTTTGGCCGAGAAGGCTCGCAAACATAAGATCTATCTACATGGTGGCAGCTTTATGGTCAATGTGGATGAGAGCAAAAATGGAGCAAATGGAAGTAATGCAGAGAAAGTCTGGAACACCACACTTATCTTCGACTCAGACGGTGAGGTTATCAGTGAGTACCGCAAAATCCATCTCTTTGATATTCATATCGAAGACAAGGTGACCTACCAAGAATCGGATTTTGTAGAGCCGGGCACAGAGATGGTCACCTGCGAAACAGAACACGGCAACTTTGGTCTGACCATCTGCTACGATCTGCGCTTCCCCGAACTCTATCGAGCGTTGACATTGGCGGGTGCACAGGTCGTCTTCCAGCCCGCTGCGTTTGCCCTTTACACTGGCAAGGATCACTGGGAGACGTTGATTCGTGCTCGGGCCATTGAGAATCAGGTTTATATGGTATCACCTTCTCAAATAGGCACTTACGGAAATGGTGGTCAATGCTACGGCAGCACCATGATTGTGGATCCGTGGGGAACGGTTTTGGCCCGCGCGCCCGAGCGAGAATGTGTGGTTGTGGCTGACATTGACTATACTTCACAAGAGTTGACACGCCAGAATCTGCCTGCGCTCAAGCATCGACGGCCAGATATTTATGAAGGAGCAGCGGTGGTCTAAAGCGAATCAGCCAATCAAATGGAAAAGGAACAACAGATGCGATCCCTACCCTCGCCTTTCTCAAACGGAACAAAAACTTGTCATCTATTCTTCACCGTCACGCTTATCTTCGTACTCATCAGCATAGCCTTACCCGAGAGCGTTCAGGCTGAAGATTACCACACCAGCTCAAGAGGTACTTACCATATCGTTCGCTCTGGTGATACGCTTCGTGACATTGCGCTGGCGTATGGAACAACTACCTACGCATTGGCCCAAATCAACGGAATTCACGACATCAACCGAATTGAAGTGGGACAACATATTTATATTTCTGGTCATGGTACTTATCATCAGCCTCAAAATTACCAGTCCCATTACCACAAGCCCCAATCACCAGCTAGGAATTGTATCTCTTATCATGTAGTTCATCAAGGTGAAAACCTGACCAAGATTGCTCGAAGGTATCACCTTGATCCATATTATCTGGCAAAGGCGAATCATATCTATAACCTAAATCACGTCTACACCGGGCAGAAACTATGCATTCCAACTAGGCGACAAAGTCAAAAGCCACAGCATAAACCTACACATCAGCCAGCCCATTATGCACCAACAGCAACACCGCTGCCCATACCGACATTGACACCAACGCCCTATATAGCTCCTACCTCTCATTCCCAGTATGCGCCAGGAAATCCACCCCATAATTATAATCCTTGGGCGCATGAACAAGGAGTACATAGTCATGGGGCACATAACCACGAGATGCAACATCAGGGATATCACTATCATCCCCATTATCAGGGCAAGTATCAGGGTCACCCTCATAAAGAGAGTTATCATCATCCAATAGTGATTCACCCTACACCCACCTCTGTACCACCAACGCCCGCACCATATAAACCTATCCACAATGGCTGGACAGGTTTATACTATGCCCATGCTCAATGTGGTGGCACCCCACTCTATACCCGTCATGATGCCGAGATCAACTTTGATTGGGGGCATGGTGGGCCAGGTGGCGGCCTTTGGAACGACAACTTCAGCATAGCCTGGACAACCGATGCATACTTCTATGCGGGTGACTATCGTTTCCATGCACACGTGGACGATGGTATTCGTGTTTACGTAGACAACCATCTTCTTATCGGTTCGTGGAGAGAGCAATCTGCAACCCAGCACAACGGAGATATCTGGCTAAGTGAGGGGTACCATCACGTACGGGTTGAATACTTTGAACAGAGCGGATTGGCGTCCGTGAAAGTACATTGGAGCAAGTTATAGATATCAATAGTTCAATATGCAACAGGCTACACCACAGAGGATGAAAATCAACAAAGATTTCACAGATTGCCTAGATTTCTTATGCGTGAAATCTTTTGCTCCCTATTATGTACAGGGTAGACATTCATTCACCCAACTGCACCACGGAAGGATAAAAATCGAACAAAGAGTAGAAAATTGTGCAGATTCATCAACTTTCTAATCTTGTCATCTTTGTTACTTACAGGGCAGAGCAAAACCACCTATGACCCTATTCATAAAAATGGGAAAGTTCAGCACGGCCCCACCGTTGGACTGGGCTGTTATTCCAAGCCATCATCCGAAGTGGTGTAATCTCAACAATCGTGTTATAGTCACGGTCTGTTGAGATATCCCACTGATACTTTTCCTGGAATAGGGGCTTAAGCGTCTCAGTCATACCATCAGCTATAACGGCTTGGCCCTCAATAATGATTACATCGCTAGGGTCAGGGTGGGCAATTGAAACGCTTGGATTCTTTTTGAGATTGGCTACTTTAACGGATGTAGCCGGTGTAACCAGGTAGATCCTTCCACGGTGCCAGACGTGCCACATTGGTGAAAGGTGGGTTCGTCCATCTGGCCGTATTGTGCTCAGCCAAGAACAGTCAGACTGAGAAAAGCGTTGTACCGCTTTCACTAAAGCTGGTTCGATTCGATTAGGTTCATTCTTTTCAGACATCAATGTCTCCTTGATCATAGATGCAGGGGAGGGCGAAACCAATTGACATGGTCAATATGAGGCTGTCCCATAATGAGTGACCCTGTTCCCCCGTAGATCCATACCTCAGCTTCCTTATCACCCAAAATAACCGAAACTTTCTCACACCTATAGGACGAGGTGCTCCTTGATGAACTCGCTCACTGCGATTGCATCTGTACTAGGCTGTGTTGACACTTTTGATTTGTCATGCCCGACCATTACTTTCGGATATGACAATTTTTAGGTATTATTTCCTGTCTGCTCCTAATGATATGGGGCAAATTTTCGCGTATGGACTAAATTTACCGACACTTATCTTCGAATGTGATGACCACACTGTATCATAAACAAAACTATTTTGGTCAAACTATTCAATTAAAGCCTGCTCGCCTATTGACTTTGCGATAGGTAAGGGTATAATAACCGCATGGTAATGGTCCAACCTTAGGATCAAGAATTTAATAAAACGTAATGGAAGATCTCTCGATTACTCGAGATAACAGCACCGAAGCTTAGGGTTTTATTTGATCTTGATTGCTTAGAAAACTTTCAGACCACGCACGCCATGACGCGTGCTATTGTAGTGGATCGGCTCCTTTCATGCGGATAGGCGTTGCAATCTACTGGTTTTTATGGATACCAGCCAAGTATAAGGTATACAAAGGTGTTTTGAAAACCATAGTATTCTGGTAATACAATACCGAGGAAAATTGTAATGAATTTACAGCAACAGATTAATGATGATTTAAAGCAGGCAATGCTCAACAAAGATGACATTGCTAAACTAACACTCCGCGATGTAAAAACGGGGATTCTGGAGCTTCTCAAGAGTGGCCAAGTTACCAGCGATTCGCTTGAGGATGCGCAAGTTCTATCCGTCATCCAACGCTTGGCTAAACGAAGACGTGAAGCAGCTTCTGAATTTGAAAAGGCCGGTCAAGATGATCGGGCCGCAGAAGAATTATCCGAGCTGAAAGTATTGGAAAAATATCTGCCTCAACAGATGTCGGAAGACGAAATTACGCTGATCATCAAAGAGATTATTGCCGAGACAGGCGCGTCTTCTGCTCGTGAGATGGGCAAAGTGATGTCTGCGGCAATGGCCAAGGTTTCAGGCAAGGCTGACGGGAAACTGGTTAACCAAATTGCACGTACGTTACTGGCTGATTAGTTTTGCTTTCCTCAATGGTATTCGCATGTTTACTCAAATAAAACGTAAGATTACTCCTGACTCGACTCCCTCAAGTTGGCTTAATCAGATCACTTGTATCGCCCTAGGGCTTGGGGCCGCGGCCGTCCTTGTCTTTGTATTGGCTTGGCCTTATCCTCGTAATAATCAATATCAGCAGTTACGTGTAGGTGATATTATTCCTAATGACATTGTGGCCCCGATTCGCATCAATTATGTCAGCGAGGTGCTAACCCAGCAGGCACGAGAACGAGCAATGGATGCAACGGGTCCCCACTACGATCCTCCGGAAAGTCGCGTTCGGAGGCAGCAGACAAGCAAAGCACGCGAGATAATCGAGTTCATTACAATTGTACGGAGTGATCCATATGCCTCTGATGAAAGCCGAACCGACTATTTGAGTGCCATCTACGAGTTAGAACTCTCCCAGGAGGAGATTCTAACGCTCTTAAGCCTGAGCAATGAAGAGTGGGCTTCGGTTGCGCTTGAAGCTCCTTTGGCTTTGGATCGAGTCATGCGAGAAGAGATCCATAATACAGTTGGTGACATGGCCAATGCCCGCCGTGGTGTCAATCGCCTGATAGGTGGTGACCTGAGTGATCAAGCCATGGTCATTGCTTCGGGGCTGGTTGGAGATCTAATCGTTCCAAACAGCTTTATTAATGAAGAGCGTACCAACGAGCTTCGTCTTGAGACAGCCGAGGCGGTTGAATCGATTGAGCGCTCCTATGAACAGGGCGAAAATGTTATTCGCCGCAATACAAAACTCACCGAAGAAGATCTGGAAGCGATGGAAAAGCTTGGTTTCTTACGAAGTGAGTGGAGTTGGTGGATCTTGGTGCGAGCTGTCCTCTTTGCGGGTACGCTCCTTGCGGCGGTTGCGATTGCGCTGTACCGACTGGTACCAGAAGTCTTACAGAACGTTCCTCGCCTAGCATTACTCGTCATAACAACAGCAAGCTGGCTTATTCTGGCCAAATTTATGGTCATTCCTCATCCATGGTTACCCTATCTGTACCCTTTGGCAACGCTAGGCATGGTCATTGCTGTCCTCATTGACTTACGGGTATCATTGGTGTTGACCCTAGCTTTTACTATTGTAATGCTCTATTTGAACGGTAGCAATACCATGTTGGCCATCTATCTAGGCATGGGTTCTGTCTTTGGGGCCTTGGTTCTGGGTCGTGCAGAGAGGTTAACAGCATTTCTCTGGACGGGGACAGCAGTGGGGCTCAGCAACTTTCTGGTCATTGCTGCCTTTCAGTTGCCCGACATTGAGTTTACGGCAATCGGTCAGTCGATTTTACTCTTGCTTATCAATGGTATTTTGTCGGCCAGTATCGCACTGCTCGGCTACTTTCTTTTAGGCAATCTGTTTGGCATTACAACAAGTCTACAACTGACAGAGTTAAGCCGCCCCACCCACCCACTTTTGCGCCAACTGTTGCTCAAGTCACCAGGAACCTATCATCATACGATTGTCGTAAGCAACATGGCAGAACGTGCAGCAGCTGCGATTGGGGCAGATGCGATGCTGACCAGAGTCGGTGCATATTATCATGATATCGGCAAAACAGTGCGTCCTTACTTCTTCATTGAAAATAGCGCAGAGGGAGCCGAAAGTCCTCATAATAAGCTGGATCCTTATACCAGTGCTCAAATCATCCTAAGTCATGTGACTGATGGAATCGATCTGGCACACAAGTACAGGTTACCCTTGCGAATTCAAGATTTTATCCGCGAGCACCATGGTCGTTCAGTCATCAAATCATTCTACATCCCCGCAATGGAGCAAGCCGGTCGGCAGGGGGAAGAGGTTGATGAAGAAGATTTTCGCTATATTGGGCCGAGTCCTCGTAGCAAAGAAACAGCCATATTAATGCTGGCGGATACATGTGAATCAGCTGTTCGAGCCATCCGGCCAGGCTCTCGCCGAGAATTGACGGAGCTATTGAATCAACTTATCGATTCTCGGGTGGATGAAGGGGAACTCAATCACTGCAACCTTACATTCCAAGAATTGCAGTCGGTCAAAGAGATCTTTGGTCAGGTATTACAAGGCGTTCATCATCCTCGGGTTAGCTACCCAGGACAAGAGACAAAAGAGACCGAAACAACGGATGCACTTCGGGTTGTGCAGACACCCAAAGTAACTACACCAGCTTCGCCAGCCCCCGTGCCAGACCCCGTGCCAGTACCAGCCAGCAATGGGCATGCCCAAAACAATCTACCACCTCTTCCTGAGCATCCAGTGAGCGAGGTCATTCCCAGTGAGAGCAACCTACGCCGCAGAGAATCAGCCAAACGGGTGCCAGGCGGCGTAGAGCAACCAGCGTAATACATTCATGGATTTACCTCTCGACCTAAGTTCGCGGCGTATGCAATACGACATTTCTATCCAGATTCAGCCCTCCTTTGAAGAATTCATCAACCAAGCCAATCTGATTGCAGTAGCCCAGCAGACGTTAAAGCACCAACATGTCGATCGTGGCACCCTAACCATTGTCCTCACCGAGGATGCTGCTGTCCGAGAGCAGAACCAACTTCACCGTGGAATCGACGCTCCTACAGATGTTCTCAGCTTCCCCAATCATGGGTCCATCAATCTCGTCGATCCGCCGGGTTCAGCAGATGACCAGTTGATATTGCCTCCAGAGCTCATGGAAGAAGAAGCAGAGTACTTGGGTGATATTATGATTGCTGTCCCCTTCACAACACGCCAAGCGGATAAGGCTCACCGGTCATTGACGGATGAACTGAATCTATTGGTGGCCCATGGCGTTCTGCACCTGCTCGGATATGATCATGCAACCGAAGAAGAAGAAGCCACCATGTGGCGCATCCAAGACGAAATTTTGCAGAGCCTTCCACCGGGCACCGAGATAAACCACGACAAATTAACAGGACGAAGCTTGGGATTTTTGGCTGGACGCTGGTACAGTTTTCGTATGGCCGTTAATGGTGCGTGGCATACATTGCGCACCCAACCCAATGCATGGATCGAATTGGCAGCCGTAGCCGTGATCACCGCTGGCGGTCTTTTCTTTCGGATTACACCAGTAGAGTGGGCGCTCTTGGCCTTGAGCGCGTCTTTGGTTATTGCCTTGGAGGCCATCAATACAGCCATCGAAGCCACTGTTGATCTAGTGACCACCGATTACCATCCGCTGGCCAAAATTGCCAAGGATTCTGCCGCTGGTGCCCTAGTCTTTAGTGTATTGGGTACTCTATGCGTTGCAGCGGCTGTTTTTGGTCCTCGTCTCTGGCGTTTGTTTCAATCATTAGGGTAAAACTTAAGCAAAGAGAGCGATGCACAGGATTTCTGAACATCACCACTCAAAGAGCCTTCCCCCATGCGTTGCACTCGGAGCAGCTTTAAGTCTACGCCTATGGTTCTAGTACAAAAGGCGTAATGTAAGTGTATTGAAACACTACGCCAATCGTTGCCGTGGTAAACTGTTGCCGTATTCTTCTTCATCTGAAATCTCCTTTCAGAACTGTCTGTACTAATATCAAAAAGGCCCGCTTCGCCTCAGCGGGCCTTTTTGATATTCAGTAATCGCAACCGTACAATGATTGCACCCTCATTCGGCACGGGTCTGCCTACCACCAGCACTCCACTGGTATTGAAAAGTGAAAGATTTTTCTCCTATAGACCGTTTATATATACGGAGTCTGTATCAAAAGTGTACGGATGGCTGCCCGGCTTTCTAAGTTAGGTATCATCTGTACCTTTTGAATTGTCTTTACCCCTCAACCCGCAACTGGTATCTTCCCTCTCTGTATCAGATTTAGCCCCTTATTGAATTAGCAAGTAAATGAGTTAGTTTAGTTCACTCTGTGGCTTATCGCTGAGGTACCATGGCTTTTTTGCACCCATGTCATTTGAATCTAACAGATTGCCAGGAGAATATATGATCCCTGTTCTGAATCGTGATTAGGTCAAATGGTCAGGGAGGGTGATATTAGCTCAAAATTTTAAGCTCCAACAAGCAACCAAACAGTTGCATTTAATCTGATCTCATGATACACTACATACGCAACTAAAAAGTTGCACATGAGTTAAGGAGCCGATATGGAAATCTTAGAATCAACGGATGTTATTGAGTATATGCTGAATCAGAAACATATTTCACAACAGGAGCAGAGCATGAAAACAACAGAACTAGTTGACAATATTGAACGAGTTTTGACCCTAGCAGTTGATCGCCAAAGGGCTTGGGATGCCATCGGCACGCCACACGGCTTGAGCCAGTGGTTTAGCGACCGGGCTGAGTTTGAGCCAGTCGCTGGAGCCAAAATGCGGGTTGAATGGGATGCCTATGAGTCGGTCCCTGCCATCGTAGAGACGGTTGACCCGCCTCGTGAATTTGCCTTCCGCTGGATCGTCTATGGAGCACGGGACACGGATCAACTGACGCCACAAAATAGCACGTTGGTAACATTTACGCTAGAAGAGGTTGCCGAAGGTACCCGCATTACCGTGCGAGAAACGGGCTTTGCTTCATTGCCTCCAGAACTCCATGGCATTGCCCAACCTGAACATGAGGGGGGATGGACCCACGAGTTGCAAGAATTAGTCAGTCTGCTGACAGAAGATAGTGCATAAGGATTTCCCATGGATGATTTGGAGCAGCGAGTTTTTGCAGCCTTGTCGGATCCCACTAGACGTCAGCTTGTCGAATCACTGGCCTCTACCGAGAACATCACCGCAACGGAGCTGGCCAATGTGTTACCCATGACGCGTCAGGGCGTTACCAAGCACCTAAAAATTTTGGTACAGGCCGAACTGGTTCAATCACACAAGATTGGGCGGGAGATGCTCTATTCACTCAATCCTGAGCCGTTGACCAAGACGACCGTCTGGATCGCCAACATCACGGCGCAGTGGGATAGAAGATTGCAGAAGCTTACTGATTATCTGTTGGATGAGGATGAAGAAGTGGATGGTGGATAGTTATATTGCGATCGTTTTGAATACAGGTCTTTTTTCAAGCTCTACCAGGGGACCAAACACCTGTTTTAAAACGAAGCTGAGTAGAGGAGAAGAGATGAGATGATGATTACATGTCGAGATTATGAGGTAAGTCAGCTGATGCATGAAGATGCCTTACGGCGAGCTGAACGTGAGCGACTATTGTTGCAGGTTTTACGGGCATACCGGCAAGAGCCGGTGCCGTACGATTGTCGCGTGCTCGTGCTGATAGGGGAGTGGTTGATTGCTCTTGGAGAGCTTTTACAGAGGCGCTATCGGTTTGCTTGAATTGGTAGTGGATGGGTCAAAATAGGGGCATAGCTCGATTAATTGGATATTCTTCTTTACAAAAAGAAGTCCTCGGAAGTTCAGTCTAGTCAATCGTAGACTGAACTTCCGAGGGTTGGTGAAAAAGTGAGATTACTTACATTTCGTCGGGTTGCCGCTGTCATTTCGAGTAAAATGAGAGTTCTGGTCCATACAGCGAAAGATTTCTCGTCATCGTTCCTCGAAATGACAATTCCCAACCGATTCGTGAACTACTGATGATTCATTTTCCCACAGTAGTGACTATACCTTCAGAACTTGAATCAACCAGCCCACCCACAACCACAATCTCTTGCGGGGCATCCACGTCGCGCTGCTCTGGTGTGTAGTAATCGTAGGCAATGCTGGGCGGGGTTTGTACCTTACCGGCAATGCGAGCCAACAGACGATAGGGCAGTGTAAGTTCCTGCTCTCGATTGAGGCGAGATAGATAGAAGATGATCTCTTTTTCGCTGCGTTCATAGAAGTCCACCTTGCGTTTGGCAACTAACTCATCCAGGTCAGCCTGAATGGGGGTAAAGCCGGGGGGGATGCCGATAGTGGCCATAATGGTACCTGGGGCATGCTCCATCTCCAAGGAGAGGGTAGCTTCCACGTTGACTAATTCGTTGACGAGAACTTGAGTGCGATCATAGGAGATGTCTACTTGTAGATCTTTGGATTGGCCTTGGCTGTGATTCTCGGCATCGGCCACGGCGGCCCAAGGGAGGTAGGATTGGGTGACAACCTGATAGTTGACGGTACGTTCCCCATCAATAGCGATTTCGACTTTGGCTTCCTCAGCTGACAGTCCATTAAAGAAGAAGTGCTGGGGTGAGTAGAGAGTTGTGATACTATCGCTTTCGTTCCCAATAGTTAAGGTCCGAACTTCCCCGTTGCCTCCGGTGACGGTAATGGTGGCCTCACCAACTAGGGATTCTTGGGTGGCAGCGAGGACCAGGGCCTTGAGGGCCATGACTGTACTTTGGGTGTTGTAGAAGCCGCCGTGCCGATCCCGGTTGTTGACCAGATATTCCAGAGCTTGATAGGCGGCATCTGGATCTCTTTCTCTGCGGAGCAGTCCGTAGGCCACCAGAGCTGTGGTCTCCAAGTCTGCTACTCTACCCCGGCTGCCCATGAAGGTGGTGAGGTGGGTATCCCAGTGACGACCGGTATCCACATCGTACCTGGCGGACCGCAGTAGCTGTTCAAAGAGCTTATCCTCAATTGGTGCCCCAGAGGCATTGGGAATATAGGCAGCCAACGAATTGGCAACGATGGCCAGCACATAAGGATCGACATCGTCTAGATCGCCTTGCAAAAGCGGATGGTTGAGGATGTAGGTGTAGCCCTGATTGTTGTTCACGCCAGCGTCAGCCATAGCCCAGACGATATAAGCCGTGGCAACCAGGCGGTCGGCATCGTTGGCCCATTTGCCATAAGAACGCATTCGTCCACCCGACCAGGATCCATCGGGCCACTGCTCCCATTGTAAGCGAGAGATCATGCGGCTGATCAACGCTGGATCTACGTAGGTGACTTTGCTCATATCATTGAACTGCATAAGGCCATAGGCCGTCAGCATGGTATTGGGGGCTGGTGCGCCATAGAGGCTAAAGCCGCCGGGGTAGTTGGGAATCTCAAAGCCAGTGAGCCGTTGATAGCCCAGTTTGGAGAGCCTTTGGGCCTTGGTACGTAATGCTTGGGTGTTCTGATCGTCTAGACCTACGGTTTGTAAATAGTCCAGAATCAGCACGTTGGGGTAGCTCTTGCTGCTGGTCTGTTCAAAGCAGCCCGCGGGTTGGGTCAGCATGCCGTCCAATCCTTGGAGTACTTCGGTAATGATGCTGGGATAGAAGGTCACCTGCATATTGACGGATCCGGGGACCGTCTCTTCTGATAAGCGAAACTGATGACGTACCGGGCGCTCGCGAGATGGTTTGAGGCGACCGCTGCGAACCTGGCTCTTCTGCTCAGCGTTGTATTCAATCTGCACGGAGCGAAGAATCGCATCACTCATTTTGGAACCGGTGGCAGTGATCTGAAAGTCGCCTTGCCCCACGCCTGTTACACGCAATGGAATCTCGGCCGCACTCACTTCATTGGCAGCGATGGTAAAGGTTAGTTGAGGGTCGCCGACCACTTCAAACCAATGGGCATCAGCAATGGCTAGGGTGATCTCCTGCTCTTCCTCCAGATAGTTAAAGATGGAGACTGGGACGTCCAATTCATCTCCTTGGCTCAAAAAGCGAGGCAGCTGGGGATCGACAAAGAAATCCTGGAAGACCCGCATTCCCACTTGCGCGCTGCCTAGATTGCCCTCTTTGTCTGAGGCGATAACGCTCACTCGCCAAGTGGTGATAGAATCGGCAATGGGCACATCGATCTCTACCTGACCATCAGCACCTGTTTCAATTTGAGGCATCCAGAAGAGGGTTTCGGGGAAGTATTGACGCAGTCTGGGTTTGGCAACGACAAGGCCATCGTTGGCCGTATCGGGCCCCTGAGGAGCGTCTGCCATATTGGCCTGGACAGGCGGAGCTTCATTGGCGGGTGCTGCGTTACCACTATCTGCCGCAGGGGCGCTGGCTGGCGCTCCACAGGCGGCCCAAATAAACGCGCTGAGGAGAATAATCGACAGTAGCAGAATCGACTGGCCGACCGTGCGGCGGCGTTGATAGATGGCTGCACCCAAAAGGGGCATACCCAGCAATAATACATAGGGGCTGTTGAGTGGGTTTTGGCTTCCTGAGATGACCTGGTCTGTCTGGTCCATAACAGTCATGTGTAAATGGGGCGCGGCGGCCTCGGCTTGCTGGATGATGGCTAGGTCCTGAGCAATCAACCCGAGGAGAGCTGTCTGGCGAGCGCTCTCAATTTGGGCAAGGGTGGGCATATCGCTGCTGACCGTCGCCGCAAAGCGGCTCTCCCAGTGGCTCTGATAGTGATCATAGGGGGAATATTCGTTCCCAAAGGGTGAGAAACCGTCAATACCATAGCGGGATTTGAGCAGCTCCCGGTCGAGCAGGAAGAAGGTACGGGCAAAGCCGGGATCCTGGGCACCCAAGGCAAAGACCGATTCATCTACAATGCTCAGCCCAATCATGCTTGGTATGACTTGGCCATCTTGGCTGGTACGAAGGGTTAAGTGGGCGAGATCGCCAGGTCGATAGACTTCTTGATCCATCTCAACATCGATTTGCATAGGAGCTGGGTTAATTAGAATCAGCCGCTGGTCACTAACAAGCGAGGCCGAACCAGCATTGGGTCCTGCGGCGATGAATGTGGCCCGCACGCTGATGGTCCCCAGGAGAGAGGGATCCACATCGATGGTTGCCTGGGCATGGCCATCTTGTACTTGAGCAGAGGCAACGCTAACGGTCTGGTCGGCCTTGCTCACCTCGATAAAGACATTGCTATTCTGGGTAAGAGTGGGTGGTCCAGCGACGCGAATGTCTAGGTTTAGGGGTTGGCCAACAGCAATCTCGGGGCTCTCAGGTTGCATAAGGATACCAAGTGCAGCTTCTCGGACGGGTAGGCGCAATTCGGCACTACCTTCCAATGCCTTGCCACGACTACCCATCGTTTCATAGCGGATAAAGAGAGAGCGGTCGGTCTGAATCCAATGGTTGCGACGGCGCTGCATGGCGATGGCCTGCTTCAGGCGTTTGGCCGAAGGGATGTCCTGCCATAGCTTGACGGTAGCCAAGCCGAATTCATCGGTCTCAATTTCTACCGGCGACTCGAACTGTCCTTTGGTCGAGGCGTCTAGCTCTGATTCACTTTGGCCTGACTCAATATGGTCTGATTCAGTCAGGTCTGGCTCAATGGTAATTGTCGTTTGGGCAGGGCGGCCATCAGGGTAGGATGCCTGAATGTAAACCAGATTCTCCAGCCCCGGTTGCATGATGCCCGATTCAGGGACGGCTTTGATAATCAGATCTTGCTCGGCCAATAGTATCTGCTCTTCAACTCGTTCCACGTGGTCTGCAGGATCGATGACACTTATCTCCAACTCCACTTGGCTTGTACTATTGTCCAGCTTGTTGCGAAAGGTATCTGGCAATGTGACATCGTAAGCATATCGTCCAGACTCATCGGTCTCCCCCTTGATCTCGAAGACTTCTTTAGTCTCCTGGCTATTTACCGAGATGGGAGCGAATCCTTTGATAATCACCTGGCCACCTGCCACTGGCTTGCCAAAGAAGTAGGTGGCATCAACGGTGCCGCTGGCGCGCTTACCAGGCCGGTAGAAGGCTTTGGTACTTTGATAAGCAATTTCAAAACGAGGCAGGGTATAGGGCTTTACCTCTACAACCCGACTGCTGGTTGTCCCTTTAATATTGACCATTAATGTATAGTCACCGCTGGTGGCCTGGGTGTCTAGTTCTACATCAAAGGTGGCAATGCCATAGTCAGAGGTTGCAAGCTCTTCTTTGAGAATGGTATTGCCTCTGGGCCCTCGCACCGTGAGCGATGCCTGATCTGTCTCGATTGGCTTATGAGAGACGGAATCGAGGACCAACGCACGCATATGGATGGTCTGGCCTGGCTGGTAGACCGGTTTATCGGTGGAGACAAGGACGCTGCTCTTGCGAACAACGTTGTACCGTTGGTGCAGTTGGGCTTCGCCATGCTCAGTTTCGGCCGTAATCTGTAGTTGCAGGCTTTTGGCTTCCCAGCCGGGAATGCTGGGGGTAAAGCGAACCTCAAACGCGCCGTCCTCATCAGTTACCCCTTCGGCGAACTTCTTCTTTCCATTTTCGACGGCAATAGACGCGCCAGCCGCGGGACGGTCATTGACGTAGTCCCACACATGGATCAACTGAGAGGTGGGTTGGTTCAGCGCAATTGTGTTGCTCCGATTTCCAATCAACGAGATGCCAACCGAGGGCTTGATATCGATGGTGCGGTTGAAACGTGCTTCGCCTACGAAGGTCTGAGCACGCACATCCATCGTCACCTGACCTCCTTGAAGCCTGCCCGGAACAGGTATATCAAAAGAGACCAACCCCTCTTCATCGGTAAACCCACTGAAGATCTCCTTTACCCGCTCGCCAGCAAAGTAGGTAAAGACCTGTACGTCGCTAAAGCTGGCTGGCTCATCATGGACATTGTCATGAACATGGATGGTAAAGCGCTCCGATCCACCGGAGAAGATGGCACCAACGTTCTTGACGACCTCGATGGTTGCGTGGGGAATCAGCGTAATTCGTTGGGTTATTTTCGATGTGAACGTTCCAGATTCGGCAGCGATCTCGAGCCTGATTTCACCATGGAAAACCGATTCAGGCACCTCAAAGCTGACGTTCGTCGGCTCTTCAAAAAATACATAGTCGTTGAAAATGACTCGAGGTTGTTGGCCTGGAAGATAGCCAATAGCCTCTACATAGCTGCCATCACTTTCGTCTGCATCCGCTTTGCTGACAAGTAGATCCAAGCTGACTTGGCCACCAGGTGCTACAGCCGTTGTCACATTCTGGGTTTTAATTTTTAATCGACTGGTTGGATTGGATTGGCGGGTACAACCGGTGATGGAGAGGCAAATTAGGACAATCAGGGTCAGAATCAATCCGCTCCTGTTGAAGTTATTTCTGCAGGGGCCAACAAAAAGGCGTAGGCAAGATCCTGGATGATCTCGCAGAGAAAGAGTTCTGTACATGGGTCTAACCTCCAAAGAAAAAGGTAGGTCTATGCGAAGGTAACATCATCAAATAACACTTAAGCCATTCCGAGAAAATAAGTAGCCTGGAAGAGTCGCTCTCTGACGCCAGCTTCAATCAGGTCGAGCCGCTTTAGAGAATACTTCCTCCACTGATTTATGGGAATTCTATTTCTTGGAACAGCCTTAGAGAAGCCCAGCATAGAAAAATTTATCGGCAGACATGGTGGGGCATGCCTGGCCCTACCTTAGCTGGAGACTAGGTACACATCAAGCCCCAGATGTGTATCATACTGGCTCTACCAGAGTGAATGTACCATTAGATGGTACATATATACTTCTCCAGAAAAGTCTTGTTCGGACTCTTGACTCCCCCACTCTGAAAATTTCTGAGAAGGGAGGATAGAACTTTTCTGGCCATCTATGGATGATACACAGGGGATGGCTATCCGGAGTTATGCACCTTGCACAAACGTAAGGTTAATGTGAAAAATTTGTAACACCTTTAATAGTTTGAGTCCTATATAATCATACTCGGCTCTGTTTGCAAACAGATGTCTGCTCACTGCAATCATTCTTATTCTGACCAATACGTACCTGCACAACTTATTTGACACTCATTCCTAAACATAACACCCAATCGAGAAGAGCAATGCACCCTCAACAGGCAAAACTTCTATTGGTCGATTCTGATCACGCATTAGTCGATCTCCTTAAATTATCGATTCAAAAATATGGATATATTCCTATATGCGCCTACTCGGCTGAAGAAGGCCTCGAATGCTTTCTCACGGAACAGATTGATCTCATTCTGTTAGAAGTCGCCCTACCCGGTATGAATGGCTTTGATTTCTGTAAGACAATTCGACGACAATCTGATATACCCATTATTGCCCTTTCAGCACTGACCAGCACCCAGGATATCATCAACATGCTGGATTCGGGTGCGGATGAATATCTAACGAAGCCCTTTCAATTTGCCCATTTAGAAGCCCTCATCATGGCCCAGCTTCGACGCCGTTCTTGGGATAAGCGGGAACCCATTACAGCGAAAAGAGCGATTGGCATTGGGCCAATTAGCCTAGATGAGGAAAACCGCACGGCAACGTTCTATGAAAATGACATCAAGCTGTCTGCGAAGGAGTTCCAAGTTCTTGAGTGCCTAATCCGTCGACCTGACCAACCGATTTCAGTTTCTGAACTTTATGAAGAGGTATGGGGTAATTGTAATGGGCAAGAGAGTTCGACGGTGACAACCACTATCCAAAGATTGCGTTCAAAGCTTGAATCTGACACCGCTGTTCCAGACCTAATCGTAACGATGCGTGGCTATGGCTACAAGCTGTCACTCGCGCCTCTTCTTCAGATGGATCAGCTTCGTTTCGATAGCTCTCTCTATCGTCAGATGGATCCGCTAGGATAACTATGTCCAGCGTTGGCTTAAGCTAGATGGCACTTTGCATTCAGTTCGTATGGAACTAAGGCTCAGAAGAACAGAGGCCCATTAGCCCCTCAACCATCCGGCAAGCTCAGTACAGGTGGCAAGGTTCCATCTCAGATAAACAAAAGGTAGCCTTACACCAGTTGCCACGTAGGCGCGAAAAAAACACGGACAAATGCGTAGACGGTCCGTGTTCCCTTCCATCTGTTTGGAATAAACAACTTGGCTCCAATACGCTTGTTCCCTCAGGTAGTCAGGATAGGGACTGGGCCGCTCCGAAGTATTCACTCTTTAGCCACAAGCCTTCTATACCGTGGTCGTTTTGAAACAGCAGTTTTTTTGCTGCTTTACCGGAGTAACTAAACTGATGTTTTCAAACGGAGCTGAGTATAGGATCTAATTTATTGTTGCTTCTACCACGTTCAGCGTATTGATATACTGTTCGAAACGAACAACTTTCCCGTCTTCAAGAGTCCAAATAGATGCAGTTGGTGCGCTCATGGATTTGCCCGTTGCCTTGTAAGTGCCGCTGTCGTGGCCTTGAGTGATTACCTTATCCCCCGCATCAATATATGTATCCACATTTGCGGTAAAGTTTTCCCAATCCGTACCCAGCGAATTAAAGACGCCCTCCACTACGGCATCGATTCCATTGAAGACACCACCATAAGGAATGCCCTCTGATTCTACCCACACCACGTTTGGCTCGATTACCGCCAAAACAGTGTCCATATCACCAGCAGCAAACGCCTCATATAGATTTTTGATAATCTCTACATTGTTCATAGCATTTCTCCATTACTTACTCGTCTGATAAAATCGAAATTTCGAATGCTCTGCAGCTTCACATGTCACATATGTCATCTACAGAATAGGTGATGATTGTAACGAAAAGGGTACGAATGTGGTGACGAGAACGTGACGAAGTAATTTAGTGCCGACTCTGTGGGGTGTCCAAAGCGTTCATCGGTCTGGATCACAAATTCGCTCTGAGAACCTCCTTAAAGAGTAAGCCGTAAATACATTGTGCGTTCCATTCGGGTGTAACCTGTCAAATGACCAAGTTATTTCATTCTCGATTCTAAACTGATAATTATTCCCGGAAGCGCCTATAGAACGTTAATGTTAAATTAATGAGTCAGGTACAAAATTGAGTACTCAGCAGAGGATGCGTTGCATCTGTATCCAAGCGCAATGTCAATGAGGCACTCTTGAGTTCTGCTCAGGACAATTCTGAGCAAAGCCCAAGAGATGATACTAGGATCGAATTGGTGTCTACCAAGTATCAAAACAGTCTGACAGAGACGACTACAGACAAG
The DNA here is from genome assembly GCA_039028975.1 of Chloroflexota bacterium. Classification (GTDB taxonomy): domain Bacteria; phylum Chloroflexota; class Anaerolineae; order Caldilineales; family Caldilineaceae; genus JAHBNG01. The sequence goes on from JBCCHB010000004.1 coordinate 177,845, forward strand.
GGAGACGACAAAATGACTGGTGTATTGAAGTTGAGGTTACTGGGCAGTCCAGAAGTTAATCTTGACGAAGAACCGATTAAAGGTTTCCGGTCTAACAAGGCACGTGCCCTTCTTTACTATCTAGCAGTCACAAGACAGCCTTTTCAACGCCCAATGCTGGCAGGTCTGTTGTGGGGCGGCGTTGAAGAGAGTCACGCCCGTCGAAGTCTCAATCAGACATTAAGCAATTTGCGCCAACTGGTTGGCGATCACCTAATGATTGAACGTGAACGCGTGGCCTTTGACTCTTCTAGCAGTCATTGGTTAGACATTACCATCTTTGAACAGGGAACCCAATGTAAAGAACGGAGAGATGTTGTTGAGAGCATTGACCTTTACAGGGGTGATTTCTTAGAAGGATTCTACGTTCAAGATGCGCCTGAATTTGAGCAGTGGGTGTTGGTAGAGCGGGCCCGTTTGCGTGAGCTGGCGTTGGACAAGCTCAACTGGTTATTGGAGAGCTACCAAGCAAAGCATGAGTGGTCAGCAGCCATTCGCTATGCTCGACGTATTCTCACGCTAGAACCCTGGAGAGAGGAAACTCATCATCAACTCATGCTAATGTTGGCTCAAAGTGGTCAACGTAGTGCAGCATTGGCCCAATTTGAGATCTGCCAACAAGTGCTCATGGAAGAACTAAGTGTTGAGCCAGATAGAGCGACAGTCCAGTTAGCTGATCAGATCCGTGCAGGCAGGCTTGAAACGGTCTTCAGCCATTCATCAACACTGAATGACCACCATGCGATTGGGCAGGAGTCGAATAATCAGCTCCCAAATAATCAGATCCCGGCTTACTCACTTACCGCCCCAACACCGTATAGTCTCCCAATTGCCCATGGTGAGGTCGAAGAGAAAATTCCCAAACAGCTCCTCAAGCTGCCGAAAGCACCCACTACTTTTGTTGGGCGGGTGCAGGAGGTCACGTTGCTTAGTCGGCTGATTCAGGAGGAACCAGAATGTAGGCTCCTTACATTAGTCGGGCCAGGGGGTATGGGAAAAACCCGATTAGCAGTTGAAGTCGCGCGGAAAATCTACGAAGACCTAAAGGCGGCAAAGCATGAGATAGGTCTCTTCGCAGATGGTATTTGTTTTGTGCCGCTTCATGCGCTTACCGTACTCTCTGACATAGCCCCTGCCATTGCGGAAGTGCTTGAATTTCGATTTTCTGGCAATGCAATACCTGATGATCAGCTTTTAAGCTATTTGAGCCAGAAACGGCTACTTTTAATCCTGGACAATTTCGAACATCTCTTGGCAGGTGCAGAATTTGTTTCTCGCATTCTAGCTGAGGCACCTCATGTTAAAATCATAGTAACCACTCGTGAAACACTCCGGCTGCAGGAAGAATGGCTCCATTCGGTTAATGGTATGAGCCTGTCCTCAGCGCCCGATGAAGTGGATATAGCTGAGGCAAGTGATGCGGTTACACTATTTTTGAAAAGGGCTAAACGAACACAGATCGCCTTTGATGGAAAACAGGAAGTGGACGAAGTCGCTCAGATTTGCCACCTGCTAAGTGGTATGCCTTTAGGTATCGAGTTGGCTGCAGCCTGGACTAATGTTCTATCCAGCCAAGAGATTCGTAAAGAGATTGAGCGTAGCCTCGAATTTCTTACCACGTCGCTGCAGAATGTACCGGAGCGACATCGCAGTTTGGTTGCTATTCTGGAGCAGACGTGGCAGCGTTTAACGGCGGAAGAAGAGCAAGTCCTTGGCAAATTTTCCATCTTCCGCGGCAGTTGTACCTTGGAGGCAGCACAGGAAGTGGCAGGGGCGGCCCTATCAACGCTCGCCCTGCTTGTAGAGAAGGCACTACTGCGCCGCCTCCACAATGGGCGCTATGAGATGCATGAATTAATCCGCCAATTTGCCGCCGACAAGGCAGCCGCAGGTCATCAAACAGCCGAGGCCCAAGCCAGCCACACGGACTACTTTGCAGAATTTAGCGCCGCCTATGCACCATCTAGGCTTCCCCAGAGCGGAGGCGGATCCGCTTCTGACAGGTTAAACCAGTTGCGTATAGAGTTTGGCAATGTGCAAGCTGCCTGGTCCACGTCTGTCCAAAAACAGTGGATGGAGCCGCTTATGTTGATGGCAGAACCAATGGCACGCTTATATGAAGCAGAAGCCCGCTACACTGAAGGGACAACGCAACTTCAAAATGCCGCCCAAGTTTTGCAGGCTCATGCTGGACGTCCTGAAATCGCTCAGACACTCGCTGGCATCAATGGATGGCTTGGACGGTTTCAGTTGCCTCTCCGCCTGCTTGCCCAAGCAGAATCCTACTACTTAGAGCAGAGAACTCTTGCGCAACGAGTCGGAGACAAACAAGAATACGCCACAGCTCTAGCCGGACTCTCTCGGGTAGCCATGGATCAAGGCCGGCCTATAGATGCCGAGGCATTGGCCCAATCTGCCCTGGACGAACTTAAGGTGGGGGGGAAGAGTCGGGCGCTTGTGGATGCCCATCATGCGTTGGGTATTACCCATTTGGCCCGGGGGAATTCAGAGCTAGCAGAAGCTCATTTTAGCGAAGCAGTTGCTACAGGGCAAGCATTAGGAGACAATGAGATTATCCTCCCATCGCTCATCAACCTTGGCTTTGCCGCGTTGAATGCTGGCGAGTATGATAAGAGCAAGCGAGTTTTGGTAGAGGCATTAGAATTGGTCCAAACTACAGCCTGCAAGAGTGAATTGAGCAGACTCTACTATCGCCTGGGGAGGACGTGCGAAACAATTGGAGAGAATCAAGAGGCGCTACACTACCTTCGCAGGGCCAGAGAGATTGGAACCCACGAAGGAAATATCTATCTCGTGGGTACAGTTGACAGATCCATTGGTGATATCCACCGGCGCCTAGGAGATCGCATACAGGCCCGCGCCTACTTAAACCAGGCATTAGAAGCTGGCTATCAGATTGAGCTAACCTCCAGTATTGGTTTGAGCCTCTCCTCTTTGGCCATGTTAGAGGAAGAAGAGGGGCATGAGGAACTTGCCGCACAATATCTTAACGAAGCGACAGACTTAGGTAGACAGAGTGGCAGAAAGGGAGACGCGCTCTTCTGTTTGGCGAATTTGGCACGAGTCCAGGTACGAATGGGGATGCCAGAAAAGGCCCATCAGTCACTGAGGTTAGCTTTGGCAGAGATCAAACCTGGCTCATTCCATGATGCTACACTAATCTGGCTGCTCTCTGCTGCTATGTACCTCAACGAATCATTCATACCTGGCGAAACAGAGAAGTCTACCTCAGCCCATGAAATTTTCACCTTCGTTTGTCAGCAGCCAGCGATTACAGCGGCGACACGTGCATTGACTTGTACTATCGGCATAGAGTACGGCTTTGATCCGGATACCACGCACTTGGAATCGGTGGATACTGTAGAGCCGTTAACGAGCAGAGAAGAGATGAAAAGCGAACATCTGGTGGATCGGATAGCACAACAATTAGGTTTGATATAAGTATATTTAGCTCTGTTATATAGATATTCAGATAATGTTTTTCCATGAATCATCATAGCCAGTCAGCATTTCAGCTTGTCAGCCAGAGCGTGGATCCGCTGTCAAGCCGAAACGGAATCAACGATAGGAACATCTTTTTCTGAAAGGCTATAGATAGCCAGAACAGAACTGTTCTGGCATTCCAATTAGGTCCACCTACCCCATATTCTCGAGACAGAGTTGAATATGAGGGTGATCAGGCGCTAAGGTAGCTTGCCAAATAGTCAAAGCACGTTGATAGCATCCAAGAGCATCTGCCCTTCTATGTTGGCTATCATAGAGAACAGCTAAGTTATTAAGGGTCATGGCGATATCAGGATGCTCAGCGCCTAGCTCCTTTTCCTTGATGGTTAGTGCTCGGGTGTAATATCGCTCAGCTTCAACATAGTCACCCTGATAATAACGGATAGCCCCCAAATTGTTGTAGTTGATACCCACTTCCAAGTCATCTGGTCCATAGACTTGATGGAAGACCGCCAAAGCATCTTGATAGAGGGTTTCTGCTTCATCATAGCGACCTTGGGCATCCAGAATAGCCGCCAATGCCGCCTTATCCGCCGCTACATCTGGGTGAGCGGCACCGTAGAGCTGCTGGCGAATCTCCACGGAACGACGTGCGTCCGCTTCCCCTAGGGCTGCCTGGCCTTGGGCATGCTTTAATCCCCCCAGATTGTGATACAGGCTGGCAATATCAGAGTGAACCTCTCCAAACGCATGCTTCAGAATGGCCAGCGCCGAGCGATATAAGGTTTCAGCTTCAGCGTAGCGAGCCATGTATTTATAAAGAATCCCCAGGTTATTGGCGACTGTAGCCCAGGTGATTTGGGTTTCAGGCTCCTGAGCGCTGAGCATCTCTAAAGCCTTCAAATATCCTGTCTCTGCAGCCGGATAATACCCCTGCTCGCGCAGAGCATCTGCTTCTTCGCACATCGTCTGTGCATCAATACAGACAGACGTAAGAAAATCATTTTGAGTAGACATGGCAAAACTCACCCTCAATTTATTGTTCCAACCATTGTGATGTTGGTCTAGCTGTGTGGAATGGCCTTACTGATCATTGGGGCCAGCACCACAACGCAATGACCGAATTGCCAGCATTACTCGGTTCTGCTGAAGAGCAATCGTCTCTTGACCATGGCAAGGTATATGCCTTGGCACCATAGTTTCGTTGTGATTCGTACTGATTATCTGTCGATTCAAATTGGCTGAACGACAGATATTTTCGGTAATCGTTTTGTTGTGATTGATGGTCAATGCTTGGAATACGGGGTGGTCCTCATTCTTTAAGCATACATCTGTACGGGTTGATTTAGCTATGGTCATGATTTATCTCCTATTGAGCCTGATACTCGTCTCGGTTGGCTCGCTACGCTTGTGATAGCCAAGCTATTTACAGGCAACTCATTTGTGCGACACGATAAGTTTACCCTATTTCAGTAACGAGAAGACGACAAAGGTGATAAGCCTAGTAACGAAATCGTGACGAATCATGTAAAACCAAGTTAGCACCGACTTACCTGACTTAGTTCCAATGCTATTAAGTTAGTAGAGGCTGCAATGCACGGCTTGTGGACCTTTTTTCGACCAAAGCGGATAGTACGAAATCAAAACTAACACTTGCAATTCAACGAAAAGTATGCTAATATTATGCAAACCATGTACAAAGCATATGCACTACTTGAATTGTTTGCTATCTCTCCTGCTCCTAACGTGAACAAGCCACAGGCGTAGCCATGAAGAAGCAAAGAGCCGAAAGAAGACGAAGAAGATTATGGAAAATACCCTCTCTCCTTCGTGGCCGTTTACTTGCTCAATCTACACGCACCGATTGGATTACGTACGAATAGATTAGCAAGGGTTTAGAAGAAGACAAGCGCTTAATTGATAAATAAGAAGTGCATACCGATTCACACATAGAGCATAATGAAATGAAACTGAAACTCGGCAATTATTCAACTACTCCTCTCTATAATATAAAGGCGGTCGTTCAAGTAACGGACATAAGCCCAAGTACGCTTCGCGCGTGGGAAAGGCGCTATGATATTGGTGCTCCTGAACGTTCTGCGAGCGGATATCGACTCTATTCCGATAGAGATGTAGCCATAATTCGCTGGCTAAAGCAGCAGGTGGATGCAGGGATGTCTATCAGTCAAGCCGTTTCGTGGTACCGGAAATTGGTTGAAGAAGCGGATGATGTTCAGACGGTGGTTCTGCCAGATAAAAATACCAATATTCTTGCACATCGCGATTCCCCTAATGGAGTTGTAAATATGCGCACATCGAGTTCAAATGTGCGTAGTTTTCCCTCTCTCCAAAAAGAGCTTTTGGAAGCATTGATCAATTTTGAGGAGAATTCAGCAGAGCATCTACTGACTGAGGCATTTTCCTTATACACATTGGAAGAGGTGGGAGATAATTTAATATCTCCCGTTCTGGTGGAGATTGGCGAGAAGTGGCATAATGGTCAACTTAGTATTACCCGGGAGCACTATGCTACCAACTATCTACGCCAGCGCCTAGTAGAATTACTGCGAACAGCTGGGGCAACAGCCTCGGGTCCACTTGTTTGGATCGGCTGTGCTCCAGGGGAGTTACATGAGATTGGCGCAATCATGCTCTGTATATATGTTCGCCGTGCTGGATACCAAGTCCATTATTTAGGACAAGACCTTCCCTATGAAGATTTGATAGAAGAGGTTCGGCTCAACCAACCTGCCATGATTCTATTTAGCGCGAGTACCAAAGAAACTGGAAAAAATCTGGGAGAACTTACCAAAAGGCTCTCCGACGAAGGGCCATCCGGTTTGATCATCGGTTATGGTGGACGCATCTTCAATAAGGCTCCTGAACTGCGAACAGATGTAACAGGCGTTTTTCTTGGTGCGACAGCTCAAGAGGCTGTTGATACAACTAAAGAAATATTGGGTAGATAAGAATGTCCAATGCAATGCTTCAGGCTTTTCCCGCTTCCTTACGGGCTGAACTCAGTGAAGTTCAGGATCAACTACTTCACGTTTCAGCTGACTTAAAGCCACCCCTAAATGAACTGGTTACGAATCAAGTACACCTGTCACAACCGCTTATTCGAGCCTCAATTGCTCTGTCTGCAGGCTGCAAAAACGTGAATACTGTTGGTGAGTCACCTGAAAAACGAATTAGCTTAGGGATTGCCTTAGAATTACTTCACATTGCTTTATCAATTCATAAAAATCTTATCTCAACAGGTATAGCAGGGAATGGTCTTGAAGTAGATAAGACATGGGTTGGGACAATCATTCTTGCTGGAGATTACTGCTTCAGCCGATCTGCTAAATTTGCTGCCCAAACAGGAATTCCTGAAGTTGTTGCAATATTCTCTAGGGCACTTCAAGAAATCAATGAAAAACATCTACGTAGTATTGATGAGAACTTTTATGTTGACTATGATGAAAGCATTGAGCTTTGTACAGCAGGTTGCCAAGCCGCAATGTTAATAGCGGATCTACCCACAGATGTGAAGATGAGTACTTTACAATTTAGTTCTGATCTGCTTTCCTGGTATAGCAAAAGGCTTAATAGCTCCTCAAACCAATCTTCTCTGGCCTTCCCAGAGGAGTTAGATCGAAGAATCAATGAATTGGTACCTACTCAACAGCAACGCTGGCGCGACCTTGCAGAGTGGATGGTAGATAAATCGGGGCATTAATCATTTACATATAGATGGCCAGAACAACTTGGCCCTATGAAGATAAGAATGCTCTATTTTCTCAAAATTCCCAGAGTGGATTGGTCAATACCCTGGGCAAGGCTTCTTTGGCAAGTATACCAATGTGGCTCCCTGTTAGTTGGTATACGCTCTTTCGGTTTGTGTTCTTATTAGTTATGTTCCTCTTACTTGTCTCCTAAAATTTGCCCTCTTAATAATATACAAATCTTTCTCTAACACAACTCTTAGATTAATCATGTATAATGTATTCCTATTGGGGCTAAAGTTTTGAAGAGCCAAAAGGCTTTGCCTCAGGAGAAAGAGCATAGATTAACAAAAGCTGTACTATACTGCGCACGGTCACAAGTTTAACTTTTTCAGTCGAGTAGAAATTTAAGTTTATGACCGTGGTGAGTATACGAACTACTGAATATGGACAAAAAGCGTAATCTATGCTTTAATTCTTGTACAGCTTTTGTTTAGAAATAGCACGAAATGCAAGCTTACAGATAGGTTTGTGCAGGTTTTGCATTAGGTACTTTAGATAAATACACTATATGCAACAATCGCTTATCAATAAAAGGGGACCAACAATGGCAAGTAATTTCGCGAGGACAGGAGTCATTTCTGGCAACTCGGCCCATGTAGATGAGTGGAGTAATTCGACAATAGTTTCTCATCGAGGTGGGGACTTTTCTGATTCCGTCCATACCCCTCAAATAAACTTAATGCAGGCGTTAAACTCATTGCAACATGAAGAACCGTCTTTTGACGAACTTGTTGCTATTCAAAAATTTGAAAAAGGGCAGATTGTAGCTGGTGCAGATGAGCTAACTTCCAATATGTATGTGCTCATGGAGGGCCGCGTCAACCTTGTTTGTACAAATAATGAGGGACGTCGTTTAGTCATTGCCACATTGGAACAAGGGGCTATTTTTGGTGAAGGAGCGCTTGATGGGGTCAGTGATCCCAATATTTTTGCCGAGGCAGCCAACCAGATCTCAATCTGGATTATTCCAGCTTCCGATGCTAGAAATTTAACAACCCAATATCCAATTTTAGGATGGGGGCTTTTACAGACCTATGGTGAACGCTTACTACAAGTTGAAAATGGGCTAGAAGATGTAGCTTATAAGAAGCTTCCAGAACGCTTGGCCTCGCTCCTATTGGAAATGGGGAGTTATGAAGAAGGGTTAATTAAAGGCATCAGTCATCAAGCGCTAGCGGACCACTTGGGAACATATCGTGAGACTGTGAGCGCAATTTTAAGAGACTTTAAGAGGCAAGGACTCGTAGAGCTAGGATATCGACGCATTAATGTTCTGGACGTAGAAATGCTAAAGGAAGAGGCGGGGATCTGGGACTGGTAGTTCACAAATAATTTCATATACATAAATACCGGAGATGCTCAATAACGCGGGCATCTCCTTTTTTAATTTGAGTAAGTTAACCATGCAGCAGGCTAGACCATGACAGATGAAAATAGATATGCTGTTTAGGTAAGAAGATATGACGATATGATATAATACGAAGTAGGAAGACACTGTAGTATTGCTAATAGTCAACAGAACAAAAAGGAGATACATGAATGGGTTTTGTTAGTTGGATCATTATAGGCGCAATTGTTGGCTGGCTATCCGGAGTATTGACTGGTCGTGCGGATCGGGTAGGATGCTTATCTAGTGTAGTCGTCGCCGTTGTTGGTACTGTTGTAGGGGGGCTACTAGGGTGGCTCATCTTTGGTTCAGGTCTAAGTGAATTTGCCATGCGGCCGACGGTGGTAGGGATTGTTTTGGCTATCATTCTACTGGGCGCAGGAAATTCGTTGATTGGCCCCGTTGAGTCTTCAGAATCTGCTTAACTATGCTTGCCAGAAAAGTCTTGTCACGACTCTTAACTAATCCGCTTTGAAAAATTCTGAAAAAGGAAGATGCACCCATTTTCATAGGGACAGGTTGTTTCTGGCCACCTAACATAATAGACCAAGATCATAGCTGCAAACAAGAGGGCAGGCCAGGAACTATTTCCTGAGCCTGCCTTTTTATTTGTACAAAAAAGGGAGCATTGACAATCTACCGAAAAAGTGATAATTTGCTTATAGGTTCTATAGTAAGCAAATTAACGTGTTTGGTCTTACCCCTTAAGATGACCAGAAAAGTTCTGTCCCCCATTTCGGAACTTCCCAGAGTGGATGGGGCAAAAGCCGGGACAAGACTTTTCTGGCGGACTATATGCCCAAACGCATTGGGGTAAGGCTATCCTTAATCGAAGGAGTCAGCTATGCTAACAGATGCCGAAATTCGCCAAGCCATCGAATTTGAAAGTCTCGATGCCCCAGTGTTAAGTGTCTCCCTCAATGTAGATCCCCGTCGGCGCTCTGCCGACAAATATAAACTTGCCCTTCGCGCCCTGCTTGACAAAGCAAAGGGGGCGCATGCCGACGATATCAAACGGATACAGAACTACATTGAAATGGGATACAATTGGCAGGGCCGAGGTGTCATTATGTTTAGCTGCGTTGCCAAGGATTTTTGGTGGGCCCAAAGCTTTTTGCCTCCCATTGAAGATAGCGTCATGGTCAGTTATCGGCCATACGTCCGACAACTGGCAGCGTTGATGGATACATACGAACGCTACGGCGTGATTCGCGTCACTCAAGAGGGTGCCCATCTCTATGCATTTCATATGGGCAACCTAGAAGCTGCTGAGGACGTAACAGGTGAAGAAATTAAAGTTCACAAAGCGGGCGGCTGGTCATCATCTCGCTATCAACGCCATGAGGCTGAGCTGGCTCGGCAAAATCTCCAAGAAGCGGCTGAGCAGGCAGAGGACTTCTATCGACGCATTAAAACAAGGCGTCTTATTGTGGCCGGTACAGAGAAAAATACATCTCGATTTCAAGAGCTGCTCAGTCATCGATTGCGAGAGATGGTAGTGGGTCAGATTGGGGTGGATGCGAATGCTGGCCTTGCCGAGATTCGAGAAAAAGCGCTGGAACTGGCCCAGCAAGCGGCTGAGCAAGAATCCGTTTCTACTGCGGATAAGCTGATTACACTAGCCCGTAAAGGGCAGAATGCAGTCTTGGGGTTGACAGAAACCCTTACGGCTGTACAAAATGGGCGGGCACAGCATGTCATCACCTTAGCTGGGTTTGCTCAACCTGCCTATCGCTTTGTGGACAGTGGCTATATTCTGCTTGAATTGACTGAAGAGAGTGAACTTGGTAGTGGGAAACTACAAAAATTACCTGATGCGGTGGACAGTGTACTGAGGCGAGCCATGTCTCAAGAGATCGGCGTTACTATCCTAGACGAACACCAGGCACTTAATGAAGCTGGACAGATCGGCGCCATTACGCGCTATTGACCCAATGTTCTATTCCTAAGGCCATTCCGCGAAAAGAATATCCGTACTTTTTCATGGTTCAAGAGGGACCAAGGAGGGTGAAAATGATCCTGCGGATCCATCTAAATCCGTCTCCTTTCTTCATGGCAGACGATCATTCATCCAACTCTACCACGAAAGAATGAAGATTGGTCGGCCTTTCTCTCGAGTGAGCGGACTTATTTACAGGGTAGAGGATGCTACGCATCTGTAACCAAACACAATATCACTCTGCTGCGTTAATAACGCGTTAGCGCGGCGTTTGAGTTATGTTAGAAGAGATTTATTTGGAATCATTGGTACTCATTTTCGTGTATAATATGTAGAAACTATGACAAGCAGGACATGTCCAATGTCTATCGATTAAAACGTAAACTATCTTGCTCGTACGAATTGCTCTGCTTTTTCGAGCAGTTACGCCAGAAGGCTCTATATTCAGATTGCCGTACACAACAGTCTAAACGAACGTAATGACATTGAGTTACTACAAACACCCATTTGTATATTCTAAGTAGCAAGATATAGTAAAACGATACAATGTGAGGCTATACACTTATGATGAGGTTTGACAGATTTACAGAAAAAGCGCAAGAAGCAGCTATGCGCGCATATGAGATTTTGCAGCGTTACAAACATACTCAGGTTGACACTGAGCATATGTTCCTGGCTCTGCTTGAGCAAGATGATGGCCCAATCCGAACGATCTTAGAAAACGTTGGTGCGCCAGTCGATGTCATTGGATCTAAATTAGAGTCGATTCTTGATAAGGTGCCCAAGCCTAGCCACAATCCCTATGGCAGTGGCCCTCAGGCTCAAGTCTATATTACACCTCGGCTCAAGAGGGTAATGGATGTGGCGACGGAAGAGGTCAATAAGCTAAAAGATGAATATGTTAGCACCGAACATATTTTTCTGGCCATTGCTAGTGAGCGAAATACACCTAGCGCCAATATCCTACGAGAGGCTGGTGTGACCAAAGAGCGAATCTACGAAGCTGTAGAAGAGCTACGTGACGGAAAGCGTGTAACTGAACCAAGCGCTGATAGCAAGTATCGAGTGCTAGAAAAGTTTAGCCAGGATTTGACTGCCGCTGCTCAAGAAGGGAAATTGGATCCGGTGATCGGACGCGATGCTGAAGTCCTACGCTTGCTTCAGGTACTTTGTCGTCGGACCAAAAATAATCCCGTACTGATTGGTGAGGCCGGCGTCGGAAAGACAGCCATTGCTGAAGGGTTGGCTCAGAAGATTGTTCGCAATGATGTCCCAGAGCCGCTTATTGGCAAACGGGTAGTCTCTTTAGATTTAGGTGCCATGCTGGCCGGGACTCGCTTCCGCGGGGAGTTTGAAGAGCGGCTCAAAGCAACCATAGAAGAAGTACAGCGGAGTGAAGGGGAGATTATTCTCTTTATCGACGAATTGCATACCGTCGTTGGCGCTGGCAATGCTGCTGGTGCAATGGATGCCAGCAATATGCTGAAGCCTGCTCTGGCCCGTGGCGAACTTCAGTGTATTGGTGCCACAACCTTAGATGAGTACCGTGAAAATATTGAGAAAGATGCTGCGTTGGAGCGACGATTTGCACCTGTTTATGTAGATGAGCCAACTATCGAAGACAGCGTGGAAATTCTGCGTGGTCTGCGCAGCCGTTATGAAGATCACCACGACATTACATACACCGACGGTGCATTGGTGGAGGCAGTCAAGCTTAGCCATCGCTATGTAGCCGATCGAAAACTGCCTGACAAGGCCATTGATCTGATTGATGAAGCCGCTGCTAAATTGCGCGTCGCCATTTACTCTATGCCTGGCCACCTTAAGGACAAGAAGGTCGAGTTGGATGAGCTGCTTCAACAAGAAGAGGATGCTTGGGCAGCTCGGGAATATGAGGAGGCTGCTCAGTTTAAGGCTGAACGACTCCGCTTGGAAGATGAGTATGGTAAGGACGTTGCAGACTGGCGGGATGATATTGGTCTAGATGATATCGTCGCCGAGGATGATATTGCCTCAGTCGTTAGCTCTTGGACGGGTATCCCCATGACGAGCTTGCTTCAGAGTGAGTCCGAGAAGCTGCTGCATATGGAGTCTCATCTACAGGAGCACATCATCGGACAGGAAAAGGCCGTTGAGGTCGTTAGCGATGCCATCCGCCGAGCGCGCAGTGGACTCAAGGACCCCAATCGACCCATTGGAACCTTCCTTTTCCTTGGCCCAACAGGTGTTGGGAAGACCGAGTTGGCCAAAGCACTGGCGAGATTTATGTTTGATGATGATGAAGCCCTCTTGCGGGTAGATATGAGTGAATTCCGCGAACCCCATACAGTTAGCCGCCTTTTCGGTGCGCCTCCAGGCTACGTAGGCTATGAGCAGGGTGGTCAATTGACAGAGCAGGTGCGTCGACGACCCTATCAGGTGATCCTGTTTGATGAGGTAGAAAAGGCTCATTCAGAAGTCTGGAATAGCCTTTTGCAAATTATGGACGATGGACGGTTGACCGATGGCCAAGGGCGCACGGTTGATTTCCGTAATACGGTTGTCATCATGACCAGCAACATTGGGGCAGAAGTGGTTAAGCGAGGTCCATTGGGCTTTGCCACACCTGAATTTGATGAGTCCAAATACGCCCAAGGTGAATATAGCAACCAATTGAAGCGGCTTTTCCGGCCTGAATTCCTGAATCGCATTGATGAAACTGTAGTATTTGACAGCCTAACGGAAGAGAACATCCGTGAAATCGTCATGCTGCTTATGGCCGATATTCAATCACGCCTGACTGAGCTTGGACTAAGCGCAGAATTGACCGCGGCAGCGGCTGAACATTTGGCTGATATTGGTTACGATCCCAACTATGGTGCGCGGCCCATGCGGCGGGTTCTACAGCGTCGAGTTGAGAATGCGTTGAGTGTTGGGCTATTGAAGGGTGACTACCAGACTGGTGATCATATTGTGGTAGATTATGATCCCGAAGGTGAGGGTGAGAGTAAGCTAACCTTTACCGTAACGGAGCAAGCACCGATTGCGATTGAACTGCCGATTGGGGAAGAGGTTAAGTAGGGTTAAGAGAGTACAAACTAACAAAAGGCATCGGCATTGATAGTGCAACACCCAATCCTGCCCAACAAGTCTGTCGAGGTGTCTTTTTACTATAGATTTAGGTAATTTGTCATACATTAACAGTAGCCCGTCTATTTTAGACGGGCTACGTGGTTTAAGTTCGTTTTTGGGAAAGTGTATCTACTTCTGATTTGCAGAGTATCTATCGTCGCCCTGTAATAATCTCCACCAAAGCTCGCTGATTTTCGTCATCATCAAAAATCGCACGAATTGGAATCTCAAATCCATCTACAGCAAAGCTTCGTAACAGTCCCGTCTGTGCTTTCATAACCAACTCATATTCACCAGCCACGGCTCGATACTGCTCCACTTCCTCAGTTACAGGATCAATAATCCAATACTCTTCAACATTGTGGTGGGCATAATCATCGAACTTCATTCCTCGATCATTGGATGCGGTACTATCTGAGAGTACTTCGACAGAAAGGTCCGGAGAGGGAAAGAACATTTGATCGGGTGTAAATACATCCGACTTGCTCCGCTTGAAGAAGCAGATATCGGGTTCATAGTCATTCCGTGTAAGGGAGATGAGGATCTTTTCGTAACCAATATAGCCAAGTTTATGTCGGTTAACGTAAGCCTTGAGCAGAACGTGGAGGTTACTACTGGCATCATTATGACGTCGTTTGACCGGTGAATGGATGATCACCTCTCCATTGATAAATTCTGCCTTGACCTTTTCTGTAATCTGGCTGTAGAATGCTTGGCGTCGAATAGCCTCATCTTCTATCGTATTTTCCAACTCACGGACTAGTCTCGGGAGACGTGGTGAACGTAGAAGCTGCTCTAACAAATCCTTTTCGTCAAGTGCCAGTGCCATTTTTGCCAATCCCTTCAATCTGATATGTTACTAGACACAGGGCTAAAACAGAGAGTATTTTGAGTACCCAAGCGACAGAAAATAGTAATGATATGATTCGTTACATCAAGAATTGGTTACTTCAGAATCGAAATCATCCAATAGGTAATGCCCATGACCGTAATGGCATAGACAAACAAACGTACAGCGCAATTAGAATCAAGGATTTTGTCAAGATTGTGCGCAGCGAAGATAAAACTATTACGATAATAAGTGATGAAAAATCCATCATACACTTTATCCTGTTCGGTTACTATGTCTAACCTTCCATACTTAGCTCTTTAAACTTAGTACCCACTCAGTCAATAAACTCAAGTGTATCAATGAGTAGCAGGATTTTAGTAGTCGTGGCAGGTGAGGGAAATTAAATTACAAAAAGTTACTAATAACCTCATTAAGCACATCAATAATGGGCCAATTCAATGTCGATCCGACGACATAAAGGATTGCTACAGCGATAATTACAAAGAGTAGAAACCGCACGCCACATGTAATGGCGCTGATTATCTGGCGGATGAAGAACCAACCGACAATAATAACAACGATCAGTACAATAAGCGAAGAAAGTTCCATCAGATACGTTACCCTGTGTGACCATTCTGTTCTGCCTCTTCAGAGGCTAAAAATTCTGCATCAGACATAATCTGCCCATCTTTTAGACGCAGTACCCGATCCACAAACTCATCAGATAAGCTATCATGGGTAGCCATCAGCATGGTCACATTTTGCTCTTTTACCACCGATTGGAAGATACCCAGGATTTCTGTAGCGGTCCGGGTATCAAGTTCCCCTGTTGGCTCATCCGCGATGATTATTTGGGGGGCATTGGCTAGTGCTCGGGCAATGGCCACACGTTGCTGCTGACCACCGGACATCTCATAAGGGCGATGGTCTTTCCATTTTGTCAGCCCAACCAAACCTAAGCACTCCAAGGTGCGTCTGTCTCGCTCTTTGGCCTTAGTCCCTGTCATACGCAGCATCAACTCAACATTTTCATATGCGGACAGGGCTGGCAAAAGCCCTAAAGATTGAAAAATGAAGCCGACCTGATGGCGTCGCCAAAGGGTGAGTTGGCGCTCGTTCCATTTACCGATCTCCTGGTCGAGAATGCGCACGGTGCCTTTGGTCGGTTTGTCCAAGCCGCCCAAACAGTTGAGTAGCGTTGTCTTGCCACTGCCCGAACGTCCCTTTAGAGAAAGAAAATCACCGGACTTGATATTCAAATCAACACCGCGCAACGCAGGAATCTCCTGATCGCCCAATTTGTAGACGCGCCATAACGCCTCGGTTTGAATAACCATCTTACGGTTATCGGCCTCATGACGACCGTCTGCAAGCTCTGTGTTTTCATCAGCCTTGGGGGGTTCACCATTGCTGGGTTTGTCGTCGCTAGATTTACCGTTGCTAGATGACAACGTCCTACTCCTCTGTTGAACTTGTATCTGTTGGGCTTTCTGCTGAATCGGGCGTTTTTGCCTCTTTAACCTGCTCAGTCGGGGCCTGATCCGCAGCGAGCTGCCTACCATTGGATTCTGCAGGTCGATCCGACTGAAGTGGCTCCGTTTCTTTGGGTTTACGACCAAATCGTCCTAGAAACCCTCTTAGCCCCCGTGAAGCGGGTTGGCCTGCGGTCTCCTCGCCATTTCCTGCCGAAGAAGATGCCTGAGCAGCCGTTGGTGATGTGCTTTCTTCCACCACTGGTTTGATCAGAATTCCATCCTCAGTTACCTCAATTTGAGCGTGTTTGCTAAACTCAAACTGTTCAATGTAATCTTGGGGAATATGTAGACGACCTGCCCGATCCAGCACCACCAGCTCTTCGTACTCATCCTCTTCTTCTATAGGCTGACCGTTAGCTGTCTCTTTCCCCTCCTCGGTGGCCGTCTGGGTACGAATCTGGCGACGCGTCTCACTGGCCAACATGCCGTCACGAATCATCACAACCCGATCAACATGGCGAGCAATCCCAGGATCGTGGCTGACGATAATAGTGGTAACACCCAAGTCACGGGTAAGCATTCTAAATGTGCCATAGATAACTTCAGCCGTTGCTGAGTCAACCTCACCAGTTGGCTCATCTGCCAAAAGCAGGATAGGGTTATTGGCCAAGGCCACCGCAATAGCAACGCGTTGTTGCTCACCACCAGAGAGTTCAGCCAGCCCGTGGGTTGTGCGTTCACCTAGGCCGACAATGCCAAGCAGCTCTTCGGCATACTTACGGTTGTTCTTACCCGATGCGCCAGCCAACGTCATGGGCAACATCACATTTTGTACAGCATTGAGATAAGGCACCAGGTTCCGAGCGCTCTGCTGCCACACAAAGCCCACTTGCTCTCGACGATAACGATTCAATAGACGATCGGGCATACGCAGCAGATCTTGCCCGTTTACCAGAACCTTACCAGCCGTGGGTCGATCTAACCCACCAAGAATGCTCATCAGCGTAGACTTACCTGAACCGCTGGCACCGATAACGCCAATCAACTCGCTTCGCTCGATGGAGATATTCAGCCCTTGGAGCGCCACTTGCTCCAGTTCGGCCACTTTATATATTTTTACAAGACCTTCACAAAAAATAAATGGATCGGACATGGGTTTTAGTCGGTTGGTCGGTTAAACGCTTAATTTAATGACATTGACTGCTTACAGAAAACTACACCCACCTGATTTAGGAATGAGCTGTAAACAACTTCCGCGTTTCAATCAGGTGTAGCCTCTTTAAGTGCTCAGGTTGTTAAATTCTCGTTCCTTAAACGGTTTCTCCCAGCTTAATTGCTTGGAAGATCTTCATACGCATGAGTAAAATAGCCAGAACACTCAGCGCAACAACAAATAGAATGCCGAAAAGCCCGTAGATGCGCCTGATAGCTGGCCATGCAATTTCCACGACGAAAGGCGGAACACGTTCCACTTCGCTAACACCCACCTGCAAATAAGGGATGTAGACTTCGCTCATGACTGTTCCCAGGAGCGTCCCCGCGCCAAGTCCTAGCACAATCAAAAAGATAAGCTCCCAAGCCAAAAAGGTCGTCATTTGACCAGGCGATAGGCCAATCGCTCTCAATGTTCCTAATTCAATAAAGCGGCGACGGAAAGAGAAGAGGGCATAGAGCAGAAAACCCAGAACGGTTAAGAGCGCCGAAGCCAGAAAGCCAACGGACAAAACACCAAACATTCCCTGACGTTGGGGCAATCTCTGCTCTTCAGCAATCTTCTGGCGAGATGAGCGGAAGTTGAGCACCGAGAGATCCAACTTACGCATTTCGCTAACCATCTGCTCGTAGTCAAGACCTGGGTTATTCGAGACAATCACGTCATAGGGATACATACCGCCCATCTGCTCGAATGCATAATCGAGATTGCCAACCAGCAGAGGGCCCTCATCTTCCGGGTACCAAGTTGGAAAATAGTTCAGACGCCCAACTACGGTCATATTCATTTCCGCTCGATTCCCGTAACTGGAGACCCGAACGACAATTGAATCGCCCTCGCGGATACTATTCTCCCGCATAAATTTGCTTGGCAACAGTAGTCCATCGCGGGTAACGGCCAGCGCATTCATCAGTGCGCCCAAGCTGGCCGGAGCAAAGTCGCGACGCCAATAAGCAACCTTGGGGAAGTCAATTCTATCGATACCAATAAAGGTTGCTTCTACCCAACTTCCTTGCGCTTGGATGCGAGCCTCGAAGTCACCCATACGAGCGGCCTCGTTAATGCCCTCGACCTTTTGGTGCTCTGATACCGGAACAAAAACCCAACGTGCAGCATCAATCTGGCTCCCTGCACCGTCGTCTCCAGTAGATGCTGATGCGCCGGCGCCGCTAGGCAGCCCAGCTGTATTGGCTTCACCTGGGGCAGGGGTAGCTTCTTCTATCGTCCCTAATTCAACCAGCCAGGTATCAGCGCCTGTGTAATAGTAAGTCCGATCAAAGAGATGATTGTCCAACGTCTGAGCCAGAGAAGCTGTGTAAGTAGAGAGGCTCAAAGTCAAGACAAGAAGAACCAGCGGAGCTGTATAAAAACTTGGATCGCGAGCGAGATAACGAGTAGCTAATAAGAACCCAACACTGGTTGTTTTGCTTGCCAACCAAGAGATGGTGCGCATAACAATCGGTAAGGCTCGAAGAACCAGCAGTGTCATAGCCAATGCACCCAATGCAGGTATCAAAAAGAGCAGTGGGTTGTCAAATGGACCATTGGCAAAGCCCGTCTCGGCATCTGCGCTAGTTATGGCGCCTTGTTGTTCGAGCAGGTATGTGCCATAGAGTACTGGGAGAAGGAGCAAAAAGTCAAGCCCTGCTCGTTGCCACCACGGTGGACGCAAGGTACGAGCCTGCTCTTGCTTAAAGGTCACAATGGTATGCCGAGACGCGCCCACAGATGGAATTACCTGAGCAAGCAACGTTACAATGACAGCACCAATGCCGAAGCGCAAGGCCGCATTTGTCACATCGATTCGTAAGTTAGATTCAACTGTAAAGTTAAGGAAACTACGGGTGGCTCCGATAATTTCTGCAATATATTGGCTGACAAAGACGCCCACACCCAAGGCCACTGCACCCAAGATGAGAGCCTCGATTGTGGCAATTCCCAATACCTGCATGACAGTCGCGCCACGGCTACGGAGGACCGCAATTTCATTCCGCTGACGACTAACCGACAACCCAACAACTAGACCGATAAAGGCCAATAAGAGACCAATAATCGGAATGCTAAATGCGTAGAGCAGGACGTTTAGGAGCTGTGAGTTACTGCGATAGTTCCATAGCGCATCCTGAGGGGAGATTTCCATGCGGGTGTTGGCCAATAAGGTCGCTGCCTGCTGCTGGACCTCTGCAATGCTGTTGAGCAACCACCCCACATCATCAGATGTCACCTGAGAGCCGTCAAGGATGATGTACCAGAGAATCTGAGCGACCTCATCGTTAAGAACCGGCGCAATCCGTCCCAACATGGTTGCTTCAGGGATAAAGAATTGGGTGTCAAAGACGCTCTGGCGATAGAACCAATACTCTTCATCTGGATCAATTGCGCGCCATATTCCAGCAACCCGTAAGGGCATTTGAACGGTGCTGTTCCCAGAATCTGTTTGTACGTTGCGAAAAGCCGTGTATGATTCCCCTACCTGGACCCCGATCTCATCCGCCATAGCCTCAGATACAAGGATTTCAATTGTGCTTTCGGTACCTGGCTCAGCCGTAGCCGGAAAGGCTCCCTCTAATATGGTGATCTTTTCTTCGAGATTGGTGGCGAAGGCAAAGCTAATCCATTCAAGAGGATCCCGCACATCTGCATAAGAAGCTTGATTGGCGGGGAAGAGGCGAAAGTTGTCTGTACGAGCGTAGCGGACTGTCTGTTTGTGGGGAAGCCGGAGGATTTCAGGGCCTCGATCGGTCAGGTACGTATCAACCTGCTCAATGTCTTCCCATTCCTTCAAACCGTAAAGTGAACCAATGTAGCGGAACATGAAGGCAAAGGGAGGACGTTTAAGGGACGACTCATCTTCTGCCTGAGTTAGTTCATCTTGAAGAATTTGATAATAGACGGCATCTGTATAAAGCGGAATGCTCATAACAAGGGCAATGGATGCAATAAGACCCACGGCCGTGGCAATGGCTAATCCCCGTTGAGCAAAGAGTCTTCGGGCCGAAACGCTAAATATAGCAAAGGTACGTTTGATTAAATTCATGAAGAATGATTTACTGAGATTTCTTTACTGTCCAATGACAGTTTGCCCCTCTTCCAATCCCTCTTCCAGCTCGACCATTTCCGGCGTCTGGATACCAACTGTAACGTCTACGCGCCGTTGTGTATCACCATCCTGAATAACGGCAAAGCGACGACCATCGAAATTCCGCAAAGCCTGAGGAGGCAGCCACAACACATCTTCTTTGCGCTCCAACTCCACAGTAACGCGGACTAGGTCGCCATCCTTATACCCAGCCTCCTCGGCAGATTGGGAAAGGGCAATACGGGTCGATTTATCTAAGTCTTCCACGGTTGTACCGCTAGCGCCACTGCCGTATGGGAAAGGAAGCCGTCGTACGTCGCCCTCTAAAATCACACCGGGTCGGCTAACCAACACAACCTCAGCAACCATTCCCTCTGCTAGACCATCAAGCTGGCTGCTGATGAGATCTGCGCTAACTTCCAACGAACTGACATCGGCAATCACTGTGACGTTTTTGTAGGCATCCACGCCCTGGCCAGCAACGAGAGACACTGACTTCAGCAAGCCATCAAATGGTGCAATAATCTGTGAATCTTTGATGGCGGATTCCAATTTTTGAACTTGCAGCTCAGCTCGTTGCACATCGTTGATGAGTAACGGATCAACGCCAACTTCTAACTTTTCGAGTTGAATTTGATTCAGTTCAACTCTCACTTCTTGCATGGCAATTTCTTCTAAGTTGACGGGTACCTGACGTCGTAGTGAGGAGAGTTGAAGCTGGGCAATTTCCAGGTTGGCACGAGCTGTTCTTATCTCAAAACTTAGATCCCGCTCGGCAGAATCAAGACGAGATTGGGCGCGCTCTAAATCTAGATTAACAGAGATCAACTCTCGTTCTAAATCATCAATTTCCAGATCGGCAATGACTGTTCCCGCAGTGACCAGTGCATCCCGCTTAAAGAAGAGGTTTCGCACTCGGCCTGACGATCGGAAAAAGAGATCTTCCTCCGTAACGGCTGAAATGCGGCCACTAAATTCAAGCTGATCAATAATTTCGCCTTTTTTGACTGTATAGGTCGGTTTCGTCGGAACGATAGCCGTTGGAATCGGTGTTGGCGTTGCTTCTTCGTCAGCCGTTTGTTGAGTTCGACTAGCTGGAAGCAATGCACATCCAACTGTAACGAGGAGAATACAACAGAACAGACTCAGTTTGGGGATAATTTTTTTAATTAACAGGTTCATAGCTTTCTGTGAATTAGTCAGGGTTTAGGTTGGGTCATATATGATCCGCAGATGAATCGTAGCACCTGGTTGATAACCTGTCAATTTCATAGGGTGATTACAAAGCCTTTCAATAACTTAATAGCATTGACTAACTATTTTCGCCTACCTCTTACTACATCGTGGCACCATAAGATCAATACAAGGAAAAGACCCCACAACCCGGCAGCAAGAAAGATGAGTGCAGGTTCGCTCTCTTTAACAATCAGCGAAGCTAGATAATAGGATACCCCCAGGGCTGCTGCACCCACGCACATCCACAAAAGTCTACTAAAAATATTCATACTCCCAAGCATAGCAGGAATGAACCTAACGATCGCTTTCTGTTGTCTGTCCAAATTTCGTGATAAATTAATGCAAGATTAATGTTTATCTTGGAATTGAAACACCTTAATACACAAACACTTGCGCTTGTTTCCCATTAATGTTATACTTCCCTCAAATCCACGCCCCCTTAGCTCAGTGGATTAGAGCACTGGTTTCCGGGGCCAGGTGTCGTTGGTTCGAATCCAACAGGGGGTACTTTCCTATAATCAGTAGATCGCAACGTCAGCGAGAGATTCTTCGGTTCCGTCGCAAGCGACTGTAATCAAACAGAATGATGTTGCGATCCCAAACCATCTTCGTGAACATCTAGTCAAACCCCAAGCCGATGGACTCAGCCCAAATAGAGTTTATGGATATGTGCGCCATCTGTTTGTTTTGCCTCTGCTGCTAAGCCATACAACCCAACATTACTTTTTTGACAGTCCAAGGAGAGTGTGGCAAACTATTGTCGAAGTAAATAAAAGAGAGTTCGCTCTTGCGACGATATACTGGTCTAATTGGGCCGACCAAGTCAGAACCGATATGGTTCTGACCTGGTCGGTTTTTTGTTTTGGGCCACTAGTTCTTTTTGGTTAAATTCATACAGGAGGCTAACCATGCTGACGAACTACCAACTCGAAGAATTCTCATCTAATGGCGTTATACGCCTAGAGCAGTTCCTGCCACTGGATATCGTGAGTGCTGTTCAAGAAAGTATCCTGCAATTGGCTGAAGAAGAAGGTGTGTGGCACGATGGAATATGGCAGCTAGGCGAATATCCCAATCGGCCTCGTTTCACCAAAAAGAGAGAGGTCTTAAGGCCGCTGATAACCGACAAATTACTGCAAGCAGTTGACATTCTTGTCGA
The DNA here is from genome assembly GCA_039028975.1 of Chloroflexota bacterium. Lineage (GTDB taxonomy): Bacteria > Chloroflexota > Anaerolineae > Caldilineales > Caldilineaceae > JAHBNG01. The sequence goes on from JBCCHB010000004.1 coordinate 200,550, forward strand.
TGGACAGAAAGTGAAGACCCAGGGAGACCCTGGGATGCTCTTTACCTGGCCACAAGACGGGGTGTGGACGGTGCCAACTGCATGGCATATCGATCTACCCCGCCAACCCCTTCCCGGCGTACCCGCTGTGCAGTTGTTTACATTTCTTGCGCCGGTACCCCCCAGCTGCGGAGGAACGTTGGTGGTTGCTGGTTCTCATAGGTTGTTCAACAACGGAAAATATATTCGCTCCAAGGAGCTTATAGAACAGCTACAGGAATACTCCTACTTTAAGGAGCTTATGGCGAAAGAAGTGCCGAATCGCAAACGATTTCTCACAACTTCGGGTTCGGCGGAAGAGGTCGACCTACAGGTTGTGGAGCTACATGGCGATCCTGGTGACACTTATTTGGTAGACATGCGAGCCTTACATACAGGTTCTACGAATAAGGCCAACGTACCCCGGTTGATGGTAACTCAACGGTTCTATCTTGAATCAACGATGAGTCGTTCTTTCAGAGGTCTGAAGTCGCTCAAGAAAAACGCCAGAAATAGTTAAGCCGACTTAGACAGCGTCGTCGGTTTGATTCCAACAGAGGTGCTTGGCGGATCCATCTCCATTTTTGGGGATGGATTTTTTGTTGTCCTCATCATTTCTAACGTCTTGCTAATATACAACTGGCTCTCTTTCAGGTATAATATTGTAATAAAATAGGACCGTTCTGACTAGGATCATACTGATTGCCCAATTTATACTACGGTAGTTTTAAGAACCGTGGTTTACCAATGTTCTACTAGCGTTATACCAGCGCTCTATATTGTAGTCGATTTGAAAACGGCAGATTTCCACAGCATTCCCAGACTTAGCTCCGTTTCAAAACGACCACAGTATAGAGAAATCTAAAGTGCAGTTTTGAAACGGAGCCGAGTCTAATTGAGAGACTGAACTGCAATTCTCAAACAGAGCTGAGTATATACTGCGGTTGGGCATAGATTGAGAAAAAGCCGCTAGCGTTTCAGCCGAGTCGATCGTTCTCATCTATGCCAAAGCCAAGTATAAAGGACTCTTTAATGTTAAAAAAATTATATTACGCCGTTACTGGCGACCCCAACGAAAAAGCCTTAAAGGCGTTTTATCCTCGGGTTGAGGAGATCAATGCGCTGGAATCTGAATTTGAGGCCAAAAACGATGTGGAACTTCGAGAGTTAACCAATGAGTTCCGCCAACAGCTTCAAGAGGCAACGGCCGAGATTCAGGATGAGCTTGCCGAAGCCGAAGCAGACTATACAGCCGTACTCGGTACGGATGAACAGAAATTTGCCCGAGTAGAGGTTGAGCGCATCACAAAAGAGATATTGGACATTGAGCAAGAGATCCTCGATGAGATCCTGCCCGAAGCCTTCGCCGCGGTTCGCGAAGCCAGCAAGCGCACGACGGGTATGCGTCACTATGATGTCCAACTCATCGGTGGCATGGTACTCCATGATGGCACGATTGCCGAGATGAAGACAGGTGAAGGGAAGACCCTAGTGGCAACCTTGCCCCTTTATCTCAATGCATTGGCTGGCCGCGGTGTTCATCTGGTCACCCCCAATGATTACCTCTCGAAAGTGGGTCTTCAGCTCATGGGGCCTATCTATCATCTACTGGGTCTTAGCGCAGCAGTAATTCAGAATAGTGCGGGCAGTCCGGACAAGGGCAGCTTTATCTATGATCCTGACTTCCCTGCCTCCGATGATCGCTTCCAATCGTTACGTCCCATCAGCCGCCGCGAAGCCTACCAAGCCGATGTTCTATATGGCACCAACAACGAGTTTGGCTTTGACTACCTGCGCGACAACATGGTTATGGAATTGGAGAAGCTAACCCAACGGGACTTGAACTATGCTATTATCGATGAGGTAGACAATATCCTTGTCGATGAAGCCCGCACGCCGCTGATTATTTCTGGCGAAGCCCGCCAAAGTTCGGACCAGTATAAGCAATTTGCGGCCTTGGTCAAAACGCTAAGAGATGAAGAGCACTATGCTGTCAATGAGAAGGAGCGGGTCTCTACCTTGACAGAGGATGGGATTGCTGCCATTGAGCAGAGACTAGGCATTGAAAATCTCTATGCACCAGAACACTTTGAGACCATTCCTTATCTGGATAATGCCCTGCGCGCCCATGCGCTCTATGCCCGAGATCGGGACTACATCGTCCGAGATAACCAAGTAGTTATTGTGGATGAATTTACGGGTCGCCTCATGGACGGACGACGTTATAGCGAGGGGTTGCATCAAGCCATTGAAGCCAAGGAAGGTGTCAAGGTTCAGAATGAGTCCATGACCTTGGCAACCATTACCTTTCAGAACTTCTTCCGCATGTATAACAAACTCTCTGGCATGACTGGGACAGCCAAAACAGAGGAAGAGGAATTCCAGAGCATCTATAATCTGGATGTGATCCAGGTGCCCACCCATCGTCCGGTTGTCCGTGATGATCGACCCGACTTGGTCTATCGTACCATTGAGGCTAAGTACAATGCCCTCATGGATGAGATTGAGACCGCTCACGAAGCCGGCCAACCGGTTCTGGTGGGTACAGTGGCCATTGAGACCAGCGAGTTTATTAGCAAGCTTCTGGGTCGCCGGGGCATCAAGCATGAGATCCTCAACGCCAAGAACCATGAGCGAGAGGCGACCATTATTGCTCAGGCAGGTAGCCGTGGTGCCGTAACCATCGCCACCAATATGGCTGGCCGTGGTGTGGATATCCTTCTGGGTGGGAATCCGGAAGGCTTAGCGAGAGAGCAACTGCGCAAGGAACAGATCGATCTGACTGAAATTCCTCAAAATGACTGGAACCTAGCCGTAGATCTGCTCAAGAAGAAACAAGATCCCAGCCAAACCTACCAAGGGCGTTGGGTTGACGTTTTGAGCGAAAAGTGGCACGAAGTTGAGCAGGATCAGGACTTTGTGAAGTCATTAGGTGGCCTAGTTGTTGTGGGCACAGAACGCCATGACGCTCGTCGCATCGATAATCAGCTACGTGGCCGTGCCGGTCGTTTGGGTGACCCAGGGGCCAGCCGTTTCTACCTCAGCATGGAAGATGATCTCATGCGTCGTTTCGGCGGTGAGCGGATGAAGAATATCATGGCCCGCTTGGGTGTCGATGACGACATGCCGATTGAGGCGGGATTGGTAAGCAAAGCAATCGAGAATTCCCAAACCAAAGTTGAAGGCCACAACTTTGATATTCGTAAACACGTTTTGCGCTATGATGAGGTGGTTAATGAGCAACGTAACCGCATCTATGATCAGAGACGCCGCATCCTAACCGAACCATCCCTGAAAGTATCTGTAGAGACCATGATTGAAGAGGAAGTGGTCAATACGGTTGCGGCATTTACCACCAGCCAATTTGAAGATGAGTGGGAATTAGACGATCTAGAGCAAGCTTTACGTGCTGCCTTCCCCATGCCAGAAGAGTTTGACGTATCGGTCTGGAATGAGAGACCACGGGAAGAGATCGAGGATGAGGCGTTGGAGATGGCGCTGGCGGCGTATCAGGCCAAGGAAGAAGAGATCACAGAGGAGCTTATCCGTCACGCTGAAAAGCAGATCATGCTGCGCTCGGTTGACTCCCGATGGATTCGACATCTAACGGACCTGGATAGGCTGCGAGAAGGCATTGGCCTCCAAGCCTATGCCCAGATTGATCCCGTGGTGGCTTACAAACGGGAAGCCTTTAATATGTATGCCGAGCTAATGGAAGACATTCGCAGTGATATTGTACGCTCCATCTACACGCTGCAAGTACAGCGACCGGAAGAACCCCAGCCGATCGTCAGAAATATCCGCACCAATCAGAGCGAGATGACAGGTGGCGCACCAGCCAAACCTCAACCCCGTCGCAAGGCCGAAGGAGCCATCAAGCGGAATGATCCCTGTCACTGTGGGAGTGGGAAGAAGTACAAGCATTGCCACGGCAAGAAACAGAAGGTGCCAGTAACTGCCTAAGTCGTTACGGCTCACAATTTGACGCCCATGATCATTACCCTGACGCCCAATCCGACCATTGACCGCGTCTACTATCTGCCAAGCTTGGAACCAAATACAGTCCACCGTGCCATTCAAGAGGTGGCAACGCCTAGCGGAAAAGGCGTGGATGCGTCCATCATTCTCCAACTGCTGGGGGAGCCAACAGTGGCGCTGGGCTTTAACGCTGGTGAGATGGGACGCGTGCTTGGTGGTTATTTGGATGCACAAGGTGTTCCCCATGATTTTGTTGAGGCCCATGGCGAAACTCGCACGGTACCGGTTTTGGTCGATACGAAAAGAGGGACGGAATATACCATCACCGCTCCAACTCTCTTTGCTACAGATGAGCAATTTGTAGAGCTACTCAATCGGATTGGCAAGTACGCCACAACAGGTTGGGGATTGATTGCGGCAGGCAGCCTCCCGCCTGGCATTCCTTCCGACGGCTATGCAAGAATTGTAGAACAGAGCAAGGCGGCCAATCTCTTTACGCTGCTCGACACGTCAGGAGAGTCCTTGCGTCAAGGCATAAAGGCCTTGCCCCATCTACTCAAGATCAACCATGCAGAATTAGCCGACATTGATGGGGAATTTGCTGCGTATGCAGTGCAGATCAATGCATCCGACAAGAGACCTGTCAATTTGAGTGAATTTGCCCAGGCGTTGTCCGCCCAGTTGGGCACCCTAGCCAGCGAAGCCATCATCATAAGTATGGGCAAGCGGGGCGTACTGGCCATAACGAATACGGAAGCTACCTATGCAGGCGCACTTTCCGTACCCGTGGGTGTGACCAATGGCGCTGGTGATGCCATGGATACAGGAATCATGCTGGCCCTCATGCGTGGCCAAGGATGGATAGAAGCACTCCGTTTGGGGACCGCCATGGCCGCAGCAGCAGTTATGCATGAAGGGACGGCTGGACTAGATCCAGCCAACGTAGACGAACTGCTGCCACAGGTGCAGGTGGAGACACTTTAGGGATGGTCCATAGTCGGTTGGTCCATAGTCGGTTGGTCACTGGCTGTATCGGGACGACTTAACACTGACCAAAAGACCACTGACTTCCTCAGAGATCCGCTAACCGTTCTTTTATTTGCCCAAGCTGAACCGTCAAATCAGCTTGGCGATCCCGCTCTCGTTGGACAACAGCCTCCGGGGCTTTCTTGACAAACCCTTCGTTGTTCAATTTGCCTGAGACACTCGCTAACTGCTTTTCCACATTAGCTAACTCCTTCTGCAGGCGCTCTCGCTCAGCATCTAAATCAACTAAGCCTGCCAGGGGCAGGTACACTGTGGCACCTCCTGCGGTGAGGGTGACGGCCTTCTCTGGGGCTGGGAGATCAGTGGCGATTTGCAACCGTTCTCCATCCAGCCTGGCCAAGGTTGCCAGCAGGGTCGAATTCGCAGCTAAGTGTTCCGTATACCCGTCGGCGCTAATCTCGGCGGCAATGCGACGGCCAGGTTCAACATTGTATTCATTGCGTGCATTGCGAATGGAACGGACAATCTCCTGAACACGTCCAAAGACGTCATCTGCCTCTGCACTATAGCGGTTGTCATCTTTGGGCCAACGGCTGACAACCAGCGCTCGCGTCCCGCTCTCCTCATCCGATCCTGCCATGGAAGGCAAGTTCTGCCAGATGGCTTCAGTGACGTGGGGCATATAAGGATGAAGCAGCCGTAGGCTCTGCTCTAGAACAAAGGCCAAAACCTGCCTCGTGGCTTGCGCTTCAGATTCGCTTCCTTGGTAGAGACGAATCTTAGATGCCTCGATATACCAATCGCAATATTCATTCCACAAGAATTCGTAGATCTGCCGACCCGCCTCACCTAGTTGCCAATTGTCAATCAGGCGCGTGACTTCTGTCTTAACAGATGAAAGGCGACTGATGGCCCAGCGATCCGCCAAACTCAATTCGCCCTCACTTGGCAAGGTGTACGTTCGATTGGGTCCTTCACCAGATGTGGGCAGCTCATGCCCTTCTAGATTGATGATGACAAAGCGTGCTGCATTCCAAATCTTGTTGGCAAAATTCCGGTTCGACTCGATGCGGGTGATGCTGAGCTTCATATCATTCCCTGGCGTACTCCCTGTAAGCAGACTAAAGCGAAGAGCATCGACACCATAGTCGGCAACCAGATCCAGGGGATCCAGCACATTTCCCAAGCTCTTGCTCATCTTGCGTCCCGTTTCGTCACGAACCAGCCCATGCAAATAGACCGTGTGGAACGGAACTTTACCGGTAAAGCGCAGCCCCATCATAATCATGCGGGCAACCCAAAAGAAGATGATATCGTATCCTGTTTCCAGAACGGACGTGGGGAAGTATCGTTCTAGATCCTCCGTCTCATTAGGCCAGCCGAGCGTGCTAAATGGCCACAAACCACTGCTAAACCAGGTATCCAAAACATCCGGATCCTGCTCCAGTTCAACATCTCTTCCATAGTGGGCTTGGGCTTGGGCCTGGGCATCGGCATCATTGCGAGCCGCAAAGATATGCCCATCTGGCCCATACCAAACAGGGATTCGATGGCCCCACCAAAGTTGGCGACTAATACACCAATCCCGAATATTCTCCATCCAGTTAAAGTAGATCTTCTCAAAGCGTTGGGGAACGATCTGAATATCTCCGTTACGGACAGCCTCAATAGACGGTTTAGCGAGTGGCTCAGTTTTAACAAACCACTGGTCGCTGAGCAGAGGCTCCACAATCGTGTGGCAGCGTTCACAGTGGCCCACCTGATGCTCGTGCTCCTTCGCCCCAACGGCCAATCCTGCCTCCTCCATATCCGCCCAAAGCTTTTTACGGGCCTCAAAGCGATCCAGCCCCTCATATGGCCCTGCCTCACCATTGAGGCTAGCATCGTTGTTCATGATATTGATAAAGGCCAGATCATGCCGTTTACCGATCTCATAATCGTTGGGATCGTGACCGGGCGTCACTTTAAGCGCACCCGTCCCAAAGGCTGGATCAACATGCTCATCGGCGATAATTGGAATCTCGCGGTTGAGGATAGGAACCAAAGCCGTCTGACCGACTAGATTTCCATACCGTTCATCTTCAGGATGGACGGCAACTGCGGTATCTCCCAGTATCGTCTCGGGGCGAGTTGTGCTAACTTCGACATAGCCGCCCTCTCTGAGCGGATAGCGGAACGTATAGAGTTTGCCATGAACATCCTCATATTCAACTTCCAGATCGCTAATAGCACTGGCACAACGAGGACACCAGTTGACCAAACGATTCCCCCGGTAGATGAGTCCATCGTTGTATAACTGAATAAAGGCTTCCAAAACGGCCTCGCTCAGCCCATCATCTAGGGTAAAGCGTTCCCGGCACCAATCAGTGGAAATGCCCATCCGCCGCTGCTGGGTCGAGATTCGGCCATGATACTCAGCTTTCCAGTCCCAAACCTCTTCGACAAAGCGCTCCCGCCCCAATTCTTGGCGGGATGTTCCTTGGTCGGCCAGTTTGCGTTCAACCACGTTCTGGGTAGCAATCCCTGCATGATCCGTCCCAGGAACCCAAAGAGTAGGGCGGCCCAACATGCGGTTGTAGCGAATCAACATATCTTCGATACTGCTGGTAATGGCATGACCAAGGTGAAGGGCTCCGGTTACGTTTGGTGGCGGCATAGAGATAACAAATGGAGGCAGGCTGGGATCAGCTTGCCCTTTGGCCATCTGGTTGTCCGGATCGAAGAATCCCTCCTCTTCCCACCATTGATACAGGCGCTCCTCAAATATGCGATGGTCATATGCTTTAGGCATTTCCATCTCGTTCCCTGCCCTGCCATTGGCTGGGGCTGGTTGTTCTTTCGTGCTGTTCATGATTCCATATCCTCTAATTGACAAGAAGTGAAATACTATTAATGGTCCACAGTCCATAGTCCACAGTCGATAGTCCACAGTCGATAGTCGTTTATTGCAACAGACTAACAGACCAATAGACCAATAGACCAATAGACCAATAGACCATCTCTCCTAAACACAAAAAAAGCCGCCTCGTCTCAAGGACGAAGCAGCTGAACTTACGTAGGTGTAAGATAGCTCCGCGGTGCCACCTTGGTTAGATTGTCCCTAAATCATGAACAATCTCCCTCAAAAGCTATAACGGGCAGACCCGAATGATGCTACTAACAGGCTCAGTCTACTAAACGTTAGAGTTCACTAAACTATATAGCCCTACTTCACATCATCAACCTTCCCAGCGACATTCTTCACTGTAGTGGCTAAGACGGCTTACAGCCGATGACCGTCTCTCTCTGAAGCTTACTGGTGAATACTCTTCTGGTGCTCTGTTTTTTTATATCTGCCAGAAAGTATACCCCTATTGCTAGCGCTTGTCAAGGTTTTTTATAGATCGGTATATCCCTCATTTGGAGGTAAGCCGCAGTAAGGGCCGCGGATTCACGGAGACACGGAGCGATATTGTCTAATTTTGATTTGCGTTGTCTATTAGACAAACGCATCAACCGACGGCTTCATAGTCATCTCTAAAATATGTGCTCTGGGATGCATGGTTGCAACGAAGAGTACAGCATCGGCCACATCTTCTGGCTGTAAAATTTGGGCTTTACGTTCATCACTAACCGGTACAGGACGTGCATCAAGGATGGGTGTATTGATCTCACCGGGATGGATACAAGTAGCCCGAATGCCATTTTCCCGTTCTTCCAAGCTGATTGATTTGGTTAAAGCCGTCATGGCATGTTTGGATGCATTGTAGGCTGCACCAGCCAAGACGCTTGGACGAATACCAGCAATAGACGAGACGCTGATAATGACACCATCCTTTTGAGCCCGCATTGCTGGAAGAACGGCTTCGACCATGTAAAATGCCCCTGTTGCGTTTACATTCATGAGCAGCTCCCAGCTCTCTGCAGAGAGAACGGACAGTTGCCGCTCAGGGACGTTTAAGCCCGCATTGCTGACCAATATATCTATCGTGCCGACTTCTGATCCCACCCACTGGATTAAGGCTTGCACTTGCCCGCGGTCGGCCACATCGGCAGCATAATATCGCACGGCTGGTTCGGCAGCAATGGACGCAGAGACTTCTGCCAGAAGCGATTCACGACGCCCGGTGATGACAACCTTGGCCCCTTCCTTGGCAAAGAGTTCGGCCACGCTACGCCCTACGCCCGTACCACCGCCCGTTACAAGCACAACTTTGTTTTGTAATTTCATCAGATTTTTCCTTATCACGTATAGGTTGGTTGAGATGAGTCAAACACTTTATTCACATATAGTTCGACAATGTCACATTAGATTTGCCCTAAATTGGAGCCAAAACGCCTTCAAATTGGATTTCGCAAATAGGGATGCAAAATTGACGAGAACTGAGAGCCACGCTGTGAAAAATCTACTTGTTTTGCTCGTAGCTCCAGATATTTCTACTGACAAAATGGCTCTGAGAGCTTTAATGTGACATTGTCAAAATAGATATGGCCAGAATAAGCCTGTCCCCGTAAAGACGGGGATGTCCTCCCTTCTTGGAAGATACTGTTGGCGAATTCCAAAATGCCCATAGGGTGTGGAGATAGGCACGCCTCGTGCCGGTTTCTGGCGCGTAGCCGCACGGGGCCGTGCTCACTCAACAAACAATTCGCCAACAGTGTCTTGGAATGATCCAGAGTGGAAGAGTCAAGAGTCGGTGCAAGACCTTTCCAGCGAAGTATATGGCTTGATAGATCGAAGCCAGTACTCGTATCCTGGTGCAAGCAACAGATATTCATCTCTGCTATACTGGGAATCAAGAACACCATGGGCATTCGCCAAGTGGGTATAGAGATCCACGTAAATTCCTCCAGAGGCTTCTACCCAGTGGGCAATTGAGCGATTGAGCGATTGGATCCGCGTGGCCTGGACGCGACCTTGAGGCAGGATACTCTGAACAACGAGCGTTGTTTGGGGAGATCGCTGTCTGATTGTCGTAAGCACTTTTTGATATGCCTGTCGGGTCGTCCGCAGTCGATACCCTTGACGCACATCACTACCACCACTCTGCAAAAATATGAGGCGTGGCTGCTGGGAGACAATAGACTCAAGGCGCTGAAAAAGCTCATTAGTTGTTTCATTTTCAATACCCAGGTTACGCGCTGAAACCTCATCTAACGAGTCGCTCCACCTAAAATCCTTAATCTGGGTATCCCCGAGGAAAATTACGTCAGATGTGGAGATAGGGAAATGGGCATGAAAGCTTTGGGTTTGGATAAGTGCGTTTTTCTCGAGGGTTTTCAAACTTCTATAGGGGAAATGGAGCACCAGGAGCAAAGTGGCGAAAAGTAATATATTACCAAACAGAGAGAGCAAGAGGAGGATGTACATCAGCTAATAACATAGGGTGTTAAGATCTGTTGCCACAGTTGATACCCAGGCCCCAGTAGATGCAACTGATCATTAGACAGTTTCTCCGGCAGTCCTCCGTCTTCATCCATAAAAGAACTATAGAGATCGATATACGTTACTTCGTGCTCTTCTGTCAAGATCTGCAAAGTCTGATTGAGCTGTTCGATTTGAGGACGATAACGTAACTGGCGTGGCAGGATGCTCTGAACAAAAAGTGTCGTTGAAGGAGACTCACGGCGGAAACGCTCTAGGATAGTTCTGTAGTTATCAATAATTTGGGCATGTGGAATTTGCATACCAAGATCGTTGGTCCCAATAAGCAAAAACACCTTGACTGGGATGTTTAGAAGAAGTGGATCCAGCCGCCGCAACAGACCGGCTGTTGTATCGCTACCGATCCCCCAATTGTGTGTTGAGTGGGTAGGGAACAGGGCTGACCACTCCGCGTTTGCAGTAATGCTATCGCCCAAGAAGATGACGTCATTCTCTTTAATCCGCTGTAGACCAAAATGTCCGTTCAGGCGATCAAATCGACCTTGCCGTCGAGAGCGAAGAGCAACAAAGAGTTGCCACAAGCGCTCACCAATCAGCCAAAGTAGAATACCATTAAGCAGAATCGAAATCAAAAACAGGCCAAAGTATCGAATCGCAAGTTCCTCTATTGAATAATCGGCTGTAACTTAAGCGCTAACTGCAGCGAGAAACGAGCATCCGGATCGTTTAGATCCAGACGGGTGATTTCGGCAATACGTTCCAATCGGTAGGTCAGCGTATTTCGATGAATATGAAGACGCGTGGCAGTTTGGCTCAAATTCCCGTGACAGCTAAAGAACGCGTCCAATGTCGTAACCAGTTCAGCATTGTGATCTTTATCATGGGTGAGTAGCTTGCCTAACGTTCGTCGATAGAAGCGGGCAGCCTCCTGATTGCCCCGTAGGGCCGTCAAGAGCTGATAAAACTCAAGATCCCCAAAGTAGGTAACAGCCGCATTTCGATTCCATTCTTTACCCAATCGCCAACTTTCTCTGGCCTGTTGTTGGCTGCGGTGCCAATCGGCAGGTCCCACACCTGGACGACCAATGCCCACGAGCAGTTCACAATTGGCACCTTGGCCCTGAACGCGTTCCACCAGCAGACTAGCCACTGATTTTAACTCCCTTCCGCTCGTGGGATTGTCTATCGGCCAGAAAAGCAGCGTCCCTTCTTCCCGGCGACACATGGGGGCATTCACACCCAATTCATTGATAAAGCGCATCAGAGAACGAGGCCAATCTGTTACATTGCGGGCTTGAATCATCCAAGCGACGTGAGGGCGGCTCATATCATACCCTAACGATGCCCCACGCTGTATCCAAGCCTGCTCATCCGCAATTTCTGATGCGAGCAGCTCATCAACAAATGCTGCTCGCATCCGTTCTTCTGCGACATCAACCGCATACTGTTTTGCCCACTCTAGCGCAACCGCGGCCACACCTTGCATTAGGGCAACCTCTTCTACGGAGCTAATGGTTAGCCCATGCTCGCTTGGTGAACGGATAATCAAAAAGTATCCACGCACCGTATCGTTGGCTACAACAGGTGCCACCACAACTTCACTGCTATCAACCAAATCTAATGGTGAAATGCGGCTTGCAGAGGTAGTCCGGCTGGTTAGGCTCTTTTGGGATTCAGCCACGACCGTGGGGCTGGATCCATTGCTCCCATGTCGATTTCGAGATAGAGAAGCCTGTGCAGCCGGCCCAGTCATGGGAAGAATGCCGCTCGTTGTATGTACGTTTTCCTTATTTTGAGTCGCCAACCAGCTACGTAAGCTAGTCAGATTAGGTAGATTGTTGATTAACGTTTGGAACTGGTTTTGAGAAAGGCTCTCCAATCCAGATGTTGCTGCAATTGCACCGTCTTCTCTCATCAGCACGATGGGTTGCTGAATAAAACTTTGAATATTATCCGCAATATGCTTTAGCCCTCTACCATCCAACGCAATCTGATTCAATTCTCGCTGAAGTGAAGCCGAGCGCTGTGCAATATATCCAGCCCGATCCACAATCAAACGAATAACATCCCGTTCAATCTGGGAAATTGCGTAACCGTCAGGCAAATTGAGCAGAGCAATTTGATGAGAGCTTGCCGCGCGCACTGCAGCATCATTCACCTCACCCAATACTGCAATGGCTGTAATGTGGGCACCTTGAAGGCTATGGACTACCCTGTCCAAACGCATCTTCGGATCAAGGCGACGTAGATCCTCCATATCAATTAGAGCCAGCTCTTCACCATCCAATTTAGGAAAGGCTGGAGGACTTGGCCGCAGTGTACAAGCCCAGCTGACGGCACGGACCAGTAACTCCTCACCAACCAGCAGATGGGAGTCTTGTGGTAAGGCTAAGCGATAGATGTCTTCAAGAGTAGTAGAACTTCGATACATTTATAATATAACCGAAAAATGCGGATGCCATATGAAGCATCCGCACATTAGACAATGATTCCTATGTAAAGGTGATTGCATCCACCATAGATAACACAGGTATAGTAACCAGTAATTTACTATAGGTATAGGTATCGAGAAAAAAGCAGCAGAGAGAAACCTACCTACCTTTGGCCCAAGCTGACATGGCGGCCCCGCAAGTGCCGCCCCAAACAGCAACAAGAAGAATAATTCCCAATCCCAACCAGGAAGGATCTTGCCCCATATTTGTGGCGATTGCCAAGAAAACACCTCCAGCCAAAAGGGAACCAATAATGCTGCCGACTAACAATCTCCCAACGGATTGGGTTCGTTCCAAAGCGCCCACTAAAATTGACCAGAGTAGGCCAGACAGAATCAAGACGACACCACCCCCGATGATACCAGGGGTCCCCTGGGCGGCAATGGCAAAAGGCCAGAGAATTGCCCCTAAGAGCAGCAAGCTGAGTAAGATAGAGCCAATTAAGCCACCGATAATGGCTCCGACACTAATATTTCCACTCGCAATCCCATAGCCTAGCACTGGCCCAACGCCAATCAAAAGCAAGGCGATTCCGTAAAGAAGCGGATTTTCCTGACCGAAAAAGATTACAAAAAGAAAGCCGAAAAAGGCTGTAATGACACCGGCAAGCAGCGACGACAAGAAAAAGTTGCCACCTGAACCAGACTCTGAGGCTGTTGTGGCCATAAACGGTAACATGGACTTTTGCTCCTATTGGGTTTAGTCGGGGATTGCTATGATTCTGGTAGTTCTTCCCACCCATTTAGAACCCATCCACCTACGACAATGTAAAGACGTGGCAAATGCTGCTGACTTAGGATGAGAACCAGTTGATCATCTTCATCCACAGCTATTTCATCAAGCCATACATTCGCCTGTATCAAATCTGAAACTCTAGTAGTTATGGCTTCTTGCGTAGGCAAAGGATCACTATAAATATCTGGGAAAAGCTGTGCGCTATATAACTCAAAGTATACGCCTTCTTGTAGGTATAAGTCAATGTCAGCGTAGGATGAATCGATATTACGTCCATCTTCCAAAAACTGAACCTGCTGACGACCAGTGGCGACTTTCTCGGCTACAGCGTCGGCTAAAGATTCGTCCCACAAAATGAAGTGGACCACTTTTTGGCCAGTTAGCTTTGTCAGCTCCTCATATATTTCATCAGAAACCGAAGTAATAATTTCCATGCCGAGAATCTATATAGGTTCGCTATTGACAATCATTCGAGTTGGAATGTACGTTGGGCTGTCAAAAAACTGTCCACCAGCCTCAAAGTGGGTGAACTTTACTGGTAACCCCTGATCTGTAAAGGGATTAGGCCCTTCCATTAATTGAAAATGTAGCTGAGGGCCGGGCGTGTGACCGCTGTTGCCAATATAGCCAAGCAGCGTCCCCCGCCTAATAAGTTGCTCACTATTGACTTCCAAGCTGGCCTGTTTTAGGTGCCCAAAGAAACTAAACTCACCGTTTCCGTGGCTGATAGCAACACAATTTCCTAGAAGGCGCCGAGGATCATTTTGAAACATACGCGGATCGGGAATTTGTCCAGGATCTAGATCAGGCATATCGTAACAGACATAGGCGACCTTACCACCAGCGGTTGCATAGACTGGCTCATTCCAACTGTAATGTTCATCTAATGCCATCCCGTCGCCACGGAAGAATCGGCTTTCCGGACCTAGCTTCACAAAATCAATTGCATAGGCTTGGCTAAAGACCTCTACCTTGTGCTGATCACTCCAATCCGCTCCTTGAATGGCCCACCAGCTTCCGCGGAGTGGAAAGCGGACATCTGTCTGCTGCTCTATAAATCGCACCGGAACCCTCATAATGGCCTGTAGTGAAGGTGGCTGATTTTCTTCTACGTCTGTCACGCTCTGCACTTCATCGATATCGCTTTTGCCAATGGCCGTTACTTCCACTTGGGTAAGCGGCTCGAATCCGTGAATTAATAGATGGATGCTACGAATTGCCAGCCCAGTACCAGCAGCAATCGTTAGATCGTTCAAGGTCGTCTTCTGACGAATGATGCGAGCCGACCAACGCTGCTCCATAAGTAGTTGATGCCCACTATATGCTTTGATGACCACCCCAACCAGTTCTACAGTACCGTGAACGGCAGTGATTCCCAAGTCAAAAACGACTTCCTGAATCGGTCCAATATTGGGAAAGGGAAGATCGTCGCCATAGTGTGCGCCAATCAATGAAGGAGGACGGCACTCCAGTGTAATATGCGGTTCTTTGGTCAAAAGAATGTGACTCCGGTAATAGGTTTATCGGCCATGACGGATTTGATGCGTTAACGCCTGGCGATTCTGCACCCAGGACAACAGCCACTCATCCATGCTGTCGCCTGGGTCTATTTCGTCTTGATGCGGCTTGGGAAGCTCTCTTGACCGTCTTGACAAACGTTGGCTATTCTGAAAGTTACACAATTGCGCCACAATTTGAGCCGCTTCCCAGGGTGCTAAGCGATAGAGCGTCTCTTCCGTTTCCAACGTATCCAAGCGCGTCCATCGGTCGATCCAACTATTCAAGTAAGTCCCATGACAAACGCGACATCGCCAAATGCTGAGGGTCTGTTGATCACCCTCGTCCGTCTCCAGCACATAGGCTCCCAGGTTGGCAATCCGTCCATAGCAGCCTGGGCAAGGATCGGTGCCTGCGCCCACACCACTTCGCTCCATTTGTGCAAGCAGAGAACCCTGGCGATTCTCGTTCTCTTGAGGCCTATCCTCTTTTCTAACATTGAAACGACGAAGCAGGCGATGCAGCCAATTTGGTGACGGCTCTTTAATTGGAGCGGTGGTCAGGTCACCATTGTCCTCTAAAGATGCCATATAGGGCGGCTGATGACCCACCACGTCCAACTCCTCTGCATGGGTATTCCGTACTTGCCACTGAGGACAGAACAAGGTCAATGCCCCTTGAACGGCTAATTCGTAATAAAATGATTCATTCCCATCTGCGGCTCTCGCCTCATTTTCCTGGCCTGACCATCTACAGTCGCCGCGAGGAAGACCCTCATCGGCTTTTTGCTTGTCCTGGTGCCAAAAGCGACAACTGCCACAGGTTGAGAGTCGCCAGCCAATATCCATTAATGCCTGTTGAAGCAAAGCACTCGCCTCGTCACCTGTACGTAACTTAAATTGAATAAGCTGCTCGCCACCCTGTTGAAGGACGATGGCAGATGCCGATTCCTCATGCCAGAAGACCTTGGCCCACTGAGATGCCTGATTTCGTGTTCCTTGGTATATCATCGATCGCAGCAGCCGAACCGTATGGTGACGCTGGGTACGTGTGCCAGGAAAAACCCCTGACATCGTTTCTAAATTGAAGCTATTCAGTTCTGACACAGGCAACTCATTCTTCGAATCATGCAGTCCGTTTCACGCAGACATTCTACCCGACCACCGCTACTTTACCAAGATTGAAGATTCTCACAGAGGGGTATATCACTTTGGCTTAGGATAGATGTTGGATAAGCGATGGGTGATACCGGATAAATTTAGGATCAGCTTTCCCTGTGTGCAATTATGCAATTCTTCAAGCCTATCCAAATATGCTTTCTCCATAAAGGCCCTAACCTGTACCCAGAACCGGTGGGTTTCTCAGGCACGCCCAGGGTTAAAACTAGAAAGTAGATGCCCCTTCAAATTACATTGAGTTGAATGTTATTCGAGTGAACTTGCGGCCATTTTAATGTAACTCAAACTCATCTTTTTCGAGTAGGGCTATTTTATTCGGGCTGTTCAGGCTAGAGGCAATAACTCCCTGCAATTTGAGAAAGAGAGCCCTGTATAGACACCCAAACATAATTTTTAGAGAAGGAGCTTATCACATGTGATAAGCTATTGTGCCTCTAGCAGTCCCGCCTCTTGACGAAATGCCTTTAACCATTCGACCATCTCGTCCCGCAACGTTGGTGGCGGAATCGACTGGCTGTAGTCGATGCGGTATTGGTAGGCTGCCCGCTCGTAAATTGCGTCAAGCGCAGCACGTAAATCAATCTCTACGTCTGTATCAGGGGCGAGTAGCGGAACAGGGAGTTTAGGTGGCAACGACTCATTCAGCCCAACTGGCCAAATATCAGATAGGCGCTGAGGATATGGCCCATCGCGGTTGACTAACAGAATGTACTCTTGTTCGATAGGCGGATGGTCAAGTTCGAGGCCAGGGCGCGTACCCCCTCGCAACAGATCAATCTCCACCAGATGAACTGACGATTCAATCACCTTATTGCGCTTACGGCGGTATTGGTTAAGCCCTCTGTGTGGTCGCTTGTTATATGGCGACAGTATCTCAATCGTGGTGACTAGCTGATCGGTTTCGGTAATATAAATCCGCACTGTGCGGAGCTTAACTTCACTATGAGCAATTACAGGGCGCTGCATTGGGGCAACCAACGGAGCATTTGTCACTGCGGTAGGAGAAGCAAGGTTAGTCACAGGTGCATCAGGTTCCCGGTATACACCTGTGTCTGGGCGCATGGCATGGGGTCGGGCCGTCAAGCTTATCTCGTCGGATACCGTCTGTAATTCAACATCAGCATAATAATTAGGAACAATTTGTGGCGTCAGCTGATCTGCCAGTTCTGTAGCCAGGCGCGTATGAAAACTATGCCAAATCGATGGATCTTCAAGATATGGATCCATACCTGGAAAGGGCGATGTCATTACTGCCTCCTGTCGCTCAATGATGGATGTTGTACACCTTTCTCACCGTTGACCATCCCTGAATGCTTAATTCATGATGCAATCCTTTTCTGTTGAAAGTATACCATACTTTATTTACAATCAAACACAATATCACGAAAAGGCATAGTTCGAGGTTGCCAACGAACCTACAGACCGCCGATGGCAGGCATCATTAGCGGTGTGGGTGGTATCCATCCTGGCCTGATTATGCAGCAGGAAGAAGAGACGGTTGTTTGAGCTTTTGTGGGGTGAACCTGAAATATAGCGATGTTGTAGCTCAATCCACCCCACAATTCCTCAGAGGACCAAAAAGGCTACAATTAATGGCGAAGTGTATCCCGTGGCGCTAATGGGTAAGGTTTATGCCTAAGCGATTGGTGCGATTGCGATCGGCCATCTGCTCACGACCGCAGATTGAGTAGAATGCAGATAACCGAGCTGATTCGATGATAGCAGTCATGCCTGCTATCGTACCTCGTTATGTAGTGGGTATCAATAAACTGGGTGTACAAAAGGTTGGAAGTCAACCACTATGGACTGAAAGTTCATAGCTTGGGGTGCTGAAGCACCACCCGTGGGTTGAACCACGGGCTGTAAGCTGAGGCACTGAAAGTCCATAGTTTTTACTATGCATACGCTTGAAGCGCACTGAAAGTCCCTCGATACAATAAAATTTCTAACCTCGCTCCAGTGGCAAGCGAATTACATCACCCGTCGAAGCAGATTTGTAACCCGCCAACAAGATCTCCGTCAGATCTGCTGCCATACGAACATTGACCACGGCTTCCCTCTCCTCAAGAATGCAGTCGATAAAGTGGCTCTCATCGCTCTTTGCATGAACAGAGCCGGCTAAGGGCCGATAAATCCGTTTTGGTTGAGTATTGACTGCTCTCTGCGTGGATCCCCAAAAACCCATGGGATCATCAGGATTGACCGGAGGCGAAACCCATGGTGGAGCGGAATCGTAAATTTCAATGCGGGGAGCATACGCGTCGATAAGCATGGCACCCTTGGTACCGACTAAGTAAACCTGATTCGTCCCTTCGCCACCGTGGCCGGTCCAGCCAATGCGCCCGCCGGTTACCGTTGCATTGATGCCCCCCGCCAAGGTAAGGACAAGAAAGCCGAAATCTTCTACATTGTGGCGCTGATGGGCTTCGAAGAAGTAGTTGGCCGTGCGCCCATAGACCGTTTCCACTGACCGCTGGGCTAGCCAAAGCACCAGCCCCAAGGCATAGATACTCATGGCGTAGAGTTCGGCTTTGGCGTCGACAAAATTGGAGATAATGGGCGGGAATGGGGCTTGCCTGGGGGTACCCAGTGTAGCCGTTCCCGCTGGGCCTTTGGCAAAGAGATTGTCGGCGTGGATGGCCACCAGCTCACCCAATGTGCCAGAGTCGAGAACCTGCTTGGCTCGCTGTGCCCAAGCCAGGTGATTCATGCTAAACATTTGGCTACGAACGCCCTGCTGGGCCACCACATCCACAATCTGATCGGCTACCGGCAGATAGGGCGTCATCGGTTTGTCGATGTAGACATGTTTACCTGCTTGGGCAGACTGAATGACAATTCTGCCTCGCCGCTCCGGTTCGGCACAGATGCTGACCAGGTCCACCCCTGGCAGGGACAAAGCTTGATTCAGATCATGCATATAGGGAACATCGAGTTGGGCGGCATATGCTTGGTTGAGCTGCGCCCTCTCTGCCGAGACGTCGGCTTCATCAGTCAACCCAATCAGGCGACAGCGAGGGTCTTTGGCAAAATTGGCCGCATAGTTCTCTTGATGGGTACGGAGTCCTGAAACCAACAGAACGCCTAATGTAGGGTCATTTGATATCGCTTCACTCATGGTCTGGGTTCCTCATTACACTCAGGCTCCGCACTAAGCAACATTTTTCTCTCAAATTGCAGTGTTTCTTTATCACGACCGCCAGTCTATATCAATGGTACAAGGGGCATTGGCGTCAAGGGACCTCTTAATCGCCTGAACAAGTTGGGGCATGCCATCGCCACTATCAAGCCGACCATCGCGTTGAGGTTCAATGAACTCCTTTTGGACAATCGAGCCGTGGGAGCCAAGCAGGTTCAAATCGCTATGGGTTTGCTGGCCACAACAACTGACGACGATCAGCGCGCCTGCGCCATTTTCAAAGTCAACGGCGACTGTCTTGTGTTTGGGCGACGTCATTGATTCTGTCTCGCCCGTTGCTTTAGCTGCAAAGAGGCGAATTGGTTGAGCCGTGAGCCAGTTGCTAGTCAGATTCACCAAAGAAGAGAGCAGGACGCTCATTGACCTATCCGCCCCTTCTTCGCTGCTGAGAACCACAGTCCAGCGTACAAATGTGGGTGTGCCGATCCGCCCAGTCTGAATGGAAGAGAGTACAGTGTCGTGTAGGGTATGCCAATAATTGTTCATGGGTATCATCATTGATATGCTTCAAAATATATGTTTCAAAAGGGGTTAATCGAAACGGGAGAAAATTATATACAGCTTCGAGCGCCAGAGCAAAACCACTATCTGGGCTGGTGTATGAACCACGTACCATCGACAACGGATTTAAGGAATCCCCACGGAAGGCGAAATTTTCTGCCTGTTGACGGATTGTATAACCCGTGATAATGTGACGTTCAAAGTTTTGCCACATAAACAAATTCCATTTTGCCGAAGTACATAGTTAATCCAAAGAAATAAACATACCATTGTAGAGAAATCATCTATACTGCGGTCGCTTTGAAAACAGGTGTTTGGTCACTCTGGTTGAGCTTAGGAAAACACCTGTTTTCAAACGGAGTTGAGTATAAATTTAGTACACGCACCACGTGTCCTTGGTATATCTATCTTCCTGGATTAGCCCAAACATCCTATAAGGAAACAGACCATGCCCACATCTGAGCAGATTCAGACTTATCAAAACCAAGGCTTTGTCATCATTCCCGGCCTCTTCTCAAGGGAAGAAGTCGCCGCCTATACAGAACATTACATGAAACTTCGCTTAGCTGGATCCTACCCTGGCGATTCGGCAGGGACAGATATTGGCGACAGTGACCCACTGAAGATCTATCCACGCATGATCCACATGCATCGCTGGGACGAAACCAGCTTAGAATGGATGCTGGACGAACGGCTCAAGATGGCCATGAGCGCCTTACTTGGTAACGAACCCTATGCGGTCCAGAGCATGCTCTACTTCAAACCGGCCGGTGCGCGAGGGCAAGCGCTTCACCAGGATCAGTACTACCTTCAGGTACAGCCCGGGACTTGTATGGCCGCTTGGCTAGCCCTGGATGATTGTGATGAAGAGAATGGTTGCTTGCAGATGGTGCCAGGTAGCCACGAGTGGCCTCTCCTCTGTGCTGCTGATGCGGACACAACGGAGAGCTTCACCGAAGTTACCGTCACTCTGCCAGAAGGTACAAAACCGTCCCCCGTTGTGATGAAGGCAGGTGATGTGGCATTCTTCAACGGCCAAGTCGTTCATGGTAGCTTCCCCAACACCAGCCCTGATCGCTTCCGGCGCGCCTTGATTGGCCATTATATTGTAGGTGAGGCCAGGGAAGTCTACAAATATTACCATCCGGTTCTGCGCATGGATGGAACGGAGGTGGCGCTGGGCGTGAGCGAGAAGGGTGATATGTGTGGTCGCTGGGTGGATCAGGAAGGAAACCCAGTGCTAGAGATGGAAGCGGTTGGGGTGACGGCAGGCGCTGATGCGTTGGCCGCGCGGATGGCGTCTGGGGCAATCTAGTAAATCTTCGCATAAATAGTTACCGGGATAGCTTCGGATAAAGAGCCGAGATTTCTAACTATTTATTTGCGCAAGGATTTACGCCAGACTGTACTAGACACATTCTAGGGACGGGGTTGATTCCCCGTATTCCAGCAGCTCAGTAGGATTCGATTCAATGATCAACCATCGACCCAATATCCTCATCATCCAGGCCGATCAACATCGCATTGACTGTCTAGGTGCTTACGGCAACCCCGATGTGAAGACACCTGCCTTAGATGGCCTAGCAGCTGATGGCGTGCGCTACAACAACAGCTTCTCTCCATACCCGGTCTGTACGCCCTCGCGTTACTCCTTTTTGAGCAGCCTCTATGTGCGTCAACATCTGGCAGGCAGCAACCATGCCACCTTGCCCGCGGGTCTACCCACCTTCCCCCGAGAGCTTCAGAAAGCGGGCTATCAGACCCAGGCTGTGGGCAAGATGCACTTTACGCCCACTTACCTGGATGTGGGCTTTGACCAGATGCTGCTGGCCGAACAGAATGGACCGGGCCGCTACGAGGATGATTATCACCGCTGGCTGCGCTCACTGGGGTTGGTGGATGCCATTGATCTGCTGGACCAGGAACGAGAATTTCGTCAGAACGCGCCCGAAGCATATTGGCACTCGTTTGGTGCCATGGAATCCAACTTGGATGAAGACCACCATTCGACCACCTGGATTGGTGACCGGGCAGTGGAAGCAGTAGAAAATTGGGGTACCCAGCAATCCAATCTGCTCATGGCTAGCTTCATCAAACCCCATCATCCTTTTGATCCACCCGCGCCCTGGAGCCAGATGTATCATCCCGATTTCCTGACCCTTTTGCCAGGGTGGACTGATGAGTGCCTCCCCCAAGATCTGGCCTATCGGCGGGGGTACTTCTCCAATGAAGAGCTAAACGAAGCTGCATTGCGCCAGGTGATGGCCTACTACTACGCGACCATCTCCCAGATTGACCACCACGTGGGGCGCTTAATCGAGGTTTTGAAGGCCCGGGGACTCTATGAGAAGACGCTGATTCTCTACAATAGCGACCACGGCGACTATTTGGGTTTTCATCATCTGCTACTGAAGGGCAACTACATGTACGATCCGCTCATCAAAGTGCCGCTCATCGTCAAATATCCAGCACAGAGCCAAGCAGCTCAGGCCAAAGCTGGCACCGTCAGCCAGAAGCTAGTCAACAGCACAGATATCGCACCGACGTTGCTGGCTCTGGCCGGATGCGCCATTCCGGAGACCTTTTGCGGCATCAATCTGCTGGATGAGAGCCAAACTCGGGATGTCATCTTTGCCGAAGCTGGGCGGGGTGCCGAATACATGGTGCGCACCCACAGCCACAAACTACTTCTCTGCCCCACCCCTGAGCAATCCCAGTTCTTTGATTTGGAACGAGATCCGCTGGAGATGGAGAACCGCTATACGGCTCCAGCTTACCAAAAGACTATAGAGGCCCTACGTCAACGTCTGCTCCATTGGACCCTCTTTGAGCAGCCCAGCCCGGTCCATGTGAATGAAGAGGCGACCGTGCTTCCAACTGCCCCTACCTTCATTCAGAACGAATTCCAACGGACCCACGCCAGAAACGAAGCCCAAGCCTACTTTCGCTCGAAGATGGGTTAGTACATGAACGCATAGATAGATTGCGCAGATAGGTTGTTCCAAGATAACCCATTTCCTCTCGTTAAAAGACCTGTTTTCAAGCAACGTTAAGGAGATTTACGAAGAAACACGAAAAGTGTGTAATATTTTCACAATAGCAGACATTAGGAGAGTATAGTCATATCGCTGTTATTATGAAAAGGGATCTTTCCCAAGCGTTAGTGGAAGGCTCAGCCTCCTTTTTCAAACGGCGCAGAATGTGTATGTAAAGCCTACTGATTGAGTGCAAAAAGTGTAAACGACTGGAGAGACCAATGACGTCCACGATCGCTGAACACAAAAAAACGTTTGAGTCCTTACTGGCCAACGAGCGCCCTAAACTGCTGCGTTTCTGCATCCACCTGACCCACTCCTCCCAAGCGGCCGAAGACTTAACCCAAGAAGCATTGCTGACGGCTTGGCGGCAACGTGAGAAAGCCACCGATCTCAACGGAATCTCCTACTGGCTTACGGCGATTGCACGTAACGTTTGTCGAAATTGGAAGCGCCGCCAAGCTCGTGAAAGTAAACACTCGCTTCAATTCGAACATCATGATGGTGACGAAGAGGCTAAGTGGGAATTGGCAGACGAGGTTGATCTGGATGTTGAGCTGGAGCGGGACGAACTCATCACGCTGCTCGATCGGGCCATGGATCTTCTACCGCCGGAGACACGCGGGCTGCTGATTCAGCATTATGTTGAAGAACTGCCTCAGGCCGAATTGGCCGCCCAAATGGGGCTGAAAACGAGTACAGTGGGCGTACGACTACATCGTGGGAAGTTAGCCTTACGGAAGGCGCTATTCTCTGACTTTCGTGATGATGCGGTGGCTTACGGTTTAGTTAATCCTAGCGAAGTAACCTGGACCGAGACCCGAATTTGGTGTGTTCGTTGTGGCCAACATCGGCTCCAGGGGCAGTTTCACCATGCTAAAAATTTCTTACACTTACGCTGTCCCAAATGTTACAGATCCTCTGGAAAAGACGAATCGATAACCCGTAGTTTTAGCACTGGATTGGAAGGTGTTAAAGCTTTTAAACCAGCTTATTCTCGCATCTTGAAGTGGAGCTATCATTATCATTTTGAAAATGGGAATCCAAGATCTGTCACCTGTTATCTCTGTGGGCGGACTAACCCTCTTCGTTTTGGCATAGCCCCTTGGGAACAGCAGCAACTCAATTCCGTTTATGATTGGTGTGATCGATGTAATCATGGCAATGAGTCGAACAGTTGGCACTCCCGTGCTCTATCTTTGCCCCAGGTACGCCAATTTTGGCGAAACCATCCTCGCATGGCTGAGATACCTGAACGATATGTGGAAGTAGCCAACGCGCCTTCCATCCTCGTTGGCTACGAAAGCCGAACAGACAGGTCGAAGATCGAAATTGCCTTCTCCCAGAACACCTTCGAAAATATATTTGTCAATGTGATTTAAAGTGGATCAACCATGACTCTATTCACTCAGAACGCGTCCGCCAAACATGCGTGGCAGGATTGGACGCGCCTACTCTCCTTTGTTCTGCCCTACCGCGGCTGGCTTGCAGTGGCCATCCTAGCGGCCTGTAGTCAAGCCGGCTTGAATATTGGGTTTGCCTTCCTCACTAGGCATCTTACCGACAGTGCTTTGGCTATGCAGATGGAGTCTTTTCTCAGCCTACTTTACTTGGCAGTAGGGCTGATTCTCGTGGGTATGTTAGCGACTTATGGAAGACGCTATGCCACAGCGTTCTACCAACTACATATGGTGCGAGATCTGCGCAATCGCGTCACCCAGCACATTCAGAAATCACCGCTGGCCCACCTAGAGACGGTTCACTCTGGCGATATTGTCACCCGTCTCAACGATGATGTGAAACAGATAGAAGGATTTGTTAACCGCATCCCGGATCACGTTTATCAGCCAGTTCTCTTTAGCGGCGCTGTCATCTACATGTGGATGATCAGTTGGAAATTGCTGTTCGCCATTGTTGTGCTCATTCCTATCTCCGCCTTGGTATTTAACCGGGTGAGCAAACCCTTGGAGGAGAATAACCGAACCTTACAGGAGAAGCTGGCAGCCACCAACGCCTTTGTCCAAGACGTGTTGGGTGGATTGGCCATTGTGAAGGCATTTAATTTACAACCCCTATTCAGCGAAAAATATGGAGGCATTGCGACAGAGCTACAAGACAAAGGGACGACAATCGACCGAATTTCGGCCTACCTCACCATCATCTGGTTAGCGCTGCGCTTTATTCCTCAGCTGGTGGTGCCGCTCTTTGGGGGCTATCTCATGATTCAAGGCGAATTGACGGTTGGTAGTTTTCTGGCGGCTGCCAGCCTCATGTGGTATGTCTTTCAACCGGTAGAGGCTCTGCTCGATCTATTGCGGCAAATCCGCGAAACAACGCCTGCCATTCAGCGAGTACTCTCTTTTTTGGCGCAGCCAACAGAAGAAGACTTGGCATCAGAATCTACCTCATTGCAAAACGTCCATGAGGTAGATAACAATAGGGCAAGTAGCAATGAGGCGGCGAGTACTGGAACAAGCCGAAATAGAATGGGCGTGAATGGACATCTTGCAGATGAGTCAGCCATCTCATTTAACCAAGTTTCGTTTGCGTACCATGATGGCCCACCTGTACTCGCTCAATTGAACTTTGCTTTGGCTCCAGAAGAGACTGTTGCGCTGGTGGGGCCGAGTGGTGCAGGCAAATCGACTATCATTGAGTTATTATGCGGGTTTTACCAAGCACAAGATGGTCAACTCTCCGTCTTTGGTCAGGATACGCGCCAGATGTACCCAACTGAGCTACGTGAGCAGCTTTCGCTGGTCGCGCAAGAAAGCTATCTATTTCCCACAACCATCGCCGAGAACATTGGATATGGTCGATTGGATGCCAATCGTACAGATATTATTGAAGCCGCCAAAGCTGCCAACGCTCATGATTTCATTTCGTCTTTTCCCCAAGGGTACGAAACGTCCGTTGGCGAGCGCGGCAATCTATTGTCTGGCGGTCAGCGTCAGCGCATCGCTCTGGCTAGGGCCATTTTAAAAGATGCCCCTATTCTCTTATTGGATGAACCAACGGCTGCCTTGGATACTCAATCCGAAAAGCTGGTCGAAGAAGCGTTAGATCGGTTCATGGGGAATCGCACCGTCTTGGTGATTGCTCACCGCCTCTCTACCATCCAACGCGCCCACCGCATATTGGTACTCAATGAGGGTCGAATCGTAGAAGATGGAAGCCACCAAAGCTTGCTGGCCCAAGAAGGTCTCTATCATAAGTTATACGTGAAGCAGGTAGCAGTGTAAGTCCAAGGTCCAAGGTCTAAGGTCCAAAGTCCAAAGTCCAAAGACTAATGACCAAGGACTAATGACCAAGGACTAATGACCAATGTTAGGAAAACTTCGCCAGCACGAATTGATTCGCATGTTGACCTATCTTCAACCAAATATCCCTACCTATTTAGGCTTGCTCTTCATAAACGCCTTGATTGTGGCCATTCTGTGGAACGTGATCCTCGCCTTTATCTTAAAGGAGGTGGTTGATAGTGCAGTGCAAGGGGAATGGGCGTCATTACAGCAGGCTTTTTTATTCGCTTGTTTGGCCCTCTTTGCGGGTGTTCCGGCGGGCTGCTATGTCCAGTATCGAATCAGCGTCTACACCCGTAAAACACTGACCGGATTAAGGTTGCATGCCTTTCGTCAAATGATCAATCTGCCCCTTACTCAGGCTGAAGGCCAGCATTCAGGTGACCTGATATCTCGTCTGACCAACGATTTAGGAGGGCTTCACGAATTCTATGTAGAGCGGATCAGTAGCGTGATCTTTGTCAGTTCATATGGCATTATCGTCATCGGAGCGATCTTCCGTTTGGATTGGCGCTTCGGTCTGATTAGCCTCCTGCTTGGCTTGATCACTACCCGCATTAGTGCCTGGTTTATCCCTCCCATGCGTACGGTAAGCGATGCAATCCAAGACAATTTAGGTCGGCTCACGGAACGGCTTGTTGATTTGCTGCAAGGATTAAGGGTGACCAAGCTTTTTCAGATTGAGAGTGCTATTCATCAAGCGTATGTAGTGGAAAACAATGCCTTAACAAATCGGCAGATGGAGCGGGCACGCCTCGATACTTTTTTGGGTACAACGGACTTTGTTTTTGGCCATCTCAAATCGATTGGTCTGTTAGCGCTTGGTCTCTATCTGCTCTTGCTTGGCTACCCGATTGAGGTTGGAACCATTGCCGCAATAATCTATTTGCAGGGTATTGCCGACTACGTCTTTCGTGACTTTGGCAATGTACTGACCGATTTACAAAAATCCTTGGCTGGCGCTCGCCGCGTGCTCGAACTGCTAGATGTTGACACTGAACAACCGTCCGCAATACAGCCCATTTCTGGGGAAATCGCTCCAAGACAAACTGGGTCACAGCCAATCATTTCACAGCAAACCGCTCCAGCCCACCACAATGAAACACTTCCCTCCGATGCCATGATATTAGCAGAGAATATCAGGTATGAATATGTTAGGGAGGATAGGTCCAAACTAACCGCTTTACAGAATATTGAGCTGACGATTCCGACTGGTCAGGTGGCAGCATTAGTGGGATCGAGTGGTGGAGGCAAAAGCACGCTGCTCAAAGTGCTATTAGGGCTATACCCAATTCAACAGGGTACCTTGGCCAGTGGAGGAAGAATCAGCTCAACCTATTCGCTAGCAGCCTGGCGAGATCGCATGGCTTATGTGCCGCAAGAAGCCTATCTCTTTGCAGATACCATTGCAGAGAATATCCGCTATGGTAAGCCAACAGCAACGGAAGAAGAGATCTACGCAGCGGCTCAAGCGGCCAACGCCCATGACTTTATTCTAGAGCAGCCTGATGGATATGACACGTGGGTGGGTGAACGGGGTACCAGCTTGTCTGGCGGGCAACGCCAGCGGATCGCCATTGCCCGAGCGCTCCTCAAAGATGCGCCTATTCTGCTGTTGGATGAGGCCACATCGGCCCTGGATTCTGATGCAGAACAGCAAGTTCAGGAAGCGTTGAAGGTGCTCATGCAAGGTCGTACGACGATTGCCGTGGCCCATCGTCTCTCGACCATTGAACATGCGGATCGGATTTATGTGATGGATAATGGAGAAATTGTTGAGGAGGGTACTCATACAGATCTTCTCGCTAGGAATGGACAGTACCATCAGCTCTACCATGCCCAGTTCCAGCGAGGTTCGTTACTATAGAGCATGGCTATTGATGATTGGAAGAAAACAGTACGAGGAGCAGGGTCAAGGACACAATGAAGAACATCTTAATAGAAAGCGAAATAATTGCCGATATTGTTTCATCACGCTACACCATCGGCAAACTGACCAATTGCCAACTGATTCGAGAAGGGTTCAATCATAACTACCTCGTTGAAACCAATGAGAAAAAATATGTGTTAAGAGTCTACATGACCGACAAATATTATGTTCGTGATGCAGATGATTTTCGATTCGAGTTGGCGCTGCTCAACTATCTGCTAGACCAAGGCTTGTCCGTTGCCCAGCCTGTCACCAACAATGAAGGTGAATGGTTAACTACCCAGCAGTTAGTGGATAAGAGCCGTCATATGGCCCTTTTTCACTTTGCACCAGGTGTCGAACTAGACAAAGCTGGAGAACGTGGTGACTTGGAGCCGAACGATATTTGGACACTTGGCCAGCTCACAGCACGACTTCATCAAGCAATGGATGGCTTTCAGAGCCGTTATCATCGATACCATCTTAATTGTTCAACCTATCTACTAGATAAATCGCTAGAAATTCTCGAGACGCATTTAGCAAAGCGCAATATGGGTAACGTCTCCTTTTTCTATCCATATGCGGAAAAAATTCGTCATCAAGTCAGTATGTTACCACAGGTGACTCCAGCTTACGGTCTGATCCACGCCGATCTGCATGGTAACAATATCTTTTTCGATGCGGAAGTTGGTCTAACACTCATTGACTTTGATCACTGTGCCTATGGGTGGCGTGCTTATGATATTGCCCCTGGAATAACTAATTCAGACCTTTCAGATATGCTCCTAGCAGGATATGAATCAGTGCGTGCCTTTTCCAATCTGGAGAAAGAACTAATGTCCACGTTCACTCACCTACGCGATATCTGGGACATCGGTGATATTCTCTATTACAAGCCACTTTGGGGTCAGACGCCATCAGATGAAGAACTTGAAAAATCCGTGGCCCGGTTGCATAACTTGATGAAGCAGGGTATAGATTCCAATTGAAAACGCTCACCGATACAGGCGAGCGTTTCATATTTCAGTAAAGTAGAGATAATACCAAACCCGTTGATTACACTTGTACAACTCCTACACGAATATGGTCTTCAATCTGCGCAAACTCAAGCCTAGCACCCTGTAGGCTATTCAGCACAGCATCCATGGCCCGGCTTTTTTCCCGTTCCGAATTGGCATTGCCTTCGAGTTTGACAATTCCTTTTTCACTGACAACAATCAAGTTGGATGAGTTGATCATTGACTCCAGCTCCAGCGCATTTTCCGCGCACAGCATAATTTCGTCATCCTTGTACTTCTTACCAAATAGAGACAACATGGATTTTCCTCCTTGTTAGACTATACCTGTACATCGATGAGAAACAACTGCTAGCTATCCATCTTTTTTGTATGAAGACGGTGTCGACTCATTGTAAGAGGAAGGCATGGGCATGTCAATGGAATAACCTTACGATTTACAAACGAATCCCCCACATTTCCCTGGTTTTTGGGCAACAGTTTGTCCGCCCTCAACGTGGAAATAAGGGCAACCGTTCACGTCCCCTGAGCTTGTCGAAGGGGAAACCCGGCTTCGACAAGCTCAGCCTACGAGGGGATGGGAATGATTGGGAATAGGGGAGATCCTCACCTCGTAATAACCTCTAATCCACCCATATAGGGGCGCAGAACCTCTGGCACCTCCACGCTTCCATCCGCCCGCTGATAGTTCTCTAGTATAGCAATGATAATCCGAGGTAATGCCATACCAGAACCATTTAGTGTATGAACAAACTCAGGCCGAGCACCTTCCTCCGGCCGATAGCGAATGTTGGCGCGCCTGGCCTGAAAGTCTCGGAACCATGAACAAGAAGAGACCTCCAGCCATTCCTCACAGCCTGCTGCCCAGACTTCCAGATCAAACTTGATGCAGGCGACAAAGGAGAGATCGCCTGTGGCAATGGCAACCCGACGATAAGGCAAGCCTAAACGTTCTAACAGCACCTCTGCGCTACGCGTCAGGGACTCTAACTCATCTCGACCAGTGGCTGGCTCTACAAACTTAACCATCTCCACCTTATGAAATTGGAGGACCCGCTTGATGCCACGTACATCCCGTCCGGCAGAGACCTTCTCCCGACGGAAACAAGGCGTAGAGGCCACATAATAGAGTGGCAACTGGCCTGGCCCAATAATTTCATCTCGATAGAGATTGGTGACAGGAACTTCAGCGGTTGGAATAAACCAATAGTCCTCCTCTGCATCTCTGAAGAGCACGTCGCCAAACTTGGGCAGATTTCCCGTTCCAGTCATCGTGTCAGTCCGCACCATAAAGGGTGGGTAGACCTCTTCATAGCCATGTTCGTTGGTATGAACATCTAGGAAAAAATTAGTCAGCGCCCGCTGTAGCTTCGCCCCAGCCTTCTTAAGAAAATACATGCGGCTGCCAGCGACTTTGGCCCCTCTCTCCATATCGATAATATCTAGATTTTCGCCGATGTCCCAGCTTTCCTGTTGCTCAAAATCAAAGGTTGGTTTGGTACCCCACTCATGCACCACCTCATTACCCTCTTCATCAGGAGCCACCGGTACATCAGGCTCGGGTATGTTAGGAATACGCAACATGGCATCCAAAAAATCAGCCTCCAACGCACGCAGACTTTCGTCCAAAGTGGCAATTTCATCCCCAATTTTGCTCATTCTCTCCTTAAGCGTATTGGCCTCTTCAACCTTTTTGGCTTTAAAGAGGTTGCCTATCTCCTTAGATCCGCTGTTGCGCTCTGCCCGCAAAATTTCTACGCGACCCAACACATCTCTGCGGGCCTCATCCAGTTCCAATGCCCGCTCCCAAGGTGCCTCTGCATCATTCAACAACTCCATGGCTTTCGCCAATTCCTCGCGGTTTTCCCGCATCCATTTGATGTCTAACATGATTTCCTCGAATTTGATAAAGGTGGCTTGTCAGCTTGTCAGCCCTTCAGCCTGTCAGCTGCAAACCTGCAAACCTGCAAACCTGCAAACAAAAAAGCCCCATTCATCCTATTATCAGGACGAATGGGGCTTACGTGGTGCCACCTGATTTTGCCGAGAGATCATATCTACCCTAATCCAATAGATGAAGTTCGTCTCTGCCTTCATTCAGATAACGGTCTGGGGACCGCCTGGTCATTTCCTACCAGGAACTCAAGAGGGGCTAATTGATGAATACCTTGTTGCCTCGCACCAACCGGCAACTCTCTGAAAAGGGAACATTCAATCAATCTTGTCCTCTGTCAAAGTTGTTGATTGCTGATTCATTTTGTTACACTTTAGCAGAGAATCAATTAGATGTCAACCCCTAATTGTGGGGGGTTTGTGTCTTTGTGTTATTTTTGTGTAAATAATAAATAGCACCACGATACAGAGTTCTTCGGTGCGGTAGTGTTCAAAAGAATAGTTTTCTATAGCTATATTGTAGAGAGAACTGGCTACTACAGTGTTCGAAAAGTTATGATAGTTTAAGACGGGTCAATCGTAGGTGCGGTCCCAGTTTCCTGAGGACAAGCTTGTAACCGCACGAACATCGAAAACCCCGTCTTTTCTCTTGAAAATGAGTGCTCGGCCATGTTTGCGCAGTTGAAAACAGCGCCTACGTCTAAACGGTCAAAACGCTGGTAACAGTGAAGTAGAGATTAAGATAAGAGTAGAAAAGATGGAGGCAGTTTTTGGAAGATGCTTATGCGGGGCGGAATGTACTTATTACTGGCGGGCTTGGCTTTATTGGCTCAAATTTAGCCGCTCGTCTGGTGGAATGGGGCGCAAAAGTTTGCTTGGTTGACAGCTTGATTCCTGAATATGGAGGAAACCTTTTTAATATTCAGTCGATTGAGGAACGCGTTACGGTGAATATCTCTGACGTACGAGATGAGCACGCCATGCGCTACCTAATTCAAGGCCAAGACTATCTCTTTAATTTGGCTGGGCAGACGAGTCATCTCGATTCCATGCAGGAGCCTTTTGCAGATTTGGAGATCAACTGTCGCGCACAGCTTTCTGTTTTGGAAGTCTGCCGCAAGTACAATCCCACTATTAAGGTGATCTTTGCCAGTACTCGCCAAATTTACGGCAAACCAGCTTACTTACCGGTTGATGAAAAACATCTTCTAGCACCCGTTGACGTAAATGGCATCAATAAGATGGCAGGCGAATGGTATCACATCCTCTATAATAATGCTTATGGCATTCGGGCAACTGCTTTGCGATTGACGAACACTTATGGACCAAGGATGCGGGTGAAAGACGCACGCCAAACCTTCTTAGGCATCTGGATTCGACTGCTACTTGAAGGCCGGCCCATACAGGTTTTTGGCGATGGCAAACAACTACGTGACTTTAACTATGTGGATGATGTTGTTGATGCCATGTTAGTGGCTGGGGCTAGCGAGCAGGCCAATGGACAGATTTACAACCTGGGTAGCCAGGAGGTGATCAATCTGGCGGATCTTGCTGAGACGTTAGTTGAATTAAATGGAGAGGGACAGGCAAAATTGATTCCATTTCCACCCAATCGCAAATCAATTGACATCGGCGATTATTATGCCGACTATCGTAAAATTGAAGACGAGTTAGGTTGGTCGCCCTGTGTCTCCTTGCGAGTGGGGTTAACCCGTACCTTAAATTTCTATCGGCAGAGTTTAAAACATTACCAATAATAGTATGCAACCACCCATTATTCCAGCCAATCCAAAGGCCAACTACCTAGCCTACAAGGATGAAATTGAGGAAGCCATCCAACAGGTATTAGCCAGCGGCTATTACCTGTTGGCCGAACAGACCCAATCCTTTGAGCGTGAGTTTGCTCAATATATTGGCGTTGACCACGCCATTGGCGTTGGCAGCGGTACGGAAGCACTTCATCTTGCGCTGCGTGCGACCAACATCGGCCAAGGGGATGAGGTCATCACAGTATCTCACACGGCAGTAGCTACTGTTGCGGCTATTGAATTGGCTGGCGCTGAGCCGCGCTTTGTCGATATTGATCCAGTTAGCTATACGATGGATCCCAACCAGTTGAGCCAAGCCATGACGTCACGTACCAAGGCGATTGTCCCTGTTCATCTATACGGGCATCCGGCGAAACTGGATCAGATCCGCGCATTTGCAGATACCCACAACCTAATTGTAATTGAAGATTGTGCCCAGGCTCATGGGGCAACTTACCAGGGAAGAATCTGCGGTTCTTGGGGAGACTTGGCTGCATTTAGCTTTTATCCGACCAAGAACCTCTCGGCCTTGGGGGATGGGGGCATGGTCGTTACGAATAATGAACAATTGGCCCAGCGAGTACGGCTTCTACAACAGTACGGCTGGGAAGAGCGCTACATTAGCTCGGTCCCAGGTCTGAATAGTCGCCTGGATGAGATGCAAGCAGCTATTCTGCGCGTGAAATTACGTCATTTAGATGATGATAATATGCGGCGGGCTGAAATTGCCTGTCGTTATTCGGGCGGTTTGACAGGTGCCTCGGTAGAACTCCCTTCTGCGTCGTCAGATGTTCGGCATGCCTTTCATCAGTATGTCGTTCGTTCACAGGGGCGTGACCAATTGCAAAAGACGTTACGAGAGGAAGGTATCATCACCTTAATCCACTATCCCGTGCCGGTCCATCTGCAACCAGCCTATCGCAACCGAATTCCCCTATTGCTCCCCTTACCCAATACAGAAGAAGCGGTCAAACAAATTCTCAGCCTCCCTCTTTACCCAGAACTCCCAGATGATCATGTAGAGACTGTAATCAAGCATGTAAGACATTAACATCATACATTTGCCCTACCGCAGAAATTCTCATCAATTAGTACTATTAGCCTAGTTGACCTTGGCTACTCAACATGATACGATTTACTGGACAGGTAGAAAGTGGCTATACGGCCACCAATATATAACCAATACATAGATGTCCAGTAAAGTTCTGTCCTCCCTATTCGGAATTTTACAGAGTAGCTTGGACATGAGTCGGGACAAGACTTTTCTGGAGAAGTATACCAAGCATATGCTGGCGGTCGTCATAAAGTAACATAGATACCCGAGAGAAATAATGCTACTTTATGCGAAGCCCGAGTACAAATGTAATGCACACAATATAAAATCAACAGGGACTTATGGAGAACGACACTATTTCTTCAATCGAGGCAACTGATTACCCATCCGTTGCCGTGATTGGGTGTGGCTATTGGGGCAAAAACCACGTACGTAATTTCCGCCAATTAGGCGCGCTGAGTATGGTCTGTGATCTCACAGAGATTGGGCGTCAACAGGCTCGAGAGTTAGCTCCGGGTGTTGCCGTAACCGGTTCAGTGCAGCAAGTCTTGAATAACCCTTCTGTTTCCGGGGTGATTATTGCCACCCCGGCTGAGACCCACTTTGACTTAGTCAATCTGGCAATAGAGGCGGGCAAAGATGTTTTGGTAGAGAAGCCGCTTGCTCTCACCTTTGCCCAAGGCCTAAACTTGGTCGAAATGGCACAAAATAATCAACGAATCCTCTCTGTTGGCCACATTCTCGAATACCACCCGGCTATCGTGCGCTTGCAGGAACTGATCCAGGGCGGTGCCTTGGGTAAAATTCACTACATCTATTCAAACCGACTGAGTTTGGGTAAGATCCGCCACGAAGAAAATATCCTATGGAGTTTTGCACCCCATGATGTGGCCGTCATTCTCCGCCTGATGAACAGCTTACCCTTTGAAGTCTCCGCGTTTGGTGGGAGCTATATTCAACCGAACATCGCCGATGTGACGGTGACGAACATGCTCTTTGACAATGGGGTACGGGCCCACATTCACGTGTCATGGCTGCACCCCTTTAAGGAGCAACGGTTGGTGGTCATTGGCTCAAAAAAGATGGCAAGCTTTGATGATGTTGCCAAAGAGCTGGTGCTCTATGATCAGCGGGTTGATATCCAAGAGGGGATGCCCGTACCCATCAAGGGTGAGGGAGAGACCATTGACTTTGTGAATGATGAGCCATTGCGGCTTGAGTGTGTAGCATTCTTGGAGGCAATTCAAAGCCGTCATCCACCGATTACCGATGGCGGAAGCGGAGCGCGAGTATTACAGGTCTTGGAAGCGGCTCAGCGTTCGCTGGTGACCAATGGGCAACCTGTGGCCATGCCAACGACTCCTATCAATGGTTTGCCACCGCAAACCATCCAGTTCGCCTAACTTGTTATTCAATGTCATTCATTCAATCCATTCCGGCTGCAACGCACGGCAAACGATCGGGCAGAAATGTTAGAAGCTGTCTGAAAAGTGAATTAAGCAAGTCTGCGGAGCATAATGCGAATCATAGCAACATGAATGAAAGCCTGGCTAGACTCAGGCAAAACTTCAAAGTCGCGTGATAGGCGACGGTGCATGACAAACCATGAGAAA
>JBCCHB010000005.1:0-202964 GCA_039028975.1 Chloroflexota bacterium
CTTCAACTTCAGTGAAAATGAGGATTGGGACTTTAGCACCCTTCAGTGGGCAGGCGGCGGCACAGCCTCTGGGACTTACTTCATCGTTGTTGAGAATGAGACAGACCAAGCAGCTTCTTTCACTCTGACAGTTGACGGCCCAGACGTCAAATTCTAACTAGAAACCCTTCTCCTGCAACCAAAATAATTAAATAGTTGGTTAGAACTGGATCTCAAAAGAGGTCCGGTTTTGTTTTGTTCCGTCAAAAGGCTCATGGTATAGTTACAGATCTAGGGGAACTCTTTCACATTTCAGAATGCATCACTCTATAAGTACTTCTATAGTGAGCTCTGTTTGAAAACAGTAGTTGGTCTTCCCTGGTAGAAGCCATAGGAAACTACCGTTTTCAACACAACCGCACTTTAGGATCTGATGAGGAAAAGGGATATTTCTCCGAATCATTCTGTCGGTCAAACCAACAAGCTCCTTGGAACCCATACAGAGCCAATTCTATTTTACTCAGCTCTATACTGAAATCGACTGCACTATAGGTCAAAATGATGAAACAAGAAAAACAGACCGTGACGACCAACACTGTATGGGAAAATTTGGCTGGCTACAGCCGGGCTGTTCGCGTTGGGAACCAGATCCATGTCTCTGGTACCACGGCTACCGGGCCAGATGGTGGCGTCGTTGGTGCTGGGGATCCGGCGGCCCAGACTCATTACATTATCGACAAGATCGAGGCTGCAATTAAAGAGCTAGGCGGGACTTTGGGAAACGTGGTGCGGACTCGAATTTATGTCAGCGATCGAACTCAGTGGGAGCCGATATCCCGAGCTCATGGTGAGCGCTTTGGTGAGATTCGTCCGGCCAACACGCTGGTCGAAGCCAAGCTAATTGGTGATGAATACCTTGTTGAAATAGAGGCAGAGGCCATGCTCTTCTAGAACCCATAGGTTATACTCAGCTCCGTTTGAAAACTGGAGTTGGTCTCTCCCAGAAGGGCTGGGGAAAACTTCGGTTTTCAAAACGACCGCAATATAAGTGGTCCGATAATACTTTTCCCTGCAAAGGCGGGATGCGTGCTCTAGTAAAGACGAATGCTGCCTCCGCTGTGATTCTGCTCTACCCCTCCTTTACGTTTACACCCATGCTCGAGGCTCAGTCGAATTCTCCTCCTGGCTCAGGGTCTGATAGCCCCCTATCTTTGATATAGCTGCCTATCATTTATCTAGTTGGGATACACCTCTAGTCGCTCATTGCAGCACAACGAGATGCCATCCAACTTGCTAACACAGAAATCTACGATAATCGGAGTGTCCTAGCCCAAGAAACTGCCTTTGCCGCTGTGCTTGCCAAGTAGGGCAAAATTGTTTGCGAGCATCTTCTCTATGTGGCGCCGTACCAACTTTCCAGCCATTACCTCCGCACCATCACCCGAAAGGTTCTGTAAACACGCCAGGTAGCTTTGGCGATTGTGTAGATAATTGCTGGCGGTAATAAAGAGATAATCGATTTGTAAATTCACAAAAAGGAGCTAATTTGCAACGTCAACTTACCTACCTGGGCCTATTGGGATATGTCTTTATTGGCACAGCAGCCGTTCTCGTCCCCTCTATTATGCCCTTGATTACAGAGGATTATTCAATTGCTGGTTTAACACTTACTACCATCGGTCTGCTCTTTCCTGCACGGGCCATCGGTGGGATTTTGGGCAATTTGCTCTCTGGTGTGGCATCAGACCTTCTAGGGAGGCAACGGCTAGTCTGGCTTTCAGCGCTGTTGCTAGCTGCTTCATTTGGGTTATCCACTTTGGCACAACCTTGGCTCTTCTTTTTGGTCGCCTTTGCTCTTGTCAGCGCTGCCCAAGGTGCCCTCTCTACCGGTATCAACGCCATGATCGCAGATGCCAACCAGGAGGCTCGCTCAAGGGCCCTCAATCTGCTGCATGGCATTTACGGCGTGGGGGCAGCAATTTCGCCGCTGATCATTGGATACATTCTGGGTCAAGGTGTGGCGTGGCGTTGGACGCTAGCGGGGACTGGGCTGATCTGGCTA
The DNA here is from genome assembly GCA_039028975.1 of Chloroflexota bacterium. GTDB lineage: Bacteria > Chloroflexota > Anaerolineae > Caldilineales > Caldilineaceae > JAHBNG01. The sequence goes on from JBCCHB010000005.1 coordinate 2,042, forward strand.
CTCTACGGCGGGCTGGTTTATTGGCTCTATGGAAATGGAGGAAAGAGGGAGGGACAAGGTGAGGAAGTGAAGGGGCATGGCAGCGAAGGAACTGGGGATGAGAATAAAACGCAGAGTAAAGCGCTTACCCTTTCCATGCTTTGGCAGGCACCATTTCTAGCGGTGGCACTGATTGCGTTTATCTACAATGGTGTAGCCTACAGTCTGCTCAATTGGGTGGCTCTCTTTATGCAAGAGTCAGCTGGTTTTTCTATCTTTGCCTCAGTCTCAGTAATTTCAGTCTTCTATGCTGCGCTGACCCTAGGTCGCTTTGCCTGCACTGCATTTTCAGAGTCACTTGGCTATGCTAGAACCCTATTGCTTTTGGCAGTCGTGGTAACGGTAACCTATCCTCTTGTGGTTATGAAGGGCAATTCGGCGGTCATGATTCTGGGCGTCTTTTGTACGGGGCTTGGACTTTCGGGGCTCTTTCCCACTGCACTGGCTTATGGTTCCCGGCTCTATCCTGAACAGACTGGGACCCTTACAGGTACCCTCAACGTAGCCATGACCCTTGGTGCCATGATTCCACCCCTTTGGACTGGATTTTTAGCTGAACAATGGGGCTTTCAAACTGCCCTGGGCATCAATTTTGTCATGGTGCCTCCGCTAATTTTGATTGCGTTCTATCTAAGACAGGTGGAAAAGACGGCAGAAAAGACGGTTTAAAAAGGAACAGAAAATGGTAACACTCAGTATCCATATGTTTCCCAACGCGGGATGCCTTTGAATCGCACCAAAATTTGGACGATCACAACGAAAAACTCTCGATCAACAGTGCCAGTACCAACAGATGAAAGGTTTGGTCCACGGCAATGCGAACAATGGGCGTATCTGTCTGCTGGATGACGGAAGCCCAACGACTGGCCAAGTTGGGCGCGTCAATGAGCCAATGCGAAACGAAGAGGAGCATAGTAAACAAGAGAAGTTGGGGTGCGGGCAACGAAAAATCGGCAAATAGCAGTAACACAATCATTACGCTAGACGTATAAATGATGAAGTGAGTCACGCCCGCCACTGTAACTAAGTGTCTGTGCTTATTACGGGCCATCCAATCGTTTTGAAATAGCCAATCCCCGATTAGATGGCCAAGGATGAGCCAAGTGAATATGGTCATAGTGGATAGAATGATTATGATAAATGGTATGGTTATGGTGGATAGCTCTGTAGTTGGGTAGGTATATGAGCAGTTGTGATAAAGTTACACCGCTTTTTGAGAGAACATGTTACTTTATACGGGGCCTGAGTATAGACAGATTGTTTTTGGCACTATGTTACAATTACTAGTGTTACAACTGCTAGTTTTACAACTGCCAGCAAATAAGTAATGGCTGATTATCAGTAGCGCAGACATGCAATAGGCTCCAGCACAGGGAGTGCAAATCGAACAAAGATTGCAAAGATTTCACAGATTCTCTATCTTTTTACTCTTCTAATCTTTGTTTATTTATACGGCAGTCCGCAATCGGAATGACATCGACAGAGCCGACTTCGGACTCATCGACCAAATGACTGAGGACTACTGATTATAAACAATACCTGGGCGCTAGGCTGTGATCTACTGCACAGCTTTGGTGTTGTTTAGTTCATAGCGATGAATCAAGGCCAAAACTATTATAGTGGAGGAAAGAATGGCCGATAGTATAATCGAAAGACGACTGGATTTTCTGCGATCTATCTCTCTTTTTTCAGAGCTTTCAGATGGAGATTTAGAGAAAATTTTAGCCGACCTCCGTTCTCGAGAATACAAACGGGACGATATTGTTTTTCGTCAAGGAGATGAAAGCCGTGAACTCTATATCGTCTTCAAAGGAAGGGTACGGATCTACAAAGTCAGCCCGGCCGGAAATGAAACATCCATTGCAATATTTGGCCCAGGTGACATTATCGGAGAAATGGCGGCTATTGATCCCGAGTCGCGCAGTACCAATGTCAAGACGTTGAGCAAAGTTACCCTGCTGGTGATGGCCCATGAAGCCTTTAATCAGCACCTTCAAGCTATCCCACGCTTATCATTGAGTATGAATCATCTGCTTGTGCAAAAACTGCGTTGGACTGCGGCCTATGCTGAGACAGTAGCCCAGTTCGATGCAGCAGGCCGTCTATTGCATATTCTTCTGCTCTACAACAGCCAGTTTGGTGAGGAGCAGGCTGATGCAGATGGCCAGACTCGGCACGTTATTACCCTGGATCTCAATCAGACCGATTTGGCCTCAATGGTGGGCGCAAGACGGGAATGGGTCAACCGCATTCTTCGAGATTGGCGCAAGCGTAACTTGATTGAGTATCAGAACGGAATAGTTACTATACTGGATCTAGAGCGGGTGATTGAGGAACGTGATAGCCGCATTGAAGCCAATAGCGGCGGAGATTGGTAAGAATTCATACTGCGGTTGTTTTGTATAGGAGATATACATGATCCCCCGAAGATTCGGAGATAGCTTACACGATGGTCAGTTGAAAAGCAGACTGACGTCCCTCATGATGTTCGCACTTGGTTTTGTGGGCATGGCGATACTACTGAATTCGTTGTCCTATGATGAGTCAGTATACGCTCAGAATGGGCCAGAAATTCGCCTAAGCCAGACCAATGTTGAACCGGGTGACCAGATCAAGATTGTCGGTACCGGCTTCACTCCAGGAGGCTATGTCGGTTCGATTCTTCTCGATAACACCATTGTCGATACATTTGATATACCTGGCACCGTCATTGGCGGGCCAGTCGGCGGGGCATTTTCCATTGACTTCTTTATTCCTACCAATCTAGAGGCTGGCCAGCATGTATTGGAGATTTGTTCCTTCAAACCCTGTGCTACAGGTGACCAAGAACAGCGAGCGGGCGCTCGTATTGTTGTAAACAATGCGAGGCCTGCCTTAGATGGGAGCGTTGCCTACGTCTACCGCAATGATGAAGCTGCAGCCTCGACAATCAAGGACCTTCTGGCTGAAGTCGGTTACGCCACAAGAGTCATCCCTCTTGAAAATGTCTTTGGTACCGACTTTGGGGTCTATGATCTAATCATCATTGGCCAGGATACAGGGAATAATAATGCTGGCGTTGGTGATATCCCTGTCTGGGGTAACGCCTTGGATCAAGATCAGCACATTGGGGCGTCAGGGAAACCCATCCTTGGTTTAGGCAGCGGAGGTGCGCTCTTCTTTACCAACGTTCAGCCCTCTCTCAGCCTGAATAATGGATCTATCGAGCTAAGCCAGGAGCTATTTGTCAGCGATCCCACTCTGCCGTTTTACCAAGAGCCAAACAATCTCTCCACACTGATTGAAGAAAACCCTATCTTAAATCTCTACAATAGCGATGTGGATGTACAAACGGTTCTGCTTCAGCCTGGTGATGATACAGTACCGTTTCCCATTGGTTACTTGGATAAGGCCCAGGAGCAGATTACTTTAGGCAGAGGGGACTGCCGTCTGCTTTGGGGATACGATGCAGATCCAGGTACGCTGAACCGAGTGGGACAGGCCCTTTTTATTAACGCAGCTTACCATGCCTTAGCCGGGAGCTGTGGGGATATTCCGCTACCCGTCTGTCAGCCACTGCTTCGCCCAGAGGCTATGCCCGAGCCAGGGCTGATCAACTTTGACACACTCGATTCTCGATTAGATATCCAAACGATTGACGAAGGCACGCTGCTGGAAACGCTTTACCAAGAGAGTTACGGTGTGACCTTTCCCACAGTGCCTCAGAATCGAGTGGTTGCAACAGGGGAGCGGGCTGAACCGAGGAGTAAGCCTAATGCCGCCTTCAACCAGGTTGCGCCCAATCAGCAGCCTGACGGGAGCGCTGATGCACCTTTACGGATTGCCTTTGACCAGCCCAAAAGCCATGTGGGTTTCTACTATGGAGCTATCGACACGATCAATGGTGTAGCGCTTCTGACCGCTTTTGATGCCAACAATGAGCCGCTCTGCTTACTGCGTCGCACACCTATTCCAGTAGGGCATACTCAGTTTGTGGGCATTCAGGATGCTGAAAGCCGCATTGCCTCCCTCACATTTCGCTACATTGACTCACCCAGTGGGGAATCCATTGATGATCTCTACTTTGCTCCAGCTGATCCTCCTCAATTGCCCCGCCGGATACAGATCTGTGTAGATGAGGGTGAGCGGTGCATTCCAGCGCCAGGTGCGACCTTACATCTGGTAGCTGATACATCCAGTGAAGATGGCTCGGTCGCCGCGGCTTGGTCAACCACTTCTGTGACCACCGGGATACTTCAAGATGATACAGCACCCACACGGTGGCGTGCCGATGAGAATGGGTTGGTCAATGTGGAAAGCCTGTTGGACGGCAGCCAACTTTGGGCTATGGCAGATGCCCCAGAGGCTGAGAAGCGTACCGCGCCAATTGCCAATACAGATCGATATTCCCTCGTCTACACTAGCGAAGTGACAACCATCACCCCAGATCGCTTTGATGCTGATAATGTAATGACCGTTGCCGTCTCCCCTCTCAAGCCGCTGATGCTCTATCATGCCCAGATCTCCAGCGAATGGATTCTCGATGAGAATTATAAGCAACTCCTAACAACTCAGATAATCTCCGGTTCCAACTATCTTTATGACTTTACGGATGGTCAATTTGCCCTGGGAAGCGTCACCGTCTCGCAAGATATGGCGAATTGGCCCTTCTACTCGAACGCGCCTAGTAAAGCGGACATGCGGCTCTATCTCAACAACAATCTACGCCCCCAGGCGGAACCAGGTGGCTCTGTCTCTTCGCTTATCTCGGATACGGTGAAGCCAGATATTGCCTATCGTCCCGGCTTTATGATGATGGGATCCCAGTGGAATCGCTTCCATCAGCCCCCGGGTGACCCCAAGATTCAGGAGTTGCTTACCAAGTATTTCCCTGGCGAAAGTGAGGCGATCCTTCTTGAAGATTGGCCGCTGGCATTAGCCCACGAACTAGGTCACTATCTGCTCTTCCTCTTTGATACCTACTTAGCCTTTGTAGAAGAGAATGGCCAACTAACGGTCAAAGAAGTTGATTCATGTCAATATAGTGCAATGGGCTGGTTCTATGAGGAAGAAAATCGCCACTTTGTCGAAGATCTCACTGACTGGATCCATTGCGAAGAGACAATTGCCCATCAACATTTAGAGCGCCCCGAGTGGAACGTGATTGATGATTGGTACCCCTGGGTCATCGTCCCAACTGAGTATATTACCGGTCCAGTGGCCCCTCCGGTTCAGTTGACGACCGTCACCTATATAGACCCACCACCAACAAGCACTGTGGGCCTTCTGGATACTTCCATCTACAAGCTGGATTACAGCAATGTGATTACGCCGGGCGCATCGGTCGAGGCCCGAGGATACTTGATTCGCAATGAGAATCGAGCCATGGACCAAGGCGCACCGGCTGAAGAATCTACCGAACTTGAGGTTATGGGGGCCAAAGTGGGTGATCGCTTCTGCGTCATCGACATCAATGAGAACGTGGCCGAGCCAGCAAAAAGACGCTTCCACTTTGGTTGCGAATCACTTGAGGTGGGGGATACAGAACTATTCTTGGAATCCGATCCCTCATGGACGCCTGTCATCGAGCCGATTCCAGTAGGACCAACGAGCTGGCGAGTCACAGTGAGGGGCGTCACGTCTACGCTACCGCTTTCGGTAACCTTCTACCCAGAAGGGCAAATGAATGCTCAATCTTTCTCTCTCATGCCGGTCGATTCCATGACATCAACTGGTGTGATAACCCTAGAGCAGGTAACACCGGCGGCATTTATTGAATTGACTGTAGCCAACGACAGTGCTGAGGAGTTAAATCCTGCCCGTCGTGCCTTCATTGATGTGGGAATTGGTGGTGGCAGTATGTGGCCCGGCTCACACTGGGGTGGCTTTGCGCCTATCTACTCACCAGACGACACGGTTGAGTTTTATCGGCAATCATCTGTTACATTGGGGCCCAATCAATTCGTGGCTGTAGTACGCTATCTCAATACCTATCCGCTTCCCGATAACGCAGTTGGATCAAGCACGCCTTACGGCCTTGTGGCGTGGCCGACGTCTTTAGTCAACGACGGATTGATCAATTTTCGTATGGATCAGCCACGTTTGGCAACCCCCAGGACAAATGGGTCCAATACCGAAGAAAGTCAGGATGAGATAAATGAGACAACTGTGGTACTACATCGCTGGGACGGCTCTGCATGGGAGCCGCTCACAGATACCCATGTAAATCTGGAACCGGATGGCGTACGGTTGGTATCGGCCCGTAGTCGAGGGGCAGGGATTTACGCCGCCATTGAACTGTCAACCCAGCCTATCGAGCCGAATCCTGATCCAGTGCCATCAACCACGCTCTATTTGCCAGTGGCTCGATAAGGTCACGCCACCTTTAGTCACTAAATGAAGTCGATTGCCGGGTAGTCCATAGAACTGAAAAAGTTGTTCTGGAGTAACGAAACAGACAGGTTGCAGGTACTCCACTCGTTTTGTCAGCCAGAAAGCATCGCCGAAATGTGCTAGTCACCCAATCAATTCTTAATTCAGAACAATTCTAAAGTATATTATCTTCTACTAATCCCAGTTCGCTTGCCTTGGTATGGATAGAGCGATGGATTGAACTCGCAGCGAGAAACGAATCTTTCATCCTATCATTCGAGATCTTGCTTGCTTGTTGGATTAGAAGCTGATAGGCAGTCTGTAGGGATTGCTGGGCCTCTTCAGATTGTTCATTTTCGTCAAAGATTTGAAAACAAAAGTAGTACGCTCTTAGCGGATATTGGGGACCAATTCCTTGACATTTATCTAGGATTTCAAGGCTCTCTCGGGCATACTCAAGGGCTGCTCCATTTTGATGCAAACGACACTGGGACACGCCAGCTATGGCTAAGCTACTGGCAGTGAGAACATGCATACCCAGTTCCTTCTGAATACCTAGTGCCGCTTTAGCATTTTCTATGGCCAATAAGTACTCATTATTCACAAGTTGGGTTGCTGCTAGCTCTGTATAGCTGTATGCCTGAGTAGCCCGATCTGCGTATCGGAGTGCAATGCTCAAACTTTCTGTGAGAAATGGAAGGGCCTCATTTGCGCCTTTGAACTCACGATATGTTTCACCCAAGTTACAAAGCAGATGTCCTCGACCCGCCTCAAAACCGATTTCATCAATTAGATTGAGCCCTTGTTGAATACTACCTTCAGCTAGCTCATATTGGCCTACATCATTATAAGCAACCCCTAACGTATTACAGATAAGGGCCTGCCACCATAAATTGCCCATCGAATCCTGATGCATAAGCGCTTGCTGCAATGAGGTAATAGCTTGATGGATGTCCCCTTTGCCTTCAAGAAGTACTTGGGCCACGCTGATCAGTGCAGAACTTTCTCGCTCTCTGTCACCAATTTCCCTGGCTAACTTTAGCGCTAGCTGATTATTTTCATATGCGTCTGTGAATTGCCGCTGAAGCTGATAAGTAAATCCCATGGCGGAAGTAATCATGGCTTCCCGCGAGCGGTCACCTACCGATTGAGCAAGGAAGAGTGCGTCGTTAAGCGCACTTTGCGCTTTTCCATATTCGCTTCGCTCACGATAGACGATACCTAAGCCATAGTGAATATCCACTTCTTCAGCGGGCATCAGATGCTCACCGCTACCCACCTCTAAGGCCGTGAGCAAGGCATCTTCCTGCTGAGAAAAGCTACCCTGTCGGGCTGCAATCTGGCCCGTTTGAATCAAACTTCGCGCCTCATTCCTTGGGTCTCCCTCTTCCTGGCTTAGCAGGAGTGCCTGATCAGCCATTGTCTGGGCTTCATCATATTCGCTAATAGATTCAAAATAGATGCTCCGCAGCAGCGCTAGTTCAGCAGGCGCACCCAGCTTGGCATACGTGGCATAATCAAGAAGTTCTAACTCCTCTTGGCGCTGACCCATCAAATGGTTGAGTTCAATTTTACTTTTGATCCAATCCCATCGCTCCTCTAGCATTAGGGCGCGATCATAGAAGGCTAGGGCCGTTTCGTTGGCATAGTCTCGTTTGGCCCTATCCCCAGCCGTACCAAGGTAACGAAGCGCCTTGGCCCGAGTCTCCACATCTCTTAAATCGCTGCTATTGTAATGATAAGCCAGCCGTTCAACTGCATCTGGCTGGAGTTGCTCAATGGCTTGGCCAACAGCCAGATGTAGTTCCTGACGCTGTTCATCCAGTAGGGTGCGATAGACTACCTCTTGGGTAATATTGTGACGAAAAATATAACGGCGCTGAGGATCAGGGGCCTCTAAGCGGGCAAAGTCTCGATCTTCAACTAGAGAAATCTGCCTGAGTAAAGCAGCAGAATCTAACATGGCCGGATGGGCCTGGGCAAGCATATCAAATTCAAAAATATGACCAATGACGCTAGCTACCTTTAACGTCAATTTAACTGGTTCGGGAAGCCGATCCAGACGTGACAGAACAATCCCGTGAATCGAATCTGGAATGCCTAGATCGACCTCAGCCAATGAGGCACCTTGGCGCAAATGCCAATCGGCTTCGTCCCGGACCACACAGTGTGCCTTTCGTAACGCATTGAATACCGACCGAGTCAACACCCAACTACCATCTACCGGCATCAATTTCTCTGAATCAAGCAGCGCATCCACTAACTCTTCCACATAAAAGGGGTTCCCTTGGGCCAGCCCCTGAATCAACTCGAGCGCCAGCGGGGAAATGGTCGAACTACTTAGCTGATTGGCCACCAGGGATGCGGTTCCATCCGCTGAAAGTTCATTAAGAACAAGATGGGTCTCATTGGCCAAAGGTTCCCACCGCTGCAGAAGCCCCTGATCACCTGCTCCGCCTCCAGCCATCACTCCCTGCCGCCCCATTCGAGGGCGGTGCAGGAGTAGGAGGAGCAGTGGAGAATCGCTCAGGCTACGGCCCAGTGCCAAGAGTAGTTCCTGAGAGGCTTCATCCATCCAGTGAATATCTTCGATTAAGAGCAAGAACGGCTGCTGTCGAGCGATGCTCTGCATCAAATCCCGGAGTAAGGTTGTTAGTGCTTCTCGTCGCAGTTGAGGTTTAAACGCTGCCGTTGTTGGCGTCTCTGGAATAGGGATACCGAGGAGATCACCGAGCAAAGGCATACGAACCAACCACCCCGGATTCAAATTTTGGATCGTTGTTTCAACCTGTTTGATCTGCTGTTTCTGCTCAGCTAGGCTACTGGTTTCTACTGGCGGCAATTCAAGCAGTTGACGCACAATCTGTCGAAATGGAAGATACACGGAATCCTGCCCTGTGCTCTGACAGGAACCAAGCCAGGTTTTCATCCCATGTCTTTGGGCTTGCTCAAGAATCACTGCAGCAAAATGACTTTTACCAATCCCTGCCTCTCCCTCGATTCGCAAAATCTGGCTATGCCCTTCTAATGCTTGACGAATCACCTGAGTAACCTGGGCCAGCTCCGGTTCTCGACCGACAAGAGGGCTATGGTAACGGAGATTGAGTTGACTTGCTTTTTGGATTCTTGCTCGCAAAAGGCTATAAAGGGCTGTTGGCTCCCTTTTGCCTTTCAACGTAGCAAAACCCAACTCCTGAAGTTCAAAGTGGTCAACAATTTCATCGGCTATGAGTTGGTTAACCAAAATCTGCCCAACAGTAGCACGACTCATCAGGCGAGCGGCCAGATTGGTGGCATCACCCAGTACTGCGTATGTTTGACGAGTGGGGCCACCATAGGCACCTACACGCATCTGACCTTGGGTAATGCCCATTTGAACTTGATTAATGAAGGATAGCTCAGGAGGGGGGGTAGATAGAGCTAATGCCGCAGCGGCCGCTCTTTGAGCATTATCATCATGGGCAATGGGCGCGCCGAAGGCAATATAGAGATAGCTGCCTTTATCGCCAGTTGTGAGTTGGATAAGAGCGCCTTCATACTGATCAACAACTGACTGGATCCAACGAATGTACTGGTCCAATTGCTCTTCAGCCTGGAAATCGGTTTCATAATCGATACCATCAAATTTAATAAAGAGGGCAACGGCTGGTCGAATTTCAGCTAGAAACCGCTCTTGACTATTCAGTCGGGAGTAGACTGGTGGCAACACCCAAGAACGAATTGCCTCTTCATCGAGTGTATTCTCCAGATGGGGAAGTGTAACTGGCTCAATGAGTAGATCGAACGATGCTATCGGTGCAAAGCGACCTCCCTCTCCGTTCCCTCGCCAATTGCCTCGTTGGACATAGGATATGGGAAGCTTGGCGAGGGTGATTTGGTCAATCACAATTTCGCCTGGCTCGGCCACTCCTTCTGCGGCTGCCACCTGATCAACTAGGCCGCCTGCCAGAACTTCAATCACTTGGATATTGGCGTCACCAACCAAAAAGCGACGCACGGAACCGCTGGATAATGCTATCTTCACCGCCAGTGATACGGTATCTTCTGAACCAATACGAATTGCGCCCAGAGAGTCCATAACCTCTTGCATGGCCATTGATGCTGCCAATGACCGCAGGAGGCTACCACATTGGGCTGCTTTTGGGCTGTTTTTTGGCTTAGATTCTGGCCATTTAGATTCTGGCCATTTAGGTTCTGACCAAATTGAACCTATGGGTAAGTCTTCATCAAACCAGCAAGTAATGGCATCGCCAGCAAAGCCAATGACGCTACCACCATATCGATTGATTTGAGAGATAAGTTGATGAAAGACCTGATTAAAATGGCGCGCTAATTCATCAGCCCCGCGACGGCGGCCATAATGGTGAACCAATGCTTCTGTCAGGGGGGTAAACCCAGAGATGTCCGCAAAGAGAACCGACCCCGTAGTCTGATCAGCGAGCTTGACACCCTTTGCTAACGCGTATCGGCGATCCAGAGGCAGATAAGCAAGTGCTGAGGACATAAGTGAATTATACTGAGGATCGACCAAAGCAGCAATTGATGAACCTATCTTTGTTACCTTATTCATTAGACCTCAATGTTGTTACCTTGACAGGATCGGACAAGACCTATACTGCGGTCGTTTTGAAAACAAGTGTTTTCCCAAGTTCGACCAGAGAGGCTAAACACCTGTTTTCAAACGGATCTGAGTATAGAAGAATAAAGTGCGTCCGATTTGATTGGGGCATCGTATCACTGTAACAAAGACGGATAATGAGTACAGAATCTTTCTCACATAAATCGCCAGATAAAGCTTGTTCCCATGAAAACGGGATGCGTGGCCCCGTAAATACGAAGATGCTCTCGTCGTTCTACCAGGGCAACGAAACGGCTGTTTTCAAACCGAGATGAGTATAACAGGCTCATAAGGGGAGCTTTATGGCTATCTATGGTCCGTTGTTTGGGTTGATATCGCAAATGAAATTGTGATAAATCTGTTAGAAAAAATATCGAAATAATCGGTTTTAATATTTGTACGAATTAATGGATCGCTGTGGTCTACTTCGGAAACCCAGTTGATAATGGGTAAACCGATAATCCCCCGATTGATTGCGATCTACAGAAAACCTATACCGTTGCATCCTATCCAAATTCTAAGTCTGACTTACTCTAATTAGTAGACTTTAGTGAAGGCATGTTGTCTAACGCCGTCCCCCTATGTGGCTACATCCTGCAACATGGTAACCACTATAATTGACACTGCTTGCTCCACCGTATGTGAATTCGACGAGTATAGACAAGAAAAATGTTAGAATTTAATGCCAAATTTACCACAACCAGAGTTATCTAATAAAGAAAATGAGCAAGCAAAGGTTCTGATCATTGAAGATGATAGGACTATGCAAGGATTGCTCACTACTCTAGTACAGGATCTTGGACATATACCCATACCTGCGACTACTGGCAAAGAAGCCAAGTTGATGTTAGAGTCTGGTCAATTTGCCCTCTGTTTGCTTGACTTAATGCTCCCTGACACAACAGGTCAAGCGCTGTGTGAATATATTCGAACCTTCTCATCTATTCCGATCTTGGTCGTATCTGGACAAGTAAATCCAGACGTAGTGGTAGAGCTCCTACAGCTTGGTGCCGACGATTACGTGACTAAGTCTACTGGCCTATCGATTATTCGGTCAGTAATTCGAGCACAGATGCGTCGAGCGGCTTGGGCGGAACAAGCAAACCAGAGAAAAAGGAAATTAGCAGAACAAAAAGCAAGGCATCGCAAGCCATCTGTAGATAGCTTTGTCGCTTTCCCAAAGCGTAAAACGCTATTAAGCTAACTCGATCTGAACAATCCAGCCTGTGGTGGCATCACAATAAAGCAAGTACTCGTCGAAGATTGAGAGACCATGAGGCTCTGGTTCGCTCATTGGAACGTCAATCCGCGCCATTTCACTACCCGTCTCCACATCTAGCTTAACAATCGTTCTGTCCGCAGTGTGGACGACCCAAACACCATCGGAAACTCGCACCACCCCGTGACCGCGCTCATGGGGTAGATTGATGGTGTGGAGCACCCTCCAATCAGAAATGCGAACTTTACTCAGCGTTTGGCTCTTCAAAGTTGTGAGCCAGATGATGTCGTTTTCGTATGAGTCGTACTCCAAACCATGAGTTCCACCACTGCCCGGCAGGGGATAACGGCTCAGCGTCGCACCTGTTGCTCGATCAACTTGAAGGATCTCACCTGAACGGGGCTGGGCATCGTGCTCGCGCCGAGGCCGCCAAAGAGAAGCGGCGCCATTAGCGGCTAGCCACAAAGCGTTTCCATCAAATGACATCCCGCTGGTGTTTGACGATTCGCTAGGGATCTCTCGTATCAGTTTTGTAACACCATAATCACCAGGTTCAGCCATCTCAACCAAAGCGATTCTGTCAGTAATCTGATCAGCCACCCAAAGCCCCTCTGGGGTTATCTGTAAACCATTTGGTACAGCATATGGTGCCCGAAATAGTTTTTTAAAATTTGGCATAATTTCTCCTTTGTGAATATCGTTGGTCGTCACGCCCAGATGATTCTAGGCTAAACGACTAAACAACTCTGGACCAAACGACTAGACGACTCTTGACTAAAACGACTGGATCACTCTTGACCAAATGACTAGATGACTGCCGACTACTAACTATCAATCTGAATGTCCAAATCTGATGCTGTTTCACAGATTGCATTCCAAACCTTATCAGGTATTTCAATCCCGTTGGCCTCTCGTTGAAGACGGCGTTCTTCCTCAATTTCCCCTGGGAGGTAAATACGCTCGACACCTGGCATAGTACGAGATGATTTGACCCACTCACTCAAGCGCTGAATCTCCTGTTTATACTCGTTTGGGTCGATAAAGCTCTCGATTTTGATTGCCAGAGCCAAATAGCCGCTCCCCCCTCGGGTGGGCTGCTCTGCACTACAACCCGCCCAGGAGAGTCCACCGGCAATTGCATCGATCATCATTGCCAAACCATATCCCTTGTGACCCACAATATCTCCTAAGGGCAGCATGGCAGATTGGGCTGCCACAAACGTAGCCGGATCCCGTTCAGTTTCACCATTTTCCTTGATCAGCCATTTCTCAGGAACTGGTTCATCTTTATTATTCTGAACCACCACTTTCCCACCGGCTACCATACTCGTTGTTATATCTAACATCATAGGGGGACCGTCAAGCGTAGGTACACTAATTGCGATAGGATTAGGGGGAAGGCGCCGATTGGTGCCACCAAAAGGAGCAACAAACCGTCCACCTCCGTTAAGCAGAAGAATCCCAATACAGTCCTGTGCTGCAGCTAATGGCGGGAATGCACCAAGACGTCCGATGTGGCTTGAATGATGCACAGCGACAGCCCCAATCGTGTGGTTTTTGGCTCGCTCTATGGCCATCTCCATGGTACGATAGGTTAAGACAATACCAAAGCTGCGGTTGGCATCGATCACGGCTGATACTGGCGTCTCGCGAATAATCTTCTCGGTACCCACCGGGCGAATTTTACCTTCTAGCAAGCCTTTGGTGTAGCCGGGAATATGCATGACCCCATGGGAATCATGGCCCATAAGGTTCGATTCAACCAGATGGTTTATGGCAACTTGGGCTTGATCGCTGGGTACACCAGCGGCTTGGAAGATGGTGGAACCTATGTCACGTAGTTTTGCATGGTCTATGGTTTTCACTGGGAAGCTCCTTTGGTTATGTATGAGGTGTTGCTACCGCGCCCACCCGCAGTATATCATGAATCGTAATCGACTAAAATGTCGAAAAAGCAGACGGATCACCTATCATCAAGATTAGGTAAGCTGACTAGCTGGTATGATAAGATAATGAGATACGTCATTTGACTGACGGTTCAGATAATCAGTAGAGGCCATTATCATTCTGTTCACGATGTGGTCTACAGATACGGGGGAGATGAATGTCCCTTTAATATTGCCATCTGCTGACAATGGCTCCCCCCGAGAGTTTCCGGGGCTGCCTCATGCAGCCCATCCGTCGATCTTTTGTGCTTTGCCTGTTCTACTTGGAGCAAAATAAGATGTACCGAAGCTATTCATTGTTGCCGCGACTCTTTTGCCTGTTGATGCGTTCCACATTGATTGATTGGCTACGTAACTTGGGACGAGTCTATCGCCAAGTCCGCTGTGGACCAGAAGTTTCTTTCTGGCTACTTCCAACAGTGTCGCAGCATCCTCTCTCTATTCCTCTTTCATTGATAACATTTCTTATTGTTAGCCACGTTTTGTGGCCTATTTATACCGCTATCCCAACGGCTACCGCTGCTGATGATGAATTATCTGTGGACGCTCTGATTACTGGGCAAAGCAATCAGATTCTGCTTCAATTATCACCTACTGTAAGCCTACTAGAAATAGAGCAGTTGCGGTCAGAGTATGGGCTGGTTCAGCTGCGCAGAATGCCTGGTAACGAGCAATTATGGCTGGCTACTGTGCCATACATAGTTCCCTCTGAAAGTAACCGCAGTAAAAGTCAGGATCTATCTGTTCAAGCATCAGACATTCAAGCGAGCCAATCCCTGGCGAATGTAGCGGACAGGCTATCCGACTCCTCTATTGTCGAGTGGGCAGAACCAGATTATCCGACCTATGCATATGGTGTTCCTAACGGCGCCGTATACAGTGGGTTAGAGAGTAGCTCAGAGAATAACCGTGGAAGTACCTCTACAAGTGGTCGATATATAGGTTTGCAGGCTATCCCCAATGATCCCTATTTGGACGAGCAGTGGGCTTTGGATGCGATCAACGCCCCTGGTGCATGGGACATTACGACGGGGACAACGGATATTGTCATAGCTGTTCTTGATTCTGGCGTGCAGTTAAGTCATCCTGATCTGGAAGCAAATCTCATTGACGGATACGATTTTGTAAATGAGGATAGTAATCCTGAAGATGATTTTGGACATGGCACCCATGTGGCCAGCATCATTGCTGGCGTCACCAACAACGGCGTTGGGGTTGCTGGAGTCAACTGGCAAGCGCGCCTAATGCCTATAAAAGTTCTAAACGAGGCGGGAATAGGCTCAGTCAGCCATATCATAGATGGAATTGAATGGGCTGTTGATAATGGTGCCGATATCATCAATCTAAGCTTGGGTTCACCATACCCCTCTCGAGCATTACGCCAGACGGTCACTAATGCCATCCGTCGGGGTGTTGTTATCGTGGCGGCTTCTGGTAACGAGTACGAAGAACAGAATCGCCTTTCGTACCCAGCTGCATATGATGATGTGTTGGCAGTTGGTGCAGTCAACGAGGAAGGTCAACATGCCTCATTTAGCTCTAGTGGAGATCACCTTCACATAGTCGCACCAGGGGTCAACATATTGGCTGCAACATGGAGTGGAAGCGGAGCCGATTACGCCTGGTATAGTGGTACAAGTATGGCAGCACCGATTATCTCTGGGGTTGTGGGCCTTCTGCTTACTATGAACGAGGATCTAACCTCACACGAGGTTGTAACCGCCCTGACCAATACCGCTCAGGATGTGGGTGAGCCAGGCTGGGATCCGCTTACAGGCTATGGGATTGTGGATGCAGAATCAGCTATTTTAAATGTTCGAGCAGCACAACCAACATCTACACCGGCTAATACACCAACCAATACGCCGACTTATACAGCGACGAATACTCCGACGAATACGCCAAGCCGCACGCCTACACAGCGCCCAACAAGGACGCCAACACGAACCTCAACTCCAGTTGCGACGCCAACTGCGACTCTAACTACGGCACCGATACCAACAGCGACGCCGCAGGTGAATAACTCGCCGGATCCAGAGGGGTCGGCATCTGAATCGACACCAGCACCACGAATATATTTACCGCTTGTGTCATCGTAACGATCGGCGACAAATAAACTCCTGAAGTAGTTTTATGCCCGATTCCCCCAAAGCAACATTTGAGGGCGCTTTGAGCATCCACCTTTATTTCCCTGACCGTTTTTTCCGCGATGGCAACTTGGGCAAGGCCAGATTGGGGCGGTTCTCCAAATCTGGCTTGAGAATTGGCGTTGTTTCCAGTAGTTTTTCTGCCTCTTCGATGGCTCGTTCTAGCTGTGGATCTCGGCCTTCGGCATAATCCTGAGGTGCAAACTCTACCTCAATGTCTGGGTCCGTTCCGTAGTTCTCCACCGACCAGCCCACATCTTCAAACCAGTAGCTGTACTCAGGCTGGGTTGTGATGCCTCCATCGAGCAATTCCTGTTTGGGTGAGATGCCGATAACGCCACCCCAGGTTCGTTTTCCAATCAGCGGCCCAAGCTTCATAAGTTTAAAACTATGGCAGAAGATGTCCCCGTCACTGCCAGCCATCTCATTCGTTAAGGCGACCAGTGGACCAGCTACTGAGTCTGCTGGGTATGGGGATGTTCCCCCCCAACGACTCTGGTCAAAAGCGATCCGTCGCCGAGCCAGCTTCTCTAAAATAAGCTGGCTCACGTGACCGCCACCGTTATAGCGTACGTCGATGATCAAGCCATCTCGGTCTGTCTCTGCCAAATAACCTCGATGGAATTCGGCATAGCCAAAAGCCATCATATCAGGGATGTGAACGTAGCCGATTCGCCCGTTGGTGGCCTCGTGTACTTTTTTGCGGTTGTCTTCTACCCACGCACGATAGCGAGCAGGTGTTTCATTCCAAAGCGTCTTTACGGAGATGCTTCGATAGGGTGGCTTATCTTTATCTTGCTCGGCAGTACCAGTAGCCTTCTTTTTGTCGACTTCGACTACATCATCTGTGGTATCGCTTTTTGTGCGGCCCTTTAAATCAGTTCCCTCTGCTGATAGTTTTTCTATGCGTTGATTCTCTACAGGCTGGTTCTCGGCAGGGCGGGCTTTGAAGGTAAGTAAGACCTCACTCCATGCATAGCCAACCAGAAGCTGGGCCGGACTTGTTTCTGCATCGAGTCGCTGGCCATTGACGGCAATCAAAACATCGCCGGCTTTCACATCAACGCCTGGTGCGGCCAGGGGAGATGTGGCATATGGATCCCATGGGTCACCTACAATCGGTTCCCCGGTTACATATCCACCCTCTGCTGGATCCCAAATAAAGGTTGCTCCCAGAGTCCCTTGGAAGTAGTAGGGGCTGTATGGGTAATCTCCTCCACCTTCATAGGCATGGCTGGTCCCTAGCTCCCCCTGCATCTCCCAAATGAGATCGCTAATTTCTCTTCTAGTAGAGGCGCGGTCCACAAGTTTCTGATATCGTTCATAGACTACTACCCAATCAATTCCAGACATATCTTCAGTCCAAAAGTAATCACGTTGTAGGCGCCACGCTTCTCGAAGCATCTGCTGCCATTCCATCGGCGGATCCACCGAAACCCTTACTCTGTATGTATCGATCCAACCTGATTTCCGGGATCCACCAGACGAACCGGGAGCTTTCTCCCCAGAGTTCACTACACGCAATCTTCCCCCGCTATAGTAGAGAAGTCGTTTGCGGTTTCTAGAAAGTTTGAATGAATTGACCCGCTCAGCAAGTAAATCGCTTCGGTATTCCTTGAAGTCATAGGTCCGCAGCGCGCCTCCGTACTCTTGCTCATCTTCCCAATAGGGGGAACCTAATTCGCCCTGAACCGGAAAAACTGTGAAGAGTGCTTTGCCATGCACACCCGCGACCTGTCCATAGCGTCCATCTGGAACGGGGAAGGCCAAAATCCGTCGTTCGATACCTTCTAAATCGATTTTGAGTTTCTCTTTTTTGCTTTTGTCATCGCTGCCGTTGGCTTTGTCCTTTTCCTCTTTACTCTTTTCTACTCTACTCTTTTCCTCCGTCGACGTTGATTTATCAGCTTCGTCTGAATCACTAATACTTTGACCGTTTGAAACCGTCGACGCTGCCTCAGGCGTTACACTATTACTCACAACAAGGACTGAATCTTCATCTACTTCGCCTTCTAGCTCTCCATCTGCCTCATCCAAACCTTCTGGCGCATCTTGGCACTGGTCCTCGTCAGCGCCATCTTCCATTGTTTCATCCTCCCCATCTACTTCTGCCGCCTCCTCTGACTCATTACCTTCCCCATCTTCTTCACCGTCTTCTTCACCTGGTTCAGCCAGATCATCGTCCATCTCAGGGCGGGGGATGAATGGATTGGGGACATCATTCTGTAAGGTAACTAGGTAGGGTCGCATACCCCAGGGAAAGCTCATCTCTACGCTTTGTAGTGCATCATAAATTGGGTTGAACTCGCGAGCGCTGATAAAATATAGATGCTGGCCATCTGGCGCGAAGGATGGACCAAAGTCGTGAAGAACCGGTCTGGTAATGGTATGGATTGCACCTGCTTTTTCTGCCTCGTCTTCTCCATCCGGATCCGGCAACTGATAGAGACGGATAGCGGTCGTCTGCTGTGTAGCGCCATATCCGTATGCAATCCAATTGCCGTCAGGTGACCAATCGAAACCAGCAATACGCCGAACTGGACTGCGATCTACTACCGTTAGTTGAGGCTGTTTCATGAGACAAGTTGGTGAAGGCAATGAGTCATCATCTGTAGCGTCACCATCTGTCGCGTCATTTTGTTGATGCGCATCGACTGCCTGTGGCTTAAGAGCTGTTTGGGTGCTCGTTGATTCGGCCTCTTCTGCGTCATCTTTCCCTACCGCTGTTTGCTCTAGATTCTCTGCCGTGTTTGACTCTGCTGGCTCTGCCTGTGGAGGCTGATCAACGCCTTCAAAATCAATGAGTATTAACTCATGCCTATGATTGGTCAGAGCCAGCTTGTCTGATGTTGGAGAGAAATTGAGCTGTACAGGCCGGCCGATATCAAGTCCCTCAATGACCAGTGGCTCTTTGTCAAAATCCATGTAGTGAATTTCAAAGGTCTCCTCTCCTAACTCATCAGAGAGCATGAGCAGGCGTTCGCTGTCATTAAACCAAATGGGTTGGCGGTAACGAATCCCATCGCGCTTGCCATGCTGAAAGATAGGCCCTTCATGATTGTAGAATGTGAAGGGCTTTCCTCTGGTTGTGATGGTGATAGCTTTGCCCGAAGGATGGAGTTCGGCACTGTTGAGGTAGCTCATCGGACTTACAAATTTCCGGTTTCGTTCAATCCGTGGGCTATAATACTCTATAAGCAATTCCGTACTACTTTCTGCCCCAACATCGTAAATAAATAGGTCCGCGCCTGCATGGTAGACAATGCGCGTACCATCTGTGGTTGGGTTGCGGGCATAGTACTCTTCATGATCCGTATGCCGTCGCAGATCCTTACCATTGGGTGTGCAGCTGTATAAATTCCCAATCCCCTCGTGATCGGATATAAAGAAGACTCGATTCCGATTCTTAACTTTGACCCACATAGGAGAAGCCACATTCCCTTGCAAATCAGGCAGAAGTCGTTCAAAGGTACCAATACCTCCCTTTGAAGCCTTAGGGTTGATCCAAAGATGACCTGCTGTCCCACCTCGGTACCGTTTCCAAAGAGCTGGATCACCTGTGTTTCTACCCAATACCACCTGTCCAGCGTGGCCAAATGCTATGGATCTGGCTGGACCGTAGTTAAGGGCTTCAACATGCCCATTGGCCGACTTATGGTGAATCTGATAGAGCGACATCTCGCCGTAATCCATTTGGCCATAAGAGCTGCTAAAGAGTATGTGGGTTCCAGATGAATTCCACCCCAATACTCGACATCGACTGCTTAGATAGGTCAGGCGACGAGCGCTTCCCCCCTTGGCTGGCATGATATACACTTCCGGTGCACCTTCTTCTCGGCCTACAAAGGCTAAGTATTCACCATCTGGTGAAAATATAGGGTGGCTTACCTCACCCAAATGGTTTGTTAGCCGTCGTGCAATGCCGCCATTCACAGGCACAGACCAGAGATCATCCTCAGAAACGAATACAACTGTATTTTCATAAATAGTTGGGAAGCGATAGTATCCTGCCGTCATGTATTTCCTTTACAAGTCATGTTATGCTGTGTTTTACTGATTGCGTTCTACTGATAGCCCTTAAGTATAACGGGATTCAACCGAATCATGAAAGTACTCAGATTGTTGAGCTTCAAAACGTGGACATGCTCATTGTGAATGCTCTGTACCTGTGACGACATACGGAATGGGTATCCCCACCATCGATTGTGACCTGCCTGTAAATAACAAAGATGGAAAGATTAGAAAGATTAAGAATCTGCGTAATCTTCTAATCTTTGTTGATTCTGTTGCAAAAAGGGTAAATGGGCATGAATTTCGCGGAATTCTTTGACTGAAAAATCTGCGAAATCTTTGTAATCTTTGTTTCTGCAGCGGATTCTTTGTTCGGTTTTCATCCTTCCGTGGTGCAGTTAAATGATTGATTGTCTGCCCCGAAAATACCATGAATTTGAATATTTCATGGATGAGTTCGGAACAACTCTAATTGATAACGACATTTTGCTGCCAAGCCCAATTCATATGTATAATCGTTAGCTGGAGACCAGTAGTCCATAGTCTAGAGTCCATAGTCTAGAGTCCATAGTCAGTGACCAGTGACCAGCAACGAGGCCTAAAATGAGTATTCTATCGCCCCAACAGCGACACGCCCTGCATAATTTATTGGTAGCCCTAATTCATCAGGAGAAGGCTACTGTGCTCATTCCACCCTATGCATCTGAGCCGGGATTCTGGTTTGGTGGTGGGAACATGGTTCAGGGCGAGCACGGGACTTTGTGGCTCTGTGGTCGCTATCGAAACTATGGTGATTCCCGAACTGGACTTGGTGCTGGACAAAGGGGATTGGAATGCGCCCTCTTCCGCTCTGATGATGGTGGAGAAAGCTTTATAAAAGCTCGGAGCTGGTCTAAGGCCGATCTCTCGTTTGACAATCGGCATGTACTTTCCATTGAAGGGACTGCACTCCATCGCCAGGAAAACGGTTCCTGGGAACTATTTGTTTCATCGGAAAAAGATTTGAGTTATCCCGATGATATTCATCACTACCAGAAGCCGGGAACAGGTGTTTGGACAGTTGATCGCCTAACGGGAGCTTCTGTGGATACTTTGGACACTGCAACCATTGAACCCGTTTTGGAAAATGATGAGTACCCTGCTTATTTACATATCAAAGATCCAGTTGTATTTGATCAAGCTGATGGTACGACTGCCCTAATCTTCTGCTCGCACCCCTACTCTTGGACATCTACCAACAGCGGCTTGGCTACAAGAGTACCTGGTGGGCAACAATTCGCTGTGGCGAATTGGGAGATTGTGTCCCGTGGGGCCACTTGGGATGTGGCCGCGACACGGATTACAGGGCAAATGAGGATCCCGAAGGTAGGACTCTTTGCTGGCCAGCCGGATGCAACGCTCTATTTTTATGACGGTGCCGAATGCCTACGCCCATTGGAAGAGAATCAGGCTGGCTATAAGCGACCTCGGGGCTATAGTTGTGAAGAGATCGGTGGAGTGCTGTTTGGATGGGACAACGACTTTCCCCATATGGAGCGACTATCTATGCTAGAACCGCTCTTCATCTCACCGAACGGTACAGGGGCTAGCCGCTATACGGACGTACTGGTGACGAATGAGATGCTCTTTGCCACTTGGGAGCAGAGCCAAGCTGATGGCTCACAACCGCTGGTGGGTCATACTCTTTCTAAAGACGAAGTGCAAGGATTGCTGGAGTAGGGCAGAATAGGCATTGGGGTTAATTAAACAATGAGATTTTGGTTCATACCTATACCCTATCTATTGGTAACAATTATCGTATTGGGCTGTGGCCCCAGTGCAGAAGTCAATGTGGCTGGGTATCTGCTCACCAAGCAACTTGGAACCCAAAATCCAACACCCGTAGCCGAAATGCCAGGTACGTTGACGGGGCGGGTGATCGATAGTGTTACAGGAGAGGCCATTGAGGGTGCAACCGTACTCGTGGCAGAGCAGACAGGCCGTCCCCATACAGGCCAGACCGATGCCCATGGAAGGTACACAATAGAAGCAATTCCGTCGGGCAACTATTCACCTGCGGCTATCGCTCCGGGGTATTTAGAGACGGCGTCCCAAACGTTGTGGGGAACCCCAGGGTTAGTACAGATCGATTCAGCCAAAACATCTGTCGCATCTACGTTGCGCTTGGTACCCTATCGTCCTACCGACTTGCCTGAAAACTTAGCCCAAGTGGTTGGCCTCACGACAACCACTGTTTATACAGCAACGGCACCATATCCTGATGGTTCGGCGGCTTTGGTCCATCACTACGAGCTTACGTACCATGAAGTCAAGATAGATAGCCTGCGCCTCTATACGCCGCTCGAAATAAACGTCAATATAGACTCAGGAAGCAACGAGAATGGGACAGAAGAGAAAGAAGGTGAAACAAGTCCGTCCAAAACAGAGCTTGCTCTACCTCTACTCTTTATGGTCTACCCAACCCATGTTGATCTATGGGAAACTGTCAGTGTGGCATTTGCAGGGCAAGGCTATGCGCTAGTTGCCATGTCGCCCATGGTGGAACGCGGGCTGGATATTGATGCCCATGCCCAAGATGCCCGTATCGGCTTGGAACTAGCAACACGAAGCGAATTACACCCACTTGTAACAGACAAAGACGCCGTGGTTCTGGGCGGCAGCTTTAGCAGCGCCGTACTTAATCGGCTGTTGAGAGATGCGAGCTCCCAGATCAGTGCATGGGTCACAGTCGGTGGAATCGGCAACGCGTTTACTGGGACCAGTGAATTTTATGCAGGCCAAGTAACAATACCTGCCGAATATACCTATCTGATTCCGGCCCTGGGAAGTCCCCGGCTCTATCCTTTGCCTTTTTTGCGCTACTCTCCCGTCTATGCAGCGCCCCAACTTCCGCCAACTCAGATCATTCATACAGCGGCCGATCTAATCATTCCGATTGAACAAGCTTACGAACTGGAACAGGCATTACGGTCTTCTGGTGTACCTGTTGAAGTATTCTATTATGACGATGTAAGTCACTATTTGCAGATTGATGAAAATTTAACCGACGCAGGCAAAGAGATGTTTACTCAAATCTTGGCGTTTATTGAGAAGTATAATTGAACTGTGTGATTACAAATACTATGGAAACCCAACTCTACCATGCCCTGCATAAGGGCGCAACCGTTCAGCCCCGATCAAACGCTGGTGTCTTAATGTTGGAAGACGCGGATCGAGTCGACTTTCTTCACCGGATGACCACCAATGATATTGCTCGTTTGCAGCCGGGTCACTCAACAGTCACGGTGCTAACGAACCCGACAGCGCGCGTGCTTTATGCCTTTACGGTGATGGCCTTTCCCAACAAACTCTACTGCCTTCCCATGGTTGGACAGACAGATACTCTACGTAAACATCTACGCAGCCAGATCTTCTTTATGGATAAGGTAAAGGTAACGAACCTAAGCAGCGATGTAACGCGTATCCGTATAATGGGTCCAGAGGCTGTATCGTTGGCTCAAAAGGTGCTATTGGCTCAGGAGCTTCCTACTACCGATCTGAGTGAATCCCCAGAAGGAGCCTTTTTTCAGAAGAGTGGCAGCCAGGGAGTGACTTACATACTTAAGCAGAATCAATTTGATGTGCCGGGTGTTGAGGTAATGGTGCCTAATGCAGAGTCTGAGTCGCTCATTCAAAGCTTGTGCCAAGAGGGGGCTGTGCTGCTAACAGACGAGGATGCCTACAATGCACGACGTATAGAAGTTGGGCAACCTGCTGTGGGACATGAATTGCGTGATGAGTATAATCCTTTGGAAGTTGGCCTCCAGTGGACGTGTGCGGAGAACAAAGGCTGTTATACGGGCCAGGAGATTATAGCGCGTCAAATCACCTATGACAAGATTACCAAAACGCTGGTTGGTTTACGCGCCTCATCGCCCATGGTTGAAGGTACTGACGTAATGGTAGATGGGCGCAAGGCTGGGCAAGTAACAAGTGCTGCGTATAGTCCATTGCTAGAGGCCCACGTTGGTCTAGCTGTTTTGAAACGCCCCCAGAATCAACCGGGTGTCCATGTTCATCTTGCCGATACCGATGCAGAAGTCATGTCACTCCCGTTGAGCCTGAAGGAAACTACAGCGGAAAGCGTATAACCAGCAATTGATAATCTGCACTCTATGTTGCACTCTTCAAAAGAACAATTTGAACCAAGTCAGTGGCGGCTGATTGTTGAAGACGTTCCTCGGTCGGGGCCAGCCAATATGGCCATCGATCAAGCTATTGCCGAGTCAGCTGCCGAAGGCACAAGCCCACCAACCTTGCGCTTCTATCGCTGGTCGCCGCCAGCTGTCAGCATTGGGCGCTATCAGCCATCAAGCGAAATCGACTTCGATGCAGCAACGAATTTGGGCTATGAGGTCGTCCGACGGTCCACCGGCGGCCGAGCCATTTTACATATAGACGAATTAACCTATTCTGTAGCAGCCTCTCGGGATGAACCTAGGGTTCAGGGAAGCGTGATGGATTCGTATTTACGCTTGAGTAATGGCCTATTGGCTGGTTTAGCTAATCTAGGTGTCCATGCCGATAAAGCTGATGCCCACGTTCGGGCTGGGAAGGATGTGTCCGCTGCTTGCTTTGAGGTACCCAGTGCGTATGAGATCACGGTAGAGGGACGAAAATTAATCGGCAGCGCACAAAGTCGTCGTCGAAACTATGTGCTTCAGCATGGCACGCTACCTTTAAAGGGAGATATTACTCGCTTGCTCAGCGTGCTCATTCTTACCGAAACAGACCGCAAGGCACTGGCTGAACAATTAGCTCTGCGGGCCTGCGTATTATCTACTGCGCTTGATTTACAGAACGCTCCACCTGCCCCCCTCAGCACCACTGAGTTCCCCTCAGAGGGTTCACCACTTGTACCCCAAGATGAGGCTATTAATATGCGAAGCCTCGAATCACTCTTTTATGCTGCTGTGAATGCTCTATGTCAGGGATTTGCCAAGACGCTCAACTTGGACTTCTCTGACAAACTAGTCAGTACTGCCCCAAGCACCGCTGAAATGGCTCGTGCAGCCCAATTGATCCGAGAGCAGTATGGCAGTGATAGCTGGACATTTTCTAAGTAGGCAATATACCTACTTTCCCTAAATTTACTTATGGCCATAGGACTCTTAACACTTGAACTTTATCTACCTGTCAATGATAGCCTGAAAGGGAAACGGGGAATCCTGAAACCGATTATTGCGCGATTGCGACGGGATTATAATGTTTCTGTATGTGAATCCGATGCCCAAGATGTGCTCAGTAGAGCTGTACTAGAGATTGTCTGCGTTAGTCAGAACGATGGGCTAGCTACTCGCCAGTTGCAAAAGATTGCGAACCGCGTGGAGACTTGGCGGCTTGACGCTCAACTCATTGATTATTACATAGAGATGGTTGACTAAGGCAGACTCTACCACAAATAACCTATTGTCACACGATCTACTGACTATGCCGGATGCTCATTTGCACAAGCGATTCGTTTGGATCCCCATACCCCTGCCAGCCCCAATGACGTACGATTAAGATGATCATTGAAATGACTACACTACCTATGGCAATCCATTGCGCCGCTGCAAGTGGGCCAATTATCCATGCATCTGGGCGGAAAAACTCAACCCAGTATCGACCAATTCCATAGGCAATAAAATAGAGCAAAGGGCCGTCACCACGTCGTAACCCTGCGCCACGATAACGAATGAGAAGAGTGAGCAGGCCAAACATAAGTAAGTTCCAACCCGCCTCATAGAAGAATGTAGGGTGATAACCGTGATTGGCATACCACGCAATGGATTCCTCATTCAAATAGGCCGATCCACAGAATTGGATGCCCTGAGGTAACTCTTGGGGGGATTGGCAAGGGTAAGCTGGGTTGATGATAAAGGCCCACGGCTGATCGGTAGGAGGACCATAAAGTTCTTGATTGATAAAATGACCTAATCGACCAATGGCTTGGGCTAATAGCACATTGGGTGCGATGTAATCCAGGTATCGGAGGCTATTTAGGCGGCCGATGGCACAATACGCCAATAGACCCAATAATCCCCCTGCTAATCCACCATAGATGCCTAGCCCTCGAAAGCCGCCAGCCCAAAAATTAAACATTTCGCTTGGATTCTCTCGGTAGTAGGGCCAGCCCAATCCATCTGCCGGTATGCTAAAGATATGGTAAACACGTGCGCCTATGATGCCAGTTATAAGGGTCAACGCCAGCAAATTCCAAATATGATCTGGATCTTCACCGTCTCGAATGGCATAACGATTGGATAGCCAAGCCGCAATGATACTGCCAATAACAATAAGAACACCGTACCAGTAGAGTGAAATCGGACCGAAATCGATGAGTATTGGATTCATGAAAGAACTTTATTCTGTAATTTGGAGTTTAATCAACCTGGGTTTAATCATCCTGGGTGGATGGCAGATCTATGGATATCAATATACGAGCCAAGTACGCTATTGCGCAAAACCAAAGGGTATGAGAAAACATCTTCTCGCTTGCTGTTTGCTATTCCTGATGACAACAAGTGGATGCCTATTGCTACCACCTAGCCGCCACGAATCAATTATGTCATCTGTGGATAAGCTATCTTCCAGACCATCTCAAGATTTACTGTTTCAGGGTGGCATGGATGAAGATGGGGTACTGCAGGAGGCTCCATCCTTCGTCTATGCAGATCAAACTGAACCCTTCGCCCAATTTATCGTTGAAGAGAGACAGCTTATTGCCACACAGAATTTAGTAGGGCTTGGTTTGCTTTGGTCGAAAGATGCTCAAATTATAGACGGGAGAAGTACAGAAAGCACGGAGGATGATTACATTTGGTCTGGTCGAGCTGCGATTTTGGATCGATACAAGGTTGCAGTCTTTCCCACTCCTCCTCCTCTGCTCGATCTACCAACTGATTTAGAAATTGAATGTGTAAACACAAATGGCCAGCCATCCGATGCGTTAGATTGCATGTTGGCTGATTCCGAATTTCGCGAAGCTCTGCTGGTCCGCGTAAAGAGAGGAGGTGATCTGTGGGAATTCACTTGGCAGGAAGGACGCTGGTGGATTAGTGGCCTGACGTACAGCAGCCCCTAAATGTAAACAGTATGGCCCATTGCTGATGCCACACATGCCAACACTCTGTATTACAATCAGAGAAAGCGGCTGTTTACAGGGCGATTATCTGACTCTCTGGCGGTTGCGTTGAGTTACGCGCCTTCAGAGAGCTGTGCAGCAGAGGCTACCGTCTGACGTAGACCGTCGATGGTAAATGGTTTATGGAGGATTGCAGCCACGCCTAGCTTGGAGGCTTGATTCTCAACTGCATCGGTTGAGTGGGCCGTCATGACAATTACTGGCAGAGCAGGGTGATGCTCTCCAATCCATTGGATGAGTTCAAAACCATTTTCTTTGGGCATGACAATATCTGTTAGCACCATACTCCAACTTTTATTCGTAAGTAGATTACGCGCCTCTGCAACGCTTCGACATGCGAAGGGCCTGTAACCAGAACGCTTTAGCAACATACAAATAAAGCGCCCTAGTTTTTCTTCATCATCTACCACCAACACGTTGGGTTCATCGGTTGAAGACGTCTGTTTATTGAGTTGTTGTTGCGAATATGAGTTGGCTGCCACGAAGGACATCTCCCATTGTAATGGATAATTATGAAACGATCTCATAAAAGGCTCTAAGCTCGCTCCTAGCTCTATTATACTCAGCGCTGTTTGGAAAACATAGTTTGGTTTCGTAGGTATAGTCTACTAGCATCAATAGGCTCACAAAACCATGGCATTCCAATCGACTACAGTATCGAAATATCGAAATCTGGTTACATTATTGTACCTATTGTATCAGTAAAATGCCGCGTCGTAACTGGTACGTTGGTACCATTTCTGTCCGAATATAGGTCGCCAGAAAAATATTCTCCCAGCTTGTGTCCAATTCAGGCTGAAGCGCCCAACAAAGAAGGGACAGCTCTATCTGCTTGGGGACAAGTCCTATATTCACGCGAACAAGGTGTTTCTGGCCATCTATATAGCCAAAAAGATAATTCTATTATGCGGCTAGCTTGAAGATAATTGGGTACTACTCAGGGAGCGGGCTGAAAGACGAAGATGTGGGCATTGACCACCAAAGTCCATCTGAAGATGAATATTCTCGGTAAAGCTGCTTATGAGTAATCCACGAATTCTACTGAATTTTACAACGAATCTGCGAAATGCTTCAATCAAGTTCCTATTGTTATTGCCCTCTATGGTCTGCCGAATAACTTTCGTCCGCTGTACTCTGTGAAGTCCATAAAGGAGAGGGCAATATTTTTCTAATCATCAATATAGGCTATTGTAATGTAGCTGTCTCTTCTAGCCAAGTTTGGAGGGTTCGCCCGATTCTCTCAAGTGCGGCTTCATCGAGCTTATCCAATGTATCTTCTTGCGTATGACGATATGTATACTTGGTGTCTAAAATAAAGACAGTGGGAATATTCGCCCGGGCAAAAGGCATCTGATCGCCAAGCTCACCGTCTCCACTTCCCTCTGTAAACAGATCGCTATAAGAAAGGGCGTTGGCTACCTGCCTTAGGCTGTTGGCAATGGTCAAGTCACTAACACTCTCAAATGAAAGGGGGGAGCCGGTCCCCACCATGTCTAAAATGATGACGGCTTGGGGCGACGTACAGCTACGTAATTCTTCAAAGTTGTTCAGCGTATTGAGAAAGTAGTCACTCCCCTCTGCTGGCTCCCACCCCTCAATGTCATTATTATCACTGGCATCAAAGAAAGCCAAGCAAAGACGAATCGAAAGATTCTGGGGGTTAATGCGTCGGGCTAGCTCTAAAAGAACTGCCGGTCCTGATGCACCACTATTGGCTCCCAATGTAGGTTGGTCACGATTCTCTGGATTCGGATCCTTATCTGAAACGCTGCGGGTGTTGTAATGGGCACCGACCAGAACAACCGGACTACTATCGACCGTTTTGCGGTTTCTTGCTATCAGGTTGACTGCACTACTCTGATTATTTGTTGTAAATGGCTGAATCACCACGTGCCAGCCATTGTCTCTCAGCTCCTGGCTAAACCACTCCTTCAGCCGTTCATTGGCTAGGCTTCCTGTTGTCCGTGGCCCTTCCTCGATCTGGGTACGGGCATATTCAAGCGCTCGAGCACCAGAAAAGGGGCGTGAGCCGACGCTACTGGCAACTAACCCATAGCCTAAATAGCCAAAAAAACCGATGGCTAGAAAGAGGATGACAATAAGAGACAGTTCAACGCTATAAGCGCGAAAACGCATAATCATCTTCCATTCTCCTCTTTACGACTTCGTTCACGGAAGTGAAGCTGAATCGGCGTACCAGTAAAGGCAAAATGTTCGCGAATTCGATTTTCCAGGTATCGTTCATATGAAAAGTGAACGAGTTTGGGATCATTCGTAAAAATGGCAAAGGTCGGTGGTGCCACGCTAACCTGAGAGCCATAGTAAAGACGTAGCCGTCGGCCATGCCTTGAAGGTGGCGTCGAGCTGTCGTATGCCGTATGTAAGAATTGATTAAACTCACTTGTAGGAATTCTGTGGTAGCGATGCTCTGCCACTTCCAGAACCGCGGGAAGAATTTTGTGAATGCGCTGATTGGTCAACGCACTGATAAAGAGAACCGGCACATAGTCCATGAACTTCAAATCTTCTCGAATCTGTTGCGTAAAATCCAGCATGGTATAAGCATCTTTCTCGACTAGATCCCACTTATTGATCAAGACCATAATGCTCTTACGTTTCTCCAAAACATAACCTGCTACATGGGTATCCTGAGCGGTTACGCCCTCTACGGCGTCAATTAAGAGTAGCGCCACGTCTGCCCTGTCGATACTCCTCATGCTGCGTAAAACGCTATACTTTTCGATCCCTTTTTCGACCTTGCCCCGGCGGCGGATGCCCGCAGTATCCACCAAGCGAATATCCTGACCGTAGTAAACAATGTCTGTATCGATAGGATCTCGAGTTGTTCCGGGCACATCACTGACAATTGCACGGTCTGTTCCCGTTAGGATATTCAACAAGCTACTTTTGCCTACATTCGGGCGGCCAACCAACGCAACGCTAATGGTTTCGTCATCCTCTTCATCACTGTCTACATAATCAGGTAGTACTTCTGCTACAACATCCAACAGATCGCCAACACCTGTCCCATGAAAGGCACTGATGGGGATGGGTTCGCCAAGGCCTAATGCCCAAAATTCTACTGACTCTAACTTCCGTTGGGGGCTTTCGGCTTTGTTCGCTGCAACAAAAATAGGAACATTGGTCGCTCGCAGAAGTTCGGCTACTTCCTCATCAGCCGCGGAAAGTCCTTCTTTGCTGTCCACAACCAAGATAATTGCGTCGGCTTCATCCATTGCGAGCTGGGCTTGATTTTGAATTTGGGGGATAAACTGCCCCGAATCTTCTGCCAACAGAATATGGTTAGGCTGGCGTAAGTGCGATGCAGCCAACTCAGTTGGTGCCTCCAACCCGCCCGTATCGACAACAACAAAGTCGATGCCATTCCAATCACTTTCCCCATAAATTCTATCACGGGTTGTACCGGGAATATCTTCCACAATGGCAGTTCGCGTACCCGTAAGACGATTAAATAGTGTTGACTTGCCAACATTGGGTCGCCCCACCAAGGCCACAATAGGTTTCCTTGACTTCATAATTGATTCCTTTTTAATCTCCTTGCACAGGACGCGTTAACGGTGACTCTGTCTGCGGTGTCGGTGTAGGCGGTAGAATCGTGTTGGACGGGTTATTGGCGTCTGACGATACAATGACGACTTCGACTGTCTCAGGCAGCAGCCCCTCCCAGGTGATGCCATCTGGCAATCGCACGGTTGGGGTAACAGAGTGGATGCCTGGATAAAGTCCGGAAAGATTTAGGATCACCTGCACGTCATCTTCGGTTAGTTGCTCTAGCCCAGGCAGCGGCCCGCGCAAAATTACATCGACTGTATCCAATGAGACCCGCACTTCCACATTGTCTTCAACTGACTCCAGAATAGGCCTGCGTTTAACAGTAGCCCCTCCCTCCAGAGGTGTAATACTCGCTGTTACTAAGACCCGGCCCGTGCCCAGTGACGAGGAAACATCTTCAGGCAGGACGACTGACACCCAACGCTGAACTACTTCCGTTGCTCCAGTAAGCGTAATAGCTTCGGTCTCCACAAAACCAGGGACCAAGCTCAATTGATCATTATCGCCTGATAATACAATGGTTGACGGCTCTACTTTGACAGCACTGAGCCGATACCCTGCATCAGGAGACCCAGTTAAGGTTGGACGAATTGCCACGTCTTTACGACCTGGACGAGGCCCCACAGGTACAATGATCCTCACGGACGGTGGATCAATGACAATTCCATTCACCGACTCCTGATTCTGTCGATGAGCCTGGATGTCACGAATCTGATCAACCTGCTGTTTTGCGTTAAATAGAAAGATGGTTGCTTCCAAATAGCTAACATCTTCTACATAGATGGCAGGGCCACGTACCGTCGCGGAGATTGGCTCTATAGTAGGGCGTTGCCACTCATAACCTGCGGCTGCACTGTCTAAGATACTTACTTTAATGGGCAGCGTTTGGGTTAAAATCGTATCCAACGTAATTCGCAGCTCTGGCTGCTCTGACTCTACCAACGTCACTTTGGGATCAAGGACTTCAATCTCGACATCAACAATGTGATCACCAACATCTAAGCCAGTCAAATCGATGTAAGGAGTAATATCATCCGCTTCCAAGTTTTCCCAAGCGCTACGCGGGCCTTGTAGGACTGGACGAATCGATTCTCCATCAAGATTTCGAACGAGCGCTAGATCAGGGGCAAGGCCCCGGACATTGATCTCAACAGCTTGGGGAAAGGTTTCAGTTAACGTTGGATTTTCCCGACTGATGGCAATGAGCCAGACAATTAGCGCTAGGATTAGTGCCAAAAACACTGTACCCATATGATCAAGTAGACGCCCAAACTGTGTCTCTAGGCGTTGTTGCGTCCCTTTCTCCAATTCAAATTCTCGTTTTCATTATTCGGCTACATCCAACCGTTTACTCAATAGTGGACGTAACCGATCGGGTTCCATTCTTAAAATCCGACCATTGCTAGCGGCTGAGATATTGCCCGTCTCTTCAGAGACAACGATGATAAAAGCATCAACCTGTTCTGTCAACCCAATTGCAGCCCGATGTCTTGTACCCATCTGTGAATCGTTGATCTTCTGCTGTGTCAGAGGCAATATGCAACCAGCCGCTGCCACCCGGCTACCGCGAATGATGACGGCCCCGTCGTGTAATGCTGTACTCGGGACAAAGATGGTAAGAAGCAGTTCGGAACTCAACTCCGCATCTAGACGAATGCCTTGATCAATGTAATCGCCCAAACCAGTAGAGTTTTCGAAAACCAGTAGCGCACCATGACGTTTGATGGCAAGCTGTTCTACGGCTTTGACCACCTCGTTGACTAGTCGCTGGGTGTTGGCGTCATCGGTGCGTCTAATCAATAAAGGTGCCGAACGCCCAACTCGCTCCAATGCCCTCCGCAGTTCGGGAGCAAAAATAACTGGGATAGCTACTAGAATAACACTTGTGCTGTTTTGGACGAGCCAATTGAAGGCCGTCAGCTGAGGTGTCTGAGCAATGACAGCAATGATTAAGCTAATAACAAGAATGCCACGAATCAGTTGAACAGCTTGGGTGCCGCGAAAAAGGCGAAGTACTACATAAAATATAGCAGCAACCAAAGCAATATCTAATAAATTTCTCCAATCTTGTAAGCGGCCAAGAGAAACCAAAATCTCCGAATTTTCCATTATATTATTATCTTGGAGTCTGGTGGCTATATCAGAGAACCAGATTTTTCCTAGGGAACATCTTGTCTATACTGCGGTCGCTTTGAAAACAGGTGTTTTCCTAAGTCCTACCAGAGAGACCAAACACCTGTTTTCAAACGGAGCTGAGTATAATTTTTGCCAGGGTCGAATCATTCCATTGCTCTGCTTTCTATGCATTCAGCCATTGCGGGGTAACGAATAAACAGGTCAATGACGGTGGCTATCACCTAGTGTCACTGAATTATTTAGATCGCTGTTCCTAAGCTTACTTATAATTCTGTTAGATATTTTTGCTTGGATTTGTCAAAGGGATTCCACCAAGCAAATGGGCCAATACCGCTTTTTGTGCATGTAGTCGGTTATGTGCTTGAGGGAAAAGCAAGCTATTTTCCCCATCGGCAACATCATCAGTGATCTCTTCATTACGATGGGCTGGCAGGCAATGCATGACCTTTATGTTTGTATTGCGCGTATGGGCAATCAATTGGCTATTGAGTTGGTAGGAGGCTAAATCTCGCTGCCTTACCTCACTCTCTGCCTCTTGCCCCATGCTGGTCCAAGCATCGGTGTACAGAATGTCTGCCCCGATCACACCATCTAAATCATCTGTAACAGTGACGTCTGCATCTGTCGTTTGAATCGTCTCCAAAGCAGGCTGATATCCTTCGGGCGAGACGATTCGTACCGACATGCCAACTTTTCCAGCTGCCGCCAAGAGACTGGTCGCAACATTATTGGCGCCATCACCGACGTAGGCCAACGTAACACCGGTGAGCGCGCCGATCTCTTCCCAGATAGTTAAGAGATCGGCCAACGCCTGGCATGGGTGGCAATAGTCGCTTAACCCATTAATGACTGGAACAGTCGCCCACTGGGCCAGCATTTCCACATGGTTGTGCTCAAAGACTCGGGCCATGACGCCATCTACATAGCCGCTCAGAACACGGGCCACGTCTGCCACGCTCTCACGTTTCCCCAAACCGATTTCATCTGGGCTAAGGTAGAATGCATAGCCGCCGAGATGGACCATCCCCATTTCAAAGCTAACCCGAGTGCGTAAGCTAGGCTTTTGAAAGATTAGCGCAAGGGACTTGTCGGCCAATATCGGCACATTTCGCCCGAACCGTCGCCTCTCGTCTTTCAGCTCTCTGGCCAAATGCAAAAGTGCGAAAAACTGTTCATTGGATAGGGATTGAATCTCGATGAGATGTGAGAACGACCGGATAGACATGAATCTCCTCTTATGAAAATCTGGTTTCGTTGATAATCAAGCGGAAACTACAGTTGAGAAACTCAACAGCTTGACGGACCATAGTCATACGCTCCAAAAAGATTTCAAAATACTCAATGACATGAGCGTAATCAGTATCAATTTCAAGCTCCAGTGCAATCACCTTCTCGTCTTCAATCACGCGAACAAAACTGCGAGTTGCTGCATAATTGACCCGATCATGGATATCAAAGGTCACCATATCAGGGTTCTGAACCCGACTGCGGTGTACGTCTGCCTTATCGGCGATGATTAGGGCCGCTGCAACGGGATTAGTTGCCATGCCCCGCTCTTCTTCATGATTGCCAATCGCATTCATAACTAAAGCACACTCATCTGCCGACATGCCCATACGTGAAAGAATCTGCCAAGCCATCAGGCTACCGCTCAACGCATGATTTTGCCGGTGGATCGAGTTGCCAATGTCATGAAGATAGCCTGCAATGTTGACGATTTGGCACATTCGCTCTGGGTAACCCAAGCGTTCCAGCACACTTTCGGCAATGTGTCCAACCAGCCCGGCATGGCGCTGCCCATGCTCTGTATACCCTAAATGTCGCAAAGAATCATTGGCATTTTGGATAAAGGCAATCACTTCTGGATCGCGCCGAACCGCTTCAATTGTGAGTAACGCTGCTCCCGTTTTGTCCATTTTAGACTACTCACTATCCGCTATGTCTCTTTTTGCTCTTATATTTCTATTGCCTATGCAGAAGCCGCGGTTATCACACGGATAGGATCAGGTTTCTATACCCAGCTCTGTCTAAAAACAGGTGTTTGTTCTTTCTGATAGAAGCTCGGAATACACCTGTTTTCAAAATGCTTGCGGCATAATAGCTACATAGGTGTTTGCCCAATGGCTATGGCTGTTAGCAGCAGCGCAAGCAAGCGCCAAAACGGCTGGCGATCCAACGGCTGCCCCTGAAAGTATGCTAGCCATGTAGGTAACCATAGGGGGCCTAAAAGTGCCAGCCAGAGTGGTTCCCTAAGATATATTAGCATTACAATCATACCCAGATCCCCAGCGATGATTGGTAGAACGGCTGGCTTGCTCAAAAAGCTTAAGTTTCTCTGGCTAAATGCCTGACTGAATTTGTTGCTAATTCCATCTCGTTGTTCAGCGACTTCATAATTCGACGGCTCGGATGCCAAAGAGGGTTCAGTTGAAGCCGTCGTACCACCACTACTTACATCTTTAGCGCCGTACTGATCTGTCTGATACCAGTAGACGCCCCAGTAGTGTAATGCCCAGAAACCCATTAACCAGTAACTATACGTGGCGCGCAGTGGGTTAATTAAAAAGGTCTCTGTTCTGCCTCCCATAATGAGAACCGTTAACACCCAAGGTAGAATAACAACCACACATGTTTGCAGAACCGAGGCAGGACGTCCCAACGTCCGACGGCTGAGCCACCCCAATGTGCCACATAAAACAATAACACCTGTCATCCAAATGGCTGTCATACCCAGCGTTGCCGCAATACCGAATGCCAATAACAGACTAGGTATACCTATACGAAATAAGAGCGGCATGAGATCATCGCTTAGGTGATCACGCTCCTGGGTTGCTGGGTGACCAAAACGAGTTCGAAATGCACCGCCTATCTCTTTAGCTGCTGCCCCTTGCCCAACTAGACGTGCAGCTGGCGAACCTGGTAGTAAATAAGGCAACCAGAATCGCCGATTCACCTGCTGGCCTTCCAAAGGCAAAATTACCTCTCTACCCCACGCAAAGCGCCAAATACCGCCCCAGAGTGGATCCACAAGAAACAACAATAAAGCCAGCGTTTGCCATGGAAACGTACCTGTCGACTCTGCCAGATTGGTCAAAAGGCCAACCGAAAGCAGGGCTGCAAACATCATCCAACCAGATGTCATCCTCCAGGGCGACAGACTAAACCAACTCTGGAGATGAACTGTTGAACCAATATCAATAACCGTGTTTGCGTCGTTTGAAGAAGGTTCTTCCCGAGGAGGCAATACGCGGGTTCGATGCTCTGTATCTGTCGCCTGGACTAGGGTACTGGGTACATATGGCTGTACTTGGGACATGAACCAATTTCCAAATGGGATCCCCCGTTTCATCCAGAAAGTGGGAACTATTGTGATTATATCGCACTCGCTGATAGATGAGAAAATTAATATGATCTACTTGACTCTACGTCAAGCGGTGGAGCAAACCCAATGTGGAACGGCCATGCATATAACCGCTTTGCATCAGGAGGTGCTTGCCCTATACTATTTTTAGTATATACTACGATCCATAGACGGGTCGAAAACTGTATCATTCGTGCATTGTGGTATGATCCAGAAGATCGTTCTGTGCCACTTGAGATTCTACTTGAACCAAAGCGGGGCCCTCGATGAATCATACAGTTTTATAGAGTGTCAGTGGGGATATGCAAACCTACCTACCCAGTTTACATCTCTTTATGATGACGATGGCAGCAAAAAAAAGTAACGAACTATTTTTGTCAAAAGTACGATTTTGTGAATCATTCACCGCACCCTTCGTGCTCAGTAGACGGTTGTGTGACTTTTACGCTATTGCAGAATTGTATACCTGAATGCGCTTCTCAACATACCATTCTCATAGAGTGGGCTTGATCATTGCCATATTGAGCGGGATTGCTCTGTTTGCATCATCCATTCCGTGGTCGTCAACACCTGATGGCCTCTTTCATATTCACCGGGTACGCTCTCTGAGCGAAGCAGTTAATTCAGGTGTTTGGTATCCACGTTGGTTCCCCGATTTTTCATTTGGCTATGGATACCCTGTACTGAACTTTTACGCGCCTGCCTTCTATTATCCATCCGCCATATTTCACAGCCTTGGCGTAGCCCTCATACCGAGCATCAGTCTGGGTCTCTCCGTTTGGTTTGGTCTGTCAGGACTAACGAGTTATATCCTGCTGCGTAACTGGTGTACCCCGTGGGTCTCCGCTTTAGGTGCGCTCTTCTACCTTGCCTTTCCCTACCACCTGTATGATCTCGTCGTACGTGGGGCTCTACCCGAATTTGCGGCCTTCGTTTGGCCTCCAATGATCATTCACTTTACCTATCGTTTTTCTCGCACAATTTCGCAAATTTCAACTAGCATACATGAAGACCCACCTACCCAAACAGAACCTAGCTTGGCGTCTCTCTCCGTTAGCAGCACTGCCCCATCTCGTTCTGCTCCTGCCCTGCTGCCATCCTGGAGACAAGTTGGTCGTCAGTTTTTGAGTACAACCATACAAGCCCTCCCATTCTATTACACAGCACTTGGCTGGATGGGACTTATCCTAACCCATAACTTGACGGCACTGATGTTGCTGTTGCTCTATCTTCTCTTTACACCACTTCTCGTACTATGGGGTTGGGTACGCATAGGGTGGCTTGGTAGAGGGTTATTCAAGCACACCTGGCTCTATTCGGGCTTGCAGAACGTACTGACTCTGCTATTGCCCATTCTGCTTGGTGGGTTCCTAAGTGCCTGGTATATTGCCCCTGTTCTGCTGGAAGCTCGTTGGGTCGGCATCGGAACCACCAATGGAAGCGGAGGTTATCTAAACCACTTTGCCCAGTGGGAGACGCTCTTTAGCCCTTGGCTGCCCTATGAATATCCCTCCGCAGCAGAACCGACTGTGGCCATTCCGGGGTCGATTGGGATCATTTTGGCCGTCTCGTTGTTTACCTTGCTTGCTTCAGTACCTTTCCGCCGAAGGCACTTTCAAGCTGCTCATACGCTCCAGGCTGACTCGGATGAAAGTCGGCTAGAGAAGAGGCAAGAGAATACCCCGTACGCGCTCTCTGATGAAGCGCGAGGCTGGCTATTGCTCTTCATACTGTCGGCTCTGTTGACTTTATGGCTGACAACATCCTCTAGCTTGCCCCTTTGGAAATTGGCGGAACCCATATTGGGTAAACTTCAGTTTCCCTGGCGTTGGCAGACACTGCTCGCTGTTAGCGCAGCTGGCATGTTAGCGCTTACGCTGCAACTGGTTATTTCTATTGTTCATACGCTTAAACCAACTAAACGGATACGAGAGCAGACACAGGAACGGCCAAAGCCTACAACTTCATCCCCCTTTCCGTTGGTTTTTCAGCTTCGTTCCGTAGGTAAGTTCCTAGGGATGACGTTCTGTATACTACTCTTTCTGTACCCCTTGGTTATTCGGCTGCCCCTTCACTTCGCAGCACTTTCAGGGACTTCGGCTCAGGATTTGAGTGAGGGTTTGAACGACTTGGGTGCCGGTGAGATGTGGGCGTTCGATGCCCAATTTGGCCAGGTTGGCGCGTCATGGACTGGTGAATTCCTGCCCATCTGGGTAACCGAACAACGCTGGGCTATCGGGCGTGAGCCAAGTGAAGAGCCTCCCGCTTCGATAGCAGAAGATGCATCACTTATCCACATCGTCCCCCTCGCTCAGGGCTACTTAGAACAAACCTTCAGTGTGATGGCAGAGGAAGAAACGCAAATTCATTTCCCGACCTTCTTTTATCCGGCTTGGCAGGTCGAGATTGATGGCCAACGATTGGATACCAGATCGACAGGGAATTTAGGGTTGCTCTCTGTATTGTTACCGCCAGGTAAGTACGAACTTGAACTCAAGTGGGTTGCAACTCGTGCCGTCTGGATAGGTCACACTGTCACGATAACTGGCTGGATTGTTTGTCTGCTCGCCCTTCTGTTTGGGGTAAAACAAAGACACCTGGACAACTCAGCTAATAACCAAGTCAATCACCTTGCCAACAATGCAGCCAGTAACCCAGTCGGGTTGCGTATGCTAGCAACCATATGGCTGCTAGGCGGACTCCTCTTTCTCCTCTCGATCTTCTTTTCCGTCGCACCCTTACATCCAGTCCATTCCGTGGAGAGGGATTATGAATTTGTTCGGCTGATTGGTGCCGCCGTGATATCCGCAAGCGCAGGCGACGCTGGGGTGGAACCAGTCACCCGGCCATTAGATACTGGAGATAACGTCTCTGTGGATCTATACTGGTTTGTATTGGCTCAACCGGAGAAGCCCCATCATCTTTTTATTCACATAACAACGCCAAACGGTGAGCTGGTTACCCAGTGGGATGGGCCGATTGCTAGCATTTATCGACCTGTAACCCGCTGGGAACCTGGACAGCTTTGGAAGCAGAGAGTCTCTGTGACCATGCCACCAATGCTCACTTCAGATGAGTACCTGGTCAATGTAGGCATTTACCCAGCCGGCTCACCCGGTTCACCTCTAATACCCACAAATGCATCTTCACCCCGCACAGTGATAGGTCAGTTGGTGGCACCATGACCAACGCGTATCAAAATTGGGCGGCGAGTGTGCTCATTGTGGGTCATTTCTTGTTGACACTGGCTTTTTCATTGAGCGTGCCATTGGCCGAAGCACCTGATGAGGCAGATCACTGGGCCTATGTGGTCTACCTTGCCCAAGAGCGAACGCTACCTATTGGCCCGAAGGTAACCCAAAGTAAGCACCCCCCATTCTATCACGCCACAGCAGCTCTTGTTGCGCTGCCTGGAGGGCCTTCTCGTACCTTTTTGCGTCCCAATCCAGATGTCTCTTTTCGTACCCAACCCAGCTGGTCACCCAACTTTTTTATCCACCCAAAGCAAGAAACCTGGCCTTGGCGGGATGGCATATTGGCCTTTCGTTTGGCTCGGCTTTGGTCCATATTGCTGAGTACAGCGACCGTTGCGGCCACATATGGTCTAGCGAGATCAATCTTTCCTACTGACCCGTGGTTGGTCTTGGGAATTGTGGGGGCACTGGCCTTCTGGCCCGAGTTTGCCTTTATTGGCGCCACTGTCAACAATGACAACGCCGCGGCCCTTTTTGGTACCTTGTCACTATGGGGAGCATTTGCCATATACCAAGCAGGCGGCCGACTGGGAGCAGGCTGGTGGACACCGCTAGCCCTAGGGCTTGGTTTGTTTTCCAAGGTGAGTACCGTGGGGATTTGGCCGGCCGTTGGCATGAGCATTCTGCTTGGAACCCTTATCGGTAGACAGAAGCCGTTTATCGAACCGATCAGAGCATCTGTCCTCTATGGGCAGCAGTGGATGGACTTAGTACTTAAGCGTAGCGCAATTCTCTTCGGCCTAGCTTTGCTTATAGCATCGCCTTGGTTGGTACGAAACTGGCTCCTCTATGGTGATCCACTGGGGTTGGAGATGGCCAAACAGACCGTTGATCTGCGCCTAACACCGTGGACATGGTCAGACAGTGAATGGCTGTTACGAGGCTGGTTTCTTAGCTTCTGGGGCAAGTTTGGTGCCATTGGCCACGTGGCTATGGCCGATTGGGTCTATCAACTGCTTGCCATAATTTCAGGAACCAGTCTGCTTGGGCTATTGAGTCGGGTGCTCTATCTCAGCCGGAGATGGGTGGCTCATAGCAGAATCGCTGGAGCACAATCCGTAGAGGTAGTATCACATGATGCAGGCGGACGTAGTGGGCAATCGAGAACGGCGGTCACAGGAACAGTCCAGGTACATATCGGCATTTTATTGGGGTTGCTGGCTTTAGCTCTCATAACAGTCATTGTTGTTATGTGGCGCTATTCTTTGCTAGCATTGGGTACGGATCAGGGACGGTTGCTCTATCCAGCGGTTGCGCCCATTGTGATTTTATTCGTCTATGGGCTATATGCTTGGGTGCCGATGGGAGGAAAACGAGCTTTTCCTTGGGTCCTAAGCAGCGGAATGCTACTGTTAAGTCTTTATGCTCTTTTAGGTGTTGTAGGACCAGCATTTGGCCCACCACCGATTCTGACGGCGAGCTATGTTGCTGACCAGATACCCGTCGACAGGGTCGATTCAGCACAGAATCAGATTGACTCACCAATCACCTTTGGGGAACTGAATCTGATTGCCTGGAAGCTAACCAAGGAACCAATTCTGTATTGGCACTCGCCAGAGAAGCCAACGACTGATTGGCGCACAATTCTGAGGATTACGGCAGAAGATGGAACACTTATTTGGGAGTGGAAACGCTCACCTGCGGGCGGTCGTTGGAGCACGGATCGGTGGCCAGCAGATACAATCGTGGAAGATGGCTATCAAGTGCGCTGGCCTGATCATATTGGGTCTGGACGTTATCGTGTAGAAATCGGAGTTGAGCCATTCTCTAGCAAGATGGTCATCCCTAGGCAAGCAGATATACCACTTACTTCAGACGACCATCCTTTTGTGCAGTTGGGCTGGTTGGTACGTTAATGCTCGGACGACTGGTTCCTAACCCACCAGCTGTCGAAGTTGCTGCAGCCTAGTGCGCACTACTTTTACCCTTGCCAGCAAAAGCAATCCGATTACGGTTGCCCAGACAACTGGCTCAACTGGCACCTTTTCAACCCAGATGTAATGCAACGCGCCCAACGGAACAGCCACATAGACTAGCTGGTGCAGGCGCTTCCAGTTGCGACCTAACCGCTTCATCCACCATTTTGTTGAGGTAATGGCCAATGGAAGCAGAAGTAGGAACGCCGCAAACCCTACTATAACGTAACGCTTACTTAAGACCGCGTCGTCCAGGATAAAATCCAAATTTAATCCATAGTCTAGAGCAATAAAGACGAGCATGTGTAAGGTAACGTATGCAAAACCCCACAGTCCCAATGACTTGCGTACCGTGTTCACCTTGCGAAATCCGGTTAGAGTCAGCAGAGGGGTACAGGCCAATGAGAGGACCAATAGTACAAGACCCGCATACCCTGTAATATCGGTCATTTCACCAATGGGATCGATCATGTACCCGGTGAACCACTGCCAGAGCAACTGCGCCAAAGGCCAAGCCGCAGCCACATTGGCAAGCATCCAAAACCAATGTTTCTTCACATATCCAGTGATTGACGTGAACCAAGATCCGCCATTTGTATTGGACGATATCTTTTGCGACGCCTGTCCAGAAAGTGATTTGTCAATTGAAGCGTTCACTAGAAGTTTGCTCTCAGATCAACGCCATCATATAGACTTGCGACCTCTTCCCCGTAGCCATTAAACATGATAGTTTCCATGCGATTCCCTAGCCCGCCACCAATGCGGCGCTCACTGGCCTGAGACCAACGTGGATGGTTGACTTGGGGATTAACGTTGGCCAGGAAGCCATATTCGTTGGGGGCTTGATCCATCCACGTGGAGACTGGCATGGTATCAGTTAGCTCAATCTTAACGATGCCTTTGATGCTCTTAAAGCCGTATTTCCACGGCACAACCAGCCGTAGTGGTGCACCATTTGGGTTAACAAGCAACTTGCCATACATGCCGGTGGACATGAGCGTCAGAGGGTGCATAGCTTCATCCACGCTAAGCCCTTCCACATAAGGCCAGTTGATAAAGCGGCTCTTCTGCCCTGGCATCTGTTCTGGCCGTAAGATGGATTCAAAGCGTACATATTTGGCTTCTGATTTTGGATCAACTTCCTTGAGAAGAGAAGCGAGTGAAAAACCTACCCAGGGAATGACCATAGACCATGCCTCAACGCAGCGCAAGCGGTAGATTCGCTCTTCCTGATCAAAGCCGTTGATTAGATCTTCGATTCCAAAGGTTTTGGGGTTGTTGACCAGGCCTGTTACCTCAAGGGTCCATGGATAAGGTTCAAATCCCTGGGAAAGAGGGTTCACCTGAGCCTTGTTTGTGGTAAACTCATAGTAGTTGTTGTGGTTGGTAATCTCATCATAGGTATTTAGGCTAGCACCTAACTCATCTACATCACTGCTGGCAAATGGCTGCTCATAGGCTAATGCTTGGGGCAGATCGCCATAGGGGTATTCGGTAAAGCCACCCACGCTTTCGGTACTTGCCGTTTGTGCTGGCACTGGAAGTCCTGTGCAAGCAGTGAGCGCCGCTGCACCCGCTGCTACACCAGCCAAAGCCATAAACTTCCGTCGGGATAAGTATAGATGCTCAGGTGTAATTTCTGACGATCGGATCGGTTTCATTTTATGTTCCTTATAGTTCTCTCAATACTTGGTTGGCTTGCTACACTCACCCCATGGCAAGAGACCCGATGCGAATATACGATGCTTATACTTCGCCAGAAAGTCTTGCCCCGACTCTCGAGCAACCCGCTCTGTGCAATTCCGAGAAGTGGATAGCTCCCAGTCTTCATGTAGACGAGCTTTTCTAACCATCAATATATACTTTGTCGAGCGCTTGGCGTGCGAAGGCTTCTGTGTGTAATAATACAATAAGAAAATAACTGTGTTATGCCACAGTCTACCAGCAAATGCTTAAGGATTCGTTACCGATTTATTAACCAAAGAT
This sequence comes from Chloroflexota bacterium, assembly GCA_039028975.1. Taxonomy (GTDB): domain Bacteria; phylum Chloroflexota; class Anaerolineae; order Caldilineales; family Caldilineaceae; genus JAHBNG01. The sequence goes on from JBCCHB010000005.1 coordinate 45,764, forward strand.
TACGGCTCATCTGTGAAAAGTGTGCAGGTCAACCTGGATCATGTAAAAATTAATCTTGGAGCACACTTTCCGCTGATGAGAAAGATTACGGATATCACCAATTGTCTCTAACCATCCTTCATCCTGCAACCGTCCATTTCCCCATAGGCCTGCTGATTTTGGCTAGTCTATCTGGCCTCTATTACCTTACCATACAAGCACGCAAAGAGCTACTCGTTTTGACTTGGTGGCCTATGCTCGCTGGGTGGGGGACCTGTTTGGTCAGTGTGTTTACGGGCATCTTCGATCAGGGGAAATTACCTCCTGACCCGCCCTATGCCCGGCTGCTGGATACCCATGTGTCGACAGGGTTAGCGGTTTTACTTGTTTATGGAATTTTGCTCTTTCAGCGTTGGAGCAACCGCAATAAGGCAACAGTAGGGGACCCTGTTTTGGATTCAGCCCGAGGACTTACCCGTTTGTGGATAGGATTTTTGCTAGTTGTAGGAGCGGGGCTTGTTATTTGGGCTGGATGGAGTGGTGGCCAGCTTGTCTATAAGTGGGGTGTAAATGTGAGGTAATTATTCACATCTTCAGCGAGAGAAACGGGGCTGGCCATGTCTACCCACAGGCTAAAACTTTGGGTAGACAAGACCGAAAAATACGCTAAAAAGTAAGTATATCTATTTAGCTCTTCCTGCAACGGCTGCTTCCATAATGGTCTGGATATGGGCAACCATTTCAGATGGATTGGGATGTGCGCCTTCTAGCAACACAGCGTTCCCAAAGAGTTGCTCGATGGTTGCATCGATCAAGGTATCTTCAGGGTTCGATTCTAAAATTTGCGAAAGATTGGTAACCACTGGATGGCTACGGTTCAGTTCCAGGAGTTTCTTGGGCATGGCATAATCTTGCTGGGTAAGTCGCATAATGCGTTGAAGATCTCGATCCATGCTACCTTCAGGAGTCACCAAACGGCAAGGGCTATTGACTAACTGTTTGGACTCTGCAACATCGGTAATGCGGTCACCCAAAACCTCCTTTACGCGGCTAGTCAGCTTTTCAAAATCTGATTCCTCCAGGGGGGTCTCTTCCTTCTTGTCCTCACCCTTGCTATTCTCTGGCAGATCCAGACTGGCATCGTCGACATTCTTTAGCGATTTCCCTTTGAAGTCGCGCAACATGGATGTCATGTAGCCATCAATAGGGTCGACTAAGTAGAGGACTTCGATGTCATTGGCCCGGAAGTAGTCCAAGTGCGGGCTAAGTTTCACAGATTGCAGTTCTTCACCCAGTACATAGTAAATATCTTCTTGATCTTCTTGCATCCGATCCACGTAGGCTTGGAGCGAAGTCAGCCCCGAGGTATCAACTTTCGTTTCTGAGCTTTCTGTATCGTCGGTTGTGCCAGATTCGCCATCAGTACTCTCGGTACTCTCTTCGCTGGCCTCACCTTCTGGGCTGGCATTCTCTTCTGGCGTCTCTTCTGTGCTGCCAGCAGCTTCTGCCAATTGTAGCGATTGGCTGGAGTGGAAGCGCAACATATCGAGCAGGGTATCATGGCTACTGGGATCTGTGGCAACCCCTTCCTTGATAAACATCCCAAACTCCTCCCAGAAGGTGGCATAGGTGGCTGGATCCTTATCAGCCATGCGCTTCAGCTCACGGTTCACACGATTCGTCAACGCCTTTTTGATCTGGCGGATAAGGGGATTGCTCTGTACCGTCTCTCTAGAGACATTCAATGGGAGATCCTCAGAATCGATGACACCCGCAACAAATCGGTAATATTCAGGCAGCAGATCCTTGTTCTCTTCCTGAATCAGTACCTTGCGCGAGTAGAGCTTAAGCCCTTCCGCCGCTTGCATCCCCATCATGCCCCGTTCGCGCTTGCTGGGGATGAAGAGAATACTGCGAATATCCGCCGGTGCGTCTGTCACGAGGTGAATATGAGCTAAAGGAGAATTAAAGTCATAGGTGAGCTGCTTGTAAAACTCTTCGTACTCGTCGGCCTTGACATCGGATGCGGATTGACGCCAGATTGCAGTCTGTTTGTTAACGGGCGTGGGATCTGGCTTCACCTCAACCACATCTTCTTCAGCGTCGCTAGCTTCATCCCCACTCTCGCCAACCTCAATTTCGGCATCCGCCGCGGCTTCATCCTCTTCATTTTCTGTGGGTTTTTCAACCACCGTTACAAAGATGGGAAAGGAGACGTAGTCCGAATGCTTGCGAATGATCGATTCTAATTTCCACTTGCTGGCATACTCTTCCGCATCAGCTTTGAGTTGGATGTCAATCGTGGTTCCACGTTCAGCTTGTTCTGCTGGTGTTAGGGTAAACTGGCTGTCTCCATTTGAGCGCCAAGCCCAAGCCTGATCCTCAGGGCGATGGGATCGAGAGGTGACAGTAATTTCAGAGGCTACCATAAAGGCTGAGTAGAAACCTACGCCAAACTGACCGATAATCTCGGCAATATTCGTTGGTTTATCCCCGTTTCCGTTTGCTGCATTAGAAAGAAAAGATTTGGCACCCGAGTGAGCAATCGTCCCCAAATTCTGGATTAAATCTTCTCGATTCATCCCGATGCCCGTATCACGAATGGAGATTCTCTTTTCATCCTCATCAATCTCCAAGGTAATAGCCAATTCTGCGTCTGCGCCAACAACATCAGAATTGGTCAGCATCTCGAACTGCACTCGATTTAGGGCATCCGACGCATTGGAGATAAGTTCTCGCAAAAAGATGTCCCGATCGGTATAAAGGGAATGGGCCAATATGTCGAGCAACTGCTTAACTTCAGTTCGGTATTCCAAGGACTCTGCCTGTACATCCACTTGTGACTGGTCTGCCATTCATGTTCTCCTTATATTTTAAGTTTTAGGCTCAACCGGATCTTAACCTTTTCCGCGCGGGGCGCCCGTTGAACCCATTTTTTGCTACAGAGATATCCAATAGTAATTGTGCTTCAAATCATAGGCTCTGTTGACATTTCAGAGGAAGAGTAGAAGACGAATCTCTTAAGGAATGAGTTGTAAATAACTTGCGCGTTTCAATCGGGTGTATCCCCTTCATGTGCTCAAGTGATTTAATTCCCGTTCCTAAAAAAGCAATTTCATATATTATGCTTAAATTGCATATGAATTGCATTAGCATTTTGTTGGAAATTTGTTTGAATTTGTAATATTAAGCTCGATGGTGGAGAGAGCTTAGACAATTAAATATTGTACGTTTGCGTATGCCTACCGTCTGTGAAGTATATTCTATTTTGAACATTTTATGGCAAAGAGAGTGGCCCAGCTTTAAAAACTGGGCTACTTTAGGAATGAGTTGTAAATAACTTGCGCGTTTCAATCGGGTGTAACCCCTTCAAGTGCTCAAGTTATTTGATTCCCGTTCCTTAAAATCTTATTGTGGCATAACTTCATGACTAGGCAAGAATCCGACCCTTATCGATAAACGACACTGGGCAGGCCGCTTACTCCGAGTAACGGCTATCGGAGAAGTGGAAGGAAGATGCTCGGTTCGACATCTGTTCCATCTGGTATTTCGGCGATAGTGATAGTTACTGTCCCTGTTGCCTCTTGCCCGCTACCATCCGAGCGATCCGCAATTGTATAAGTAAAGGTAACATCACCAGTAAACCCTTGTGGTGGTATATAGCTGATCTTGCCATCTGATGTAATGGCCGCAAGACCGCCCTGGTCGGGTGTGCCAATCGCAATAATTGTCAGCGTTTCATCCCCGTCTGGCAGGCTTGAATCATTGGCTAACACATCGATAACGACCATTCCTGGCGAACTTTTTGTGCTGTCATCCATAGCCACTGGCGCATCATTGACTGCAGCGACTGTAATCGATATGGTCCCGGACGTACAGTCACTCTGGTCACATGCACGGAACTGGAATGAATCAGGTCCGTGATAGTTGACCTCGGGTGTATATTGATAAGTTCCATCATCACGGATCAGGATAGAACCGTGGGTAGGAGTCATAAATGGCGTTGTTTCAATGGTCAACGTGTCACCATCCGAATCAGAAGCCAACTCTAGAAGCGTTGTACCTTCCAGAACCTCATCTTCATTGACCTCTGCATTTCCATCATCCACTGTTGGCGGGGTATTCGTCTCTGGCACTTGAGTTGGTTCTGGGGTGGGTTCCGGAGTGGGCTCCGGTTCTGCCTGCTGTACTGAAATTGTGACAAGTGCGACATCTTCGCCGCCATTTCCATCGAGGAGCCGATAGGAAAAGCTGTCATCACCAAAGTAGCCAGAATTGGGCGTGTAGGCAAAAGTTCCATCAGATTGCAGAGTAACCGAGCCAAATTGTGGCGCTGTTGCGGGTGTGGTATCAACACTAAGCATGTCACCATCAACATCACTATCGTTACCCAGAACGGAAGTTGTTGCGTTGAGCACTGTGTCTTGAGGCGTTGTAAAGCCGCTGTCGTCACTAGCCTGGGGTTGATCATTGCGCCCCTCTACGGTCAGTTGCACAGTGGCCTGATCCGTGGCACCACCAGGGTCACTAACAATGAAATCAAACGAATCGCTCATGCTTTCGCCAACTTTGAGCGCTTGGGCAGCGGCATTGCCTGTTGCGTCATAAGTAAACGTACCATCCGCCTGCACAACGAGTGGTACGCCCTGGGCGCTGGTATCGCTACTGGCACTGGTCGAGAGCTGATCGCCATCCACATCGGCCGTCGTTCCACCCAAAAGGCCAGGAGCAGAAACAAAGAGGGCTTCATCTTCGTTAGCACTATACATGAAGGAATCGTCTGCCATAGGCGCGTCGTTGATGGGCAAGATGGTCAGTGATACCACTGCTGAAGCACTTACACCATTATTGTCGGTGATGACAAAGGTAAAGCTGTCTGGGCCCGTAATGTTAAGCGATGGCGTATAGATAACAGAGGTGGTTACGCCTTCTGTTGCGCTGATTGTGCTGAGCGTTCCTTTGGCTGGAGCAGACGAGATGCCGAATGTAACAGGGCCACCGAGGGCGCTGGTGCCGCTGAGAATGATCTCTTGGGCCGTATCCTCATCTATTGTAAGGCTCTGAGAATCCGCCACAGGGGTTAAGTTGCTACTTAAGGCAGCCATCACAATTGCCTGACCACCAACACTCGTGGATTCATTCACTTCACTTGTTGGATCAAAATCAGCTGTACCATTGTAATAGCCGCCGTAGACGATATTCTGATTGGGGCCAACACCGATGCCTAGTCCCCGTTCTTCCAATGTGCCGCCGACCGTTGCAACTGAAATAAAGGTGCCGCTGTTGTTTAGGGTGACAATGAAGATATCTTCATCACCCGCGCTGGTTTGTTCAAAGATAGCTGAACTATCAGGGTTGAAATCCGCTGTTCCCTCGAAGCGGCCCGTAACATAGAGGTTCCCGTTACCTCCCAAAGCAAGGGCTTCTCCTACATCTTCGCCAGCACCACCAAAACCAACGGCCCATTGGTACTGCAGGTTGCTATCATACGCGGCCACAAATACATCTGACGTCCCCTGAGCAAGCAGAGAATTTCCGGTAGAGGGGTTAAAATCAGCAGCACCGTCAAATGCTCCAGTAAGATAGACGAAGCCTGTATCTTCGTCTATGGCGATGGATGTCCCAAAGTCCCGAGAGCCAGTTCCACCCAGGTGAATAGTCTTGATGTGTGCGCCGGTGGTTGAATTGTACTTGGAAAGGAAGATGTCTCGGGCGGCTGTGTTGGCAATGAAACCACTACCTGTATCAAGCGGATCGAAGTCAGGATCACCTTGGATAAAGCCAGTAACATAGACATAACCATTGGTACTATCTACGGAAATGCCATCACCCCGATCGCCACTGTTGCCAGCTACATAGTTTGCCCACTTTAGGGTACCGTTCTCATTCAGCCCAACAACAAAGATATCTTCTGTATTGTCTGTGCTGGTAAAGGTTGATGTATTCCCAAAATTGACGGTACCGCTGAAAAGACCAGTTACATAGACATTGGCTGAGCTATCTGCTGTCACACCGCGACCAAAATCCTGAAAAATGCCGCCAGCATTCCACGTCCAAAGGAAGTCACCATTACTATTCAACTTCGTAACGAAGATATCATCTTTCCCGTTGCTGGTACGGCTGGTATTGCCAAATGTAGTTGTTTGACGAAAATTACCGGTCACGTAGACATTCTTTGCCGAGTCGGTTGCAATTGCCCGACCTTCGTCAATGTCTGGCCCGCCCATGTTTTTGGCCCAAAGGGTATTTCCATTACTGTCTACTTTGGTGACAAAGATATCCTTTTGAGCTGAGTTGAGAAACGTTCCACCAAAGTTGATGCTCGTTCCATGAAAATAGCCTGTGGCAACAGTGCTGTTATCAGAATCAACAGTCAAACCAAGCATAGCATCATTGTTGGCAAGGCCAACAGATTGGAGCCATAGGGGAACATTAATGTTGTCTAGGGCGCTATATAGAGTACGAGGGGTTGTGATGGACGAGAAGCTAGTCAGCAGTATAGCAAGCAAGATTCCCAAAGGAATAAGATATCGTTTTTTTAGTCCACTATGCGGAACATTGTAAAAGGGAGCTTTCATTGTTCTTTTGGTTGGATTCGATTGCGCCAGAGGGGATTTGACTGAAGTCTTTTGGGTATACATCTTTTTTCTCCATGGTACTTAGCTTCAACTCAATGCTGGAGTTTGTTCTCTCTTACACAGTTTGGTCAATACCTGCTCAATGAAGGATGTCCAAATGAGTGCGGTAACGAGAGTATTCTATGGTAAAGAGCCTTTGGTGCGAGTGGAGGTGAATCATCCGATTGATTCGGTACGAATTTTTGTTAAACTAAAATTATGAATTTCCAAGTATACCCCACTTGGGAATAGATGGAAAAGAAATTGTCACCGCTTGGGTTCTTATATCCGGCTCCATTTGAGAATTGCAATTTCGTTTCTCACCTAAAGCGTGGGAAAACTACCGCTCCAAAGGCAACCACAGTATAGGAGCAAGCCCGCTCAAAATAGGACCTTATCCATTTAAGTGGTCTGAAACTTAAGAGAGCAGTTGTATGGAGGTTTTAGGCATCATTTTTGCAATATGCTATACTTTTCATCTCAGTGAATTTAGGTATTGTCTGCTTCGGCATAATCTGATGACACTTTTTGACCCTGTGAATCTTTCCCTCATTACCCAAATCTTGGAACGTGACTATACTCCGGTGTAGTCGTTCAGTCCCCTGAGCTTGTCGAAGGGGAATCCGGCTTCGACAAGCTCAGCCTACAGTAGGGAGCTGAATGATTACACTCTGGTTGGCTATAGATGAGATTGGCTATAGATGAGAGATGTACACTCAACTAAACTAGAGCGTTTTCTTTCTCATCCATGTCAGAGCTATTGTGCGGTCGATTTGGAAACTGTGGTTTTCCTTAGCTCTACCAGAGTAATCAAACTGCGGTTTTCAAAAAGAGCCGAGTATAAGTAGATATATTGTTCGTAGAGGCTTTTGTCGCGTTTGGCGTTGGATAATGAGCTGTACCCAAAAATGAGAGTTGAAATGTCCTCAAAAGGCTTGATTGGATTACGAAAGTTTGTAACCACATATAGAGGGACCATTCGTTGTGGATTCTTGATGATGCTGATGGCGTCAGTGAGTATGACCATCGCTGCTTGCGGCTTTGGCCCGTCCGCACCGCCGCCGATTAGCACCAGACCGCCGGCACCAACCTTTACCCAAGCACCTGTTGAGCAGCAAGCACAGGTAGATCCGAATGCAGCTGCTGCGACGAAGGTTGCCTTGGCTACGGCAGCAGCGCCATCTACTAATGGTGAGGCCAATGTTGCACCTGAAGGGCAGCAGGTCGTTGCGCCGGGAAATAGTGAGGCTGGTACGGACAATTCCGAACAATCTAACCAACAAGAAGTTGCCCCGACAGCACCACCCGTTGAAGAACCTACACCTACTCCAGAACCGCAAAACCCAGAAGCCGTCATCCAGATCAATCTGATGAATGTACGTAGCGGCCCTGGCATTAACTACGCTGTTGTAGGGGGAGCGAATCAAGGCGATACCTATCGAATAACAGGCAAAGATCCTGCAAGTACGTGGTGGGAAGTCGATTACAATGGTCAGGTTGGTTGGCTCTTTGGTGAGTTGGTTGTGACAAACAATACAGGCGCCGTTGCAGTTGCTGCCAATATCCCACCTACACCTATACCACCGCCGCCGACGAATACACCAGTGCCACCACCGCCAACCCAGCCGCCAGCACCAACTGCACCGCCGGCACCACCCAAGCCGAAATATGAGTTCAACGTGGTTGTGGCTCACAGCTGTGCGCCACAGGCTGCTGGGACATGGTTTGAGGGTCGGACCTATAAGAATGGCAACCCAGCCAATGGGTATAAGGTGGTCTTTAGCTATGCATCTGATGGCCCGCCAGTTACCAATCCTATCAAATCTGGCCCTCACACTGGTTACGAAGGGTGGGATACTGGATATTACAGCCATATCATTGCGGCCCCAGGAACTGGGCCGAAATCCGGTACTTGGTTTGTCTGGGTCGTTAATGATAGCGGCGCGCGTATCTCTGAAATTGGCTCAATGACCACTGACGGCGATTCTAATAGTTGTAACCAGTTTGTTGTGGACTTTGATAGCCGCTAAATCGAACGCTATGCGTCAAGCTTTATCTCAGCTATTGATCCTTTGGGTCAGCCTACTAATTGTTGGTGGGCTGGCCTTTTTGATCCTTCAAACGCCTGCTGCACGGGAGTGGATGTGGCAACATACGGGTGAAGATGGCCTACTCCAGCAGGTCAAAGGTCTCTCTGATCTCGCTTCTGATCTCACTCGCCCCAAACTAGCGTTGAGACCCAATGCTGTATCCGATCCATTTGTGGCCGAGCTTTTTCCGTCCAAGCCACCTCTACCCGAGCCACCTGTGTCAGGCAGTTCCACCCGTTCACCTTTGGGCATTAATGTCTTCTTGGAGCAAGAAGCCGACCCTGCGAAGCGTGAGCTAGCCATCAAAATGGCCGCAGAGGCTGGCTATACTTGGCTACGTCAGGAGTTTCCCTGGGAAGATATTGAGATCCATGGCAAAGGAGATTTCGAAGATCGGCGCCATGAGCCCTATCGGTCAGCTTGGCAGAAGTATGATCATATTGTTGAATTGGCAGAAACGTATAATATGGAGCTGACGGTCCGCCTCTCTAATCCGCCAAGCTGGACCCGTGCAATGACCGACACCATCGGCTCCTATGCCCCGCCAGACAATATTGATGATTTTGCAGACTTTGTGTTTGCGGTGGTGGCTCGCTACAAAGAGAAGGTTCGTTTTGTACAGATCTGGAATGAACCGAATATTTATCCCGAATGGGGCAATTACCCCATCAGCCCCGAAGGCTATACCGAAATGCTCAAAGCGGGTGCCATGGCGGCGCGCACAGCCAATGCCGATGTCGTCATATTGGCCGCGGCATTGGCTGCAACTATCAATCTCCAGCCCGATACCCAGCCACCGCAGCTCAATAGCCTAAGCGATGCACTCTTTCTTCAACGAATGTACGATGCAGGTGCGGCACCCTACTTTGATGTCGTCGCAGTCCAAGGGTATGGTCTCTATAGTGGTCCAACCGATCAACGTATGCATCCACGGGTCATTAACGTAAGTCGTCATCAGTTTATTCGTGACCTAATGGTACAGAATGGCGATGCACATAAGCCGATTTGGATGGCCGAAATGAACTGGAATGCTTCGCCGGAAGATGTTCCCCCCAACTATGGTCGGGTCTCATTGGAGACCCAAGCCTACTATTTGCCTCTCTTTTATGAACGTCTTTTATCAGGAGAGTGGCCCTGGGTTGGTGTGGCGAATACGTGGTACCTCAAGCGGGCCACAGATGAATGGGAAGTGCAAAGAAGACCTGAAGCCTACTTTCGTCTGCTGTTGCCTGACTTTACCCCGTTGCCTGTTTATGACAGCATGGTCGAATTTACCCGCATGACAAGAGAATGAAACGCTCTCAACAGCTTGTTCTTTGCTTGATTCTACTGCTCGCTTTTTGGTTGCGGATGGTGCAACTAGATGGCAGCAGCCTCTGGAGCGATGAGGGAAATACCTGGGCCTTGGTTCAGCGTTCAAATCAGCAGATTGCCCTGGATGCAGCCGCAGATATTCATCCTCCTGGCTACTATTGGGTACTCAAGGGCTGGACAACTTGGGTTGGGCATAGTGCCGCCGGAATGCGCCTCTTTTCGGTCTTTGCTGGTCTGTTCGCGGTTGCCATGCTTTACCCTATCGCTATGATCGTCGTGGCACAAACAAGAAGCTCTGCCAGTTCATCTCGCCGAAAGTTGGCCAGCCCCGACCGCCCAAATAGAGAACAACAGAATACCCTTTTTCTGCAAAAGCAAGACGGAGTAGATGGTTGGGTGGTTCTGCTACCTAGCTTGCTCGCTGCACTGAATCCTTTCCAAATTTACTATAGCCAGGAAGCCCGCATGTACATTCTGTTGATGCTGGCTACTCTGATATTTTTCTATGCTCTTCTCGGCTTCATGCAGGCTGAAGCCCAGCAGATCTCTTTATGGGCAGAACCTTGGCCGACTTCCCAGAAGAGGCAGTTGTATCTTAGCGCGCTGGTATTTGTTCTTAGCGGGGCGATAGGGCTGTGGACCCACTACAGCTTCCCAATTCTGCTGGCCGCAGCAGGAATCGCCTATCTTTTTCATTGGCACCTTCTCAAGGCGGGCAATTTTACCTCTCGGATGGCTCCCTTGGGGCGCTTTGCACTACTTAGTCTACTGATTGTTCTGCTCTATTTACCTTGGATTCGTACTGCCGTAGAACGGGTACTTGCTTGGCCTAAAGGGGGTGGCAATGTGGATTGGCGTGCAGGGTTGGAGAAGGCGATTCATCTCCTGCTCTTTGGACCTCTGCGCAATCTGGGCACCTCTCACTGGCTTCTTCTACTCGCTGCAGTGCTGCTTCTTGCTATGGGATGGCTTGCTCTTTATCAAGGCAGAAGACGCAGTTCCTATATGCAGTTCCCTGTCGACTTTGTACTCTTGGTATGGTTTCTGGCACCGCTGGCCATGATGTTTGGATTAGGGCTATTTGACGAAGCATTTCTCAAATTTTTACTTGTTGCTTCACCCACTTGGTCTCTACTGGTGGGAAGCGCCCCCCTCCTATTTTCCAGCCATAAGTGGCTGTTGACTGTTTTGATGAGCTTTTGTATCGTGGCAAGCTTCTCTGTCGCCATTTGGGCGCTTCCTGGCTATTACAGTGACGACTCTGCCCGAGACAACTACGCTGGTATCGCTCGTTATATTGAATCTCAACATGCCGAGGCTCAGCTCACCAACGGCCCAACTTTAGGTAGCCGCTTTGTTGATAACAGAGCAATCGTGATTCTTAACGCGCCAGGGCAGCAAGATGTTTGGCGCTACTATGATCCGGGCATTCCTGTCCTGGCCCTGCCACAAGAACGCCCCGCAAACCGACCGCATACAGAAGATCTGCTAAAAGAAGCGACTGAGCACGTAAACCAAGTCTACGGGATCTTTTGGGCAACAGATGAGTCCGATCCTGACGGAATCGTAGAACGTTGGCTCGATCACTATGGATTCAAGGGGCTTGGCCAATGGCAGGGAAATATACGTTTTGTTCACTACAGCTTTGCCGCTGATCTGCGCTGCCAGAAAGCCCCTTCGCCATCTCTCTTCTCTGATTCAGCTCAAAGTATTGAGATTCAACTGCTTGAGCAGTGCCAGCCAAGCTTTCCTCAAGAGATTCCTAGCGGAAACGTATCCCTTCTGGGGCTTCAGTGGCAGCCACTCACACCTGTGACCCGTCGTTTCAAAGTGACTGTCCAATTGCTGGATTCGCGCAATCAAGTCATTGCCCAACGAGATAGTGAACCAGGGGGTGGTTCTCTGCCGACTATCGATTGGCAGCCGAATCAGCTTGTCCAGGACAATCATGGGCTGATGCTCCCGTTTGGCACACCACCAGGAAGCTATTCACTTATTGTGGCTCTTTATGATGGTGAAACGAATCAACGATTATCTGTCGCGGACGGGGACTTTTTGCGGCTTGGGGAAATGAACGTAATCCGTAACCCATCACCACCCCCAGTAGAATTGCTCCCTATATTGTATCGGGTTGACCGGTCGATTGGGCCGGTAACGCTTCTGGGATATGATCTTCACCGGAAAGGGTTTGCCCATGCGCCAAATACCGCCATCGAACCAGGTCATCTGGTGCATCTGACGTTGTATTGGCAGGCGCCACACATCCGTACAAGCTCTTGGGATGATGATCTACACGTTACCCTCACATTGGGTAACCAAAGCACTACGGTTCCACTCGCTGGTGGGATCTTCCCAACCAGCCAGTGGGAGCCAGGCGATCTGATCCGAGGTGAGTTCGATATACTCTTTGATGGCTCGGCAAAGACACTTCGCATCTCAGTTCAAGATGAACAGGTAGTGGTCAGCCCTAGCCAGATTATGAGATAAGTTAGCAGTCCAATATCCATAGACGTACAAAGCCCGCTACCATAAGATAGCGGGCTTCGCACAAAGGAGGAACCAAAGGAGGTTAGAACTGTAAAGTAAGCTCCCCTCAAACTTCACAGCTCCATCAAACACCTAAAATTTTACACCCTACAAAAGAACAATCAAATCAAGATTGGCTTTTTTCGTATTAAGTCAAAATTACATGCTTCTTACAAGTAATTTTAGCTTTAGATATTCGATGGAAGATCTACTCTTTGCTTTCACCTATAATCAAACTTAGCGTATAATCTGTTAGTTCAAGATTCTGTGATGACGGTTACTAAATTATGTACAAATTACTCTAATCATATAGACGTGATGAACCTTTGAAACGTTACGCTGAATTTGAAAAATCTGACACTTACCCAACGCAACTCCATCAATTAGTCATCTCGTGTAGTATGGCATAAATAACAAAATCGATCAACTTTTCGCTGTTAGTTTATCAACTCCTAGATTGAAAATTTTCCCTGCGAAATCTCGCCGCAACTTCTACCAAATAAAGGTGTTTACCATTGCGGGAAGAGGATCTGTTATCATTTCTGTTTAGTTGCAATGTTACAAGAAGTAGAGGTTAAATTCTGTAATCTAGCTTCAGATTCCTAGAAACGAGGGCAAATTAAAGATGGCTAGACAAGTTCTGTCCTTCCGTCTTGGAATTTCCTATATCTGTTTTGCGCTATTCTGAAGCGACCGATTTTTGACAGGTTGGATTCGTCTGACTACAATGGCCGCGCTGTTGGATACGCGCGGTTTTGGAAAAGTAACGCCTTTTTGAATACAAAAGAGTAAAATGCAATTCTTGGAGTATGCTCACTTTAGTGCAAATCCATCTAGTGTTAGAAGTCATCTTCTCCCCCTGCACTATACTAACATACTGTAGTTAGGTATAGATAGGAATAATTTGATATGATTTCAGTCCAGAAACTTATTATTCATCTGTACCAGAGCTAAGTATAATCGTTACTTTATACGACAGAACCCAAGTAGATCCGAAAATAATTGTACAATGAAAAATACCTTATTATTACAAGACAACAAAAGGAGATAAAATGGCAAGTACACTTGAACGAGTAACAGACATCATCGTTGAGCAGTTGGGCGTAGAAGCATCAGAGGTCACTGTGGGAGCCAACTTCCGTGAAGATTTGGAGGCGGATAGCCTTGATCTGGTTGAGCTAATCATGGCTTTTGAGGAAGAATTTGGTGGAGAGATTAGTGATGAAGAAGCCCAAACCATTGTAACGGTGGGGGCTGCGGTTGATTTTCTGGACAAGAAGGGCTAAGTTATTTACTCTGCTCCGTTTGAAAACCAGAGCCTGGTCTGTGCAGTAAAACTCTGGTTTTCAGAACGTTCGGAATATGATATACGTAGGAAAAGACTCAATTAGTGGTCTAAGCTCAACATTTCTTGCTAGAATCACACCTTTCCAGACCTAGCGAGATGCTAATGGGCTTATCAATCTGTTTCGGTAACTGTCCCAGCACCATCGCTATCTTCCGCCTCCTGGAGAGTGTCTAGGATGGGACTTCCTGGCCCGACCAAATAGACAGCTTTCCAAGGCTGGTAGGTACTGGTGATTGTGTCCGTTCTACTTCCCCCATCGCCATCGACAATCGTACGTGTAACCTCGACCACCATCCCTTCTTTTTCCCATTCCACCTGTTCCTGAACCCCTGTAGCAAGTTCGGGGTCCACTCGATAGGTCGGTGGCTCCGGCTGGGTGACTTCAGTCACAACGGGTTCGCTGATGGTGACCTGTCGATCCAGCTTCGTCCCATAAAAATTAAAGGTAATTTGGCCATTCGCGCTGTCGACTATTGGATCAATTAACAAGTATGTCTCTGTATCATTACGAAACTTGAAATCGACAGTGGGTGTGTAGATGGTCGCATCCAATCCTGGATCACCATACCAACTAACCACATAGCCATGATTGTAACGCTCGACAATGGGTAATCCTGCCTCAAAGGCGGCACGAAAGACCGTTGTACTGACCTGGCAGACACCACCCCCTACGCCTACCGCAGTCTGATCACCCCAGATGATCAGCGAATCTTCAAACCCATTGGCGGAACTAACATCTTCTATCAGTTTATTGAAGCTAAAAATCTGACCGGGTGGAATCACAGCACCTTCAAATTTCTCGGCGGCTACCTCAATATTTCTCACCCGGGCAGGACTGCTGCCCCCAAAATAGGTTGTACCGCTTGCGACCAACTCTCGAATCCCCATCTCAGGGATCTTATTCATGTCAACGGCTGGAGGAACGCGGTCAATAATCATGACGGCTTCTCTATTTCCCGCGGAAAACGCCGCTTCAATTGAATTTGCTGTTTCTTCCACATTGAGTGAAAGGCCCGACTGGCTACTTTGAAGAACGCTAACGGTTCTTGTCGATGGATTGAACTGAAGCCGTGCATCGCGTGGTTCGATATTGATTCGACTAGCCCATTCATTTAGGAGAGCTGTCAACTTGCTCCGCTCAAGGCGGGGAGGGAACTCTGAAAAGCGCAGTGATGCAAGAGTTGCTGGATCGAGGGCAATTTCCAATCCGGCGTTACTTTGAAGCACCATAGCAGGAGTCGATTGCAACTCGAAAACTGGTCCTGACGCTTGTGGTTCTACGTTGGGTGATTGAGGGGCAACCTCTTGGACCACAAAAGGTACCCTGATGGGGCGATTCCCGCTGAAGTTGGTTCGTAGTGCTTCAAGAAGCAGCTGCAGCGTCATTTCGACGTCAACATTGAGGCCATTTTGGGCGGGCACCGTGACGTCACCGATTTCTTGCTGCGATCTAGCTGGTCGTTGCAAATTTAGGGCCTTCTGGCTGAGCAACTGTCTTAGCTGAGCGCGATCGAATGATATTTGGGGCTCTACATTGATGCCCACCAGCAAGGCCACGAGTTGGTCTTGCATTTTGGTGGATATCTTGCCTTCTCTTCCAGTAAGGTATGCCCGATTTACTGCTGACGGTAGATCAATCGTTGAAGGATTACTGGCGGCTTGCCCAGAACGTATGGATAGCTCCGGCAGCGGCCATACAGTGTCCTGATAAGTGAGGCTGACCGGCGGAAGAGGGTAAGGCTGAATCTCACGATTTAGCTCGTTCACCGCTTCTATTCGCGTCATCCCCCCCACAGGAATAGATGCAATACGAACGCCAGTAAAGATGCGATTTGCGTGCCAGAATTGCCAAAAGACCAGGATAACGAGCAGTGTGACAACTGATAGCATTAAGAAGATCAATGCAAAGTCGAAGGTCGTGCGTCGAATTCGCTTTGGGGTGTTGGCTGGAAAGGGAATTGTATTTTGCATGGGTAATGTTGGGTTGTACCGACCGACTACTCCTGTTGAATCCAGGTTGTATCCGAAATTTCACTGGCGTCTATAACTGGGGAATGATGTACCCAAAGAGGCTGTAAATTCCCAGTATATTGAGTCCAATAAATGGGAAAGCCCAAATCAATGGACACATCAGAGTTGCCGTGCGGATCACAACCGGGTGCATGAAGAGGGCACGCAATGGCTGAGGAGACAGCCGCTCCCAACCCTTTTGCCCATTCGCCTGCTCATTTATCTGCGCACTTATCTGCCCGTTGAAACCGTCCCCACCAGTCGAAATAGTATAAGAAGATTTTAAAATCCAACACAGTAAGCCTTGTAACAAAAGAAGAGTAGCCATAACCAGATAGCTTAGTAGCGTCCATAGGTTTTGGTCACCTGCTATAATCGAATATGCACCCAAGATGAGCAAAGCCAGGGCCGCCAAGAAGGCTTCTGTTCGGCCCATTAACTGACGCCAGCCTAGCGCAAAGAGCAGGCTGATGGGTAACATCCCCCAGAAGAAGTAACGCCCCTGATGCTGGACAAATTTCAGGTTATATAAAGAATAGCTAAGCAGGATAGCAATCAATGTAATGCCAAAGAATAATGTGCTCCATAAGCGGAACGAATTTCCGAAACTGTACGGATCTCCATCCCGTTCTTCTTTTTGACTTCCCCTAAATCTTAGCCAAACCCAGCGAAACAGCATCTGCAGTAACCCCAGACCGATAGTGATGGTTAAAATCCGCACAGCAGCATAGAGGCGACTATCCCAAAAGAGGCCCAACCAACCAAACACGCCCCAAAAGCTACGAAAGGTAAAACCGAACGCTCGTTCCCAATAAGCGGCCCAACCATATTGGGCGACCCACTCTGCCGTCGTCGGCTGACCCGCTACAACCAAATCATGCCATGCTAACCCTAGCGGATCCAAAAGCCCATAGAGCGACATGTTTCGTAACCAAAGCGGTAGCCCAAGTAGTATGGCAGGTATGATTACCCAGCTTGACTGAAGAAGTCCACTCCGTATGTCAGCATTTCGCCATGCCGCAAGAAAAACCACAATGACGCAAACAGGTAGGAAGACATAGGCGTAGATTTTGGTTAGCAAGCCTAGGCCCAACAGGATACCAAGAAGAGCTGTCATTCTGTTTGGTTTATAGAGAAAACCGAAGAAAAATTCCCGCTCACGTTGGTTCTCGTCAAAGTCAGAGCCATCAGATCCATTAGTTTTAGCATGAGAGGCTATCCACTTCAGCAACACGAGTGAACTAGCCAGCAGCAACAGAATGGCCAAAGAATCGTTGTTGAGAGCGGCAGTCATGGCCACATGCATGGGGAGCGTAGCGGCAAAGGCTGTAGCACCCAAACGAATAAGCGGCTGGTCAGGAAAGGCTGTGGCTGCGCAACTATACAACAGCAACAGCGTTATCACCCCCAGCCCGACCCCGTAGAGACGCAATGCTATCAGTGCGTGACCATAGCTCTCTGGATGGGCTGCATCCGCCGTGCCACCAGCTAACCAGTAAACAGGCACGGCGCTGATGTAGTAGAGTGGTGGCTGATAGAACTCATAGCGCATTACCTCTACCGACATCTCGGGTGGAAACCGTGCACCGACAATCTGACCAATATAGTCCATATCAAAGTCACCCATGGCCAGGACCGGTAGCCCGTCACCCCGGGCGATGTGGGCAATGTAATTATAATGAGCCGGTTCGTCAGGCATCTGCCAAGCTGGTGTCAGCAGGGCAAAGAGGGTAGCACTGATTAAATAGGCGATCAGAATCAGCGCCAGAGTTAGACGTGGGTGATGGGTGAATAAGATCACGAAATTAGATTCTATTGAGGTTATACATTTTCTTCTTCGGCTTCCTCAATTTTTTGGAAGAGAGCCGTAGGTTGCATCAACGTCTGTCCTGCAACCAATTCTGTTGCCTGCCATCGTCCCACTGCTTCACTGTGATCGTACTTAAGCACCATATGAGAACCACGGGCATCATCAATCATCTCTGTGTACTGACGGCCAAATAAACGGCTCTCATAGCCTAATGTCGTGTGCAATTTTTCACTGGAATAAGGTAGAATCGGTGCCCACATGAGTTTCAGCCAATCGATGGCTTGGAGTGCTACGTAGATCGCTGTTCCTGCCGCGGCCGGGTCCTCTTTGATTAAGTGCCATGGTGCTTTTTCATTGAGATATTGGTTGACTCGCTGACTCAGATTACGGACGGCGGTGAGCGCTGCCTTTAGCTTGACCGAATCATACAGCTCACCAACAGAGTCAAAGCCGGCGCGAACCTCATCGAGGAGAGCCTTATCCAGTTCATCCAGTTCAGTAGGCGTAGGTATGGCTCCGTTAAAACGCTTATAGGCAAACCCAACTACTCGGTTAACCAGATTTCCCCAGTTGGCTACTAGCTCGCTATTGACGCGGGTACGGAAGTCATCCCATGTGAATTCCACGTCCGATGTCTCAGGGGCAAGGGCCGTGAGAACATAGCGCCAAGCATCAGGCTGATATTCTTCTAAAACGGTATTAAAGCCAATTACGTTGCCTCGACTAGTGCTAAACTGGGAGCCACCCAAATTGAGATATTCATTGCTCGGCACATCATAGGGGAGATTGTACTTTTCATCACCCTCGTTCAATCCTTGGAGCATCCCTGGCCAGATGATGGTGTGGAAGGGAATATTGTCCTTGCCGATAAAGTTATAGATACGCGCATCCGGGTTAAGATTGGCATCCCACCACTGTCGCCATTCCTCTGCATCACCGGCTAGTTTGGCCCACTCAACCGCCGCGCTCAAATATCCCATAACTGCATCATACCAGACGTAGATGCGTTTGTTCTCGTATCCCTCAACAGGGATCGTAATACCCCATTCAATATCTCTGGTAATCGGTCGCCCGCGGAGCTCTTTCAGTTCAAGCTGACCTTTGGTAAAGTTAACGACGTTGGGCCGCCAATGTTCCTTATCCTCCTGGATCCACTTGAGTAACGGCTCATTCATCTTAGCCATGTCGAGGAAAAAGTGCTCTGTCTCTCTAATTTCCAGGTCGGTATTACCAGTTAGCTTAGACCGTGGATTCTTCAGCTCTAGCGTCTCATAAAGAGAGCCACAATTGTCACACTGATCACCTCGCGCCTCTTGAAAGCCACAAACAGGACAGGTACCTTCCACATACCGATCTGCGAGAAATCGGCCCGCTTCTGGATCGTATAGCTGACGTTGAATATCTGTGTAAAGATAGCCGTTTTCCAAATGGGTTAGAAAGATCTGGTGAGTTACATCCCAATGGTTTTGGGTCTCGGTATGGGTATAGAGATCAAAGGTCAGCCCCATCTTCAGACAGCCATCGATAAACATAGGATGATACTCTTCGATGATATCCATGGGCTGGACACCCTCTGCTTCAGCCTTCAGCGTCACTGGTGTACCATGGGTATCCGAACCACTTACCATAAGTACATCGTTACCGGCCATTCGCTGGTATCGAGCGAAAATATCTGGTGGTAGGTAAGCACCCGCTATCTGGCCGACGTGTTTTTCACCATTGGCGTAGGGCCAAGCCACGCCAACAAGGATTTTTCTGGGTGTATGGGTCATGATCTTCTCGTCATCTCTTGTCTTCGTGCGCCTTCGTTGCATTGAACGTAGTCGTTCAGCCCCCTGAGCCTTTCGAAGAGGAGAGCCGATTTCGACGGACTCAGCCTACAGAGAGGGGAGTGAACGGTTACATTTGAATCTTACGTTGAACCTTTATATCTATCCTGCGCTTCTTCTCATATGCGGTAGATAACCAATCTATCACAACGTGAAAGATAAGCATACTCAGATACGACCGCGCCTGGAAGGCAACCGACATCCGAGGATGTTTGCTCTGCGGTAGTCGACTGATGGTCCATCTCATTTGCAATGATTAGAAATTATATCGGTCTCTACTCATTTGGGGAAATTGACAAGACGGTTCTTGATGTTACAATAAGTGCATTGGAGAAAATTATTTCGTCTACGTGGCTGTATATTCAATTTGGGGCGCTGGCTATTATCTCATCCGCGTTTGCGAATCAGTCGCTTGCGACACCGTTACTTTATGTGCAAACGAGCCAAATGTGACTTGCATTCTAAGGGCATTTTCCAAAGTGACTGCGTCACAAGCAGTTTGGGCAAAGTCCCGACTGTGACCAAATTTTTAGAACAGTCTTCACTTGAACGGTAAGGAGAAGTTCAGTGGCATCCAAAGCGTTTATTGTAATGGGGAGAATTCTTAAGGCGGGCTATGAGGAGCTATTCTTCTGCGTCTTTATGAGTATTGCTTGGTGGATTGGTACAATTTTGATTCTGCCTGCTGCGCCAGTGACCCTGGCAATGCATAAAATCGCTAATCGAATTGCAAATTATAAACGAGTGGATAGAGGTTTTTATTGGGAAGCATTCTGGCAATATAAAGGCCGTGGTTGGCTTCTTTACCTTGTTCATCTCTTGTTGCCAGCCACCATCTGGCTAAACGTCTGGTTTTACTCCCAAGGTGGAGCTTCCTGGATGCGCATTATTGGGATTGCTTGGCTATGGATTTTGCTGCTTGTATTGATGCTGCTGCAATATCTCTTTCCGCTTTTTTGGCAGCAAGATGAGCCAGACTTAAAGTTGGTCATAAGGAATGCCTTTTTGCTTGCCGTACGACACCCGCTGTATACGCTACTAATGCTTCTTTTTCAGATTGTCTGGTTGGTCCTCAGCTTAGCGTTGACTTTGCCTATCATCTTACTCACGCCTGCCGTTATGGCCATTGGGGCCAATTTTGCCCTGACGGGCATCCTGCAAGAGATGGATCTAGCTCCCCAACCACCGGTGATTACAAAATAATCCAGAAGTTCGTAACGTGGACAAGCAACAAGAGTAGCCACGAATTCGGGCCACTGTTTCCTGCACTTAGTGCGTACCAGTCCATCAAAGGCGAAATCGAACGAGGTGCTAACAGATGGTTTTTACGAGGCTATTGACTATCGGGACTATTCTGCGTACTCTTCTGTGGTTGTGTTCGAATGTATCGTGCCAGCAGTTGCTCATAATGAGGGCGCAAAGCTTCTTCAAGACCAGGAAATTCGGAAAAGTCAGGAATGGCTCTCTGCTCTGTAATGTTAAGCCCGATTGTCTCATCGTTAACATCTACGCGCAAAGGCAGGATGGGCCGTAACACAGTAAGGAAAATGAGGATAACAAAGAGAGACCATGTTCCTGCCACTGTGATTCCAATTAATTGAACAAATATTTGCATTTGCCAAGTTAGCCCCGTCCCTAAAATTTCTGGAACGCCAAATAACGCAACGGCAAGTGTTCCCCATATACCACCTCCCAAATGGGCAGAGATGGTCCCAACCGGATCGTCCTGCTTCATTTTAGAGAGCAACCAATTGATGGTAAACATCACCCATGCACTGATAAAACCGATCCATATACTATGTTGAGGTGCAACTGCATGGCAGCCAGCAGAAATAGCAACTAGCCCTGCTAGTGCACCATTAATGAGATAGTTGACTTCGATAATGCCATCATTGAAGAAGACACATATGGGGATGATTGCCACCAATCCAGCCGCTCCAGCGAGCAGTGTATTGACAATAATGAGTTCCAAGTTGTCACCAGTTAAAAAGCTGATGCCACTATTGAATCCAAACCATCCAAACCAGATAACTAGCATACCTAGAACCGCCAATGGAAGATTCGCCCTACCGACTGGTCTAGGGTTTCCATCTGCGTAGAAGCTCCCTCTTCTAGGCCCTAACATAAATACAGTTGTTAAAGCACACCAACCGCCAATGCTATGGACAACTGTTGCTCCAGCGAAATCAACAAACCCAATTTGGGATAGTAATCCACTTCTGGCTCCTTGAATGAATCCTCCCCAAGCCCAATGGCCAAAAATTGGATAGATGACAGATGAGATTACGATCACAATAATTAAGTAGCTCTCAAATCGAATTCGCTCGGCTGTTGCTCCAGATACAATCGTAACGGCTATTCCACAACACATGACCTGAAATAAAAAAAAGCTGGTGATACTAAAGAGATCGGTCGTAGAGGCTTCGGTAGAATTCAGAAAGTCGAGGTACAAGAAATTTGTACCGATGAGTCCACCTGTGGAGCTATCTTCGCCAAACATAAGGCCAAATCCGAATAACCAAAATAGAATCACAACGATGCCAAAGTCAGCTAGATTTTTTGCAGCAACATTGATATTATGTTTTCGCTGAGTAAGGCCTGCTTCTAAGGCCATAAAGCCAGCCCGCATAAAGAAGACAAGAAGAGCTGCAAGTATCAACCAAACGAGTTGTATATCGGCAACGGATTCCGCTGAATTTATCATATTACCTCTTGAAAAAGGAGACCACCCAACAAACGATTGGGTTTGCTTTTCAATATTGACATATCCATTTTTTCTCAGCTCCGTTTGAAACTGGAGTTTTGGAACGGGAATTTAATAAAACCCAATAAATGCTCTCTCGGATACTCGGAATGAGAGAGAGAATGTTTTGGGTTTTATTTGATTTTGATTCCTTTAGTTCCTCATGGAAAACGAAGGGAAACTACTGTTTTCAAATCAGTCCCAGTGTAGGTATCATTCTTCAATAATGCTTTCGTCAAAGATATTTGTTGTGGTAAGAAAGCTCATGGCGACATCTTGTACGCTCTCTTCATCACCGCTATTTCTTAAACCATCTTCACCGATATCAATGCGAGCATTCAATGAGGTAATAGTCTCATTATCCAGTAACAATGCCAATTGGTTGAGGAATTCACCAATTTCAGGAAACTCTTCTATGACCTCTCTACGTACAATGGGTGAGGCATTATAAGCGGGAAAGAACTCTAGTGAATCATCTAGATTCCGAAATCCCCAACTAGCAATTCGGCCATCGGTACTGAACCCTTCAGCCACGTTGCATAAACCGTCTCGAAGCCCCTCATAGAGCTGATCATAGGCTACGATCAGTATATTTTCTTCCCGGAATGTAAATCCGTAATGCTCTTGCATGGCAAATAGGCCATCACCTCTACTATAAAATTCATTTTCTACACAAATTGTCAGCAGCGAATCACTCTGATTCATGAAGCGTGCTAGGTCTTCAATGCTAAGCAGCTCTTCACCAATCGTATCGGCAAGTTCATCTGGGCGCACCATCATCGTGTATGTATCATTAAAGGCAGTTGGTTCTAGCCAGACTAGATCATGATGGAACTCATCTAGTCCTCGGACAATCTCTAATGCTGTCTTTGTGTCTGCTGGTAGCCCACTTGGGGGCATTCCATGGGATTCCGACAAAATGGTTCCAATATAATCCCAGATTATATCGACTTCGCCAGCCTTCAATGAATCGTGTGCCGAATTCGTACCGCCTAAGCCAGTTTTGTCTACGGGATCGAAACCAAGATGCTCTAGAGCACCAATCAAGATTTGGCCCAAAAGTAGCTGTTCCGTGAAGTCTCGAGATCCGACTACAATCTGGGGTGACTGTGTAAGTAGACGATTCTTGAAAAGGAAATCAGCCGCAACATCTTCGATCAATTCTTCGTCACCACTATTTCGTTCACCATCGGCACCAATATCAATACGCGCATTCAGTTGAGCAATAGTATCATTATCCAGGTGTCGACCAAGCTTATTCAATAGCTCTTCGATGCCTGGGTTTTGTTCGATGACGTCTTCGCGGACAATGGGAGATGCATTATAGGCTGGGAAAAACTCTTCCGAGTCAACCAAGTTTTGAAAATTCCAGGCACTTATGCGACCATCAGTACTAAACCCTTCTGCAACGTCACATAGATTATTACGCAAGCCCTCATAAAGCTGATCATAGGCAACCAGCTGAATATTTTCCTCCTGGAATGCAAACCCATAGTGCTTTTGCAAGGAGAGTAATCCATCACCCCGACTATAGAATTCATTTTCAACACAGACTGTCAATGGCGATTCATTTGTGTTCATATAATCTGCCAAATCCCTGATTGTTGTGAATGTCTGTGCCGTTTTGGCTTCGAGGAAGTCCGGCTTAAACATAAGCGTATAGGTATCATTGAACGCACTTGGCTCGAGCCACACCAAATTGTGATGATGTTTATCCAAGCCGCGGACCATCTCAAATGCGACTTGGCTATCCGAGGGTAAGCTAATTGGAGGAAGACCGTGAGATTCTGAAAGGATAGTACCAATGTAATCCCAAATTATGTCAACTTCACCTGCTTTAAGCGCGTCATGAGCTGAATTTGTTCCACCTAAACCTGTCTTATCAATCACGTCAAAATCAGAATTTTTCAGCAAGGTGACTATGATTTGGCCGAGAAGAAGCTGTTCTGTAAAATCGCGCGATCCGACTGTAATCGTTGGTTTGGGGGCTTCGCGTTTTGCAATAGCACCAATCTCTTCAAGAAAACTGCGCGCAACATCTCGGACTGGCTCTTCATCCCCCGTATTGCGCAACCCATCCGCGCCGATATCAATACGCGCATTGAGTGCCGCAATCTTGTCATTATCAAGCTTAGGGCCTAGGCCAAATAGCAGATCGCCAATTTCGGGATGTCTGGCAAGCGTGTCAGCTCGAATGATTGGGGATGCATTGTATGCAGGGAAGAAAGAACGTGAGTCATCTAGGTTTTGGAAGTTCCAGGCGCTAATCCGACCGTCTGTGCTAAACCCTTCGGAAATATCACATAACCCATCTCGAAGTCCTTCATAAAGCTGATCATAAGCAACAATGAGAATATTCTCTTCTTGGAAAGCGAATTCGTAATGCTGTTGCAATGAAAATAAGCCATCCCCTCTGCTATAAAACTCGTTCTCTACACAAATGCTTAATGGTGAATCATGTTCATTCATGTAGTTTGCTAAGTCATCAATTGAAACAAAGGTTTCCCCTAGCTGTTCATCAAGTGCCCCCTCACGAATCATTAGGGTGTACGTATCGTTAAAGGCAGATGGTGACAGCCAGAAAAGGTTATGATCACGTGCATCCATCGCAGCGACCATATTAAATGCGATGTTCAAATCTGACGGCAGTTCATCTGGTGCAACAAAATGTGATTCTGAAAGAATTGTACCGATATACTCCCAAATGATATCAACCTCACCAGCCTTAATTGCATCATGGGCCGAATTTGTACCCCCTAAGCCAGTTTTGTCAATAACTTCATAGCCTGCCTCTTCTAGGGTAATGATCAGTATCTGGCCCAAAAGCAATTGTTCTGTAAAGTCGCGTGATCCAACCGCAATCGTTCCGGTAGTCGTAGATGGCGTGGTATTGATTTCATCATTTGATTCATCCTGGTAATTTTTTTTTTGTGAAACGGATTCGGGTGATGGTGACAATGATTCACCCGAAACAGGCACAGTCCCAATTACAAGCGCGAAAATACAAAAAAAGATATATATTATTTTGAAGTACTTCTTGAACATAATTTCCTCACTACACTGCTATATGGCGGTCATCTGAAACAAAAATTCCCGCATCGGTAACAGAGAAACCAAATTTTGTATTGTGACAAATGTCACCTAAGGCGCATAAATATTCAGCAAAATTATGTCATGAATAACCTGATAGACTTGAGGCTCTCATCCCTAGTGACACATGTCTCTATTTATATTCCAACAGGGAGATGTGAAAAACTGATTAACTAAAAGGGCAATCAAACCACCCTTGGATTATCACATCATTACCATTAATAAATTCATCTGGTGATTGCTCTTCGGTAAACACATCGGTAAAATCGACTTTCTCTAAAAAGTGAAGAAAACATGGTTGATCGCGTCGGATTTGCGCTTTGGAATTTCCATTCGCCCAAATCTGCAGCTTATACATGTCTGACTCGTAGTGACGGATTCCAACTTGACGAATTTCGCCTAAATGCTCAAGCATATGCGTGCGATCAGCCGGATCAGAATAGCAGAAAGTCAGATCAACATCGCCACTAGCCAAAGCCGTGAACAGATCCACCACAGTGTCAAATTTAACGTTTCCAATAGAAAGTTGGAGCTTCTGGGTGATAAGTTGCTGGCTTATTTCTGTAATTGCTATACAGCCCGGGCGGTCTGTATATGCTACTGTGTAGTCATACACTGGTTCAATCGGTACAGACGTTTCAGTCGGTCTGTTTTCTTCTTCTATCTGAGGTTCCTTCACCTCTACATTTTGGGCAATAGGTGTAGCTGACGCGACAACTTCCGCCGTATTAGAACCAGCATCATTTGCGATCTTTGTTTGTTGAGCTGATATGACTGAGACTGAGATCCCAGCCGTTGTTGTTATCTCGCCCAAACTAGAGACAACACTTGAACCTGATACAACTGGTAAAGTTTCCTGGACTGCTGGTAAGGTTTCTTGAGTTGGGGATAAGTTAGTTGTTAGTTGACCAAAGATAGTAACCAGGATAGTCGCAAACACAGCACTTGTGATTAATATCGCAAGTATCATCTTCAGATTAGAGGGGTTGCCATTTCCATTCATGTTATTTGAGGAATGAGAATCGTATTTACTATACATAGTTGATTTGGGTACTTTTGTAGGAACGGACTTGTCATTAAAACTGTTAACCCATACTATATCCCTTTGAAAATCAGAGTTTCTTACAAAAGTCGATCAAAACTTAAGCTGTGTCAGGCAACAGTCATATTTTGAAGAACGCAATTTGAATAATTACAGGAGTAAAAAATAGGCTATTCCGAGGAAACCAGGAATTGAATGTTGAGTTTGGCAAATTCGCGTCTTTGAGGAATAGGCTGTTAATAGTTCCTTGATGCTTTCTAATAAGTGCCCACTACGATTTTCAAGTAGATAGATACGTAGAATGAATCAACCTTTATGGTTCATTTCGCCCCTCTGTTTAACAACTGTTCATTATGTCAAATGTTTCCACATTCGTCAATGTTAAAAGTAAAAGGGCGGACATAAACCATGAGCGATACGTTCAATGACAAGGTTTACCTTAAGTACATTGTAAAACTATCAGTAGCTTACGAGCAAGTAGCTGTCATAGTATTACAAGTTTCTAATCATACAACTTACATTTTCCTGTCATCGCTTAAGCTACCTTTCAGAACATAATATATCTATATCTTACCCCTGTAAACTTAACATAAACTTAAAAACCATAGCCTTGGAGGTCCTATGCCGTTGCGCTCTACCCCTATAGTTTGCACTGTGATCTATTTCCATATCAGTTAAGCAACACGTATAATCAGAGCGCCGTAGATCAGACCATCCAGATTCCAGTTCCTGTCGCTCTGCTTACCCGGTAGTCGTTTAAGACTCTGAGTGAGCGAGTCCGATTTTCATCAGTATACTTCGCCAGAAAAGTCTTGTTCTGATTCTTGACCAATCTCACTATAGGGTTTTCTGAGAAAGGAGGACAGAGCTTTTCTGGCCATCTATAGAGAGAAACATATCATGGCATTAGAGAAAGAAACATTGGATCAACTCATTACCATCGTCAAGCGATTTGTTCGCGAAAAGTTGATGCCGATGGAAGAGTATGTGGAAGAGCACGATAAAATTCCACCAGAACTAGTTGAAGAGATGAAAGCCCTGGGCCTATTTGGGTTGAGCATTCCCGAAGAGTATGGTGGCTTGGGCCTCAGCATGTTGGACGAAGTTTTGGTTACCCAAGAACTCGGCTATACATCACCCGCCTTTCGCAGCGTCTTTGGTACGAATGTAGGCATCGGCTCCCAGGGTATTCTGATGGATGGGACGCGTGAGCAGAAAGAGGCCTATCTGCCCAAATTGGCTACAGGTGAGCTGATTGGCTCCTTTGCCTTGACTGAACCTGATGCCGGGTCTGATGCAGCCAGTGTCAGGGCAACGGCCAAGCGGGACGGGAATGTCTACATATTGAATGGAACCAAGCGCTACATTACCAATGCACCCAGGGCTAGGATCTTTACTGTCATGGCTCGAACGGGTACGATTGAAGAACGGGCTAGGGGCGTCAGTGCCTTTGTTGTGGATAGCCAGAGCGAAGGTGTCCGTCTAGGGAAAATTGATAAAAAGATGGGTCAAAGGGGTACCCAAACCTGCGACGTGATCTTTGAAAATGTACGTGTTCCAGCAGCAAATCTAATCGGCGGCAAAGAAGGGCAGGGCTTTAAAACAGCCATGAAGGTACTCGATCGAGGTCGTTTACACTTAGCGGCTTTGGCAACGGGAATCGCCAAACGGCTCATCGACGAATGCCTCCAATATGCTAAAGAGCGGGAGCAATTTGGCCAGCCCATTGCCAACTTTCAGCTCATCCAAGCTATGCTTGCCGACAGCCAAACTGAATACTTCGCCTCTAAATCCATGGTAGAAGAGAGTGCTCGATGCTTGGATGCTGGACAAAAAATTGTCATGGAAGCCAGCTGCTGTAAGCTCTATGCGACAGAAATGGTTGGTCGGGTTGCTGATAGAGCCGTCCAAATTCACGGAGGGGCTGGCTATATGGCCGAATATCCGGTAGAGCACTTCTACCGCGATGTGAGGCTTCTGCGCCTGTACGAAGGGACGTCACAAATCCAGCAGATTGTTATTGCCAAAGAGATGCTCAGACAATCTTAGCAGATGCGTTGGGCTGGCTGCAATAGTGTATCGTCCCATGGCGAAATCTTGGGTGATGAGTTGTTCCAATAATATTGCAAATTATCATCTTCCCAATCTGCGTACACTTCTTCCCATGTCAGTTCACAGTGAGGCTGGAAGGATTTGACTTCGATGGGTTCACTAATGGCTTGGTATCGAACGTCCATGGAGAGTCGAATTCTATCCTTATGTTGGCTAGCCAACCCTCTGTGGACAGTAAAGCAAGGGAAGGTCAGCACATCCCCTACTTGGTAATCCCCTTCGACCCAAACCTTTTCCCCTGGGCAGAGGTGGACAGCAATGCCACCAGCACCGTGCGCGGGCCGAATGGGAATGTAGCCATCGCGATGAGACGATTGCAGAACAGTCAAACCGCCCATTGAGCGGGGAACATCACCCAAGGGAAACCAACAGGTCCACGTATTGGAGCTGCCTTGTATAAGTGGGAAATCCTGGTGGTGTGGCGTTGGGTGCATAACCCTATGAGCCGTGATCATACGGGCAATGTGCCGGGGGTGGACAAAGACTTCTTCGCCAAAGAGGCCTCTGTAGAGAGCTATCAAATTCGGATGGTGGGGTAAAGCATGAAAGCTCTTCAGCTTTTGCACATCGTGATAGGCAGCATGGCTCACACCAATATCGCTGCGCATCTCATCGTCTGGCACTTGGTTGAGCGCATCTAGATCGATAAGCCCACCCCTGGCATCCTGCCCAGATTGTCGCCAGCCATAAGCTTCAACTACGCTGAGCATATCCTCCCGTACCTCCATAACTGCCTCAGTAGGTAATAGTTTTTTGAAGAAGAGATACCCCTGTTCATCAGCACGCTGACGGAGTGCCTCGAAGTTCCCCCTATGCAGAAGAGTGCTCGAATCGATAAATTGGGTGCGTCTGATACCACTGAGGTTGTTGCTCAATGAGAGCGATGGGTTGCTATTTGGGTTACGCGCGGAAATGGAAGTCAAAGCAGGCTCCGGTATTTTGTTCTCTATACACTGTTGTGTCAATAGCTAGGGGCTACGTCCATGCAGATCGAGATCCACGGGACGTAATCAATGAACGATTTCTAACTTTTTCCAGATTGACTAATGAGAAAGTAGCTGATCGTTATCTTACCCTAATTGTATCCATAGATCAATCCACAAAATTCTAGCGTGCATTCCAAATTTATTCAAGAATGATATTGACCAGCTTTTGTGGCACAACAATCACGCGGCGTATGGATCTGTCTTGTATATATCGACCAATCTTCTCGTCGCCTAACGCCAATTCTTCTAAAACCTTATTATTCAATGGGTCCTCACTTGGCACGGAATCGATGGTCAGGACGGTTCGCAATTTTCCATTGACCTGTACAGGAATAGATATCACATTTTCGATGAGCTGCTTCGGGTCGTATTCTGGCCACGGGGCCACTGAGACAAAATCAGCCTCGCCCAACCTTTGCCACAATTCTTCGGCAATGTGGGGCGCAAAGGGAGCCAACAGGCGTACAAATGTGGTAACGATTTTCCGAGGCAGTTGCTCTGCATGGATGGCTTCATTGACGAACTCCATCAAGCGGCTGATGCCTGTATTCAGCTTATCAATCGAGTCCACGCTCTCGGTCGCGCCATGAATGGTTTTGTGCAGCAGTCGCTGTAATTCGGGAGCACTCTCTGGCGGTGCATAGACAATGGTCGGTGAGATCTCCCCCGTTCGGTAATCAATAACCAATCGCCAAACCCGAGAAAGAAAACGGACAACACCATCTACCCCGTCCATGTTCCACGGGCCACTGGCGCTGACAGGTCCCATAAACAGCTCATATAACCGCAGCGGATCCGCACCAAACTCGGCTACCACCTCGTCCACACTAAATACATTCAGCTTGGATTTGCTCATCTTCTCAAACTGGGTGCGCACCGGCCGATCCGTCTCTCGGACAAACCACTCCCCATCTCGTTCTACCACATCGTGGGGACGGTAGTACTTGCCAGCCGTGTCCTGAAATGAGTAGGCTCCAATCTTACCCTGATTAAACAGCTTGTGAAATGGTTCTTTGGTCGAGACCAGCCCCGCGTCAAACAACACTTTGTGCCAGAAACGGGCGTACAGCAGGTGCAGCACCGCATGTTCCACACCACCCACATACAGATCCACCGGCATCCAATACTGCTCAGATTCCTGAGACCACGCTTCGGCCTGATTGTGAGGATCTGCAAAACGCAGGTAATACCAACATGAGCCAGCCCACTGGGGCATGGTGTTGGTCTCTCTTAGACCAATCCGGCCGTCGGGTAGGGTTGCCATCAGCCAATGGTCACCTGCGCTAGACAGTGGCGTCTGCCCAAATTCACCTGTAGACGCCTTGCCGAAATCATCCATCTCTGGCAAGGCGACGGGCAGTTGGTTATCTGGGATCGCCACCATGGTTCCATCATCCAAATGGACAATGGGAAAGGGTTCGCCCCAATAACGCTGCCGGGAGAAGAGCCAATCTCGCAGCCGATATTGAACCTCCCGCGTGCCGTGGCCACTGGCTGAAAGCCACTCGATCATGGCCTCTTTGGCCTCGTCCACGCTTTTGCTATTTAGAAAATCACTATTGATGATCAGGCCGTCTCCCACATAAGCAGCTTCCTCGATAGGTCCTTCTCCACCGCTGACTACCTGAACAATCGGCAGGTTAAATTGATGAGCAAAATCATGATCCCGCTCGTCATGGCCAGGGACTGCCATGATGGCGCCCGTGCCGTACCCCATCAGCACGTAGTCTGCCACCCAAATTGGCAACTGCTCACCATTCGCCGGGTTGATAGCGTAAGCCCCAGTAAAGACACCTGTCTTTTCCGCCGCCTCAATCTGACGCTGCTGGTCTGACTTATTTTGAGCTGTAGTCACATATTGCCGAACTGCCATTGCCTGTTCCTGGGTTGCAATCTGACTCACTAGGGGATGCTCAGGTGCCAAAACGCAATAGGTGGCTCCAAAGAGCGTATCAGGCCGAGTAGTGAAGACGGTAAACGAGTTCGCTCTACCATTCCCGTCAGCCTGGTCCGTATCGTCAATCGTCTGTCCACAATCCTCAATCAAAAATTCGATCGAGGCTCCTTCGCTGCGACCGATCCAATTACGCTGCATCTCCTTCAAGCTTTCCGGCCAATCTAACTCGTCTAAGTCCGCAATCAGCCGCTCAGCATAGGCAGTAATCTTCAACATCCACTGGCGCATCAACCTCCGCTCCACCGGGTCGCCAGTCTCTACATATTTACCATCCTGCACCTCCTCATTGGACAGAACGGTCCCCAATGCTGGACACCAATTTACCGGAACATCCTCCATATAGGCCAGCCCTTTTTCGTACAGCTTCAGGAAGATCCACTGAGTCCAACGGTAGTAATCAGGGGCGGAGGAGTTGATCTCTCGATCCCAATCATATGACAGACCCAACGACTGCAACTGCCGACGGAAGGTATCAATATTGCGATTGGTGATCTCAGCCGGATGCCGTCCCTCCCGCTGGGCAGCCCGCTCCGCAGGCAAGCCGAACGCGTCCCACCCCATGGGATGCAGTACGTTGTAGCCCTGCATCCGGCGGACCCTCGCGATAACATCAGTGGCTGTATATCCTTTAGGATGGCCTACATGCAAACCATCCCCCGATGGATAGGGAAACATGTCTAGAATGTAGTATTTGGGTTTGTTGGGGTCGATTTCGGGCGTGCGAAAGACTTTAGCCTCTTTCCATGCCTTCTGCCATTTGGATTCAATCTCTTGTGGATTGTAAGTACTGTTCGTATATGTTGTCATTGCTCTATTCCCTAATGTGGTAATGATGCCAAAAAGATGGATACGCCTAGCGAAAGTTGCAGTGCAACCTAGCTCGAACTGACGAAGTTATTTCGAAAAAAATAGGCGCAACATGGTCAAACGTTCTATGGATAATGGAAGCCATAGGAATACAACGGTTTACAGTAGCTTGAGTAACCGTGTTGTAAGGTCAATTGTTGTGGGAATCGGCCCGCGTAGGTGGACGCGGGCTATTTAAGCAATGAGAGACCGCCAGCCGCTGCCTGACTGTGGTCTAGAGTTTTTTGACTCAAACTCAAGGAGGAGATATAGACTGTGTTTGTAACCAAAATTGTTCGGATTATCATTTTGAGTATTGCTATGACTAACTTTTGTGTGTCACGCTAAAATACATAATAACCGATTTTTTGGAAATGTCAATAGGATGCGGATTTTTGTCCTAAAATACTATCGCATAGCTGGGGCAGATTCACGCAAATCGTTTTCCTAACAGTGATACCCCAACTCCCAGTACCACCGGCAGCGCAGTCCACAAAATTGCCTCAATAAGAATCATTTTGAGAATGGTAATTTGGGTTCCCTAGTAGAGTGGCGGGAAATCTCTATATTCAATATGAATCCATTGTGGACATTAGTTGAGAATCAGATTTTGAAAACTTGCGCTACATGAGCGCGTGAAGATATAGTTAGGTGCTTTTTCAAAGGTTCACACTGTCTATCTTTTTTGAGTCCGCTTGCTCCTATAGTCCACCAGAAAGGTCTTGTCCCGATTCTTGGCCTATCCACTCTGGGAAATTCCCAGAAGGGATGATAGAGCTTTTCTGGCTATCTTTATGGTAAACTGCTGGCCGTTTTTTGTCACATCTAATGGTCTTTGATCTTTTTTGGTCATTTCAGAAAAATAGTGGTTCATTAGGATCTCAAGCCCCGGAATTCCTAAAAAACCAAAATAGTTATCTGCGTCGGTGGAGCTATCACGCCCACAGATAACCTTGGTGTAATCGTGATTGGCATTGGGGTATTTGCTCCACCTATACATCTGTTTTTCTAAAATCGTCTTACCCGAAACCAAAGCGCAACATAGAGGGGAAAATGAAATGATATCACTCAAAAAGAGTCGATTATTCATCGTTATTGGATTATCGTTAGTCGTTATGACGACTCCATATATTCTGCAAACTACGTCGTCCGCCAGTGCTCAAGTCAATGAAGATATTGTCATTAACGAGGTCTACTACTTGGGTGATAGCAGTAGTGATTGGATTGAGCTAAAAAATAGCGGCAGTGACACAATTGACATTCGTGCATGGTGGCTCTGTTCGCAGATTAACTACAGTCAGCTCTCCTCGTTAACGCCCATTATGGGCGATTATGAGCTAGGGCCTGGTGAAATCGTCGTCGTTCCTGCCTGGCGAGATCTGAATAATTCGGCGGCTGACTTGGGTCTTTATATTGATAGCAATGGTGGGTTTCCTGGCTTTGGCTCTGCATCCTTTATGGTTGACTTTATCCAATGGGGCACCAGTAGTGGCAGCGGCGGGCGAGCCAATGTGGCTGTAACGAAAGGGGCTTGGTCAGAGGTATCCACAGATGTATATGATTTCATCCCGACGGCCAACACAGGTGAATCAGTCTCCTATGACGGTACCAATAGCGGCGGCGGGCTTCTGACCCAAAGCAGTGACTTTGCCAATGGAGTCCAGACCCAAGGTAGTGAAAATGTCAACGCTACACCGTCAAACACACCAACGGCAACGTCAACCAACACAACACCAATTCCCGAGACAGAGACACCAACGGCGACATCCACAAGTAACACGCCCATCCCCAATACAGATACGCCGACAGCTACGCCCACGGCTACATCATCGATAAGCACACCGACCAGCACGCCAACCAACACACCGACTATCGTGGCCAATACACCAACAGCAATGCCCACGAACACGCCACGTCCTGGTAGCCCAGTAGGAATTGTCCTGAGTGAGATTTTCTACAGGGGCAGCGATGCATTCATCAGCCATGGAGCCAATAACAGCCCAAATAGCAGGAGGTCAGAACCAAATGTGGCTGGGGATTGGATCGAGCTAAAAAATATTGGGGATGGCCCAGTGGATGTAGGCGAATGGTATCTCTGCGCTCGATTCAGCTACAGCCAGATCTCCGAGATGACGATTATCGGCGATCTCAATTCATATACTATCGATCCAGGGGAATATTTGGTGCTCGAATCGTGGATCGATCTGGATGACACTTCCTCTGATTTTGGTCTCTACCAAGATGACAATGGTGAGCAACCGAACTTTGAAAGCCCCGACTTGATGCTGGACTTTGTCCAATGGGGAACAGCAGAGAATGTGGGGCGTGCGGAGGTCGCCGTCTCCAAAGGCATTTGGAGCAAGAATACAGATGGTGAATACGACTTTGTCCCTACAGCTATGGCCGGAGAATCCTTGGCGCTTGGCGTTATGAACTCTGGTAACAGAAGCAGTGACTTTATCACAGGGGCGCCTACTCAGGGGATGGACAATCCGACCCTAACGCGTCTCTACCTGCCATTAGCCGGAAGAGAATAAATGTAGTCAAGCATCGTAGCGCAGATATCTTTTCGTGTTCCAGCCCGGCACGAGGGCGTGCTCCCCGGTCGGCTGGTTGTGCTCTGCTAAAATGTATGACGTCATTTGTAAAGTTCTTCATTACGGACTATAATGGGGTATGTTATAATCCCTCAATGATAACATACCCTACAGACTTATGCTGCAAGTAGCCGCAGTTTCCTCTTTTTGCTCCCTAATGTTTTATCAGTAGACTGTAGAATATTGGGACCATTCTCTAAAATCAACACGCATTGAACGAGAGAATGTTCACCTTATTATTTGCTGTCTACTCATTATTATGGTTGCTTTTGTCAGTGTTGACAGAACATTCTGCATCCTCATGTAGTTGGGCAAGTTTCACCCAGTGCAGCTGCATACAATACAAATATCAGCAATAGGAGCTATCCCATGGCGACAGATCCAAAACAACAGAAATCCCACTCTTCAAATGACATTCCCGAAGAAATGCTCAAACGCGCTCAGCAAGAGTACCAAGAAGCTTATGATTTTGATTCTCAAGATCCCTTATTTGGTCTGACCAAAAAGGAGCTAAGTGGGCCAAAAATGGGCCGCAGGGCGGTTCTGCGCCTAATGGCTGCTGCAGGAATGTTGAGCCTGACCAACGTTTTGGTTGGTTGCGCAGCACCGACAGGCGGTGCAGATGCTGAAGGATCAACAGAAACTGCTGAGCAACCTGCGGCTGGGGCGACGGGCGGTGAAATTGTTGCTGGTTGGGGCGGTACAGCTGAAATTACTACCTTGGATCCAGCGCAAATCGGGCAAGTGCTTCAGTTCCAGGTGACCTCCAACGTGCTGGGTGGCCTCATGCACATTACGCCCGAGTTGATTGCCGAGGGTGATCTGGCTGAGTCGTGGGAACCGTCTGAAGATGGCTTAGAGTGGACATTTACGCTAAAAGAAGGCGTAACGTGGCATGATGGGACTCCATTCACCGCGGATGATGTTCTCTATACCTTCAATCGCTCCAAAGATCCCGAGCAGTCCGTCCACTCTAGCGTTTTGGCTAATGTGATCGATTTGGAGAAGATTGACGATCTAACTGTCAAGTTTATTATGGACAAACCCCAGGCGTCCTTCCTGGTCAAGACATTGGAGCGGTCTAGCGGTCGCGCCATGACCATTGTGAGCCAGAAAGCCATTGAAGAGATGGGGCTAGAGCAGTATGCGCTTACCCCGGTTGGGACTGGGCCATTTAAGGTTACCTCTCATGAACTAGGTCAGAGTCTAGTTCTTGAGAAGAATGAAACCTACTATGATCCAGAACGTCCCAAGCTAGACAAGATCACCATCATACCGATCCCCGAACCCGAGCCACTGGCAGCCGCTATTGAGGCGGGTGATATCCATTTAATTGGTGGTAATGGCGCACCAGCAGAACTGATTGATCGCTTTGAATCCAACCCAGACATTGTGGTTTCAACTGTTGATGGGCCAGGCTTCCAATACCTTTCCATGAATCCTCACATCGATCCCTTTAAGGTGGAAGATTACAGCCTATCTGTGGATGAACTCATGGAGCAGAATGGATTCAAGGTTCGCCTCGCCATTGCCAAAGCCTTTGACCGCGAAGACTTCATCAAGCGGGCACTCTTTGGCCGCGGCGCTGTTGGCTACGGTAGCGTCAACCCAGCAATGAAGTTCTTCTTCGACACAGAGATTAACTCAGTTAGCAACCAGACCTTTGATCTGGATGCAGCCAAGCAACTGCTGGCCGACGCTGGCTTCCCAGAAGGAGAGGGGCTACCCACTCTTAAGTTGCTCACTACACCTGGTGGCAAGCGCGAAGGCGAAATCATCGCCGATATGCTCAAGAAGAACATTGGCCTCAACATTGAGCTAGACATCAACGACTTCACAGTCCTCATCGAGCGTTCTCGGGCCATGGATTACGAACTGATGCGGCTCGGATCTGGTGGAGATTACGATCCCGATGATGCCTTGGTAGACTTCATGATGAGCGACTCCAAGTTTAATGGCCCCGCTCGCCCAGGTGATATGCCCTTTGGCTACTTCGCGGATCCAGAGGTGGATGAGCTTGTTCAGGCCCAAAGGGTCGAATCTGATCTGGAAAAACGCAAAGAGTTAGTACAGCAAGCCAATAAGATTACATCTGATAAGGTAGCCTTCTGTTTCACTCACCATCCAGTCTTCAATTTCATCTTCCGAACTGACATCAACTTCCCAGAGGAGAGTCGGATTCCAGGGTTGGTGGATATGGATCGGATTACGCTGGCTTAGCCATGACAAGATGATTGAGGTGAGCGGATGAATAAGATGCTCGGGCGTTCCGAGCCATCTTGTCATCTCAATCATCTTATTCATCTTCCTCATCCTGTCATCTTTAATATGACCACATACTTAATCCGCCGCGTACTCGGTGCAATTCTCGTAATTCTCGGCGTGGCTACGTTGGTTTTCTTTATGCTGCGGGCTGTACCAGGCGATCCCTTTGCAGCCATGCTCAATGAGGCTGACCCAGAGATGGCTGAAGTTTTGCGCGCCAAGATGGGGCTGGATGAACCGGTCTACGTTCAATATGTTATCTGGATGGGCAACCTGTTGCGAGGTGATCTGGGGTCATCTATTTACGGCAGCAATGTCTCTGTCAGCCGCATCATTGGAGAGGCGCTACCGAGAACGTTATCGCTGGCTGGGCTATCGGCATTGGTCGCGCTGGCGATAGCCTTACCCGCAGGCATCATCTCGGCGTTGCGCAAGAACTCGATTTGGGATCACTTCTTCACGCTCATTGCCTTTCTGGGTTTGAGTATGCCTGGCTTTTGGCTAGCCATCCTGCTGATCCTAATCTTCGCCGTTAACCTCAACTGGCTGCCTGCCATTGGCTACAAACCTCTCTCCGAAGGGTTCTGGCCTTGGTTGGAGCGTCTGATTCTGCCTGCCATCGCTACGGGAACTGCCTTCTCGGCAATCATTGCCCGCATGACCCGTTCGGCCATGCTCGAAGTGCTTAACTCGGATTACATCAAAGTGGCTCGCGCAAAGGGGTTAAGAGAACGGATTGTCGTCTCCCGCCATGCGCTGCGCAATGCACTCATCCCTGTCGTTACTGTCATTGGCATCGCTTTTGCCCTGCTTATGTCCGGCACCGTAATCATAGAAAACGTCTTTGTCATTAAAGGACTTGGCCGGGTGCTGATCCAGGGCATCCTCAATCGGGATTACCCAGTTGTGCAGGGGGCTATTCTGCTCGTCTCCACCATTTTCGTCTTTACCAATCTGGCCGTTGATGTGCTTTACACCTTCATTGACCCGCGCATTCGGTATGAGTAGGAAGTGGGCAAGTTTGCAGGGGAGCAAGTAGGCAAGTTTGCAAAAGAGGGACTACCGAATCTACCGAATACCGACCTACCAAATACCGACCTACCGATTACTGACTCACCGACCACCGACCTACCTGACTTCTATGGCTCAATCTCTTCAACTCAGCCTTGACTCATCTGCCAATGACGTAGTTCAAGAACGCTCCCAGTGGCAATGGTTGCGGCTGGTCTTTCGGAGCGTCCCCGCAACCATCAGCTTAGCCGTGATCTGCCTGATCATCTTAACGGCCATTTTTGGTCCTACCGTTGTGCCCTATGACCCTAGCGCCCAAGACTACGAATTCTTAGAGGCACCTTCTGGCACTCACTGGATGGGGACTGACGATCTATCGCGAGATCTCTTCAGCCGTATCGTCACTGGCGCACGGATCTCCCTCTTTGTCGGTTTCTCTACCGTTATACTTTCCATGATTCTAGGCGTGATTATG
Source organism: Chloroflexota bacterium (assembly GCA_039028975.1). Classification (GTDB taxonomy): domain Bacteria; phylum Chloroflexota; class Anaerolineae; order Caldilineales; family Caldilineaceae; genus JAHBNG01. Next base: position 84,411 of record JBCCHB010000005.1, read on the forward strand.
GGTGTGCTCTCTGGCTATTACGGCGGCTGGGTTGACACCATCATCATGCGCTATATTGACCTACAGTGGGCCTTTCCCAACTTTATCATTGCCGTCTACCTGGTGGCTGTCTTTGGGGCAGGGCTGCTCAACGTGATTCTGGCCATTACCCTAGCTTTTTTGGATGATTTTGCCCGCATCGTCCGCGGCATGGTCTTAACCTTGCGTACCCAAGACTTCGTCACAGCTTCCCGTGCCACAGGTGCCTCTGACTGGCGGATCATGTTTCGACATATCTTGCCCAATGCGGTTGCGCCCATCATCGTGCAAGCCACCGTCAGCGTCTCCGCGGCGATCTTAGCGGAGGCTGGCCTCTCCTTCCTTGGTGTCGGCGTCGAACCTACCACGCCAACCTGGGGGTTGATTCTGAACGATGCCCGCAGCTTCTTCTCGCAAGCATGGTGGCTGGCTGTTTTTCCCGGCGCAGCCATAACGATCACCGTATTGAGCATTAACTTTTTTGGGGATACGCTACGGGATATCTTTGATGTAAGGGAGTATGATGTGTAAGGGGAGAATTCAGCTTGTCCCCGTGAAGACGGGGATTGGTCGCTTAGTCCAGAGTCGGCTCTGTTGATGTCATTCCTATTGCGGTCTACTAATTACATTTTGGATATTCACCGTTAACTGGTATCCTTATGGTATCGTTACCATATTCGAAAATCAAGAATAGTATGGCTCCCCTGTTGATGCTGCCTTGACAGCAGCACGCATTTCTAGACCTATACTCAGCTCCGTTTGAAAACAAGAGTTTGGTCACTCTAGTAGAGCATCGGAAAACTCCTGTTTTCAAAACGACCGCAGTATAGTGAGGTTCTGGGTGTTGGCCATCGTTTCATCCGTGTTTGCGCAGCAGTCACTTGCGATACTGTTACATGTGGACGAATCCGTGACCCTCAAGATGAAGGTAATCTTCTTTCGCTTCTTCGTCTTCTTTCGCTTCTTCGTCTTCCTTCACTTCTTCGTGGCTACTCTTGTGGCTTGTCCGCTTCAGGCTTTAAACAATGCAGTTTGACTTCATCACAAAGGAGGAATAAGCTAGACGCTTGATTTATGTTAAAATATGTGACAAAGTGATTTTTATGAACACTTGTAATGTTGCCAAGTTTTCAAAAATAACAGGTATAGCAGTAAAGACATTGCAGAAGTGGGACCGTGATAGGAAGCGAATACCAAGTCGAACGCCAACGAATAGACGAGTCTACAATGATGAGCATTTAGCGATAGCAAGATGAATATTGAGAGTCTTAGCCCTCAAGAGGAAATGCGCCAAGATATGCTGGCGATAGTTCATTGTATTTCTGCAAGGCTGTACGGGCTAAGGAATTATAAAAAGGCTCTTGATAAGGCACTAGAAAATGATAAAGGCACACAAGATACGAATTAACCCAACAGCGGAGCAAGAAGAGTTTCTTTGGCGGTGCGCTGGCGTAGCTCGGTTCGTCTTCAACCGTGGATTGGCTCAGTGGAAAACCGAGTATGAGGCTGGATTAAAACCGACTGCATTGTCTCTCAGGAAGGAGTTCAACGTAGTCAAACGGGAGGAATGCCCATTCGTGATGGAAGTACCGAAGGATGTTGCGGAAGGTGCATTTAGCGACTTAGGCAGGGCGTTCAAGAACTTCTTTGACAGCGTGACGGGAAAACGATCTGACAAGGTTGGCTATCCTCGGTTCAAGTCCCGCAAGCGCAGCAAACCATCATTCAAGGTGAACAACGATAAGTTTCGAGTTGATGGGCATACCCTTAAATTGCCTAAACTCAAGACGCTAGTCAACATGGTTGAACCCCTGAGATTTGATGGCAAGATTATGTCAGGAACGGTTTCGTTTTACGCCGGACACTGGTACATCTCAATTGTCATAAAGATGGAGAAGGCAGAGCCTGTCAAGCACTCCCTTGAGTCCGTTGGAATTGACCTGGGCCTCAAGACGCTTGCTACATTATCGGACGGTACGATCTTTGAGAACCAAAAAGTTCTCCGCTCCGAATTGCGCAAGCTCAAGAAGCTCAATCGCCAACTGGCGCGGCGACAGCAGGGCAGCAATCGATGGCATAAGGCTAAAGCCAAGCTGCAAAAGCTGCATGCCCGAGTTGCAAATCGCAGAGCGGATATCATCCACAAGATGACGCACAAAATTGCTAAGACCTATGCACTCATAGGCATTGAGGATCTACATGTTAAGGGCATGATTCGCAACCGCAGACTGGCTCTGTCTGTCGCTGACGCAGCCATGGGCGAAGTCGTTCGACAGCTTGAGTACAAATGCAAATGGTTCGGTGGCAAGGCCCAGAAAGTTGGTCGCTTCTACGCTTCATCTAAACTTTGTAGTGATTGTGGACACAAAAACGACCAACTTGTCTTGTCGGATAGACGGTGGGCATGTGCTGGTTGCGGAACCATCCGAGACAGAGATTTCAACGCCAGCGAGAATATTGAACAAGAAGCGTTACGGTTGGCTTTCGCCTAAAAGCCACCGTCCGTTAGTGGCTACGACGGACGCTAAACGCTCGTGGACAGCCTGTAAGACTCAATTGTGAGCCGTGCTGGATGAAGCGAGTACTTTCACACAAGTGATCGTGAAACGGGTGCAAAGCACCATCACAATGGATCACGAAAGGAATAGCAGGAAAAGTATGACGTCTCGCAAATTGTATATGGTGTTTATCGTACTGATTGTTCTGAGTTTGGTTGTCAGCGCTTGTGGTGGTGCCGGGCCAAGCGGAGCATCGGATGCTGCGGGTGGCGGGGATGCCGACGCCAGCCAAGCGGCCTCTAATGCAGAACCAGTGCGAGCCGAAGCACAAGAATTAACGGTTGCGGCACAATTCTTTGCCGGCGCATCTGGCGGAGAGATGGCTCGCCTTGACCCGGCACGTCGCGGCACATGGTCCTTTCATTCACTATTGTGGGTACCACTTGTAGCAGGTGACACGGCTGGCAACCCCATTCCTGAAAAGAGCTTGGCCGAATCCTGGGAAGCGAATGATGACTTTACCGTTTATACGTTCCGTTTGCGCCCAGATGCGACCTATTCGGACGGAAGCCCCATTACAGCAGAAGATGTGGCTTTGAACTGGGGGTATATGGCTATGATGACCCACGGTGAGGCCCGCGGATTCCGCGATAACTTCGGCACTGGCAAACGCATGTACTCGGATATCGTGGGGTTTAACGAATTTGTTGACACGATACCCTATGATCAATATGGTACCGGCGAAGTCGGTGACATTGAAGGGGTAAAAGTCATTGACGATCAGACACTCGAGATTCACTTCGAGGCCCCAGCCGCCAACTTTATTGTCCGCTTAGCGGCTGGTTTTGCGGTTGTCAAACCGGAAGACATTTGGGCAGCCAACGAAACGGAGTATGACGTGTTAGATTTTTGGACCACAAACGCGGCGTACTCTGGTCAGTATAAAATTGTAGAGGCCAGCCCTGGAGACCGCTATGTGATGGCGCCGAACGAAAGCTACTTTGGCCCTGCTGGAAATCTGGAAAAGATCACCGTCCTTGCCGTCAGTGATGATCCCAATACAATTTTGACTGCCTTTGCCAACCAAGAATTTGATATGGTCGCCTTCCCTCTGACGGGCGATGTAGCTCGACAAGCCTTTGATGATCCTTACCTGAATAGCACGCTCTATGAGATTCCAACATGGGTCGTCCATCAACTTTGGATCACGCCCAATCCACCATTGGATGATGTCCACGTACGCCGGGCATTCTCAATGGCCATCAATAAAGACGCCATCGTCAGCATTTTGAATGCGGGAGCCGAGCGCACATTGTTTGAGCGAGCGTTGATGCATCGCAATCCAGCCGTTCCTCACTGTGTAGAAGAGACGGCTGCGGTAACCGCGTTGGCCTTTGATCCCGAACAAGCCAAAGCAGAATTAGCCCAATCGAAATATGGGGCAGGTGCTGCCGACATGGAGATCAATATCCATGCCCGCAATGCGGCTGAGCTTCCGCAGATTGAGGCCACGGCCAAAATGCTGGAAGATAATCTGGGCATGACCAATATTTCGATCCACACCGAGCAGATTCCCAACCGTAACGACCCACCTTTCCCCATCCACATGTGGTTTAATGGCCAACAGCCTTGGTTCGCCGATCTCACCGATACCCTGCAAAATATGATCTTTTTGATGCCGGATGAGCCGTGGGGTGAAGGTGAAAATATTCCCTTCATTGGCACATCGTACGTTCCCGAGCTGAAGGAAAAAATTACAATGGCCATGGCTTCACAAGATGCAGATGAGCGCTGTCAGCTCGTGCAGGAAATCAGCCAAATGTGGAATGATGAGGTCTACTCACTCGATTATGGTTTGCCAGTGGCCTACTATCTCATTGCCCCTTGGGTACAAGGTGACTTTGACTGGTACTTAAATGCTGGGCAAGGGAAGCCACTGAATATTGAAGAATGGTGGATCGCGGAACGAGAGTAAGAGGATTGACGATTTACGCTAGCTGGCTGGCAAATTTATCAATTAGCAGAGATTATCTCAGAAGGTAATCTCAAATCGTCAACCGTCAATCAGAGAGTTTTACCATGCTCGCCTACATCATCCGCCGCATCTTGATTATGGTACCGCTACTCATATTTGTCACAGCCTTTGTTTTTCTGCTGGGGCAATATGGTGCAGCGGATATGGCCATGGAGATGACTTTACGGATTAACGACAACGTCTTTGATGCTGAACTATACGCAGCGATTCAGAAAAACTTAGGGCTTGACCAGCCGATCTGGACTCGCTATACGAAATTCATCTTGAACGCATTGCGGGGGGACTTTGGCGTCTCATATGCTTTACCGGGTACGCCCGATATCGCTCGCATGATAATTACAACCTTACCCATCTCCTTACAACTCGGTTTGGCGGCCCTCTTCTTATTAACAATTGTGGGTATCCCCCTGGGCGTCTTTGCAGCCGTCTATCGCAATCGTTTTCTAGACTTTTTTATTGTCACTGGCACGACGACGATTTCCTCAATCCCCCCGTTTGTTCTGGCACCAATTGCCTTGGTGGTATTGGTATCGCAACTCAAAATCTTGCCTACAACGGGCTTTGGTTGGCATGGCCTCTTTAGCCGAGAAACGCTATTGCCCGCGGCGGTATTGGCGGCAGGCCCACTATTGGGGGTAGTTCGTTTTACCCGTGCCGCTGTCATCGATGTGTTAGCGCAAGACTATGTTCGAGCGGCCCGAGCCAGGGGCCTTAATGAGTCCATGGTCGTCAGCAAGCATGTGGTTAAGAACGCGATGACCCCAGTCTTAACCGTGTTGGGCCTAACGACAGGACGTCTGCTTAGTGGATCAATCTTTATTGAGACCGTATTTGGTATCAATGGCTTTGGTGACGTGGCTGTTTCGGCTTTTCAGAGCGGTGACATCCAAACTGTCGCGGCGACTACGCTCGTTAGTGGGGCCATAGTTGTGGTGATGAATCTGGTGGTTGATGTCTTGTATGGCGTTTTAGACCCACGGGTGCGGGTGAATGTATAGAAGGAGTCTCCTATGACGGAGGGTTTCAGCGGTGTAGCCGTTGCCCCGACCTCTCAATTTAGAACGAGCAAACCCCGTAGTTTGTGGAGCGATGCGTTCCGCACATTTCGGCAAAATAGGGCTGGTGTCTTTGGTTTGATCGTGGTTGGCCTCATCATATTGGTAGCCATCTTGGCTCCTTGGATCGCGCCGTATGATTATGCCGATCAAGATTGGGAACACATCCGTGAAGGCCCTTCCGCGTTGCACTTAATGGGTACAGATGCCCTGGGACGCGATCTCTTTAGCCGGGTTATCATGGGCATTCGGACAGCGGTTCTGATGGGGTTTGTCGTATCCCTAGCCGTGGCGATTATGGGTGTAATGGTTGGTTCAATTGGCCCGCTTATCGGTGGCTGGGTTGATACGGCGGTTGTGTGGTTGATGGACGGTCTGCTAAACTTTCCCGCGCTCTGGTTGGCAGCATTTGTAACTGTGGTGACAAAACCGATTATTGAAGGCACCAGTACCGCCCTCTATGAATCGACCCAATGGGAATTTTTACAAGATACCATTGTTTTAGATTATACCGTTGTCTTTCTCTGTTTGTCCTTTGTCTGGTGGGCACCTCTTGGTCGCTTGGTGCGTGGGCAAGTTCTATCACTACGCGAACAAGAATTCATTCAAGCTCAACGCGCCATTGGTGCATCTCCCTTGTGGATTACGACGCGACATCTAGCGCCCAACGTCTTGGGACAAGTCATTGTCCAGATATCAAGCGGGATGGGACGGGTGATGTTGGCTGAATCGGCGCTTAGCTTCTTGGGCATCGGCATTCAGCCACCTGGTGCCAGTCTGGGAAACCTTATCTTTACAGGTATGGCTACCTGGCGCTCCGACTCTCATTTAGTGGCCATGCCTGGTCTAACGCTGGCACTCATCATTCTAGCCTTTGTCTTTGTCGGTGACGCGTTGAATGATGCGCTGAATCCGCGAATTCGAGAACGGTAGGTCGGTAATCGGTGCGTCGGTAATCGGTGCGTCGGTATTCGGTAGGCCGGTAATCGGTGGTCGGTGGTCGGTAATCGGTGGGTCGGTGGTCGGTGGGTCGGTCAATCTACAATCGTCAATCAACAATCGTCAATCAAAGGTTTTGATGTGACAGAAAAAGTATTAGAAGTTGAGGGTCTAAAAACTCAGTTCTTTACCCAAGACGGGGTGGTCCAAGCCGTAGATGGGCTATCATTTACTGTTGAAGCAGGGGAAATGGTGGGCATCGTGGGCGAGTCTGGCTGTGGGAAATCCACCGCTGCACTCTCGATCATACGCCTTCTACCAACGCAGGGTAAGATAGTTGACGGCGAGATTAGACTCAATGGGCGAGACATTGTTCCGCTCAATGAGCGCCAAGTGCGCAGCTTACGTGGCCCTGAAGTTGCCATGATTTTTCAGGATGCTCTGGCAGCGCTTGACCCGACCATGAAGGTTGGCAGACAGATCATGGAGCCACTGCAGACCCATTTAGGATTATCTGCCCAAGTAGCCCGGGAACGTACCCTAAAGCTGTTAGAGATGGTGGGCATTCCCTCGCCAGAAGAACGAATGGACGCCTATCCGCACGAGTTTTCAGGCGGTATGCGCCAACGCGTGATGATCGCGATCGCTCTCTCCTGCAACCCAAAGGTTCTTGTCGCTGATGAACCAACCACGGCGCTTGATGTAACCATCCAACGTCAGATTCTAGACTTGATGCTACAGCTACGCCGCGAATCAGGGGCAGGAGTCATCTTGATTACACACGACGTTGGTGTGGTAGCCGAAACATGTGATCGTGTCGTGGTGATGTATGCGGGGCGGGCAATTGAAAGTGGCCCAACGGAAGCAGTCTTTAAAGCTCCTCAGCACCCTTATACCATTGGCTTGTTAAATTCTACGCTAGATTTACACCGTAACAAAGCCCAGCCTTTGGAGGCGATTTCTGGCCTTCCGCCCGATCTGATCCAGTTGCCAACTGGTTGTACCTTTCATCCACGATGCCTTTGGCAAACTGAACAATGTCAAGCGGAGATTCCTTCTTTGGAAAGTGTTGGTGCTGGGCATAGTGCAGCATGTTGGCATGCCGACAAGGTTTCTGGGGGGAAAGCCAGTCTCCAACGGGAGGATTCACATGGCTAGAGGCAGCGACGGAGAGACGTTGATTCAAGTAGAGGGCCTCAAGATGCATTTTCCTGGGCCGCGATTGGGCTTACTCCCTTGGCAAGGGAGAGCAACGGTAAAGGCGGTTGACGACGTAGATTTTGCAGTCCATTCTGGGCAAGCCTTAGGGTTGGTAGGTGAATCTGGGTGTGGAAAATCTACTCTGGGTCGGGCTACGCTGCAGCTACATCGCCCAACCGCAGGTGCAGTCCGCTTCAGAGGAGAAGACCTATGTCAGATGAACGACCGAGAGCTGCGCCAAATCCGTAGGGATCTGCAGATTATCTTTCAAGATCCCTATGCCTCGCTGGATCCCCGACGTTCCATTGGCTATACCATCGGTGAGCCACTCCTGCTTTCCGGCATGACAAATGAGTCTGAACGACGAGAACAAGTGGCCAACCTTCTACAACTGGTGGGATTGGATCCAAGCTATGAAAACCGCTATCCCCATGAGTTTAGCGGCGGTCAGCGACAACGAGTTGGCATTGCCCGAGCCTTGGCGACGGACCCGGTCTTTGTGGTGGCTGATGAACCTGTTTCCGCGCTGGATGTCTCTATTCAAGCCCAGGTCATTAACCTGCTGCGCGACCTCCAAGAACGCCTTAACCTGACCTACCTCTTTATCTCCCATGATTTGCGGGTTGTGCGCTACATCAGCGAAAACGTTGCGGTCATGTATCTAGGCAAGATTGTCGAAATTGCGCCGACCCAGGAGTTGTTTGATCACCCTCAACACCCCTATACACAAGCGTTGCTCTCGGCCATTCCCAAAGCCCGCTGGGATCAAGACGGCATCCAGCCAATTCAACTAGACGGTGAAGTCCCCAGCCCGATACATACACCACCAGGCTGTTATTTTGCTTCACGATGCCCGCACGTGATGGATCACTGCCGTGAGATGAGCCCTGAATTACTTCCGGCTACGGGCAACCACAGAGTTGCCTGTTATCTGGTGAATGATCCTTAAATTTATACTGCGGTCGCTTTGAAAACAGGAGTTTTCCGCTCCCTCTACCTGAGAGACCAAACTCGTGTTTTCAAACGGAGCTGAGTATAGGGTGACAATCACTCCTGGGTGCATCCTAAATTAGGGAGCAATGTAAGCAGAGATTCTTCGCTATCCTGAAGGGGCCTTGAAATCAGACTGGTTAACCCGATCAGAATGACGCGTTCAGAGTGATAGAACAATTTACCCCAATTCTGGAATTCACCCTAAGTTCCAGGTGACAATCACATCCAAAGATACTTCTGGCGAATTCAACTTATGATAAAATGTCACCTGCTACATAAGACTAGTACACGATGGCCTAAATGAGCCTAGGGTTAGACACATCTATTTGGCGTAGAAATATGGGCATCCTAACTATTGGTTTATTTGAGCCGCTATGTACTAGTTAGATTTCGCCTTCGCTGGTCGGGTACCCGCTGGGTGTAGGTCGGCGGCCCGAAACGGCTCCGGCAAAATCTAGGGGCCTTCGGCCGTACAGGCAAACTGGTTGAACCCAACATCCACAATTTTTTGTTGATGTGAGAGCCGTTAGGGACTACCATGGCCCTCATCCAATCCTTATCTTTTTGAGAAATTTTCACTTAATCTTGCCGACCACGCAGTCGCGGATCCATGGTGTCACGTAGCCAATCTCCTAGTAAATTAGCGCCGAGAACAACCAACATAATTGCCAAAGCAGGGAAAACGCTGAGGTACCAGCCTGTTGAAATATAATCACGGGCATCTGCGACCATCTTGCCCCAGGTAGGGACCAAAGAAGAGACGCCCAGCCCCAAAAAGCTGAGAGCAGATTCAGTCAGAATCATGGAGCCAAACGAGAGGGTCGCGGCGACGATGACTGGCGCTACTGCATTCGGCAGAATGTGACGAAACATGATCCGAGCATCGCCAGCACCCAAGGCTCGTGCAGCTTCCACATAGTCTCGCTCTCGGATGCTCAAGACCTCACCACGTACCAATCGAGCAAAGCCAACCCACGCGCCAATGCCAAGAAAAAGAATAATGTTGAAGATCCCGCTGCCCACGAAAGCGACCGCGGCGATTAAAAGCACAAGAAAGGGCACAGCGGTCTGCGTATCGGCAACGCGCATGATGATGTCACCCATCAATCCGCCTCGATAGCCTGCAATCAATCCAAGGGTAATCCCGATCACTAAGCCGATAAGCACGGCTGCCGATCCCACAAAAAGAGAGATTTGCGCGCCAACCAATACACGGCTAAAGACGTCGCGTCCTAAATTATCTTTGCCCATCAATCCAGCACCTTCCGCTGGATCAAGCCAAATTGGTTTGGCCAGCGCCGCGGAAAAGTCAGGGGCAACAGGGTCGTGGGGCGCAAGCCACTGGCCAAAGAGCGCCATGAGCGCAAAGAGCACCAGAAGAAGACCACCAATGATGCCTTGGCGATGTTTCCAATAGTTCAACCCTCTGTCGCTCGGTTGTCCTTTAGCAGAGAAATCTGTTTGGAGCTGATTCACTTTGTTAGCCACGTATTTTGTCCCACTATACAGGTAGCCAGGAAAATCCTTGTACCCGTCATCAGGGGTATGTCCTCTCTTTTTGGGATCCCAGCGTACACCGCAGATTACGCTAAGGAATCAGGATCAAATAAAACCCAAAACTTCGCTGCTGTCATCTCGAGTACCCGAGAGATCTCTCATTTGGTTTTATTAAATTCTCGATCCTAAGGAATCAAGATCAAATAAAACCCTAAAGTTCGGTCCTGTCATCTCGAGTACTCGAGAGATCTTCCATTATGTTTTATTAAATTCTCGATCCTAAGTAGCGATAACAGAGGGGTTCACTGACGCCCTCCTGCTGGCCGGGAGCACACAGAGATTCACTGAGACTCTCTTCTCTCTTTGAAGCATTTCTCTGTGTTACGAATGGGTACAAACTGCACCGTTCGCGAAGATGTTGGCACGTGTCACTGATTACTGACCTACCGTTTACCGTTTACTTGCAACCGAAGGTTACGTTGTGTCGCTCTGTGCCTTCTCCGAGGGAACCTGTGTAACTGACAAAAGACGGGACAAAACCTTTCTGGCGAACTATACCTAACGATGCCGAATCCGCGGATCCACAACCATATAGGCAAGATCCAATAAGAGAAAGGTGAAAACCGTCAATATGGAGAAAAGAATCACATCAAGAAAGACAACCGGATAATCCCGGGCCATGACTGCCTGGGCCAGCAAGTTGCCTACGCCAGGCCAAGCAAAGACAACCTCCACGATGACTACAGTGCCGATCAGATGGGGTAATGCAGAGAGGGTGACGGTAATAATGGACATACTGCCATTCCGTAGAGCGTGTCCAAAGATGACACCGCGTTCGGCCAGCCCTTTGGCACGGGCGGTACGGATATAGTCCTGGTTCATGGCCTCCAGCATACCCGATCTGCCGATACGGGCCACAGTGGCCATCAGTCCAGTGGAGAGGGTTACCGCGGGAAGAATCAGATGCCTCCATGTTCCAGTGCCAGATGTGGGCAACCAGCGCAAGGAGACCGAAAAGATCATGATCAGAATGATAGCGAGAAAGAATTGAGGAATAACGATGCCCAACACAGCCCCCGTTGTCGCGGCGGTGTCGATGATCGTCCCCCGTTTGAGCGCAGCAATGATACCCAACGGCAACCCCACCAAGATGCCCAGTACAGCGGCCGCGGCACCAAGCCGTAGGCTGTTAGGCAGACGCTCAAAGACGACCGTGGTCACTGGGACGCCGTAGCGGAACGAATAGCCAAAATCTAGCTGAAGTGTCCGTTGCCAAAAGACCAGATATTGGACGTAAAGCGGCTTGTCCAGCCCCATCTTCTGACGGATCTCCTGATATTCGGCCTCGATCTCTGCCCTATCCCGATTCGGATCCAGATTGACGCCCAGGCTGGCTGGGTCGCCCGAGACCCGAATCAGGAAAAAGACCAGCGTTACGACTAGGAATATGACAAATATCGCCTGAATTAGTCGGCGAATGATAAAAGCTTGCATGTTAAGAAGAGAGGGGGTGATAAGGTGAGTGGGTGAAAGAGTGATCTCGTCGGCCGAGTCCCCTGCTCACCTTATCACCCCTCACCCTATCATGTCTACTCACTCGGAATGTGCATTTCAAAAGACTTGTTGAAGCTCAGCTCAGGCAAATTGGGCGCCAATGCGTAGAGGGCGGGAATGGTGTACGCGTAGATGGCTTGGGCGTTCTCGCAGGAATATGCGGCGATTTCCTGGACTACAGCTTCCCGCTCAACCGGATCGACAATCCCTTTTTTGGCATTGACTCGTTCAACAAAGTCTGGGTCGGCTGCGGCATCACCCTTAACAGCGGTCCACATGGATGAATTGTTGTCAAGCAGATACCAGTTCAGACCAATGTTCATGATGGGGGGCAGGGTCTGATCGATCAAGTTCTGGAGCCAGACTGAAGATTCCATAAATTCCATGTTGACTTCGATACCAACAGCGGCCCACTGGGCCGTGACAGCTTCCATAAACGGTTGGTCTCGGAAGTAACGGCCAGCGGTGGCTGACCCATCGACTGTAAAGCCATCTGGATAGCCCGCTTCGGCTAGTAACTCTTTGGCCTTCTCTGGGTCATAGGGATAGCGTGCGATATCTGGGTTGTAGCCGAAGCCGCCTGGCGCCACAATCTGACAGTCGAGCATAGTGCCATAACCACCTGCGATGCTTTGCCACATCCCTTCCAGATCGATGGCATAGAGCATGGCTTGGCGCACGCGCACATCCGTCATTGGTTCGGACTCGCCCCAGATATCTAGGCCGACATACATGCTCTGCATACTGTCGCCAGCAAATAGACCAAAGCCTTCTGCGGTCAGGGTCTCAACCTGATCAGGTGCTACATGAGCAGCAACGTGAATTTCGCCTGTCTGCAGCGCGGCAACGCGCACGGCAGATTCGGGCATGTGGCGGAAGGTCACTTTGCTGATCACTGGCTTCTCACCAGGATACTCTTCCCAGCGTTCCAAACTGATAAAATTGTCCCGCTCCCAAGAAGCAAACTTATAGGGTCCCATGCCTACTGGCTCTTCAATATAGCCATCAAGACCAACAGCCTCTAAGTGGTCCGGTGCCAGGGGCATGTGGTTGGCAAAGAGGTTGGCCCAAACATCGACTGGCTTGACGAGCTTGAACTCCATGGTGTAGTCATCGATGACTTCATAGGAATCGTAGTCATTTAGCTGTCGGAAAGACCAGGTAAATTTCTGCGGCTCGGCATTTTGGAGCAGTTCAAAGCTTTTGGCTAACCCGGGTGCGCTGAGCTGTTCACCATTGTGGAATTCCATGCCTTCCTTGATGACAATGCGCACAGTTGTATCATCAACCAATTCCATTGACTCTAGCAGATTCGGCTCAACAGCCCCCGTCTCTTCATTCAGGACGGCTAAGGTTTCGTACATGAGCGTTGAGAAGATGCGCGACTGAAGCGAAGGAATTGTATTTCCGACCAGCGTTACGGGAAGAGCGCCCATTCCGACAACCATTTCATCTGGGTAACCTTCTTCCATCATGGCTTCATCAGCCATTTCTTCGCTGGCAGCGGTCCCTCCTGTGTCCGCAACTGGAGCTGCACAGCCTAGCGATAAGGCAATTAACAACATGCTACTTACAAGCAAAGTCCCAAGTGATCGGTACGACATTCTAACCATCATTATCTCCTTTTACATGGTTTGGTGAGGCAGCAAAATCACTGACTCAAATTGGTTGGTGGTCTGCCTAATTCATGGTAGTCGGTTGGTAAAACATAGTTACTTACGCCTTGTGTAATAGGAACGAAACTCTACTACAGCTTCCCTAACTTTTCTAATACTGGCCATAAATTCAATTGCTCGACTGCATGGCTGCGATAAATCCCCACGCCGTCTGCACCATTCTCCATCACGATTTGCCCTGCTCTTAACATAAGTTCAGGGTCCTGAAAGCTGCCTGGATGATAAGCTGATAATTCGGCGATGACCGGTACGCGGCCGTTGGCCACTTCTACAGTATGGCGGATCTGTCTTTCCAGCTTGGTCAAGTCCGAGTCGGTTCGGAACCAAATATAGAGTTCGTCGAGCAGCCCCTGCTCAATCCAGGCTGGCCAGTCGTGAAGTAACTTGAGGTAATCGTCAGGCTCGCCTGTAATCATGGTTGTGGAAAAGACGGCATCTGCTGATGCCTCTTTGACCGCAGCCCGCAACTCAGAAAGGAAGAGCGTAACGTAATCGGCTCGGAACTGCATCCACTCGGGATCGTCATTGGACAAGGCAAATGCATCCTTCCCTGTCTTTTCCCGAAACTCAGCCACTACACGATCTTCATAGCCATAGGGGACTACGCCATTTTCATCCTCGTTGCCCAGCACGAACTCAACCTGAATCCCATCGCCCTGGGTAGCCGCTAAGGTGTCTAGAAAGTTTTGGACCTGATGGGTCCGCACTTCAGGAAATGCGGGGCTAAGGTAGACATCTTCCCCAGGATTGAGGGTGTAGGCTCGGCTGCGGGTCAGGCTGCGGTATTCAGGATGATTGGCGGCGAAGGGCAGAATACTTGTACTCACCTGGGGGTTGTCGTAGATGGGAATATGATCCTTCAGGATGTCGTTAGCCGTGGGATCATCCACTGGTACACGCATAAAATCAACCGACCAGCCATACCGAAGCCTCGCTGTGCCGTAGCGAGGAAATGAATTGTAGTTGACGTACGGGTCAACCTTAATACCGACATCATGGGCAGCTTCAGTTAAGGCCAAAGTTTGATCCCCACCGATGATTTTGGCGATGCCGACGTCAGCGCATTTCTGTACCCAGGCTGGCAGATGTTCGGCGTAATCGGGGCTTTCAGGGGTGCTGTCTACGACGGGCGGTCCCCAGAGTATCAGGCGTTCGGTCATGGTTCCTCCTAATCGGTTGGCGTAGGGTTTTATCGATCAATCACAGATACCAAACGCGCAATTGATCATATTGTTCAGTTTTTATGAGTAGATTGCTTAAGAACCTCAGCCTCCCACTCCTCCCAGGTTGGCTTATGGGTCTTCGTAAGCACAATAAGGGGTACCCGATGACCACCCGTCACAATCTTATTATGCACAAATTCGGCTGTGCGGCGTTGATCCGCGCTGAGCGCGGCCCGCTCTGGTGTCGGGAAATAGCGAAAATCAATGCTCCAGCGCGATTCCTGGGTAGTGTTCAATTTGCTGGTGTGTACGCAAAGGTTAGACATGAAGAGCGCACCGCCAGGCTTGAGCGGAATCGGCACCGGTGTACCCCGGGCTGCCACATTTTCCTCCATCCGTACATTCATGTCATCGCCTCTGGCTCCGTCTAGTAAGCCCCAGCGATGACTACCAGGGATAACCCAACAACAGCCGTTTTCGACCGTGGCTTCGACTAGCGGTATCCACACCGTCACCATATGTAGATTTTCGGTGTGCTTTTCCTTCTGCCCAATCGTTGATTGATCAAAATACTGGCTGTCCTGATGCCAGGGAAACGATGTGATCACGCTGCCGGGGAGTTTCGTCCTTAGGACCGGAATACCAAGGTTAGAGACTTCGGGGCCCAGGATGAGGCCAAGGGTGCGGAGAACACCAGGGAGGTTGAAAAGATCGTAGAATTCGCGACCAAAGGAGCCAAATTGCCAGCCACGCGGGGAAATTTCCTGCTCCTGACAGATAGCGGCATAGCGACGCTCAAAGGACTCATCCTCATAGAGTGAGGACAACTTTCCTTGCGCGTATTGCTCGCGGGCGTACTCATCGACCTTCGACTTGATGAAGTTACGTATGGGTTCCAGCGCACACTCATCAATGAGATCTCTGACCACAACATACCCATCTCGCTGATAGGATTCCCTGAGTTCTTGATCATTCATGGGTGAATTCCTATTGGTTCACTAGATTTCCTTCAGACCTTCCTCTAAACCCGTCAAGAGACGATCCACCTCGTCCTGTGTATTATATGCGGCAACAGAAATCCGCATAGCCACCTTGACCGGATCGGGTGGTGCCGTTAGCCATTGGGCCTTGACGACTACTTTCTGCTCTTCATACAAACGGCCAACCAGTGCATCCATCTCGGTCTTTGTAAATCCGTCAAACATCAGCGAGGTGATACCCGCATACTTTCCCTCTTCCAGCGACGTAATGATGCGTGCCCGGTCCATTGTGGCAACGCCATCGCGCAGGGTTTTGGTCAGCCCTGCCGCTGTGGACTGAATCGTATCCAAGCCAATGCTGTCTGCAATTTCAGCGGCCTTGCCCAAGCCAACCACCAATGCATGGTTGTAGGTGCCAATTTCACTACGAGATCGGGCAGTGGCATCTGGCGTAGATGTGCCAGCCAGCGCCCACGGGCTGCGGTCGGGGATGAAGTTGGGTCGATATCCAGACAGTCGTTTTTTCGAAACGGTCACAAAGCCAGTTCCCATGGGGCCAAGCAGCCACTTATGGCCAGAACCCACCACGTAATCGCAATCTAGGGCGGCAAGGTCCACCGGAATCTGACCGACAGTCTGGGCTACATCCAACACGACTGGCACTCCCCACTCATGGGAAACGTCTGCGGTCTCTCTCACCGGCAGCAAACATCCATCGGGCGAGGAGATATGGCTGATGCAGAAGAGTTTTGTCCGTTCAGTCAGCGCTCCAGAGAGGCTTTCGAGCAGCACATCGTCGCCCTGGTCTGCGGGGATGACTTTGACGGTAACACCATACTCATTCTGCAGTTCATGCGAGATCCCGTATGTACTGACATGCTCTGAAGAGGTCATGATAAACTCATCGCCGGGTTGCCAATCGATGCTGTGGATCACAAGCTGCATAGAGCGGGACGTGTTGGTGGTAATGGCTAGCTCATCATCTGGAATGTTGAGGAGACGGGCCAATCTGGCACGGGCGTCAATCTCTCGCTCCACGTGAGACGCACGTCCTAGAGGTGTGGCAGGGCCATGATGGGCTTCAGTCATCATCGCCTCACTAACTGTACCCAGTACAGTATTACTGGTTGCTCCATAGGTGCCTGTCTGAAAATAGGCTACTGCCTGGGTCATGGGCAGGTCTTGACGAAGCTCTTCAACCGTGGTAATGGGCATTTCACAATCCTTATATAAGTAGCGAGAGAAGTCTTGTCTCGGCTCTTGTCTGACTTGCTCTGGAATATTCTGAAAAGGGAGAATAGCCCCATCTTCATGGGGACGAGCTTCCCGTCTACACGGGAACAAGTTTTTGTGGCTATCGAATAGGACAAGATAGCGTTGGGGGGTAATAGAGGGACTTTGTCTATTCTATCTTCTTTTTTGTTATTCGCAAAACGGCACTAATTTGGCAATAGTGTAAAAGTCACACACAATCGTTCAGGGAGCACGCCCCGTGCGGGTCTAGCCATATGTGCGACTTTTGCGGAACTGCCTAATTTGATTAAAATCTGCCGTCACGCGCTTCAAAGTGGGTCGGTTTATTCAACGTTGTCCTGCCGCTGTCGATCCAGGCCGCGGTCCATTCAATGATCTGGGCGAGCGTAACAGTGGGCGAGCCGAAGAGCTGCTGTGCTTCAGTTGCATTGCTGAGCAACGCGTTTGGATCCTCCTCGCCACTGAAAATTGGCGACTGGCCAAACAGTTCACCAAAGCGTTTGGCTAATTCGCGCACGAAAACCGTCTCTGGACCAGTCACGTTGAGGACAAATGGTGGCGAGTTACAATAATCCAACAGTCCGATGGCCTGGGCATTGGCGTCACCTTGCCAGATGACGTTGGCCGCGCCCATGGTCAAATCGATTGGCTCACCAGTATGGACTTTGGTAGCCACATCAAGCAAAACGCCATACCGCATCTCTACAGCGTAATTCAGCCGCATAATTGCGCAGCGCAGCCCTTTCGTGCGCGAAAAATATTCAAAAATACGCTCCCGGCCAAGACAAGACATGGCATATTCTCCCACGGGTTCAGGTGGTTCGCTTTCTAGAGAGCCACCCTGTTCGACAGGCGTTAACGGATAGACATTGCCCGTAGAAAAGACCACGATGCATGCATCAAGAAAGCGCTCTGCTATCAGCGCCGGCATGTGGCTGTTAATAGCCCACGTCTGGGCTTGCTGACCTGAGGTGCCAAACTTCTGCCCAGCCATAAAGATGATGTTGCGACTTTCTGGCAAGGTTACCAGCGCGGCGCGGTCCAGCAGATTGCAAGCAATAGTCTGAATACCCCACGCTTCGAGCTTGTCACGCAGATTTGGTTGGCTAAAGCGCGCAACGGCAACGACTTTGTGTGGCGACCCGACCGCCTCTATGGCACGCGCGGCCATCCGTGCCAACGTTGGTCCCATCTTGCCACCAACGCCTAGGATAAGCAAATCGCTATCCAGATTCTGGACAGTATCGAGAACATACGGAGGCGGTACAGAGAGCTTCTCTTCGAGTTCAGCTTCGCTGTTCATAGAATTATTTACCATGGATTGCTTCCCACCAGACAGAGATAGCCTTAGCTCCTTCTTTGGGAAGATTGCTAGGGGTACGACACGTTGGCTCAAACGGCATGCCGCGCAACCGGGCCAGATATTTGGCCGATGCGGGGTAGCCAAAGCGCAGGATGGCGTCGAGCATCACCAACTGCTGATGGTGTAGGGGAGCGTTGCCATGTTTGTGGGTGAACGCATCCCAAAGCCTGACGGATAGATCCGCTGCGGCAGTTGATGTGATGGCCATTGTACCGCGTGCCCCCAGATTAAATGCATCAAGCAAGAAGGGTGTATTGGCTTGATAGATGATGGACTCTGGTGCTGCTTCGACTTTGGCCTGAATTCCTTCCAGCGTACAAGTCGTATCTTTGATGCCTCGAATCCCGTAATCAGCGACCAATGCGCTATAGACATCAGGAGGGATGTGACACGGCTGGACGCCAGGCCATTCGTAGAGAATAATCGGGCAGGGTGCTTGCTCCGCCAATGCAGCCAGATAGTCCTGGAGCTGCTGTTGCTCCTTGCCTACTCCATCCGGCACCACCAATACCAGACCCGCCACACCTGTATCGGCCATCTGTGCCATCTCCTGGGCATGGCGGGTGCGATCTCCCGCGATGTTCGCCGTCGCCACTACGGGAACGGACCCTGCTCGCTGCACAGCAACCTTGGCCAGAGCCAACCGTTCTGCGAAATCAAGCCGATGCATCTCGCCACTGCCACAGACGGCAAAGAGGCCGTGGGGTTGGTGGCTTAGCTGCCAGTCCACGTATTGGACGTAGCAACTCCAGTCGATACGTCCATCGCTTAGGAATGGGGTAAGTAAGAGAGCAAAGACGCCTTCATAATGGCTCAGGTTCATGTTGACCAATTGTTCCTACTCTTTCCAGCAAATCCAAATTAGTTTTTCATGGATCAAGATGCACCACGGAGGATGAAAATGATCCTGTTGATCCATCTAAATCCGTCTCCTATTTTCAGGGCAGAAACGCAGTGCCGCTCTAGTGACAGTCACTCCCCGAAAAAATGGCGGGTTTTTGGCGTTTTCTGCTCGTTTGGGCGTTAAGGAATCAATTTTAAATAAAACCGGAAAGTTGTCATACCTGCGCAGGCAGGTATCCACATCCGTACTAAGATGGATTCCCGACGTCTCGGGAATGACAGTTACGGAAGTTTTCGGTTTTATTTAATCCGTGTTCCTAAGTGACAGTGCCGAAGCGGCTGCTGCGCAAACACTTCCGCTCGCCTGCAGATCAATTGCTGCTTACTCAGCCGTTTCAGCACGAGCTTTCGCTACAGCTTGATGCAATGCAGAATTTTCAAACGCATCAGCCAGAAACTCAAGTTCATCCAAAAAATATTCTTCATCAAGGATCACAATATTCCTGGATTGGATTTCTTTGTAAAAGCGAGCATAGGGGATTTCGGCTATCACTGCACCGCCACGAAGATCTGTCTCCCCCTTCATGTATTTCTGGATAGCCAAATCAAGTTTTTGTGCTCGAATGCCATCTTGCACCCATTTCTTCATGAGTGCAGCTTCAGACGATGAGTATGCATCGCTTAGAAACATGATCTCTTGGGATTCTGCAGGAGAAAGGCGAATGGATTTCGTTTCCCTACTTCCACGGCCAAGCGAACCTCGCAGAGTTGCCACATTGAGTGTTTTGAGTAGAATAAATAATAGAGAATAATCAGTCAAAGTTCAAAATTGATAATTGAGGAGAACATTGTGTCTCGATGGAGACTTTATCTCTTTGGCCCCCCAAGACTGCAATATGACGACCAAGCGGTAGACATTAACCTTCGGAAAGGAATGGCACTAATCGCTTATCTAGCCGTAACACGGCAGCCCCATAGCCGAGATACTTTGGCCACATTGCTATGGTCTGAAAGCGACCAAAGTAAAGCCCGCGCCAGCTTACGTCGCGCATTACATAGAATTAACCGATTACCTCACACAGAAATTCTAATCACAACATCAGAGATCGCAGCTATACGGAACATCGATGACCTATGGTTGGATGTGGCTGAGTTTCGACTTGCGGCCGAAACATGTATTTCGAATCCCTCTTTTAGTGAAGACGCATTAGCGGAGCAGTTGGACCATCTCACGCATGCGGCCGCTCTCTACACAGATGATTTCATGGCTGGCTTCACGCTGCCAGATAGTCCGGAATTTGATGACTGGCAATACTTTCAGCGCCAAGAGCTTCAGCAATCTTTATTGCAATTGATAGAACAGATCAGTCTTCTCAACCAGCGCCAAGGAAACAGCGAAAGGGCAATTCATTATGCGAGACAAAGACTATCATATGATCTGCTTCACGAACCAGCCCATCGTCAACTTATGAGGCTCTATGCACAATCAGGTCAACAAGCTTCAGCTCTTAATCAATACCAAGAATGTAGGCGCATCCTCGATCAAGAATTAGGGGTTCAACCAGATACTATCACAAAAGCGCTTGCAGAACAGATCCAGTCAGGTGTACATAATCTCATCGAGCATAGCCATTCAGAAATTAACTTGACTAGCAATCAGGAGTCAAGTCTATCTACGGACGATCTTTACGGAGCACCACTTATAGGCCCCTTCCTCGGCAGAGTAGAAGAGCTATCATTTTTAAGGCAATCAGCTATCTATGATAAATGCTGCCTAGTTGTTGTGTTGGGTATGGGCGGTATCGGCAAGACGAGTCTGGTTGCTCAATTTGCTAATGAGTGCGCGACTTCGATTGAGAGACCTTTCGACAGAGTTATATGGCGTTCCATGCTCAATGCACCTACACTGATAGATTTACTGGCAGATCTAATTCCAGTCTTATCAAATCAACAATATACAAACGTAGCCCACAGTGTTGACGAACAACTACGTCAACTCCTCACACTGTTCCGTCAGCAGCGTTGCCTAGTCGTTCTCGATAATGCTGAAAGTATCATGCAGATAGAAGAGGATTCGGGGACATATCGTAGAGGGTACGACACCTATAGACAACTGTGGGAATGGGTTGCCAATAGTAGGCACCAAAGTACCCTAATCGTAACAAGCCGTGAGAATTTTAGAGAGGTTCAGCGGCTAACTCATGATAATGAATATGTGCGAGCCATACATCTCAATGGGCTACCTTTAGATACGGGTAATGAATTGTTATCAACACGCGGTCTAGCAGGAGAAGTTGATGCAACAACAGCACTCATCAATCGTTACTCAGGCAATCCATTAGCTCTCAAGCTTGTGGCCGAAACTGTGCAAGAGCTTTACAACGGTGACCTAAACGCATTTCTTTCTCAGGAAACCGTGATTTTTGATGATATTCGGAGCGTACTGTCGCAACAATTCACGCGCCTATCATCGCTTGAACAAGAGATTCTTTTATGGCTGGCGATTGAACGTGAACCAGTAACTGTAGAGATGCTTCTGAATAATCTGGTTCATCCACCTACCCAGCGTCGCCTATTGGAAGGATTAAGGTCTCTGCGGCGGTGTTCTCTCATTGAAACGCCTACAGAGATTCATGACAATCGAGTTACCTCAGCACTTCATGAAAACGATAGGCAGGTAGGTTTCCAATTACAAAATGTTGTCACCGAGTTTTTGACAGATTACATCATTGAGCAGGTTATCGAGGAATTCTCTAGAGATGAATTGGATATTCTAGCACGATATGCTCTGATCAAGACATCCAATCGGGAATATATTCGCACTACTCAGACAAGGTTGCTCTTGCAGCCGATTGTAGATCAACTTATCTCTCTTTGGGGCAATCAGGACGTCTTGGAAAAATTGCGTTTATGGTTAAGACAATTACGTCACAATGGCAAACACGCATCGGGATATTCTGGTGGTAATATTCTCAACCTTTTGCTTCAACTGAATGCAGACTTGGACGGCTTTGATTTTTCGCACATAAATGTTTGGCAAGCAGATCTGCAAGGAGCAGTGGTCCGAAATGTTGACTTCCAAAATAGCGATCTGAAAGGCTCACTCTTTACAGATACATTTGGAGGAATCTTGGAGATTGCTTTTAGTCCTGATGGCATGTTTATGGCTGCAGGTACATTCAATGGACAAGTTCGGATTTGGCATACCGGTAACAGTCACCTTCTACACGTCTTTCCAAATCATTCGGGCGCTGTTTGGTCTGTTTGTTTTAGCCCAGATGGACAGATGCTCGCCAGCGCTGATGACAAAACGGTTCGCTTTTGGAAATTTGGTTCTCAACCTACCACAAATCAACCCGAAATGATACAGGTTTTGCCTAATCATTTTGGCTGTAAGTCAATATGCTTTAGCCCAGATGGAAAGAGATTCGCAAGTACAGATGATGAAAAAGTCTGTTTGTGGGACATTTCAGAGCTGCATTCATCTTGTCAGGTTAAAGCAACTCAGACTCTCCATGGTCATAGTGGCATGATTTGGGCCATTTGCTTTAGCCCAGATGGGCAGATGCTTGCCAGCGGAGGAGAGGATCATACGATACACTTATGGGATGTTTGTGGGGCGGAACCATTCTACAACGCTCAACAACTCTACATAATCGGCGGGCATGAAGCAGCTGTTACCTCACTCAGCTTTAGGCCGAAAATATCCCTGGATTCATCGGAGCATCCTGACAGTGCTATATCTACCAGCACCATACATCATATCCTGGTCAGTGGCAGTGTAGACCAGACCGTACGCCTGTGGAGCGTTCCATCCAAAGATTCGTCCGAACCAATAGGCGAAATTCAATCCCTGCAGAGACACACAGGGCAAATTTGGTCTACTTGTTTTAGTCCTAATGGGCAAATGCTCGCGACTGCGGGAGATGACTGGTCGGTTCGATTATGGGATATGCGCCGAATCGAAACAGTGGGTCGGGCTGAAGTCATGCAAACCTTACATGGACATACAACGCCTGTCTTATCCACCTGTTTTAGCCCCGATGGAAAACATCTGGTGAGTGGTGATGATCAGACAATCCGTTTTTGGCAACTTTCGGTCTCGTCTTCCTTGGAGCCTGCCCAAAAAGTGATTGTGGTTCCAAGCACTCAGTCAAGTGAAGAGTCATCACCACAGAACTTTTCGGATAGATACTTAGTCCAATTCCAAGCACATCAAACTCTTCAAGGGTATACCCGTGCCGTCTGGTCTCTATCTTTTAGTCCAGATGGGTATACATTAGCAAGTGCCGGTACAGATCGAATAGTTCGCCTCTGGGACGTTTCGGATTCAATCAAATCCGTCCATGAGGAATGTGTTCTGACGGGACATGCATCACACATTGTTGATGGCTCTTTTAGCCCAGATGGGCAGAC
Organism: Chloroflexota bacterium; assembly: GCA_039028975.1. Classification (GTDB taxonomy): domain Bacteria; phylum Chloroflexota; class Anaerolineae; order Caldilineales; family Caldilineaceae; genus JAHBNG01. Next base: position 107,895 of record JBCCHB010000005.1, read on the forward strand.
TTTTGCTACTGCCAGCGCGGACCAAACTGTAAAATTGTGGGATGTCTCAACCCTTAAATCACCTCGTACGGGAAATCTGACCCATACTTTACATGGTCATACAGCCAGAGCCATGTCGATTTGCTTCAGCCCAGACGGGAAATATTTGGCAAGCGGGGGCAAAGATCAGACTGTTCAAATTTGGGACATACCTTCGCTTAGAAATTCGCCCAAACATGCGCCTGATCACCAGACAGAAGATAAAACAATCCAAGTTTTGAAGGGACACACAAGCTTAGTCTTTTCCTTATGTTTCAGTCCGGATAGCCGATTCTTAGCTACTGCTGGTGGCGAAAAAGCACGCTTGTGGGATGTTTCTTCGTTTGACTCGACTGAGCCACTTCAACCTGTACAGCAATTACAGGGGCACATCGGTGCCATCGTTGGAATCTGTTATAGCCCTGATGGCAAGATAATCGCTACTGGTGGAGAAGATCAGACCATTCGCCTGTGGGATGTCTCCACACTCAATCTCCTGGATGAAATTCAATCGATAGTCATCTTACGGGAACTAACAGGCACTATCGTCTCTGTCTGCTTTAGCCCAAACGGACAACTGCTTGCAAGTGGGGGAGCAGATCAGACAATCCGTCTGTGGGATGTTTCTACACTCCTGACAACAGGAAATCCTCAGCCTGTTCTGAACTTGGAGGGTCATAATGGTTGGATACGCTCCGCCAAGTTTAGCCCTAACGGGCGACTACTAGCAAGCGGAAGTGATGACGAAACCATCAAACTGTGGGATATACAGACAGGAACGTGTCTACAGACAATATGCCCTGATGGTCCCTATGCAGGCATGAATATCTCAGGTGTGGAAGGCTTGGCACCAGCTCAAATTAGTATGCTTAAGGATTTGGGAGCGGTTGAATATTAAGCCTCTGTTTGAATAACTCAATGGAGATTCTCTGCTCTAGCCAATCGTTCTTTGGTATACCTCTAACGGCATTCACAGCATCGTATTCTGACCACGAGATCGTAATGTTAATCTGAGAATCCATAGGGGGCTTCAAATTCTTGCTTTTAATGTATATCGTAAGCTTTTCGTGATTTTCCACAGTGGGGAATCGAGGATCCCGAAGATAGTTCACGAATCGTTTGTCGATATTCCTGGCAACGGTATTTATCGATTCCTTATCCTCTGGACTAAAGATGAATATGAAGTAGACGGTTTCCAGAACCTGTAGTTCTAGCTGCTTGTCGTTTCCATCAGATTGTATGTTTCCCAGTGCTTGAGTCTTTTGCGCCATAACAACTTGGGTTAGCGCACTTAACCTCTCTTCCATCTTCGCCATGCGTTGCTGAGATTGTTGCCAACCCCAAAAGCCAATCACACCGTAAATGAGGAAAACAGCTAAAACCATTTCGTAAATATGTCTCTGTAGCCGCTCAAGTCGGCGTGGTGATAATTTCTCCTCGATCTCTAAGTACTTCTCTTCACCAACATTGCCATCCTGCTTCTCATCACAAACTTGCCACTCTAGGTCTGATGTAGTAATTATCATTGCGATTCCCTTCCATCTCCTTTGATACATAGGTAAAGTCAAGGTAGGGATATCAGTCTACAGCGGGCGACGTGAACGAGCCGTTACACGGGCGTCCCCAAGCCGTTTCCTGGGTAGCTTATCATGACAGGGGCTTGCCGTCGTGTCCGCCGCCGTGGTTGGCAAAGACGGCTTCAAACGCATCGGTGATTTGGCCGATCTTGTCATCCAGCAGTCCGGGGAGGGCAAGGTAGCCGAAGGTCTCTATGAAGTTTAGCTGCTGCGGGGAAAGCTGTAGTCCGGTCATCGGTTCGCTCCTTTAATACATATCTTCAGTGGTCGTTATCGGACACCAGCGCGCCGTAAACATCGCGTCCATTAACGCTTTCTGAGCTTCGGGGGTCCCGATGCGGTGCAAGGCCACCGCGGCAAAGTGACGCACATAGCGATCTTCATCAGCAAGCGTCTTCACCAACGCGGGGATGGCTTCGTTGACCGGTTGCCCGATTTTGGCTAGGGCCAGCGCTGCATTGTAGCGAACGCGCATATCGTCATCACGCACGTGGTCGATTAGATGGGGAATTGCCTCGGTAGCGGTCGCGCCCATACGCCCCAATGCCTCAATGGCATGGCGTCGGACCCGCGGATGTTCATCGTCTGTTCGTTGGGTTAATGCTGGGACGATCTCCTCTACGGGGAGGCCAATATTGCCAATAGTATCCGCTGCAATCGTCCGTACGCACCAATGGTCGTGGCCTAACAGATCCGCCAGCGGCATAACGGCCGGGTGTCCGATTGCGGTCAATGCATGGGCAGCGGGGCAAGTTGCCGGATTGTCACCGCGTACATTACCAGGCAGACAGGCCGTCAATTCGTCGGCATAGGCTTCAGCCTCCTCTCTCAGTGCGTCAATCAGCATTGGGATATTTGAGTCTGCGCCTGCGCCAAGGGTATAGGCAGCATGGAGGCGTATGGTTTCGTCCTGGTCGCTAAGGGATTCCATTAGTTGGGCCAGCGAACCATTACCCTGTGCTAGTGTGCCCGTCCCATTGTCTTGCCCATTCCCAGATTGACGACCAGCCAACCAGTGCCAGACATCAAGATGAACAGGCTGCAACGGATCATCGGTTGACGGCTGCCATTGGGGTTCAACATGATCCCATGTGGCGCTTTGAGGCTCATCCAAGCGCTCAAAGAGGAATTTAAGCATATAGCGATTCTTATTGCTGAGATTGGCTCCAGCCCGATGCCAGCTATCATAGTGGATAATGCCTACCGTTCCAGCAGGACCGCAAATGGGCAGGGGTATCTCGGTGGTTAATGCCGCATCATCAGTGGAGATATGGTGATGGTAGTGTCGGCCCGGAATAACGGTCGAAGGCCCCATCTCTTCGGTCACGTCTTGAGGATAGTAAAATGCCAAAACCCAGCGGGGTCGCGGATGGCGAATATTCTGGTCAAAGACATAGTTGTCCTTATGCCATCGCTGCCCAGGGCTTCCGGGAGGATTCAGATGACAGTGGCGATGGGGGTGCATTAGGTACTCTGGCCCAAGGATACTGGTTAGCGCACCCCGCACGCTGGGGTGGTCAAAGACCTGCTGGATTTGGGGCAACCTGGGCAGAATATTGTTGCCTGGGTTCTTTTCTTTGGCAAAGACGTCATCGATGGATTGACAGAGGTTTTGATGAAAGTTGGTGGGGAAGTCTGCGCGGACGGTCGTGTATCCATCCATGATGAATCGCTGTATCTGTTGGTCGGTAAGTAGCTGTTCTTTGTTAATCACTTTATACACCTGCGCATTTTTTGTTAGATCCAGTCAAGTGGTCATTGAGATGATACATTCATAGAGATGCAAAGAAGGTCAAATCCGCGCCGAAGTTCTGCATAGCACTCACTTCATCGCCACGTAGCTGAACGTCAATCTCACGCGTACGGTGTTTGAGGGTGATCGCCTGTTTTGTCAGCGGAAAGTCAATCTCAATCCAGCGGTTCAACGGCGGCTTGACCCAACAGAGATAGCCGTTGACGATATGTGGCTTGGCGCTATTGTCGCGGATCTGTAGCTGCCCACGATCTACCCAAGTGGGCAACCGGACAAAGAGCGGACCGGCCTGCTTCATCCGCACACGCAAACAATCGTGGGTATAGGGCGATTCTACTGCGAGGGCAGGCGTCTCGTGATCAAAGAGCAGGTTGACCCAATGCCCTGCCTCATTGGAAACGATGCACTGCCGAAGGGCCGCGCACAACGTCCCCACAGCGCCACCGACAATATCCATGTTGAAGCTGATATTCTGGCTGTCAAGCGGCTCGTGACCATAGGGGGCTGGGAAACCAAACGCACCCAGATGTCGCTGGGCCACATCGTGCTTGCCATCTTCGTTCAGAGGATTAGGCGGCTCTTGAATGAAGGAGATATCGCGTAATTGAGCGGGCAGCAGATGCCCACGCACAATCCGCTCGGCGTCTTGATAATATTCTGGATAGCCCCAGCGCCCCAAGATCAGTGCGGTCTCGACAATGTCCCCCGTATTGTTCACCTCACCTAAATCGGGATTGGCCTCGTCGGCACTGCTTTCAATCACCCAGCCTAGCTCATCCCGAATTTGCCACAGCCCATTGTCATAAAAGGCGCGTACCCTTTCCAGTAGAGGCGCGTCTGACGTCAATTCAGCCAGCTGGGCTAGTGATGACATAACGCAGGTGGTTGAGTGAGTGTGGGTGCCAAAGAATTCCCGATCATACGAGCCGTCGGCATGAAAGAAATCATCCGTACTCTTCTGAGCGAGAACAATGGCTAATTCCAAAGCAGAAGCACATCCCGTGGTTCGATAAAGCTTGACCAGCGGCCCGATGGCGCGGGCCAAACCGACGATAAAGGTGGAGCGCTGCACCGTTAAGCCTAGCGTACCCTCCAGGTGTGTATAGTCCCAGCCATTGACGGGGTCCCAAAGCTTGAAGATGGTCTCGATGCTGGCTTGGGCCAGATCATAGGCCCGTTCGGATTGACGGTAATGGGCCAAGGCGTAGAGGGCATGAAAGCCTTCGCGTACATTGTGGGGCAAAAAATGGACAAGGGGGCCATCGACCGTTGCGCGGTTCAGCGGCAATGGCACTGGACCACTGTAAGAGAAGAAGGCGGCTTGGGCATGACGCTCGACGTCGTCTTCATCTAACGTTATATGAGCTGCGGCTTCTGCGTTGAGCATGGCATTGAGGTGGCGGCCCGGCACGTGGGATTCCGAATGCGCCCAATGAAAGCTCAATTCTGGATTTGGCCGCACCTGGGAATGGAAGAATGGAATATCGTTGTCATCTGCGTTAAAGACGTTACCCATGGTTAGGCAGCCCAGGTGGATGGCGTCGAGAATGTCCGTAGTGTTGACGTTGTTGAGTTGCATTGATGGCTCCACTAGAGGTTTAGCACACCTTACCGATTCTCATGGAAGCGGCTATTTCGAGTAACAAAGTTCTCCTTTCTCATTATTGATGATGTGGGGCGCCCCTGTCAACTCAAATTGACCACTCTGTCCATCGTTTTCTATGCTCACTTGTGCAACGCGGAAAACCTCCTGACATATTTCACCATCGCTATCGAACCAGATCTCCCCGAGTGGCGTTTGGAAGGATGAATCACTCTGATGAAGTTGCTCTTTTAATCTTCTGCGTAACTGTGGTAAATCCATTAAAGAAATCTGTTCGCTTTCATTGATTTCTAACAGAGAATCAACAACAACTTGTACAGCGGTAAACATTTGGGCCGCGATCTGTGAAGGTTGCTTATCCGTCTCTGCTTGATATGCCTCAATGAATTGGGCGTTAATCCGGGTATTGAGACTAACGTCATAGGCTTGTGCAATCACAAGGCCATCACATGCTGGACCGCACACTTCAAAAATTTTCGAGGCGTTCATGCCGTTGCCGCCAATGATCTCTCCGGCAAATTCACGGTCAAACCTTTCTTGGTATTGGGCCTTAAATTGTTGCACAATCTCAACCCCGTCGCTGAAGCGTCCCGAAATGATTAACAAGTCCGGCGGGTTGTCCAAAAGCTGCGTGATTTGATCTGCATAATCGTTGGCAAAATCATCTTTGGCAAAGGGAATATCATGTAGGAGGGTGAGTCTGTCTCTTTGATTAACTGCTTGTCTAAATGCCCTTGCTTCGGACTCTGTAAAGGCATCCTCTTCTAAATAGAGTAGTGCTACATCGCTAACCTGAGCTTGAATCTCGGCAATTGCAAAACCGGCGTAGGCGGATACGGGGGCCGAGGTTCGGAAGATAAAATCGCCAGCCTGCGGTATGCCATCGGCGGTATTCGACGGGCCGACGACAACGATTTCTGCTTGATTAGCAATTGGATGCACCTCTTGCGCCTGCTCTGAGTATGTCGGTCCGATGAGCGCGGTGAAATCACTATTCGCGTTGGTCAGACGCTCAAATAAGTCTATTGCGTTTTCATTATCGCTAGTGGTATCAAAAACATTTATCTCAATTGTGAAATCAGTGATACCTTGCGCAGATAGCAGAGCCTGGAAATACCTCTCCGCCACATCTACTGCCAATAGTTGATCTTCACCAAGGGGGTTGCCCTCACCCGTTCGATCAATCGCAACGGCAATCCTGATTTTAGTGGGTTCGAAATCAAAAATACAATTATTGTTTATCACAATGCCCGCATGTTTCTGACAGAGAGCGGCAAAGGTGCCATCATCGCGCATTCGGTCCACTGTCTCATCGATTAGGTTTCGCAGACCTGAATTTTCTGCCTTTAGCCACATACCATAAGTTTCATTTTCTGAAGTACCTCTACCCGAAATGACTTTTAGGCCATCCTGACCCGCGTGGTTGCGTACTGCATATTGCAATAGCGAATAATTGCTCTTATAGACTTTTATGCGCCCATCATCAACAAGCACTTCATCCAGAGAATTTTGACGCGAAGGCTGATACTGAATCTGAATATCCTGGCTAAAGTTACACTGCTCCTTGTAATTGTCCAGGGTTGCTTCCCCTGTTGTTCCAGCCATGACGATTATGACTGTATTCGAGCTATCTAAACGCGGATCACAATAGCTGGAAATAGGGCTGTTACTGGCAACAACCAGAGCCTGCGGATCGGAGGAATATCCATTGGTGCAAATACGACCGTCTGATAACTCGGATAGGCATCGATCCAGTCTGTACGAAACTGAACCAATGAGAAAATCAGCTTCATCGAATCTTACTGCCTCCCGTCTCTCCAGCACATTAATACCGCGAAACTCTACGAGGTCTGTTATCACATTGGTATGGGTAAACCACTGACTCGCAAACTCATAGACAAGGTCTACTTCAAATCCTGCAAAATTGTCATCTGCCTTGGATGTGTATGGCCCTGATTCTACACTGGCAGCAACCACTAGATTCCCCCTATTGCGAAGAATATCAAGGGCTTCGTCCGCAGTATTTGATTGTGAGGGTAATACGAGTTGAGGTGTCGAGGTAATAGTCGGTTCCGGTGTTTCCGTATCAACTTGAGGTGTCGAGGTAATGGTCGGTTCCGGTGTTTCCGTATCAATAGCAATAGCGGCAACTGGCGTGGGGGTATCTATTGGCGTGACCGTTGATCCATTGTAGGTTTGATTGATAAACCATGCCAAGATTGCCAGAAGAAACGTTAGTGCTATGGCAATCGTCAGGTCTCTAAATCGGAGTAGGCACCCTCGTCGTTGTGCTGATGCAACGATGACTTCATATTCTTCACTGGTTTCTGCAATCTGTTGCTCAGATACAACGGGATGATGCTCTAGATAGTGCGCATAAGAACGACGAAAATCTCGGTTATCCCCATATTCGTTATCGACAACCATTAACAGACTATGCAGGCGAGCTGCTTTGGTTGCTTCACTGAGGACATTATCCCAGTTATTCACTGCACTAGAGTTGAAGCTAATCAACCCTACGTTGAGACCTGCATCTTTAGCCACGCGGCGGACATCATCTCCGCCTGGATATAAAAACACCAGTGTGTTCCGTAGATCAACGTAGAAGGTTACAGGGTTCATAAGTGAGACAGGAAGTCGGCGCTATGATGCCGGACATGAATCAAATCGGTATCAGTAGCTCACGAAAGTATCTAAGATCGAGGTGTTAGCATTCTCAAATGCTGTGTCTACCAGGCTAGAGCCACATTTGAGAATACTCCATCCTCTCAAATCGTGAACTACTGAGTATGCGTACAGACCAACGACACAGACATCAACCGATGTCGTTGCACGGGGTCTAACAAAATTGGCTCTTCGGGATCTCAGGGGGTCAACAGCCGTCTTCCAGGAAGAGTGCATAGCCACCTTATCCCGTTATTGATGTCAACCCCTGAGATCCTGTTGAACCACAAATTTATTGTACAACAATGCCTGTAGAAGCGTCATTTCTGCATACTCTCTGAGGTGCATCGTATCCAACTGATTATCATACCTTCCCCGAATGCCTAAGGCACTTCTCACGGATTCATTTATTTTTTTGAGCAAGCAGTGGTGAGATTCTTCGCGTTCCTTGAAACACCCGATCCAAACGTTTTGTATGCCCTACAGGCGTACCCAACTGGCATTCGACGGCTCAGAATGATACAATTCGGGCCTATCTGAAAAAATCTTTCCTCTAGACCAAAATACAACCTGCATTCCTATAGTTGATGTTCACTGGTCATTGTGAGTAACAAGGTTCTCCTTTCTCATTATTAATACTATAGCGTGCTCCTGGCACAAATTGACCACTCTGTCCGTCATCGTTTATGGTCACCCGCGCAACGCGGAAAACCTCCTGACAGATTTCACCCTCGCTATCGAACCAGATCTCGCCGAGTGGCGTTTGAAAGGACAAATTGCTCTGATGAAGCTGCTCTTTTAATCTTCGGCGTAACTGCGGCAATTCCATGACGGAAATTTGTTCAGTTTCATTGATTTTGATCAGAGAGTCAACAACGACTTGTACAGCCGTAAACATTTGAGCCGCTATTTGTGAGGGTTGCTTGCCGGTTGCCGTTTCATATGCCTGGATGAACTTGGGATTAATGTTTGTCTTCAAATCAATGTCATACGCTTGGGCAATCACGAGGCCATTACACGCTTGACCACAATCCGCAAAAATCTTCGAGGAATTCATCCCATTGCCGCCAATGATTTCTCCGTCAAACTCATGGTCAAATCTTTCTTGATATTGTGCCCTAAATAGCTGGACAATCTTAACCCCATCGCTAAAGCGTCCTGAAATAATCAACAAGTCCGGCGGGTTGTCCAGAAGTTGGGTGATTTGATCTGCGTAATCGTTGTCAAAATCATCTTTGGCAAAGGGAATATCATATACGGGGGTGAGTCTATCGTTTTGACTGATGGCTTCTCTAAATGCCTTGGCTTCAGATTCAGTAAAGGCATCCTCTTCTAAATAAAGTAGCGCAACATCGCTAACCCCAGATTGTATCTCCGCAATTGCAAAACCGGCATACGCGGATACGGGAGCCGAGGTTCGGAAGATAAAATCGCCAGCCTGCGGTATGCCGTCGGCGGTATTCGACGGGCCAATAACAACAATTCCTGCGTCGTTGGCGATTGGGTGAGTATGGGTCGCCTGTTCTGAATAGGTTGGTCCAATAATCACAGCGAATTCACTTTCATTGGTAGTCAAGCGCTCATATACGTTTTTTGCACCATCATTATCGCTACGCGTATCAAAAGTTGTCGTCTCAATAGTAAATTGGTAAATGCCGCTCGCAATCAGCTGATTTTGGAAGTAACTCGTTGCTGCATCGGCGGCAAACCGTTGATCCTCACCGAGAGGGTTGTCCGCACCCGTTCGATCAATTGCAACGGCAATCTTGATTGTATTGGTTTCGAAATCAAAAATACAATTATTGTTTATCACAATGCCCGCATGTTTCTGACAGAGCTTTGCAAAGGTGCCATCGTCGCGCATTCGGTCCACTGTCTCATCGATTAGGTTTCGCAGACCCAAATTTTCTGCTTTTAGCCACATACCATAGGTCTCATTTTCTGAATTACCTCTACCCGAAATGACTTTTAGGCCATCCTGACCTGCGTGGTTGCGTACGGCAAATTTTATCAGAGAAAGATTACTTTTATAGACTTTGATGCGCCCATCATCAATAAGCACTTCATCCAGCGCATCTTTGCGTGAAGGCTTTTGCACTATCCCAATATCTTCACTAAAGTTACACTGCTCCTTGTAGTTGTCCAGCGTTGCTTCTCCCGTTGTTCCATGTATGACGATTAAGACTGTATTCGAGCTATCTAAACGCGGATCACAATAGCTGTCAATTGGGCTGTTACTAACAACAGTCAGAGCCTGTGGATCTGAAGAGTACCCATTGGTACAAATACGATCATTAAGTTGCTCTGGATTGCGCTCATCAAGCGGAACCGATTCGCAACGCTTGGATGTATATGAAACGCTACCAATAAGAAAACCAATACTATCTTCTCTAACTTTATTCCCGCGCTCGGAAACAGTCGTATCTTTAAATTCTATATGTTCTCCAATCTCGCTCTCGACGGTTACGTTAAACCACCGAAGGACAAACTCACGTACAAGGTCGACTTCAAAACCCTTGAACTCTCCCCCGTCTTTGTAGGTGTATGGTCCCGATTCTACACTGGCAGCAACAACTACTTTACCTCTTGCTCTTAGATATTCACGAGCAGATTCTGCCGTATCACCTACGATTGGTATAGGGACGTTATCCTCAGTACTTTCAGGGGGCTCATCCAATTTAGCTTCTGATGGTTCTTGGCTATCAGTTAGAGAGTCGTTCTGGCTGGGAGGTTCATCACCAGATTGTTTTGTGGGGTGAAACGGATTCCAAAAGTAAAGCGCAGCAAGAAGCAATGCAATCAATACCACAGTTATTGCGAAGGTACTATTTTTGTTCTCCATATGACACTCACTTGATAATTTTGTGTATAGCTGATGAACGTCAATCTATTGGTTCCATCTAAGTGGCACGGGCAAGATGCCCGTGCCACGAGCGGACAGGAGTGTCCGCCTTACGATTTGGGCGAAACGACGACCAAGACCATAAAGGCGATCACCATGCCGATAGTTAGGCCCTCAAAAATCTTAATTGCTTCCCTTGGGATCCATGGATATACGCTAGCCAATCAGCCGCTAGTTCTTCTTGATCCAGCAAAATATCTATTAGGGGTGAAACTTTAGCACGTTTGTAGGTGTAGCTGTAAAAGTCTGCTATTTTCGTTGGATTCTGTTGTGCTGACCCTTGTAATGGTGTGAAAGGAAAATTATGTGCTGTTAAGAATCTTCTGAGGCAGCGATAGGCATCAATATAGTCGCGATGTCTTAATGCCTGGCCCAAATGGTTTTCACGAAAGCGTTTGTGTAATTCACGGAGGACTTCCAATGGGCAATCTTGGGTAAGGGCTTTTAAGTGCTTATCGCTTGCTTGCTGTTCGTTGGAGTCTGCTGGCGGGCACTCTGAATCGCGGTACTTACGAAGAGCATCGCGCAGTTCCGGGTTTGCGCCGTACTCCTTGTCAACGACGGTCAGTAACTGACTAAACTCATTCTGGTTGTTTGCTTCCACCAAAACAGCATGCCAGATGTTGATTACATTCGTCCCAACAGGCATTATTGATGCGGACAAACCAGCATCTTCAATGATGCGGCGGATACTTGGCGCGTCCGCATAAAGGTTGGCTAAGATCGTACGTAAGTTTGCTAATATTTGGGGTTCCATCGAAAATCTTATTGCCTATTCTAACTATCATGAGGCGAAATTTGATTATGTTTTCACGACGTACAGGTAGAGCTTTTAGTTCACAGGTTGGAAAATTTCTCGCTGTTCTTGCTCGAAATGAATAAAATTGCCTTAGCAGACGACCAAACTACATTTCGATATGGTTGGAGAACAATAATGGAATATTGGTTATTGCGCTCTCACAGCAGGCTGATACGTCATCTACCCCAAGAGCTTGATAATCTCCTTCGCTAATCCCATGCCAATTTTCAGATCAAGACCACCGGCAAAATAAACAGCCCTCACTTCATGTAAAAGCGTTTCTGGAAGCTCGCCACCAGCTCCTTTGTGGAGGAGTATAATATGCTCAGGAAAGCTGGCCATGCAAGCTCCTAAATCAAATTTAACGAATGTATTTTCTGTGTTGGCCAGAATCTCTTCGTGTGGATAGCAAATTATGGCGCCGGTACACTCACGAATAATGTCTACTCGGTTCATGATCTCCGCGAAATTACCTAGCTGTGAGCGGGATACAGGCTCTATGTTGCTTAATTCTATGTCTGGCGCTAATTCCTCTAATAGCTCGAAAACTGACAAAATCTCTTCCAGAATCTCTTGATCATAGTGAGAGATAAAAATTTTGGCCGAGCGCTTGGGGGCAACCGATGGCTGTGGCGGTTCTGGCTCTGGATCCGATAGTATCGGCTCCTTGGCGTTTTCTTGTATCATCTTTAGCATTTTTTCCAGATATTCTTTGCCTAATTTAAAATCATCTGGCGACACGATAGATTTCCGCGGATTCATCGCATCTTTACTTTTCGTCAGGAGATCCCGTATATCATTAAGCGGGAATGAATCTGGTAGCTCTTGGACTAATTGTTCCGTTTCATCACGCCATTTGCGGAATGTTTCAGATAGAGATTCAGGAAATCCTGTTCTAACGGCGAAATCGGCAAATTCATCATAGCTGATGTCATGTAATCTAATGAGTAGCTTATCGGCATCTGAACGTAATTGTTGATAATTCATGAGGCGTCTCCACTTTCATTTAAGCTATAGGCAACTTCACCATGTTCGAAAAAATCTAGGCCACGCTTTTCGACTTCCGGAGACACCCGAATGTCGGCAAACCTGGAAATTATCCCTAGCAGGACAAACACAACCACAAAGGACCACGCTGGAATCACTAAGGAGCCTAGCACCTGTGATGGTATTGATATACTTTCTACAAACAATCCAGCCGCAATGCCACCCCAAATGCCGCATAGCCCATGAACCCCAAAGGCACCAACGGCATCGTCTATTTTTAATTCATTAAGCAGGTAAACACCAACAATAACCAGCAACCCCGCAACCGCACCGATGATGATCGACTGAATTGGTTCGACAAGATTGCATGACGCGGTGATGGCTACAAGCCCTCCAAGCACACCCTGAATGACCATTGACAGCTCTATTCTTCCTGTGGCCATTTGCCGCGCCACCGTCACCAATGCCGCGCCAGCGCAGGCCGCTAATGTGGTATTGAGGGCGATTAATCCCACAAGTTGAGGGGTATTGTCATTGCCAATAATGCCCAAAGTGCTGCCTACATTAAATCCGTACCAACCGATCCATAGGATAAACATGCCTAAGGTTGCTAAGGGTAAATTATGGCTTGCCAACTGGCGCAGTTCCTGGGGGGTTAGCTCCTCTCTATTGGCAAATTTACCAAATCTTGCCTTCAATAAGAGCACACAAGCCAAACTAGCGAAGCCACCAACAGCGTGGACAGAAAGTGAGCCAGCAAAGTCGCGGAACCCTCGCTCGTATAGCCATCCCCCACTGGCCCAATAGCCACTTGTTGGATAGACTATACCGATCATGACAAAGGTAAGCACCACATATGCCCACGGTCTCATCCTGCCGGCTACCGCACCTGAACAAATGGTCGCTGCGGTGGCAGCAAATGCCACCTGAAAGAAAAAATCAATATGTAGAGCGATAAAGTTGGCACCAAGACGCGGGGTTATGTCTTGCAAAAAGAGATAAGGTAAATGTATTTCCCACAGATAACTCTGATTCCCAATATCAAGAATCTTGATGATCTGTTCCGGCGCTACATCTTGAGCAGGCTGAAACATGATTGCATAGCCAAAACTAAAGAATATCAAGACCCCAATACATACATCGATTACATTTTTGAACAGGACATTGACTGTATTTTTCACAGCATTGAAGCCCGATTCAAGCATGGCAAAGCCTAGTTGCATCATGAAGACTAAGATCGCGGCGACTAACACCCACAAATTATTAATAGCGTTGGCTAGGTCCATATTCGTCGGCGCGTCTTGGGCAAAGAGAGGCTTTGTCCAAAAGAATACGAAGAGCAGACAACAAAAAAGTACTCGTACTAACTGTTGGTAGCTATTCAAAAACCGCTTCATTATGGCTTATGTTCTCCTGTGCAGATTAAAGTTTTGAGAGACAATAGGGGACAACTGATACCATTTGGCTCTGCAAGGACCATGAATGATTCGTACTTTCTCTCTGAGAATGGGGCAACCATTCATGGCCTTCACAACCGCAGTTGATATGACTTGAAAGGAAATGATAGTGTCTAAAAACATTGACTTTTCAGAAACAAGGTCTAGCAGCCGCTAGTTCTAGTTCACTAATGGCAAGGTTTGCTACGCAAACAGAACGAAAGTTCTGTAGGGTAGCAATCCCTCTGGGTTTTACTAAGAAAATTGAAATGTCTACCCTGAGAGCTATCAAACTTGTGTAGGGTAGCAAAATGGCAAGGTTAGATTCAGAACCTTAAGCTGATGATACTGAAAAAATCACATTCTCTTTTGAAGAGAGATATGTACTTGTACAAATGAGAGAGGAAATAAGAGTGGCGAAGTATGCTATCCTAACCTGGGCAAATTCAAGCAAACTGAATTTTCTATCGCCTGTTTGTGTGCTAATCAAGGATATCACATAGGGAGGTAGAGTTGATCTACACAATTCCTATTCAAAACCTCTGATTTTGGCACAGTGATAATAGATTTGGTGAACTTGATGAGAAGATTGAAACTGGAGGGATTGAGTTGGGCAAACAGTGTTTGAATATTTGTAGATTAGTGCTATGAACCTGTAAATCTCCAGGGGATGACCATAAAGTTAAATCTAACTATGGAGTGAGGGCACTCAGGCTCCTTACTCTTCAGCTAGGTTTGTCTCAGCCCCAACTATCGTGCTAAGGGTAACTATACATGCCAGTTGACCTTCCTCGGCAGCGTTCATGACACGAATGATTTTAGTCTAATCCGCTACACGGTTTGGTTAGGCTAGGGCTTGTAGAATTCGCCACCCATTGCGCCGCTGGACATGAACTTATGGTAGGGTTCAAATTGCCCGCTTCAGCTGGAATTTTTGGCTATGTAGACTTCTTCAGAAGTGCGTTGTGAGCGCATCATGATTCTATAATATTACACCGCGTACATTTTGACCGCTGCGGGATCCAGATCCAATCCCAAGCCAGGTTTATTGGGATCAGGAGACCAAAGGCCATTTTGAGGCTCCTGAAATTCGGTAAAGACAATGCGGTCCGTCTCTTCGGTGACGCCTAGATACTCAACGATACGCAGGTTAGGGATGGCGCAGCAGAGATGTAAATGGAATAGCTGGTAGGCATGAGGAGCCACCGGCAGGTTAAAGGCATCGGCCAAATGGGCGACCTTCATCCACTCGGTGATGCCGCCAACGCGGCCTACGTCTGGTTGCGCGATATCAGCCCCACCTCTGGTCAGAAGATCTTTGAAGCCGTACTTGGTGTATTCGTGTTCACCCGTAGCAATGGGAATATCCGTCGCTCTGGCAATAGCGGCTAGCCCTTCAATATCATCAGCCAGCACCGGTTCTTCGAACCAGCCGATGCGATAGGGTGCAAAGGCTTTGGCCATAGCAATGGCCTGTTTGGCATAGTAGCCATTGTTGGCATCAATGAGAATCTCAATGTCATCACCAACTGCCTCGCGTACGGCCGCCAGGCGAGCAATATCCTCACGCTCACTTTTCCCAAAGTCCTTGCCCACCTTCATCTTGACCGCCTTCATGCCGCGCACTACGTAGCTCATCTGCTCGGCAACTAATTCATCAATGCTAAAGTGGGTCCAACCACCGCTGCCGTAGACAGGAACGGTGTCAGTATAGGGGCCAAGAAGCTGATAGAGCGGTACGTTGAAATATTTGGCCTTTAGATCCCATAGGGCGATATCAACGGCCGAAAGCGCATTAAAGGCCAGTCCTTTACGACCCACTCCGCGGATCGCCCAGAACATATCATTCCACAGCTTCTCGATATGTAGTGGATTTTGGTCAACTAAGATGGGCTTGAGGGTTCCCTCAATCACTGCGCGGGAAGCCAGACCACCGCCACCGGCACCCAAGCCCTCGATTCCTTCGTCGGATATCACGTGGGCAAAGCAAAAAGTGCGACCTGACGTTCGATGGCGGATGGTAGCGTCCTGAATTCCAGGGAGATCTGGGATTGTAAGCACCGTGGTTTTGACATCGACAATTTTCATGGGTGGTCTCCTTTTTGGTTCGATACTAGACGTTCTGCTGTCGCTAATAAGGGAGGCCAAAGAGATTAATGGAAGACAGGAACGTGGGCGATAGAGGTGAATGAGATCATCTTAGATAGCCACCGCATTGACGCCTGGCTTATCCGTCCAGACAGTGCGCCATTTATGTTCGTATAGATGAGTCACAATCAATTGGCCATTTGAAAGCACACCAAAGAGGTTTTTTCCGCTCTGCACAAAGCGTTCCACTAAGGCATCGGACCAGGGTGTTTCTAATCCATCGGCGTTGGTATGCCAAACGCGGCCAGCGTTGCTGGTCTCCCAAATCTGTCCATTTCGGCCAGAGGGACCATCGGCCGAACCAAAAATAATGTGTCTGGCGTCCTCAGGATCCAACCATAGCGCGCGACAGTAGCACTCAAAGAGGCGCCTCCACTGTTTGCCCCCATCTTCAGAACGATACAAACCACCTGCAGTCGCGGCAAAGACCAGATCCGCAGAAGAGGGATGGACCTCCACGGAATGAACGTCAGGGTGGACAATGCCTGACTCAGGCTCTCTAAAGACAGGATGTCCTTCGCTCCCTTCTGCCAAGTCCCAGGTCGTACCACCATCATCAGAGCGGAGAGCGGCCCCTACTTCGACCGCGGCATAGGCCCGACTACCGGCAAAAGCAAAGCCACGCACACAGCCTGCTTCTGGTGAATAGGGCAGCCACCAACCAAATTCATCTCGCAGCGTTGCCACTTCACGCGCCTCTCGCCAGGTTGCACCATCATCTGGCGAGGCAAAGAGAGCAGCCGGCTCTGTGCCAGCAAATTTTAGCTGAGCATTGTCAGGATGTGTGGCTAGCCAGCGCACATACGGTGTATTTAACCCATTATTGGCTGGCTGCCAAGTATGGCCGCAGTCAAACGAGCGGTAAATACCGCGTTTGGTACCAGCGAGGATCGTCTCCTCACTGACGATGACGGAGGTGACCAGCGTATCAGTCAGGGTTTGTCGCTTTACATCAAGCTGGCTATTCTGATATTGGCCGATCGTTAGCCCTTCATCGGTGGCAATATAGAGTGTTTGCATGGTGACTTTGGAATCCCTTGGGGTTGCCTTACGTTCTTTCTACAAGCTGCCGAACACCATCAAGCAGCCGTTCCAGATCATTCTCATTGTTAAAGACGTGGGTCGACACGCGGATCATGGCTGTATCCTTCTCCAGCGGTGAGACGATCACGCCAAGCGCTTGCAAATGGCCATGAATATCAAGCGAGCCATGGCCGGGTAGGCTGAAGGTGACAATGCCTGATGATTGCTCATAGGGCATAGGCGTCTCCAAAACCAGACCCGGAATCTCCAGCAGCGCAGCCTTCATGCGATCCGTATAATCGGCAAGATAACGAAAGACGTTCTCCCAACCAATCTCTTCCCAAATGTCCAGCGCTTTGCCAAAGGCGATCTGATCAGCTAGGTTGCGGGTGCCAAATTCAAAGCGCTTGGCCTCATCCAGCAATTCCATGCCACCGACGAGATCAAAATCTTTTTGGGAATGGGATCCGATCCAGGATGGCTTAAGCCACTCGATTCGATCGGGTCGTACGTAAAAGCCGCCCGTTCCTTGGGGGGCCATGATGTACTTGTGGCCACTAAAGGCATAGAAGTCACAGTTCAGTTCCCGCACGTCTACTGGTATCGCGCCAAAGGATTGGGCACCATCAAGCAGTACAGGAACATCGGTTTGGTGGGCTATCTCGATCATGCGGTGTACGGGCAAACGCTGCCCGATGCGACGACAGACGTGGCTGATGGACGCGACCTGGGTACGCTCGTCAATTAGCTGCTCAAACTCATCCAGCATCTGCTCTTCATCATGCACGACCGAGACAAATCGTAGCTCAACCCCGTAACGGGTGATAAAGTTATACCAGGGAATACGGTTGCCTGGATGTTCGTGATTGGTGAGGATGACATTATCGCCCGGCTGCCAGTCGATACCGTTGGCCACAATATTGATGCCGATCGTTGTGTTTTCGCCCAGCACAATTTCGTCAGCAGTGGCGTTGATGGCCTTGCCCACCTTACCACGCGCCTCTTCAAAGAGATCCAGCACCTTACTATGAATGCCAGGCGCGGCCGGCCCCGCATTGTGGAAGCGCGTCCACTTGACCGCCTCGTCAATAATTGGATCCATCTTGGGCGAAAAGCCGCTGGTCTGGAAGTAGGCATATTCCTGGGTGACAGGGGTTAATTCTCGTACATGGGATATGTTCATGGTTGGGACCGTTGAGGTAGCTTTATATGTCTAATACATGACGGCTCAAATAGACCGAGCGTTGTGAAAGTCGTATAGAAGAGCAAAATACGAATTATCCGTCATTATCAATTCGGCTTAGGTTATTGTCAAATTGGGTAAATTTGGGCCATCATAGTGGGGTCGTTTTAAGAATCATTTTTACAACTTTGACGCCAAAGATGATTCGTGCTAGGCTATCCACGATGGATAGCTTCGCCAACGCGCTACCCCGAATCTATTTTGAAGGTGTAATCTGCATTTGTTGTATCTGCCAACATTTCTCCTGTTTGCTCGATTGAAGCCACGCTCTCTCTAAAGAGCAGTCATTCTATACCCCTCCGAGTGATACCATGTCAAATCAACAACCGATTGTCACCACGGCTGGCTCGTCTCCACGCCAATTTGTTGCCTCTGCCGTAGCTGTTCAAGCCATCATCATTAATCAAGCTGAAGAGATCTTGCTGCTTTCCAGCCCAAGTCGTAAGCAGGGCTGGCAATTGGTGAGTGGCGCGCTTGAAGCAGGGGAAACGCTCTTAAGTGGAACCCTGCGTGAGGTGTATGAAGAGTTAGGGATGAACATTAAGGTACGTCCATTAGGTAACGTGCATGCCGAAACGTTTCACTATGATGAACGTGTTCAATACATGCTCGGCACTTATTATTTATTTGCCTATCAAGGGGGTGAAATAATACCTGGCGATGATATGATTGGGAGTGAGTTTCGCTGGTGGCCTTTAACAGATCTCGAGGAGGATACGCAAGAATTTCATGTCACTGCCAAACCTTGGATGCTCAAACGTGCTGTTGAACTGTATCGCCTCTGGGTAGACCAGCCAGAAGTGCCTTTGCAATCAGCCTTATAGGAAGCACATCATGTTGTTTTGCTGATGGCACAAGACGGTTTGGGTTCCAAACGACTGTTCGCCAACCGTTTTCACTAGGCCGTATTGACATTTCTGATTTGTCGTGCCCGAAGCCGCCCTCGAGTGTTGTCATCGGGGGAATCGGGCATCCAGAATGTTGTTGAGCAGCGGATTTCCGCTGACTACCTGCGGAAATGACACCCGGCGAGTCTCTTTTTTCGGCTGAAATGCCTGGTCACGACAAATGTCAACAGTACCTAAAGTGAGATAGTGCAGGCATAGGCTACTGGCTGATAGTTCCTGGAGGAAGATGCTGAGTCCGATTGATATATCGAAGTGTGACCTTCCCATCCTCATGAAAGTCAACTCGATTGATGGCGGTGTTGTAATTGTGGTAGTGGACGCTGGTGTCGGGGAGTCGGTATGTCAGCGCCTTAAGCAGGCAGTCGATAAATGTGCCGTGGGAGACCAATGCGATGGTCTCTGCTCGGCCTTCTTGGTGCTGTTTGGCTGCCCATTTGCGCAAGGTATCGCTCACTCGTAATGCCCGCCCCATGCAGAGAGAAAACTCCTCTCTCCCGCCAAACCACCACCCCTCTTCGGTAATTTGGTCCACCAACTTATACCCCGGAAATCTCTCTATCATCTGGCTACGGGTCAAGCCTGAATAACTGGAGATATCTTCTGGGTCTGCGGAGTTATACCGATACAACCCGTTATTCTCATGGATGTCCACCCAAATTTCGGGCTGCAGTGCAAGTGCCCAGCCAATGGGCAGGGCAGTCTGCATCGTGCGCAGCATAGGGCTGCAGTAGAGGTGAGTGATATTGTACCCTCCCCACAATTTCGATTCAGGTGTGTCTGCTAGCCGATCGATGTCTGTCTCGGACTTGAGGTGTTCGGCTACCAGATCGGCCTGCTCGAAGCCTAACTTGGTGATGGACGGGTCCGTTACGTAGTTTGCCACGAATTCAGCGTGGTCTTTGGCCATAGTGGCGACAACGTTATTTTGTGACTGGGCATGGCGAATGATGTAAACAATCATAACAACTCCCTAGATAGGTGTATAGGATAAAAATCAGTTCTCGGCTACATGAGATATTTGCATCAGAGTCTCGACACTTTATCGAGATTATGTCAATATTACATCAACATTCGGTAAACAAGTAAACAATGTGTAAACGTAACCAATCAAGCGGATGTGAGCTATCGTGAGCTATCTTGGGAGGTAGGCGTTCAGCCCCCTGAGCCTGTCGAAGCCGATTCTCCCCTTCGACAGGCTCAGCCGACATGGGGAGTGAATGGTTACTCTGGGAGAGTAAGAATTCGTTTGACAAACCCATAGCGCGGTGCTACGATAACCATTTGCAAAATGCTACCCGTACAGTTCGGGTTGTATAGATGAGTCCGCTGCAGAAACAAAGATTATAAAGATTTCGCAGATTTTTCAGTCAGAGAATTCCACGAAATTTACGCCACTTTACCCTTTTTGCAGACAGCTCTCGCAAATACCCAAAATGAATTGTCACGAGCAGGAATTCGACTTTTCTGGCGAAGCATAACAAGCAAACCATAGATGGCTACCCATTCAACCACCCTTAATACCCCTGTCCAAAACCCGCTACTCACAGCCCCTATCTCCGGTTTGATACGTAAAATCGGCGTACCAGTTGGGATTGGCGCCTTTTTCAACACCATGTTCAACGTGGTGGATACCTATTACGCAGGGCTGATCTCCAACCAGGCTTTGGCCGCATTGGGGCTGTCGTTCCCCATCTTTTTTGTGATCATTGCGTTAGCATTTGGTTTATCCAGCGGAAATACCGCACTGATGGGCAATGCGCTAGGGGCCGATGATAAGGAAGGGGCCGAACGTTACGCAGTCCAAGGCATGATGCTGGGGTTCTTTTTGGCCTTGGGGCTAACCTTTGCAGGGGTTGCCGCCTCGCCCTTTCTTTTTGGAATAATGGGCGGACGTGGTGAGCTGCTTCCTATGAGTCTGAGCTACATCAACCCGATCTTCTATGGCACCATCTTCTTTGTGATGGCCCAGATGCTAAACGCGGTGCTCAATGCCACTGGGAAGACGACCTATCTGCGCAATGTGTTGGTGGGTGGCTTTCTGCTCAATCTGCTTCTCGATCCCTGGTTCATTCGGGGTGGCCTTGGGGTGCCAGCAATGGGCATAACCGGCATTGGCTTGGCAACAACTCTAGTTCAATTCCTGGGGATGCTCTATCTGATCCGACCTGTGGCCAGAAGTGGCCTGATCAGTCGGGCCGGGATCTGGCGCAATCTCATCCCTCAGCCACGCGTGGTAGCGCAGATTTTGGGGCAAGGGCTGCCCAATATTATTGATATGTGCAGTATCTCCATCGGCTTCTTTGTCCTCAACTACTTTGTGGGTCGCTTTGGACAGGAAGCGATTGCGGCCTTTGGGGCCGCGGCCCGCATTGAACAGTTGGCGATGCTGCCGCTTATTGGCCTAGATGTAGCCACGCTGAGTCTGATCGCGCAAAACAACGGGGCCAGGATGATCGGACGCGTTCACGAGACTTTCGGCACGTCGATTCGCTACGGCCTGCTCATCATGCTGGTTGGAGCCACCACAATTGCGCTTCTGGCCAATCCGCTTATGGACCTCTTTAGTGATGATCCACAAGTTATCGGAATTGGGGCCAACTATATCCGCATCAAGGCGCTGGGGCTATTTCCTGTCTCGTTCATGTTTGTAGCTCTGGCCGCCATGCGAGGCGTCAAACGGCCAGTGGATGCGCTCTGGTTAAGCATGGTGCGTATGGTGATTCTACCGCTTATCCTGCTGCCGATCTTTATCAACTGGCTCGGCTTTGGTCTGACGTCCATTTGGTGGATTTCAAACGTGACCATTCTGTTGGTGGGTGTTGCCTCATATCTATACGCCAAACGGTTGTTGCCAGCGGTAAATTGACCACAATGTTCGTATGCAAACTCAGTTCACCTGACCATGGACGTATGATGTCTCCCCAACGTACTTGATTTGAAGTTGCGGTGCAGAGCGTCCACTAGGTATCACCTTGGGTTCGATGATCTCCGTCCTGTCAGTCTCAGTCTCACCCTGAGGATTCAGAAATGCTTCCCATAGTACTCGGCCATCACAGTGGTCCGGCACCGGCAGATCAAGCAAGGTAAGTAGTGTCGGCAACACATCAATGGCCCCTGTCGGCAATTCGGAGACCACGCTATTCTGGAAGCTCGGGCCATTCAGAATCAGCAGTGGATGCATATCATACGGCGAAAGGGAACCGTGGGATGATTTGAGGGCAGCTTGGGTGGTGAGGGACATGACTTTCCCAGGGATGCCAAACTCGTTCTTATCGTCGGTCCAAGCGGGTGAAACGGCCAGCAGAGGACGGCGATCGTTGCTCTGTCCACCCCAAACGGCATGCAGAGGAATAACGCCAGGAAGCTGAGCCAAGTCAGTCCGTCCACCTAATACCATGCCGCACCAATCCTGGGCCAGGAGCCACGCGACCAACGGCGCAAGATCGTCTGCTGACGGTTCGAGTATGCCGGGCTGAGTGTAGATGTAATCGCTGGCTGTCACCAAAGGGGGCAGGGTGGCACCGATTTCGGCCTCGGCAACGCGTAAATATTCACGTAGTGTATTGTGTGCCTCAACCGTCGAGTGTCCATGATCGGAGAGAAAGAAAATGTCAAACTGGTCGCGGATACCGCGTCGCTCCATTTCATCCAAAACGGTTGCCACTACCGCGTCCACCGCCTGCATGCCTGCGTGGGATTCGGGTGAGCCAAGGCCAAATTTATGCAGGCTACTGTCTGGCTCGCAGAGCCACATCACAATAACTCGATTGAGAGGATCGTCGAGATAGAGATCGTTTACAGCCGTGGCCGCGTAGTGCTGGGCCGCGATTTGCGCACCTCGTTCCCGCTCTGGCACCGGCCCTAATTTTTCACGCAGGTCGTAGAGATCGGCAATGCCGTAAGCGCTGTTGGTGTTCACAATGCGGGTCAGGTTGCGGTAGCTCCACATCATGGCTGCGCCAGGGCTACCGGTGGCAGCAATGGCTACCCGCTCACCTCGCTCATAGAGCAGATCACTCAGATTGGGCACCAGATGGGCCTTACCTCCGCTGGACTTCTCTAACGCAAACATGTGACGGTAGTCAGAGGTATCGATGATGTGATCCTCAGTGGCGTTGGGGACGATCATAGTGTTGGCCATAATGCCATGCCGACCAGGGACACACCCTGTGGCCAGGGACGTTGAGTTGACCCGGGTATGGGTCGGATAAATCGCGTGGTGGTCGGAGCAGCGGACGCCTGTCTCGGCCAGTTTGGCCACGGTAGGCATGAGGTCGGTGTCAAAGAGATCTCGCCGCAGGCCGTCGGCCACAAAGAGGAGGATGCGTTTGTTGTTTGTCATGGTTGTTTCTGCTTTTGGGTGGCAGCTTCGTAGACGCTCCCTTGATGAACGATTGAGGTTGACAACTCATCATCGGCGTCTTTCCGAATACGGTTGTCCGAGGAAGCCAAGTTGCGAAGAGACTGAGGCCTACCGGTTGCTGCTCCGTAAGCGTGTTGCAACTCACCCCAGAGAATCTCATTTAGTTTGTCGAAGTTTATCATGCTATTTTGCTACAGACAGTCAGTTTCCCATTGCTTTAAAGCAATCGTAATGTCTCGATTAGGCGGCTGTCAAATTCATCTAGGAGCAACCCGATTGGTAACCCATCGTGAACCGTCGCTATCTCTAAGTCGAGCGCACCTACAGCTTGGATCGACATGAGAATTTGGCGATGGGATTCACGTTCGAGGTAGAAGTTGTTGGGGCGACCGCAAGAGTGCGCCCCAACAAGAAATATGCTACACGAAAGGACGAAGAACCCTTCCTAAAAATACCTACGCGGCTTACCAAAGATGTCAGAAGTGGCCAGTGGCGTGATTCACTATCGGGTGTTATGAATTAAGGTATTAGGCCAGAATGGCAACGGCCCCCAGAAGTTTACGTCCAAGCTGTACATCGCCATTGATTCGAATCCGTTGCTCTGTCTCTTCTGGCGAAAGTCCCTTGGTAAAAAATCGCCAAGCTGTATCGTCATCCATGACTAGCGTGGCTTGGGCGGTATCCTGACACGCTTGGGCAAGTCGCCACGATTCCTCACCATAGACAAGAAACCACTGATTCGCCGCGGCACCAGTCACCTCAACCGAAAGTAGTGTCGCTTCGCTAGGTAAGATAGATTGGGCTGCCACAGGAAGAGAATAAGCGAAGGTTTGTAACACGGGATTCAGATAGCGTGGCTCCGTTAGCCCAGGATTGTTGACGGCATCCCGAATGTGCTGTTGATGGTGCCATCGTTCCGTATACTCTCGTGCCACATCTAGCCAGATCGGTGCTGGCTCTGCACCCGCCCAGTTGACCGGACTGCCAGAGGCAAAGAGCTCGAGCGACTCAAAGTATGTGGTCACCTGCTGGCCCAGACTTTCCAACAGGTCGCAGAGGAGGCGAGTGCTGATTCGTTGGGTGGCGCGCACCCATAGTTCGTTTTGCTGATTGATGAATGCTACTAATTCTTGCCAGTCGCTCGTTTGCGTAAATCCAGCGGAAAAACCATCTCGGCCCCAGGATAATCGGCCCATATCGTCGCCCAGTAGATGAAGGGCCACATCTTTCACACTCCACCCTTCGCAGGCGGTTGGCGCATTCCATTCTTCGTGATTTAGCGAGCGCAAAAGGTCGATCAATGCATTTAGCGTCTCGGCAAAGAGATGATTAACCAGAATGGCGTTATCTCTATTGGTTATTTTGCTATCCACTGCAGTTCTTTTCCTATGAGTATTCGTACTACACATTGGGTGTTATCACGAGACATTGAGTGTTACCACAAGACGCAGGCATCATATTTTCTGGAATAGTCCTAGATTGCTAACGTGGACTTTATCTAATCTACACAAAACGGAGCGTCGACAGAGGAAACCTTGTTAAATGACATTTGAACATGACAAATGCATAGCCAGTCCTCACCCAATAAGCCAACGTCTTGACTTGCTTGGCTTAATTGTATCCCTTCTGTAGAACCCATTATGTCTACACCTTTATATTGAGCCGCAATACTCTTAACATCCGACGAACTCATACCGGATTCGATGGCAGAGCACATTTCAATCATCGTTGCTTCGACAGTCTCATAGTCTTGGGCGTAGCCAATGACAATGTAGCCTGCACAAAAAATAAGGAGGGCTGCTACACCCACAATTACCCGCGTAATAACTTTCATCTTGTTGAACTCCGATAAGAATGAATTTAACGAATCAAGGCTCGACTCACCACATTATTATAACACCAAAACGCTCCAGTCCCGCTTCGGCCAAATTTTAGGTGATCTATAACGCTCTTACACACCCAAAGTATGGCGACAGTATGTCAATGGGGAGTACATAGAAGATTAACAATTAAATAACATATGTTTATTGCAGTGTAAAGACCATCATTAGATAGCCTCCTGGTCCATTCGGGCGGATATGGGACGGGCGGATTTCATAGGGGACAGTTGGTGAACACTTAATGAACGGTTTGTAGGACGTTGGAAGAACGACCAAGTGCTATCCTATGGTTAATTCATACGATATTTCATTTATTTATTAGGAGCACATTAATGCCTGCAAACCATTTACTTTGAGCCTACGTTCGGCGCCAAAGTGCGTGCCAAAGCGCGCGGCTTTTTACCCTACGAATTAGAGTTTGAGCTGGAATCGCTTCGGCTTGAGCCAGGTCGGCTCGTCGAAGCCAAAGCCACTGGTGATTTTGAAGGAATCTGGCGGGGCACACTCATCGGAAATGAGCAGGGTACGATAGTGGAGATCGACTGGCGCGTGACCGTAAATATGCCTCTTATACGCTATCTATCGCCTATCTTCAAACGCATCTTTGCTTGGAACCATTACTGGACCACTCCGCGTGGTGAGCAAGGGATGATGGATTATTTGGCACGGAAACACGACCGTTCACTGAACGCGCTCCCGCTCGCTGCCTAAGCAGGGAACATAATTTAAGTGAAGCAAAGAGATGCCATCTTTCCACGCTTGAAAAGCGTTAAAGATTGGCATCTCTAAATGTCCAAGTGATTAAAGCTTTGTCCCTATTGAATCAAGATCAAATAGAATCTGAACCTTCGATCCTGTCACCTCGGGTACCCAGGAGATCTGATGGTATAACGAATTCTATGTAAAATTTCAGGCGTCCTGAGCGGACATACCCTCTATTTCGCCTTTTACACAACCATCGTTATACGACCGGAGATCTTCAGTTAAATTTTATTGAATTCTCGTTCCTAGTGAGTTAGGGTTCATTGTAATGAAAGTCAAGCACACCATTATCATCAACCGTCCCATCGACCAGGTATTCGCCTTCGTCACCGATCTGCAGAATGAAACGCGTTGGCAGCCGGAGATTAAATCGGTCACATTGGAAGGTCCACTCCAGATTGGCAGCACCTTCCGTGAAGCGCGGGTCACATTCGGTCGTACCTTTGACTGGCACTTTCGCATCACCGAACTCGATCCCCCCAATCGCATCACCATTGACACGATCAGTGGCACGGCTCGTTATCGAGGTTCCCGCATCTTTGAAGCGATGGCGGATGGCACCAAAGTCACTGAAGTTGGTGAGCTAGAGATGCCGCGCCTCTTCCGCGTATTCGACCCTCTACTTAGCCAATTGTCACAATGGCCATTACGCCGCGCTTACAGTCGATTGAAACGGTTAATCGAAGCGGAAGGCTGACAAGAGAAAAAGTTACTTCTGTTTTGGGCAAACAGTGAGAAAAAACCAAAGCAGATTTCGTACAGTGCGAATCTGAATGGCCTATTGCTTGCGGCGGAGAATCCCCTAGAGTATTGGTACGGTACTATGTTATTGTACTATGTTATTGTACTATGTCATTTCTAACTCTATATCAACCAGAACAGGCAGGTGGTCAGATGGATAGAGTCCATCCCAATGATCGGCCAGAACTGCGTGACGCAGAACTCTTGTTCCCGGCAAGCAGAAGATGTAATCTATCTTTTCGTCTAGCGGATCGGCAAAACGGCTATTGAAGGTGGCGCTGGGTCCATGATGAGGTGATTGGCTCTGAAACATGGTATCTAACAAGATCGGGCCATCGACCACGTCCGCGGTCAATGCTTGGTAGGTGGATGATTCAGAGGTGCAGTTAAAATCGCCACTGACAATCGATGGCCCCTTTTCTGCTTGGGTCGCCAGAAATCGGCGCAGTAAATGAGCACTTTCGACTTGTGCTTGGGGCCCGCGATGATCAAAATGTGTATTTAGGCAGATAAGAGGTGTGTTGGTCTCTTTATGAACAAAATTGGCCCAGGTTACAGTTCGTGGGAGGGAAGCATCCCAACCGCGGCTTCCAACCACATCCGGAGTCTCAGAGAGCCAAAAGACGCCGCTATCGATCAGTTCTACCTGAGATCGACGGTAAAAGATGGGTACATATTCACCTGCCATCTGACCATCGTCCCGTCCGGCACCTATCCAGCCAAACTCAGGAAGTGCTGCCACTAGATAGTCGAGCTGCTCTTGCAGTACCTCCTGCAAGCCGAGCAGATCAGGGCGATAGAGCTGTAGCAAGCTAGCTACTCGTTCACGGCGAAAGGGCCAAGCATTCTCGCCATCCACAGTCGTATTGCAGCGAATGTTGTATGAGATAAATCGAAGCATTCCCATAATCTATAAACTCCATTCTCGATGACAGGTCCAGCTTTTGTTGTCATGGCGTTGGTAAAGGCGTAACATCCACTGGACAGGTGCCTTAACATTGATCAGTTCGTTGGCTAATGCAGCAAGCGGTTCATCGTTAGCACTGAGATTCGTGCTAAGAACACTATCGCCATATTGACGAGTCTTGTTTCTCACCAGTCGCTCTAGCTTTGAGCCGATCCTTGGCATGTAATCCATAAAAAGAGCTAGTGGTTTTGGAGAACTATATTTATTGCAAGAGTGAACCGGTTGCAAAAGTGATGACGAGGAGAATGCATAGGAAGATAACAAAAGGGTATAGGATAAGTGATTTACAATCGCGACAACAACTCAGCCTTCTTGGCGTTGAACTCCTCATCGGTCAAAATGCTCTTTTTGTGCAGTTCGGCCATCTGCGCAATGGTTGTAAGGATTTCATCGGCAGCCTCCGGTGTATCTGTGGAATCGGACTTGGGAAGCGCTGATTGTTTTGTCTGTGGTGAAGGCTGAGAAGGTTGTGGTTGTGCTGATGCTTGCCTTAGGGTTCCAGGCCCAGAAATGAGTGGCAAATTAAGCGTATCAATGATGCCATATTGGCTAGTAAATTGGACTGAGCTGCCGCTACCCTGCTGTTGGGAAACACCGGAAATTTGATGTCCCAATGTGTCGTAGACTGAAACACCCCCAGCGTAATCCAGCACCAACCGATTGATATTGCCAAAGTATGCATAACGCACGTTGTTCTGGGAGCCACTGGCAGTAGGTGCACCAAATTCAGTTGGCCACCAGTTACCTCTACCAGCAAAATTGCTGCTCGGTGTATCGCTTACAGGCGGCGGGTCAACAAATATATTCTGCGAACTAAGCAAGTTAGACAGCTCATTGCATAGATTGTTCACGGTTCCCTGTAAACTATAGTTGAACATATCGCCAACCATCGTCATGCCACCCTTCATCCATTGCCCGGAACCGCCTACTTCAGGAATGTTAAACTGGGCCATGGTCCCTCCGCCGTTGACCACCGCCTCAAGCATGGAGGTAACAGCGTTTGTACTTAGATTGTAACGAGCGGCTATATTGTTGACAGCCTGTTGCCCTTGTGGTGTCAGTGGTCTCATATGTTGAGTAAGTTATCCTAATTAAATCAACTTCATTGTCCATTTCAGTAATTGCGCAATGCTAGCGCGCACTGCAGAGGATATCCTATCATAGTAACGCGCAAAGGTTAACTATTGGTTAAGCGGAATTTAATTGTAGGTTACGGCTCTGATAACCATAGCACCGTCAATCAGCATAAGATAGTGAGGCGAGGAACATCATATTGATATCAACTTTGATGGTCCAGAGCAAGTTGTCTACACTACTGATTTAGGTTACTTAACCGTATTGTCACAACAATCCCTGCCGCGATTTATCCTCGGCCACAATGGGATGGTACTGCGTCAAGATGTTGAGTGGGAAGAGTTGAATATGAGTGAGCAATCGCAGTGTATAGTACAATTAGGTATTGTAAAATGTATGCTGTAAATCATCATTGACAACTGATGATTGCAAAGCACCCGACTTTGCTTTTGCTGAATCAGCCTACTGCTGAAAGGAGCGTTGGCATCGTCGGGCAGCTCGAATTCAAGCGTAGACTTCTAACCTGCCGAGGGCATTCTGCATCATGTGTAAACGACTCCGACCAGGGCTTATCTGCCTATTCTCTGTATTGGTGTTCTTCGGTCTCTCATTTGATACAGCAACGGCAGATGAAAAAAATTCCTCGTATCCTCGACCTGCACCAATTAAACCTCGTCTCTTTCCCAAACCGTCTCTCAAGAACTGCCTGGCGGACATGGACTCATGTGCCACTGACTTACGCCCGGACTGTGTCGATAATGGCGCAATTTGCCTGCATTACGAAAGACCTGGCCCTTTTGGAACGGAGGCAAATACGCGATGGCAAGAGAATTTTGAACAACGCTATGGCAAGCTAACGTATGTAAAAATCAACCGAACGTTAGGTGCAGCAGTCGATAACTTGCTCTCAGGCTATCCAAACCAACCTACGGTATTTTGCAACCGCCCAGCCAATCACCTCCGCCTAGGTGACCCGGCAGATTCACAGCCATTTATCGCCTGGTCTGACTTTAACCCTTATCTGACGCAACCATCAGCGCTATCGGTTTTGCAGCGAAACGGTGCACATATTTACTGGTCATCCGTGCCAGAGTTTGCCAGCGAAGCGAACGAAGAAGGAGCCATTCCGAATCTTTGTCTTGAATGGGAGCTTCTTCACGCCTGAGTCTGCGCCAGAAGGTAGCCATTGGCGATTGGGCCAAGTGCAGCGGCTTGATCCGAACCGCACTATGATTGCCTTTTCCAAGGACGGAACTCGGGCAGAGATCTTGTGGGGTGATGGAACACCGGTGAGGCTAGGAAAAGAGAAGCCACTCAAGCGGATACTCTGTCGTCAGAACGTCCATGGTGAATATGTTGAAGTGGCCCAGCCAGCTCGTGGGGCAGACTTTCGCTGGATCTATACGGCCATTGGCGGTGGCCCTGTATTTGTGCTGCCTGATCCAAAAGACGTGGACGACGATGGAGACCCGCGGATTAAAGTCGCATTCCCAGGCACGACAGAAGTGACGACGAAGACTATGCCTTTTAACCCCCTCGGGGAACACTTTGGCCAACCGACTTCGCCCTATCGAGATCCAGACGCGTTTGCTCATCGATTTTACGTCTATCAAGAAATAGAGAATCCAAAATCGTTTGTCTGTGTTGGCAACAGAATCATCTTGATGGGTATTGCGGTACAGATGAGCGGTTTGGAGTTGGGGAATCGTCTTGTAGAGTTGGGTTGCCATACGGCTATGGGCTTGGACGATAATTCGGCTACAGCCTTTGCGTGGCGGCAAGTGTATACATCGTCACCAGCCAAACCAGACGAGTTCCGCAGAATACCTAATGCCATTGGCGTCTTTGCCAAAGAAAAGTGGTGGGTAGGAGATGGAGAGTAAAGCGTTCCTGAATGTAAGCTCAAAACCACAATAAGGGTAATTCGACATTGCGACTCCCTCTAAAATCTCAAAAGCCCTACTCTGCAATTGAATCTTACGAATTGGACCCCTTGTACAACAGTTGGGAATTAGCACGATTTCTGCCCTGTTATTAAAAGTTTAGTCGATATTTCAGGGAACTCTCTATGGGCACAGATCATTTTTAACAAAGAGAGGATTCGTAATCGCTAGCAAATCACCTTGGGGATCGCGAATTTCTACCAGGTACCAACTTGCGTCCTCATTCGCTTTCAATCGGTGTTCGCCCTCACCGTTGGCATCACAATCGAACGCCGGAGCTCCGTTTCTGATCACCTTAGCCGTTGCCCCGGGTGGGCAATTCGACCACCTAAAGTTCATCTGCACTGGTTCAGCGGTAGATGCGTTAGACGGGACCATGTCGCCCATCATGTACGTTTTTTCGCCGCTGATCGCGGTCAAAGTCAATACCGGTCCCGTGCTGATGTAGTTGTGGCCTTGGCGAACCCCCTCCAAAATGGCGGCTTCCGTCAGATCGTCGGCATAGACCACGTTGAGCGGGTGTGATAACTTCGGCCGTGATGGACGCCCATGAATGTCGGAACCATAGGTAAACGCCATGCGGTGCCCGGCGTTGAGCCATTCGTAGGCCAAGGAGAGCGAATCTTCATTGAATTTAGTCCATGAACCATTCCACACTTCGACGATTCGTGCCACTCCTGGCATCATCTCTTCATACTCCCAGCGACATCCTGTACAGGCAGGGTCGCCCTGGTCCCTAGGGTGGGCAATCACAAAGAGGGCGCCAGCATCGGTTATCTGCTGGGCCAAGTTGCTCATGGTCTCTCCAAAAGCAATCCGCCACTCCCACCAATCTCGAGTCCCCAAAGCAAGGGCATGACCGTAGTAAGTAGTCAGTTCCATGCCACCCATTGTGAGTAGCTTATCGTTGCAGTGGCTATCCCATTCAGCCAGAGCTGAGATGGTGTTGTGATCGGTCAACGTGACAAAGTCGTAATGGTTTTCACGAGCGTAGGTGATGAAGTCAGCCACGTCCCAACTGCCATCGGAATGGAGAGTATGGCCGTGTAGATCACCCCGATACCAGCCAGGTCCGCGAGAAGCGGTAGAGCCTTTAAGCAGCGCTTCAGTTTCATCGACAACACCATCGGTTTCAATTTCGATGGTAAACTGGTACTCGACTGGCGTGGGTGGCATGATGCGATGAGTGTCCACAAAAAGAGTCCACGTTCCACCTAGCAAGGAACCGGGTGTAAAGCCAGGTGAAGCTGTCAAGTCCGTGATGATTGCCTGCTGTTCTTTGCTGTTATGACGAGTACCCCGAGATTTTTCAGGATCAAAGAGGCTAAAGCTCAATTGATTCGAGTAGTCAGCACCTTCACCTATCAATGGGGAATAGTCAAAATGAATAGAGAGTTTGGTTGCGTCTTCTGGCAATTCAAAGGTGTGGGGGATATGCAATTTGTTGTGGCTGTGGTCTAACGTGCCGGAGAGTTCGGTAATCATCTTACTTCCCCAAGATCTGTTGTCTAAGTGAGTCGATTTGTTCCTGAGTCAGCCCCACCTTTTCTAAATAGGTGACTACGCCCCCATAATTCTCGTTTAGATAGGTCAGAGTGTTGTGCATGGCCTCAGGTTTGGCCTCTAAAAAACGCTCAAACGCGGCGACGTCCCGACCGGCAGTCGCTGCGCTAGCGCGCAATTCATCGAAGAGATCTGCGCCATACTCTGCGGTCAACGCATAATCTGCCGCAATCATTTCGTGATCCACACCAGCCAGGGCCAGCATTAATGCCGAGATAACGCCGGCCCGATCTTTTCCCACTGTGCAGTGAATCAAGACGGGGAATGCATCGTTTAGCATGACATCAAAGACGGCCTTGAGTTCTGATTGACGCTCGTCCAAAATCATTTTGTAGATGCTCTCAAGATCTGTCGGCGGTTGACGCTGGCCAGAGGGAGAATTAGTAGGAGAAGCGTTGGCAAAGAGCGAGATATTGAAGTAATTCACAGAGTCTGAGTTGGCGAAAACGTTGGGAGCACTCTCTACCTCGTGGGCAAAACGCAGGTCGATGACAGTACGCAGACCGTAGTCGATGAGCGCCTGCTGACCTTCTGGCGTCAACCTATGCAGGGAATCGGCGCGTAGGAAGGTGCGCCAGTTTGTGACTTCGCCACTGCTGGTATCGTACCCGCCGATATCGCGGATGTTGTGGGAGCCTTCTAATGGTAAGTGTCGTTTGCCTTCTACGTTCATGCAGTTTTCCATATTCTCATACTAAAGCTATCCGCTTATCCCTCATTTACCTATAATACGATAAAGAGAGGATAATCAGTAAAACCCCCTACCCACCAATCACACAAACATTATCAATCGCCCATAACAAGTCGTTGCCCGGCTCACTCAGGCCCCAGGTGAGCGTGACCGACACAGTCTCATGCCCCAAACAAAAATAAAAGAACCAGTCGTCGAGCAAAACAGCATTGATCAAAACGGTGTTAAGCAAAATGGGAAAGTGTCCAAACCAGATGAAAAGACGTTGAGCACTCCCGAGAAAAAAAAGTACCCATCGAGTTTGATTACGATCTCATCGTGATTGGTTCTGGACCGGCTGGTCAGCGTGCGGCAATCCAAGCGGCGAAATTGAACAAACGGGTGGTTATCGTTGAACGGAAGGCAGTCGTTGGGGGCGTCTGTACCAACACCGGTACCATCCCCAGCAAGACCCTACGCGAAGCAGTTTTGCATCTTTCTGGATACCGAGAACGGGGCCTTTATGGGTCAGCGTACTCGGTTAAGGAGCAGATTACCATGCACGATCTGCTCTATCGGGCCAATAGCGTTATTCGGCACGAATTGGATGTAACCCGCCATCAACTCATGCGAAACCGCGTGGAGATGATTGGGGCTGCTGCATCGTTTGTTGGCCCCAATACGGTTCGGCTCAATTTTGTTTAGACCGTAGCCGCTGCATTTTGCTGCGGAATCTTCCGGCCTTCCTTTCCGTTCGCATGAGTCAGTTGTTCGGCTCTTTGGATGCTTGTAGCTGCACGAGTTCGCAATGCCTGTGCAGTTGCAAACAGCACCTACGGATAGTCAATGGGAGTGCCTACCTTCAACCAAGTCCATCTATATAGAGGCTTACGCCGTATTGTACTAGAGCGGATACGAACACAGCTCAGTTGCGGACCAAAATATCCCCGGATTTCGATCCCCTCGCAAACCTCGTAAGAAAAGTGTAAGGCTTTCAGATCAGCTCTACGTCATTTGACAGATGCAAACTCTCCTACTGCCTTATAGGATTAATCATGTGACTACTCAGGCAGTTGAGCAGTTACATGATCAAAAGTGTCAACTTAAGTGCCATCATTGTCATTCTCAGCCACCTATTGCTTCCGCAGAATCTGCGCTTTGCTTCAGCAGAATTCTTAAGTTACCACTTAATGATAGAGTTGAATAGTGTACGAGGTGCAAAAAAGGACCGCCAATTCTGTGACTAGCCATTCAAATCCCCCAACTTTGATCATCCAGTTTGCCACCATTGCTGGTACCGTACCCACCGCTTCTCCACCAAGATACGCTGTCAGGTTGGATAGCCAGGCTGTAGGCCAAGCATCCAGCGAGATGACGCTGCCCCATAATCCGCTGACTTGGCGGGCCGTGCAGCTTGCTTTAGAACCCAATTTTGACGCCTCCACCGCGCCCGAAAATGTGCGCCAACACCTAACCCCGCTGGGTGATCTGACCCGCCTCAAGAAGACGGTGGGTGGGCTGCTGTGCCGCACGCTGCTAGCTGACCCACAGGTCCACTCCCTCTTTGGCCGGGCGTTGTCCCTGGCCGCGGCGGATCGCCAACCCCTGCCGGTGGAGCTGCGCTTTGGCCAGGACTGCGACCTGCTGGCCAGCCTGTCCTGGGAGCTGATCCGGTACGAGGATCGCTTCTTGGTGGGCGATACCTCCATTGCCCTCTCCCGCTACCCCGAAGGGCTACTACCATCCACGCCCACGCTGGCCGAGCTGCCCCTGCGGGTTCTGCTGATCTTGAGCGAACCGCTGGACGAGTCACCCGTCTTCCCCCAATTGGCTCGTGCGGAGCTACTCCACGGGCTGCGGCGTTTGGATGAAGAAGGCGCGGTAATTGTGGACGAACTGAAACCGCCCACCTTTGACACGTTGGTGGAGGCGGTGCGCAACGGCGGCTACCAGATGCTCATCTTCTACGGCCACGGTGGGCATGGGCAGGATGGTGGCATTCTGCTCTTTGAGGATGAGTTTGGGCGGGGAGACCCGGTGCCTGCCGCAGAGGTAGGGGCGGCTTTGCGCAATACAGATGTGCGCTTGGTGCTGCTGGGCGCCTGCAAATCGGCGAGCGTTAGCCCTATTGGCCCTCACCCCAGCCCTCTCCCTACACGCTCCGCTAGGGAGAGGGAGCAGAGTAGCCCTCTCCCCAGCCCTTTGCCGGATGACGGTTGGGATCAGACTTCCTCCCCCAACGTGGGGGAGGACCGAGGTGGGGGCTATATCTGGCAAGGAACGGCGGCTGCGCTGGTGAAGGCGGGAGTGCCCTTGGTGTTGGGGATGCAGGTGAGTATGCGGGTGGATGCGGCCCAGGCTTTTCTGCGCCAGTTTGCCCTCTCGCTGGCCGCGGGCAAAGAGGTTACGGAAGCGGTGGCCGATGCACGGGTACCCATTCTGCGCAGCACCTATGGCGAAAGCTGGTTTATTCCCGCCCTTTACGGACGCCCTAAAGATGGACAGCGGCTCTTTGATGTAACCAAGCCCTTGTCGCCAGCAAATGGCAAATTGCGTGCCACAATGAAAGCAGCCCGCAGCCAGATCGAACAACTTGAGCAGGCCATCGGCTCAGTAGGCGTGATAGGCCAAGGCAACGAGATAGCCGATCTGCGTGCGGCACGTCAACGGTTTGTGAATGCCCGTTTTGAACTGGCCCAAAACAGTGATGGTGGCTACCACCAAGTGATCAGCCCCCTCTATGGCGTGCCGACCCAAAAACTCTTTGTTGGTCGCTCAGATGAGATGATGGCAGTAGGACAAGCACTCAAGCAGAATAATCCTGTGGTGATTTGGGGTGTAGGTGGCTTGGGCAAATCAGCGCTGGCCACTGAAGTGGTTTATCGACAAAACTGGCGCTTTCCAGGCGGTGTACTTTGGCTGGACTGCCAAAACGGACCGCCCTTTGAATCGCTGCTGGAGCGCATTGCGGCCTTTTGTGGCGTGGCCGACCTGAACCATGTGGCCCGTCAAAGTTTGGACGCGCAGGATTCGGCTGAGGAAAGTGCGGCCACGGTGGAGCAGAAGGTGGCCGTGGTGCGCAGCCTGCTGGCCCAGCTAGCCGATCGCTGCCTGCTCATCTGGGATAATGCGGAGGATGTGTGGGGCGAGAGCCGCACCCGCCGCCTGATTCAGGGCCAGCTCCCCTCTAACGTCCAATCACTGCTCACCACCCGGGTGGACCCGGACCAAACCCACTGGCCAACCATCGAGATCCGCGCCTTGGCTGACTCGCCAATGCAGAAGCTCTTCTTGGCCTTGGCCCACGCCAAAGGGGTTAAGGTTGGCACCCAGCAGGATCTGGATGTGGTGATGCCAATGTTGAGCTGGCTGCAAGGCCACCCCCTGGCCCTGGAACTGCTAATCCCCTTGGCCCACCGCCGCGGGCTGAGCCGAGTCTGGGCCGAATTGCAGCGGCAGCCCCTCAAAGGCGTCGACGCGGCCTTTGACATCTCCTACCAGGGGCTGACCCGAGACCAGCAGCGCCTCTTTGCCCGCCTTAGCGTCTTTATGATTGCCTTTGAGTATACCGCGGCCCACGCGCTGCTGCCGGATAGTGAAGCTGTGGATGGCGACTTGGACACGCTGGTGCAGCGGGCGCTGATCCACTTTGACGGCTCTCGCTATGGCTATCACGCGCTGGTGCGTCAGTTTGCTTATAACCGTTTGCAAGAGCTGGAAGAGGATCTGACTGCTATCCATGGGTTGGCAGCCCAATATCTGCAAGATGTGGGGAAAGAACGTGCGCGCAGACCAGATGAGGCGTTGGAAGAGGTGGACCAGTGGGAAAAGGCCCAGCAGTGGGAACGGATGGCCCGCCGCGCGGGCCATCTGGTCCATTCTCTTGGGCAACAGGGTTACTGGCCCGAAATTGAAGAGAGATTGGTCTCTGCTCAAGCCAGAGTCGAACAGTTGGCGGACTCTCAATCGCTCCAGGCAACGGTACTGGGTGAACGCGGCATCATTGCCTATAAGCAGGCCCGTTGGGGAGACGCCATCTCCTACTATGAGCAATCTCTCCAGATGAAGGAGCAAGTTGGCGACATCCACGGCATGGCTCACACAATCAACAATCTGGGCTTAGCCTACCAGAGCAAAGGCGAGTGGGACAAAGCCATCTTCTACTATGAGCAATCTCTCCAGACTATGGAGCAAGTTGACGACATCCACGGCATGGCTCACACAACCAACAATCTGGGCAACGCCTACCAGAGCAAAGGCGAGTGGGACAAAGCCATCTCCTACTATGAGCAATCTCTCCAGACTATGGAGCAAGTTGGCGATATCCACCGCGTGGCTCAAACAACCTACAATCTGGGCAACACCTACCAGAGCAAAGGCGAGTGGGACAAAGCCATCTCCTACTATGAGCAATCTCTCCGGACTATGGAGCAAGTTGGCGACATCCACCGCGTGGCTCACACAACCAACAATCTGGGCAACGCCTACCAGATCAAAGGCGAGTGGGACAAAGCCATCTCCTACTATGAGCAATCTCTCCAGATGAAGGAGCAAGTTGGCGACATCCACGGCATGGCCACCACCTACGGGAATTTAGGGGTCCTTTACCACAGCCAGGGAGAGCCAGAAAGAGCCAATGAATATATGGCCCAGGCTTACCTGATTTTTGCACGACTTGGGGCCGCGGCTGAAGCACAACATACAGGTAGGATCCTTGTTCAGTTCTTGGGGTCACCCGAAGCGGCCCAAGCCTTTCTCCAACAGATGGCGGGCGATGGCGTAACGTCGGAACTGCCTCCCCAGCAGAATCAAGGCGTTACGCTGGAACAGTTGCTGGAACTAGTGCTCCAAGCGCGGCAGGGGGATAGGGAGATGGGCAAACAGCTTCTGCCATTCCTTCAGGAAATGTCCGCGGATGCTCAACATCCTGCAGAGGTTCAGACGCTGGCTGGTGTGTTGGTCAAGGTGCTGGCAGGCGAGAATGGGCCAGATCTGGCCGGTCTGCCCGATGAGTTAGCGAAGAAGGTCAAGGAGATGTTGGGGCGGGGTGGGGTAACTACAACAGATTCGGGGATTTAACCGATTTATTGTCTCGACAACAGGGGTGGTTACTCTGTTCGATCCTTTTTGTCAGCCAAACGGCTAATCAGCTCTGTCCCCGAATCTGCTGTAGTTTGGTGCTAATCTTATACGCTCTTGTAACAACTCTTCAAGCAAGCGTTCCTGTTCTGCTTTTTGTTGCTCTACTCTCTCGAGTTCTTCCTGCATAAGCGGTTCACGGAAATCAAACGCTCTTTCGTCTCTTCCTCTGGCGAATCCCACTCCTCGTACAAATCCACTAATCGCTCAAGGACGTATCGACGATTACAAACAGCGCCTACGTCAATCCATCCGACTCGCGTTTTTCGCTCCGATTGGTGCTGTTGCTCGCTCTGGGACACAGGTTGATACCCAGGCACCATTATCGAATTATGCCAGAAGTGAGTATAATTCGATAACGGCACAAAATCAGGCGAAGGTACTTGCAAAAAAAAATAGAAGGAGAAGACGATGAACTCTGTTATGAAAG
This sequence comes from Chloroflexota bacterium, assembly GCA_039028975.1. GTDB lineage: Bacteria > Chloroflexota > Anaerolineae > Caldilineales > Caldilineaceae > JAHBNG01. The sequence continues at coordinate 146,488 of JBCCHB010000005.1, forward strand.
TAGTGGCCAGAATACACACTACTCTATATCAGATGAGTGGCGGCCGCATAGGTGCAACCATGGGTGGGCAGGATATTTTGATGCTTCGTCATTTGGGTGCCAAGTCGGGCAAAGTGTATACGTCACCGCTGGGCTATATAAAAGATGGTGATGCTTACGTGGTGATTGCTGCCGCCATGGGGCAACCCAACCACCCTGGCTGGTACCATAACTTGAAAAAGACCCCCAACACAACCATTACCATTGGCGGTGAGAAGATCCAGGTGATTGCTGAAATCGCCCCGCCAGCCAAGCGAGACGAATTGTGGGCAAAGCTCTCTGCGGACATTCCGCACTTCGATACATTTCAGGCCAAGACGTCGCGCGTGATTCCGGCCATCTTATTGCATCCGCAGTAGGCAAGAAGGGGATTTATAGGCCCTTCTTTTAGAGCGGTAACGCCTATTGTGTGTACATATAAGGCTCAATAATGGCCTCTTCTATGTGGTATCCTGCGGCAGCCAGTTGGGTTGTGGTTCCTTCCGTCGTGAGTTTACCCATCACCCAAATGGGGTTGTTTGAGTCCTCTGGGCTTATCCCTTCTCCCTCTGCAGTGCTCACCAGAACGGTCTGATTGGCGGGTGGCGGAGGTACGTGAATGCAGGCACCAAAGTAGGGAACCAGCAAAAACTCGGTGATGCGGTCGTCTGTATACTCCAATGGAGCAATGAAACCTGGCAGTCTGATGAGCGTTTCGTTGATTTTTTCATTCACCGGCGCGCTGTTAAACTCTACCTGCATCTTCTTGTACAATTCTGTTGCTTCGGGCGAACCATCTGCCGTCCGTGCAAGTTCGTCTTCATATTTGGCCATAATCGCGTCTGCTGTAAAGTTCGCAGGAATCAGCCCATCCCACAAGATTTGTCGATATACCAGGTTATCGAGTGTAAATGGAATGCCGATTTCTGACGCCGGTTCTGTCGGTTCAGCAAGCGGAGAAACGGGGGCAGGATAAGCCAGAGGAGAAACCAACTGTGCCTCCCCGCTACGCTCATCATTGTTGGATGAGGCCTGCTGTCCGGTATTTCCTCCCGTTGCCTCTTCCCATTCACTAAGTGACGCCCCATAGGCAACTTGTGGCTCTCCAGAAGGCAGGGGCGTTACCTTCGCAATTTGTCTATCTTGCCTTGCTGAGCGACCACAAGATACAACGAAAAAAATTATCAAGATTGAGAGTATGTATATGCCATACCCTTTTCTTTGTCGATGGAAATCCATGATTCTCACCTTAGACTCATCGCAATGTCAAGGAAATACTCTTTGATTTCGTCGCAAATAGCTCGGTCACGGCCGCAAAGCGGCACTGTAACCAAATAGAGTGACATTGCGATCTCCTGAACCTATTCACACCTTTATCGCTAGTCCATCTTGCAACGACCGCCAGTAGGCAATTAAGCCCGGGACCAAACTCACCACAATGCTAAGTACAAGCACAATTACAAAGAGCAGCCACTGCTGCGCATCTGGCAACGTAATCGCGATGTTGACGCCATAAGAATCCACAAGTAGAGGCTGGGTCGCCGCTAACAGCGTATATAGCACTACCATACCAAGCAAATAGCCGATGAAGACGATAAATACTGTTTCTAGCACAAATAAGAGCAAAATGTGGTAAGGATGAGCACCAACCGCTCGCAAAACAGCCATTTCGCGGCGACGTTCATTTAATGTCGATAAGAGCATAGTCAGCATACCCAACAGACCTGCAATCAGCACAAAGCCAGAAATCACCAAAAGCACTTGTTCAAAGACCGAAATCGTTTGCCAGAATTCTGCAAGCGTTGCGCCAGGGATAATTGCCATCAGAGGTTCCTCTCTATACTCGCTGATTTCGCGCTGTAATCGGAACGTGTTGATGCGATTGGTCAAGCCGAGAAGAAAGGCCGTGACTGCTTTTGGGCTCAAATCCATCTTACGCGCTTGCTCGGCCGATAGTTGTAGGGCTGACCGTGCGCCGCCCTGCCAATCGACGTGAATGGCCTCTATTCCTTCCAGCGGGACATGAACTGTACGATCAACTGGCGTACCTGTCTTCTGTAAAATGCCCGTAACAACAAACGGTTTATCATCATGTTGCGAAAATTCCGTTGAGACAAGGCCGTGGGCGATGATGATCTCATCACCGAGCTGATAGTCAAGTGTTCGGGCAACATCAGCCCCAATCACGGTGTCGTAAACATCGGCAAAGGGTTGACCCTGGGCAAAGTCCAAATGTTGGCTTTGCCCATACTGATAATATTCGAAGTAATCCGTATTGGTTCCCATGACGCGGAAACCGCGGTGAGAATCTCCTAGCGATATAGGAATAGACCAGGCAACTTCCTCAAAAGCGATGATATCTTCATAGGATTCCCAGGTGACATTATTGGTGGCGTTTCCTATGCGAAACACACTATAAAGCAGTAAATTTGTTGGCCCGCTGCGCGCGCCAACAATTAGATCCGTCTGCGAAATGGTGTTGATAAAACTACTCTTGGCTTCTTTGCGAATTTTGTCCACGCCCAACAGCAAAGTGACGCTAATAGCGATGGACAAGATAGTCAAGAGTAGACTGGTTCGTCGATGCCATGCACTCTTCAAGACAATGCGGAATAGTATCATGACAGACCATGCCTCGCTTGGTTGATTTGATTCAAGTCGACTACATCTGGAAACTGCTTAGCAATATGTTGATCATGGCTAACAAAGATCAGCGTACTCTCCTGTTCTTCAGTTTCCTGAAAGAGAAGTTCCAAAAAACGATCGCGATTAGCCGTGTCTAAGGCAGAGGTTGGTTCGTCAGCAATGACGATCTCCGGGCTGCCGATAAGCGCACGAGCTACGGCCGTCCGTTGCTGCTGGCCCACACTTAGTTTGGAGACGGACTGTTCGAGCAGCGATTCGGGGATACTTAGGTGACTCAAGAGGCGGCGAGCCGTTGCTTGCATATCGCCTGCATTGGCTCTTTTGCGCTTCGAGAAGCCGCAGGGAAGCTGGACATTTTCAAGAAGTGAAAGATAGGGTAGTAAGTTAAACTGCTGAAAGATAATGCCTAAATGGTCCGCACGGAACTGATCTCGCCGAGTATTACTCAAGCCTTCCAATGGGGTACCCAAAACATTGACTGAGCCAGCAGTGGGTAGGTTGATGCCTGTGAGCAGGTTTAGCAACGTGGTTTTGCCGCTGCCGCTTGGACCTTGAATAAAGAGGTGCTCGCCTTTATTTACAACCAGTTCAGGAATATGTAAGAGGTCCGCTTTCTGGCCAGGCCAACGAAAACGAACCTCCTGCAAAAAGATGATAGGTTCAGACATTATTTTTAATCTGTAAATTCAGGAGAACACATGTAATCCACGAAGAATTTCAGTAAACTGCAATAGAAACTGATGGCTTTGGTCATCGTTTCGTTTGCTCAAGTCTTGTTTAGCAGAAAAACCTGCAGACCACCGGAACCTGACAGGTTTGTTTGGGCAAATTCGCGACTATGGTCGAAACGACATTAACCCATTCGACTTTGGACTAATGTTTGAGGAGCAGGTGCAAAGCGCCACCAAGCGACCGCGGACTACTGATTCTACACTTTGCACCGTTTGAAAGCTGTAGTGTAGCTAACGCTCTCTATCCTCGTGGAACATCAAACTCATCCGTTTATTCTAACGAGAGCGTCGGATTGTCAGGCGTTAATTCGCCGGCAGACTGCTGGGTATCAGAAATCCATTGAACATCGATATCTTCAAAGTTTGGAAACTGTGCAAAAAGTGCGCTGGCATCTACTGATGCAAGGTTCTCTGGTTGCTGACATTCTAAGTTATAGGATACATCTATGTCAGAGTGAACCTCTTCACTATGATCGTCTTCGTCATGGCCCTCTTCGCCGTGGCCTTCCCCATCGTGGCCTTCTGCGTCTTCATCATGACCTTCCCCATCGTGGCCTTCTGCGTCTTCATCATGACCTTCTTCGTCGCTGTGGCCTTCTCCATCTTCGTCGTGGCCCTCTTCATCGCTGTGACCTTCTGCGTCTTCATCATGGCCTTCCCCATCGTGGCCTTCTGCGTCTTCGTCATGACCTTCTTCACTGTGACTCTCTTCGTCGTGACCTTCTTCAGAATATGCAGTCTGGACAGTTGCTGATACCAGCGTACACCCGGCCTCTGGACTAAGCTGAAGTAGACCGCCTGCCTCGAGCGCCGCCACACTCTCAGCCATCAGGGCTTTTTCTTCATCAGACGTGGGTTCGTATTCAAAGCCTAGAACGTTAAAAGCAGGTGTTTGTAGATCAATGGCGACATCGTTACCTGACCAAGCAATCATCAACTCAGCTACACCATGTTCGTGTGCCCCAAGTTCCCGGCGTTCACCATCGCCATCGTGGCCATGTTCATCGGACTCTTCTTCATCGCTGTGGTCACCTTCTTCGCCATGTTCGTCGGCATCCTCATCGCTGTGCTCTTCTTCGGCTTCTTGCGCCATATCAGACGACTCAGCAGAATCTGCGGTTTGTGGCTCTGCTGTGTCTAGCGCTACAGGCGCACATGCAACAGCAAAAATAATTAGAAAACATGTGACCAAGAGGTATCTAAGCATCATTTCTCTCCTATAAGTTGACTCTGAGGGAAGTTTACTGTGAAGGTTATGTGGAATACAATTAAGGTTCTGTCGAGAGTGATAGTGTTTAACGGATTTCGTCGATTCTTCATCTGCGAAATCTTCGAATCCTTATTGCTCTGCAGTGTAGGTATACCTTAAATGATCATACAATAGCTAGACTCGAATCAGCAAACTACATGAGACACAATCTCAATTAGCAGCAAGCACAATACCACAATACCTAAGCCCGGTTTCGTTTCCATTTTCGACCCAGAAGGGAAACTGAATCAAAGCTTTTGACGTCAATATTTTGTGAGCGATTCGGTAAATACGGTGCCAATTGAGGAAGGTTCTTGCTATCCGAATCCTCAACAATTGATTTGCACAGGAATTAGTGGCAGCCCTTTAATTTTCAGTTGTGATTGTTCAGCGCCCAGTGGTAGGTCAAATACAAATGAAAGTCTCAATTCGTCACCAGGTGGTGTGGTAAAGTGGTACTCTCGACCCATTATTATTCCATTTTCAAGCTGCATGGGTGACTGAGGCTTATCTTGATTGAATAGCACCTTTGCGTTGAAAGTTTCTGGCAAGGTAAGATGCTCTATGTCCCAAGCAAAGAACTTATCATTTCCCAACCTAAATTGAGCCAAGTCATGATTCCGCCCTCTAGAATCTTCCAGTGCTATCTCCTCCAGAACGATTTCGTCCAAAGAAGTGACGAGTGTCAACTCAACAACGATCATTTCGCCCATTTTCGTCTCAACGTTTTTTTCAGTGAGTCCCGAGGTGGAGAAATCAGCGGCTTCTACGATGATTTGGGGGTTCGAACAGACGCGTACGTCAGTAATAGATATTCCCTTGCCGGGTACTTGGCTTTCAAGAGATCCGTTAGAGGTACTTGTTATCAGAAATGCGCCAATCCATTCCCCATCTATTAGTTGATACCACGTCCCATCAGCGTTCTGGGCCATAATCTCTACTCCATCCCCAGCCTGAACTTGCCCAACAACTGCAAAGTTTGTGCCGGGACCAGACCGAAGATTGGCATTTTGATTCACCGTTGCTGGTTGTGTGGCTATTGACTTTGCGCCAAGCCCGGTGCGGGAGTTTACGCGCAGGTTTGCCGTAGGTGATACTGTAGATACTGATGTTACAGATGTTGATAGTACAGACGTGGGTGCTGGAGTAGGCGTTAGAAGCTCAAAATCAGATGCAGTTTTGTCCCCAAATTCTACAGAGGCCACCGCATTATCAGGATTGATGCTTTGAGGATCAATTTCTGCAGCAATCTCAAAAGTAGATGATATTGGCTCTACGTCGCTAATTGTGATAAGTGAGTCCAGCGTAAGCGTCAATGAAAGATGAGTCGATATCGTCTCGCTGTTACTTATCGGAATCTCAATATTTATAGAGAGCGGTATTTGCTCACGAGTCTTGATAACCAATTGACTACTATTTCTTTGACCGATAGCCGTTAGTGATATCAATAATGTTACAGCCACAATAAAACCAAACATGAAAGGTATCAATTTTCTCATGAATTTTTTCTCAATGCATACCTGCAAATTGACAAGCCCGGTCGTCTGTTTGCAAGTTCGGGCGATGATGTGTGAATCGTAGTATACCATAGCATATATGAGAGTTCTATAGACGATGTCAATTCTACTCCTGTGCATTATTAAACGGACTGTAGCGCGGGTAGAGTGCGGTAACGTTATGCTAAACAAGCCAACCAATTTCACAATACGAGATGGTAACTTCTGACACTCAGCAGAGCGCAGCAGACCGTAATTGACATCATTAGCGGAACAAGCTAACATACTTACGTAGATTCTACGATTTCATCAACAGGTGAAAGAAGTGAGTTTTCCCCCGCCCCTTTCCCATTACGCAGTTTACGCAAACTTATGTTTTCCGCTGAGAGCATTCTCTAATGCAAGAGGTAGCCACAAATGAACCGGCGTAAGAGACCACCTCCACCGCTCCAGCAATCGTACATACTGCTGAAATTTAAACCTATCATTTAACAAAGGAAAACCAGCATGAATCAAATGTCCAAACATGCACTCAGCCGTCGCCAGTTTTTGGGGTTGATGGGCGCTAGCACAACGGTTGTGGCATTGGCGGCCTGTGCGCCCGTGGCCTCGCCAACATCGGACGGAGGCGCTGCCCCAGCTGCGGAGGGAGTAACCCTCTCTCATTGGCAACATCATTCGGCTGGACGAGCAGCTGCAGTGGAGGAGTTCAAGGCCCAATTTGAAGCGGCCAACGCCGATGCCACTATCGATTTCCAATCCATTCCGTGGGCAGATTATTGGGGCAAGTTGGCATCAGGGGTTGCTGCAGGGGCCGGCTCGGCTCCGGATATCTTCCAGATCCCTATGGGGTTAGTAGAAGAGTATATCGCTGGCGGCAACATTATTCCAGTCAGTGACCTTGTCATCTCTAGTACTGAGATTGAGGAAAGCTACCTGCCATGGACCGTACAGCGCGGCAAACAGGGCAGCGACTACTATGGTCTTCCGCTGGATGTGCAGACACTGGTAATGTACCGTAACAATGCACTCTACGAAGAAGCAGGTCTTGATGTTACCGCGCCCTATGTCGATCATGCTGATCTGATGGAGCAGGCGATGGCACTCACCAAGAAGACAGATGGGCTCACCGATCAGGTTGGTTGTAACACTGGTTACTACAGCGCTTGGCAGACGATTCTCTACCAACAATATCTGCAGCGCGAAGAGAATGGCACCATGTGGGTTGATGAAGCAACAAACCAGCTTGTATGGCAAGATTACCCCGCGATCCTAGAGACTTTCAAATGGTTCTGTACGTTATCGGGTGAAGCAGATGATGATTCCTTCTTAGCCGGCCAGTCTCGTTTTGCCTTAGGCAAGGTGGGGATGGAGATCGGCCACCCGGTGAGCCGAGGTGGTTTGCAAGCCCAAGCGCCGGATCTGGAATACACAATCGTGCCATTTGCACCCCGCTCGGACGGGCAAGAAAATTACACTGGCGGCTCACACTGGATGTGGGTGGTGGGTCAGTGGGCAGCCGACAATTCAGAGGCGGCTTGGAATTGGGTTCACTTCTGCACCAACGAAGAGGCCCAAGTTACCTGGAATGACGTTGCTGGTGATCTGCCCAGCTTTAAGGGGTTAAGCAGCGACGAACGCTTCCGCGCCGATGCCAATGCTGTTGTCTGCATGGATTCGCTGGAATATGCCACACCGTGGGAGTGGGTTGGCTGGGCCGAATGGGTCAAGGAGACGGGAGATGCCCGAGACCGAGTGGTTATTGGTGGTGAAACCCCAGAGGGTTCATTTGACATTATGGTTGAGAATTTGAATAAGGTAATTGCGGATCATACGGTTTAGGAGTGCGAAGGACTGGGGATTGGGGACTAACTCAATTGCGAATGGTGAATTCTTAATGGTGAATGAGCGGGGAAAGAGCATCGACGCCGTCGTTCACCATTAAGAATTTTGGGGTCTTGGACCGTACGAGAGATCTGGTTGAATTTCAGATCGACAATTTCGTGTCGATGTCCTAACCGCAAGGGACTAATCCCTCAATCCCCAGCTCCTAATCCCTAATCCCTTCCCCCATTCCCTCTAACGAAAGAAAAGCCAACGTGACAACCCGAAGCCTCTTTGCGCGAAAACCGATTAGCCCCTTACAACGGCGTGAAATCATGTGGGCCTATGCATTCCTGGGGCCAGCCTTCTTTTTTCTGATCGTATTGATTGTCTTTCCCATCCTATTTGCCTTTTGGATCAGCCTCCATGACTGGAGCCTGATCCCACAGCCAACCCCATTCCTCGGTTTTCAAAATTATATTGAAGCCATCCAAGATCCGCTTACGCTCAAGAGCCTGCGGAACACCCTCTACTATACCGTCATGGTGGTGCCGGTTGGGATGGGCGTAGCACTCGCCTTGGCCCTTGTGATGAATCAGGATGGCCTGCCATTTCGCACCCTCTTTCGTACGGTCTACTTTATCCCCGTGATCACTTCATGGGTGGCGGTATCTTTTGTTTGGGTCTGGATGTTTGAGCCGCGTTGGGGTTTTGTCAATGCATTCCTCAGTTGGTTTGGGATTACTGGCATTAAGTGGCTGGCCTCGCCTACCTGGGCCTTGCCAGCCATCATTATTGTGGCCATCTGGAAAGGACTGGGCTTTAGCATGGTTCTCTTTTTGGCTGGCTTGCAGAGCATTCCTCGCGAAATGTATGAGGCGGCCAGAATCGACGGGGCCAATCGCTGGCAGAATTTCCGCTTTATTACCTTTCCCCTGTTGAATCCGACCATCGTCTTTATAACGGTTACCGGTGTCATTGGTTCGCTGCAGGTCTTTACACCAGCGGTCATTATGACAACGCGCCAGGGCGAAGCGGGGGGGCCTATCGACTCCACACGCGTAATGGTCTATCATATTTATGCAACTGCTTTTCGCTACAACAATCTAGGCTATGGAGCGACGTTGGCCTTCTTACTATTTGTCTTGATTCTAGCCATTACGCTGATTCAGTTGCGGCTGACTCAGCGTGAAATTGAGTATGGATAGCGTCTATGCGTGAAATTGCAACCAATTCGACTCTGAACAATGCTACAACTGACAACAACAGCCGATTGCTTCCTGGTTTGGGTAACATTCTGGGGTTATTGCTCCTGATTGCAGGTGGCATCTGGATGTTGTTGCCGCTGATCTGGATGCTTTCGGCATCACTCATGCCTCTCTCTGAGGTAATCAAGGTGCCACCTGTTTGGTTTGCACCGGACAAATACTCACCGGCCAACTATCTCGAGGTGTGGACAGCAGGTGGATTCTGGCGTTTCTTTCTCAACACGGCATTTGTCGCCGTTACCATCACCCTGCTACAACTGCTCACAAGTACAATGGCCGGTTTTGCCTTTGCCCGTTACGAGTTTCCAGGGCGGACGGTGATCTTCATCATTATTCTCTCTACGCTGATGATTCCTTTTCAGGTCATTATGATTCCACTCTTTATCATGATGGCCAGAGTCGGTTTGGTAAACACCTACTGGGGACTGATCTTACCTGCCATGATCACACCCTTCGGCATCTTTTTGATGCGCCAATTTATGCTCAGCGTCCCCAAATCTCTATTGGAAGCGGCGCGCATTGATGGAGCTGCGGAACCCTTTATCTACGCGAGAATTATGCTACCTCTTTGCAAACCTGCCATCGCAGCCTTGACCATCTTTACCTTTCTGGCCGCCTGGGATGACTTTTTGTGGCCTCTGATTGTCATTAATAGCAAAGAATTATGGACGCTCTCTATCGCCATGTCCCGCTTTACGGAGCAGTACATTGCCCAGACCCATCTGCAAATGGCTGGCGCCAGCATTATGTTTCTACCTGTCCTATTGGTTTTCCTCTTTATGCAGCGTAACTTTATTGAGGGGATTACGATGACGGGTTTGAAAGGGTAGTCAATGACTAGCAACCAATGACTAGCAACCAATGACTAGCAACCAATGACTAGCAACCAATCCGTCATCGAACTTATCGACGGGCCCAGGGCCTGTGATTCCTTTGAGCTTGGCCCGGCCATGGACGTGGGTACGGATGTTATGAGAATTTCTCGTGGACGGCCACCCACGTGGGGTCGGTCCTGGCCTCATATTTTTTGTGAGGAGAATCGAGAAAATATCCGCATCATCAAAGTGAATCACCAAGTAGTGAGCACCATGGCCATCTTTCCCACTGAGGTCCAGGCCGGGACTGTCCAAGGGGAATCGATTGAGCTAGTGGTTGGAGGAATCAGCGGTGTGGCAACATATCCTGAATTTCGACGCCGCGGCTTTGCCAGTCAGTTGATGCATGATTGCCAAGCCAAGATGCGCACTGATGGTTGCGACATTGCACTGCTCTCAACGGGGATCGACAATTGGTATCGCGGCTTTGGCTGGGAGCGGGGAGCCGAAGCATGGACATTTGAGGTGGATCGGGGGTCCGTTTCATATCTTCCGCGACTAGAGAACACAACCCAGGTAGAAGAGATCACATACAATCTTTCCGCATTAGCTCGGGTGGTAGAACTGCATCAACAAGAAGTGCTCGGTGCCCGACGTCGCCCCGAACATAGCGTTCTTCTGATTACGAGGATTGGCTGCCGTATCTATAGTGCGAGCAAAAATGGCCGTTTGCAGGCCTACTTAGTTCTACGGGATAATCATGTTTGTGAATATTGTGGGCAACCATCCTGGGTTGCGGGATTGATCCGGACCGTCTTTGAGGAGCTCGACGATTCGAGCTTTTCGACAACCCAAATAGATGAAAGGGGACTCTCCTTGACTTTGCGGATGAGCATACATACACCGCCTATAGACGTTGGGCTTGGTAAGCTTTTCTATGAGCAAGGGCTGCCACATGGACGACGGTACCTGGGTATGATTTATATTGTCAATCCGCAACAGCTCTTTGAGAAGATAGGAGTAGACGTTGTCGTGGAAAAGGAGAGTGTGGAAGGGGATGGGAAATCCCTTTTGCTTCGTTACGACTCCCATCTTCTCCAAATGAACCAACGCCAGTTGGTAAAATTAATCTTCGGGCCAGAACGTTCAACATCACCGTTGAGCAACTATTTCCCCCTCAGCTTCTACCAGTGGCCCTTGGACTTAGTTTGACGATGAAGCAATTTGCCGAACTCATCATGGGGTCACCAATTTTGGCGTAGGTTTATAGCCATGAAGATCGATGGGTGATGCAAACGTTCTTGATTCAAAAAGGGATGGTGATCGATGAGTGAAAATGGACTGGATACCTACTTACGAGAAGGAGAACAAAAGGCGCTTACCCTTGACAATCGTGGCCCCATCAAGTTCAATGATGATGGGACGCTGGATCAGAAGATCCTGGATGCCTATAACCGCTATGGTTTTTATGTGTTCGAAGGTGTTCTAAGTGCAGAAGAACTCCAAGATCTGAAAACAGACTTTGAGCAGATGCTGGAACGAGCACCACATACGAAGGAGGCCAAGGTTGATGGACAGGGCCGCCCAGCATTAGAGGCTGATCTTCAAGGATCATATTTTAATTTCGCTAAACCACTCAGTGATCCCATGGGCGGTCACGGTCGTCATCATGCCAGAATGACCGAGATTGAACCTCCTGCTGGTTCCCCAGACTATGTGATTGTGAAGATTGCCAGCCCGTTGCAAATGATGGATGCCTTTTTACGGCTCTATGGTCATCCCCACTTGTTGGCCGTTGCAGAACAGGTTAACGGCCCAGATTTTACGCCCTTTGCCGAATCCATCGTCGTCAAGCAGCCAGGGCTAGGGGCATCCGTGGCGTGGCATCAGGATGGCACCCAGCGCTGGGATAAGCCAGACTGGGATCAGGATACCCACGGCTTCAATTTTATGGCGCAATTGGATGCAACGAATGCGGCCAATGGATTATGGGTGATACCAGGAACACATAAACAAGGCCAAGTGGACATTAAGGCTCTCGTTGCGGCCAACAACGGATCTGACCGTTTGCCAGGAGCGGTGCCCATGGTTTGTCAGCCGGGTGACGTGGCCATTTCCAACCGTCAGGCTCTCCATGGCTCGTTTGCCAACTCTTCGCCAGATAGACGGGTGTCGCTTATCTTTGGATTCCATCGCCGGTCTTCTGTGCTTGGTGTACAGATAAAGCGACCCGATCGGCAGGTGGTCTACGACGCGGAACGCATCCATGAGCGTTCCCGTCTGGTCGCCTTGGCCATTGATGCGCGGCGACAACGCTTTCCCTCAGAGCGCCCCTATGTTTACAAACCCTTAATTGGAGAGGAAGATGCCAATCGTTGGAACGAAACGACACGGGAAAGCATCCTCAAAAATTATGAGTTAAGGGATCTAGGGATTTGAGTTCTGGCGAAAAATACCGTTCTATACTGCGGTCGCTTTGAAAACCGGAGTCTTCCGCAGCCTATAAAGGAAAGATCAAACTCGGATTTTCAAAGGGCACTGAGTATAGCAAAGGAGCACAACGATGGCTGCACGCACACATTTTTCCGACGAAGACCATCAGTACTTTATGGCACAAGGCTATCTTCGTTTGGGAGCGCTGTTGGACGAAGAAGCATTGACCGCCCTACAAGAGCGCGTTGACGCAATCATGCTGGGCCAAGTTCCCTATCCAGCTATGTCCTTTCAACTCGATGGTACGTCGAGCGAATATCATGATCTGCTCCCCGACACGCCAGCTCACAAAGGCGCGACGCTAGCCTATCGGCGCATTACGGGATTGGAGCTAGACCCACTTTTTCTGACCTATATTCAACATCCATTGTTCCAAGCGATCACTCGACGCTACATTGGTGAAGACGTCTCGATCTTTCGGGCCATGTTTATGAACAAACCAGCCGAGCAGGGCACTGTGCTGCCCTGGCATCAGGATGTTGGGACTGGTTGGGGGTTAGATCGCAACCCCACAATTACCATCTGGACAGCCCTAGACGACGCCACGGTTGCCAATGGCTGTATGCAGATTGTGCCAGGAAGCCACCAGTTGGGGATTCTAAATCCCAATCACTATGTCTCTGAAGCGGATCAAGCCCAGTATACCCGGGAACAAGATATGATTGATCTGGAAGTCGCGGCCGGCGAGACGATTCTCCTCCACAATTTTCTATTGCACCGCTCGGGCGTCAATCGGACCAAAATGCCGCGGCGTGCCCTGAGTGTGGCGTACATGGATGCCGAGACGAAAGCGGTGGACGGTGATGATACGTTTCCAAAGATCTTTGGCGAGCGAGCTTTATAGGGTACATCATGGTGGAGAATCTATTCAACCGCATGAAGCTTGACGGTTGGTGCGTTGTCAAAAATGTCATTCCAGCGAGTAAAGTAACCACTGTCCGAGAAAATATTCTAACGGTTACAGAGGCCCATCGCAATCCCGCGGCCCCAAAACAGATCGGCCACGTGTCAGGCGTGATCAACCACGATCAATCGTTCGCTCCCTATCTGGTCGATGAGCGGTTGATGTCGCTGGTTGAAGCACAGATTGGCCCCAACCCGCGCATCTCCTTCACCTCGGCCACAACCAACGAACCGGGTAACGCTCGTGGCGATTGGCATGCAGATTGGCCCTTTAACCAACGCAACGCCGGATGCATCCTCGCACCTTATCCTGACATGGTAATGCACCTGACAACCATCTGGATGCTGGCCGACTTTACCGCGGAGACGGGCGGCACCCTAGTCGTTTCCGGTAGCCATCGTATGAGCAACAATCCAACCGGTGGTTTTGGCCCCGGCCTCTTAGAGCCATACCCCACCGAGGTCAATGCCACGGGCAGGGCTGGTGACGTGCTGGTGATGGACAGCCGCCTCTGGCACGCCACCGCACCCAACGTCTCCACCATAAAGCGCACCGCCATTGTGATCCGTTATGCGCCCTGGTGGTTGGATCTCAGCATCCTCATGCCCGGTTCGGTCACTCGGAAACGACTACAGGCTGCGACCGGTAAACGTGAAAACCAAGTCCCCCCCATACCGGCAAAGGTTTATAAAGGATTGTCCGACAATGTGAAGCCGCTATTTGCCCATTGGGTTGGTGAATAAAATAAGTCCAGAAAATAAAGTCAACGACTCTTTCATCGGGAGAAACATTCATGCAATCACCTCACGGCCACCAATCAGCAGCATTTCGCCCTCCTATGATGGGGCGGAACGGTATGGTCACCTCTGGCCACGGACTGGCCTCACAAGCAGGCATACGCGTGTTGCAGATGGGGGGCAATGCGATGGATGCCGCGATCGCCACAGCGGCTGCGTTGGGCGTCGTTGAACCACAAGGCTCTGGCGTGGGGGGCGATGGCTTTATTCTGGTCTATGAGGCAGAGACTGGAGCGGTTCGAGCGGTCAATGCCACAGGTCCAGCACCCAGCGCAGCCACACGCGAGCTTTATGTGGCCGATGGCGGCATCCCCATGAAAGGGATGCGTAGCGTCTCTGTCCCTGGCTTGGTCGACGGCTGGTTGTTGGCTCACGAGCGGTACGGACAGCTTCCTTTATCCCAGCTCTTTGCCCCGGCTATCGAACTTTGCGAGGGCGGTTTTCCCATCAGCCACCGCTTGGCCATGGGTCTACAGGGTGAAAACGCTCGTTTTGCTGAGGATCCCTACACTCGGGCATCTTTACCAACCAGGGAGCGGCCCTGGCACCAGGGGATCTGCTCGTGCAAAAGAACTTGGCAAGCACATATCGCAAAATAGCGGACGGTGGACGAACGGTCTTTTATGAAGGTGAACTAGCCAAGGCAATTATCGAGTTCAGCGACGCCTATGATGGGTTGCTTACCGCCAATGATCTGGCCGATTTTCATGCCCATTGGGCAGAGCCGATCCAGACTACCTACCGAGGCCATACCGTCTACGAGATGCCGCCCAATTCCAGCGGTCATATCCTGCTTCAAGAATTGAATATGGTCGAACAGTTTGACTTGCAAGCATTGGGCTGCAACACGGCAGAGAGCGTCCACTTGATGGTCGAAGCAAAAAAACTAGCCTTTGCTGACCGCGAGCGCTATATGGCTGATCCCAACTGGGTAGATGTACCGATTGATGGGCTTCTCTCTAAAGCATACGGCGTAGAACAAGCCCAGCGCATTGACCCTGGCAAGGTCGCTACAGATGTACCACCTGGACTGCCAGAGCAATTTGAAGATACTACCTGCTTCTGTGTCGCCGACCGTTGGGGCAATGCGGTTTGTGTCCTCCAAAGTATTCAGTCGGGTTTTGGCTCTAGCCTGATTGCAGGCGATACGGGAATCTTGCTCAACAACCGCATGACCTACTGGCATCTAGACGCGGACCATCCCAACTGCTTAATGCCGGGTAAGCGGGTGCGCCACACCATGAATCCGGTGATTGTGACCCGTGAGGACAGGCCGTTTCTCGTCTGTGGCACGCCGGGTGCGGATACCCAGGTGCAGACCAATCTGCAACTGCTTACCCACATTATCGACTTTGGCATGAACCCGCAAGAGGCTGTGGAAGCACCGCGCTGGCGCAGCTTGCAGAATCCCATGGAATCGACTATCCCTCACACCTGTGACGATCGGCTCCAGTTGGAGGGGCGATTTTCCGCCCAAGTCCGTGAAGGGCTGGCCCAGAAGGGGCATGAACTGGAAATATTGGGCGATTGGGGTGGACCCGGTAGCGCCCAGGTGATACTGCTGCATCCTGATTCGGGTGCGCTGTTCGGTGGATCGGATCCGCGTAGGGATGGGTATGCTGTGGGCTGGTAAGGCAATGGCCGTTTAGTGGCAAACATACACCAATTTTCTAATCCGCCAAGAGCCTAATAGCCATCAAAGATAAGGAGAATGCCGTGCGTATAGTGACAGGCTGCATCAGCCACGAAACGAGCACCTTTACCCCAGTGCAGACGACGCGAGAAAGCTTTTTTGAGCGTTTTGGGGAGGTGCGAGGGCTGGATATTCTCGACATGTTTCGCGGGGTCAACACCCCAACCGGCGGTTTTATCGATGGATCCGAAGCCCACGGCTTTGAGCTAGTTCCAACGATCTGCGCTGAACCCCACCCCAGCGGACCGGCGCCACGCGCAGTTTTTGAGCAGATTCTCGACGAGATGTTGACGGGGTTCAAGCAGGCCGGTCCAGTTGATGGCGTCTTGCTCGAACTGCACGGGGCCATGGTGGTCGAGGGAATCGATGATGGCGAGGGTTACATTCTGGCCGCGGTGCGTGATTTGGTCGGCCCAAACGTGCCGATTGTGGGGCAACTGGACATTCACTCCTCCATCTCCCATCAGATGATTGCCATGGCAGATGTTCTAATCGGACGCGAAACCTACCCTGAAATCGACATGGCAGCGCGCGGCCGCGAATGCGCCGACGTGCTGATGCGCATCCTCACGGAGGGTCTACGGCCCACCATGGCGCTCAACCGCCTACCGATGATCTGGGGCATGAATCAGGTTACGGCGCATTCGCCCATGCGAGAGGCCATCGCCGAATTGCATCATATCGAGGCCCGGCCAGGTGTGATCTGCGGCTCGATTTCTACCGGATTTCCGCTGGCTGATGTCCCGGACATGGGTTCGTCAGTCTACATCGTGACAGACAACGATCAGGCATTGGCCCAACGCTATGCTGATGAGTTGGCTGCATGGATCTGGGAGCGTCGCGAAGCGTGGCAGTTGCAGATGCCTAGCACTGCTGCTGTCCTCAAAGAAGCGACACGTAGAGAAAGAGGGGATCAGGGCAGATTTCCCGTTGTCATCGCCGACCGCAACGATAACACCGGCGGTGGTTCACCCGGCGACAGTACGGGCATGTTACGCGCTTTCGTAGAAGCGGGTTTGGAGGATGCTTGTATTCTCTACATGGTCGATTCAGAGGCAGTCGAGCAATGTCACAAGGCAGGAGTTGGAGCCACAATCAGTCTCGATGTGGGCGGTAAATCGACGCCGTTGCAAGGCGAACCAGTGGCGATGGTGGTTGAAGTCATGGCAATATCGGATGGTGAGTTTCGCTATGATGGCCCCATGTACGCTGGGCTAATGGGCCACATGGGGCCATCTGCCCACGTCCAGCAAGGGGGCTTGCACGTGATTCTAACCAACGGTCGCGAGCAGCCCTTTGATACAGCGTTTGCCCGTACGCTAGGGCTAGATCCCAAAAAGATGCGCTACATTGGTGTCAAGTCTGCGGCCCATTTTCGGGCAGGCTTTGAATCGTGGGCTGGTGTCGTCCACGTTGTTTCAGAGCCAGGTGTACACAGCCATGATACGGGGACGCTACAGTTTCATCGGCTGGGGCGAAAGCTCTATCCGTACGATAAGTTTTAGGAACGAGAACTAAATAACTTGGTCATGTGATGGGGTTATACCCAAGCGAAACGCGCAAGTTATTTGCGACTCATTCCTTAAGAGAGAAAGGCTCACGTTGAATGGGCTGAATGCGAAATTTGAGGTTAGAATCTACTATGTTAGATGTAGAAATACTTGACCCTCTTGCTGTGGACCGTGCGGCCAGTATCTTTCACCGCGACGGCTTCGTCTGCATCAAAGATCCGCTGACGGATGAGCAATTCGATCTGCTCAAGGCCGCGTCCGAACACGTGATGCAGGAACAGGAGGAAGCCGTGGGTCGCGCCAACATGAATCGGGGGGTGGCGCGTCACTCCTTTGGGATGCAGACACATCATTGGGCATGGTGTATGCTTATCGATCTGCCAACGGTTTTGCCCATTTTGGATGTCATTTGGGCAAGCGATGAGTACACCTGCACCGGTGCGGGCGGTGACTATTCGTTGCCGGGCGCGCGTATTCAACATCTGCATTCAGACCTCGGTAAGGATTTCTTCCAAGACCCTTGGGGGATGTGCACAGTGCAGGATCCACCGGCACCTTTCATTGTTGTGAACTTCACAATGGTGGACTTTACCGCGGAGAATGGTGCGATTCGCTTTGTCCCCGGTACCCATCGTTCACGGGCACCGATCCCCGCATTGGATATCGAACCGGCATGGATGAAGAGCAACCAGCTATGCGCACCAGCCAATACGGCCATTATTCGCGATGTTCGCTGCTGGCATGGTGGGACAGCTAATAATTCTGACCACAAACGACCGATGACCAGCGCCGGATACTTCGCGCCCTGGCGCCGCCCGCAGGAGGAAAAAGTGCTGCCGCGTGTGCATTTTGATAGTCTTTCCCCGCGCGGGCAGCGGCTATGCCGATACATCGTCAGCGATGACTGAAGTGGTCTTGCACTTAATTTGAATGAGGAATGTACACAGAGTAAATGAGGATATCATGAAGCAGACCGATTATGATCACTATTGGGAAAAAGGTTGGACTGTGGTGGAAGACGTCTTCTCGGCCCATGAAGCTGACCAGATTGCTCAGATTGCGCTGGAAACATGCCAGCAGGAGCTAGCAGAGGAAGGTGATAGCTATGTAGTCGATGCATCAGCCAATGGAGAGATCGCGCCGCGTAAAATTATGCAGCCCTTTTTGAAACATGCAGCGTTTCAAACATTTGTTATGGACGAAAGACTTGGCGCGTTGTTGACCAACTTGCTAGAAGCACCACCGCTTTTAGCGACCGATCAGATCTTTATGAAACCGCCCCACTTCGGTTCAGCCAAGCCCTATCATCAGGACAACTTTTACTTTCAGTGTCAGCCTGCGGATCATGTAATCACAGCATGGATCGCGCTGGACGATGTCGATGAAGCGAATGGTTGTTTGCGCTACATTGACGGCTCGCACAAAGGCCCCATCTTGCCCCATGATCCGGTGCCTGGGGAACCATATAACTTGGTCCCACCCTCGGCATTAGTGAACCTGCAAAAGGAATCGCTGGCCCTCGTGCGCAAAGGGGGCGTGGTCTTCCACCACTGCCAGACGCTGCACACGTCCCATCGCAATGAATCGGATCGCTGGCGGCGCGGCTATGCCACCCATTGGGTGACGCGTGATGTGCGTTCAGGTAACGCAACGCTGGATCGAGCTTACTACAAAGCGGACGATTATCCGCAATAATGTAAAAGTCACACACAGCGCCGTCCAGGGAGCACTTCCCGTGCGTTGAACGGATTACTGAATCGCGGCAAAGCCCTTTCGTGCCAGCTCCTGTGAGTCGAACTTAGCCTGGGCAGTGAGGATGAGACGTTCGGCCAGATCGTCTTGATCGACACTTGTGAGTTGCCGTGCTTTTTCGACCCAATCGGCCCGAATCCCTGTAATGCCTTGATAGGCCCCTGCAATCGCTCCACCCATGGTGGCAATGGTGTCGGCATCGCGTCCAAAGTTGGCCCCATAGGTGACCATTTTTTCCGTGTCCCCTTCGGCCAAGCGGAAAAGGGCCAAGGTGATCGGTACCGTCTCCCGCGAATCGCAAGCAATTGGCCGGAAGAAGTCGGCTTCACGCTCATACATGGTTTGGCGAAACGTTTTGTAGTCCTCGGTATCATTGGCAACCGCCATCACCTCCTTAATCAGGTCCAACATCTCTTGGCCGCTTACCGGAACGATGGCGTTTACGGCTGCATCGAGAATCGAGTCGCCTGTTGCCTCCGGAAGAAATGCCGCTGCCGTCGCCGCGGCCATTGCGGCGGCTCCATCTTGACAGAATGATACATCATGTACATGGATGAGACTGGCTAAATTGTAGGCTTGTTCCGCTGCTTGCCGCGGGTTCCCAGCATTGACGATCCCGACTGGTGAGATACACATAGCCGAACTCGAACTAGGCATATTGCCCAGGGCCGCCATTCTGGGAATGCTGTGACGGCGCAATTTTACCGCAGTATGAATCACGGACTGAAAGAATTTTCCGATTTTGTCACCAAAAATTTCATCCCACTGGTCCAGCCAAACCTGCCCCCAGTCGTCGTAGGTGGCGTAGCCCTCGGTGCGGATCAGGGTCTCTGCTAGGAGATATTTCATTACGGTGTCGTCGGTGCCATCGCAGTCAAAATCTGTGACCCAGCCAAATTTCTCTTCAATCTTCGGGTAGGGCATACCTTCGGTAGGCGTGCCAATGGCGTCTCCGATTAAGCCACCGATTAATGAGCCGACTGTCTTTTGGAAAAATTGGGTTGATTGTAGTGATTGTGTCATGGTTAGTTATTTCTCTGTTCCACTTTCTGAATCATCTAATGATGCTAAAATGTTATCCACTGCTGTCATCAATGGTGGAAGGTCGTCACACATATACAATGGAGTTCTGAATATTCTTCGAGACTTTTGTATTGCGAATCGCCTGAACACCTGCCATTGTCAACACATCAACAGACGTCTGAAGAATCTGCTCAAGATAGTCAATTAACTCTATAAACTTTAAGCCAAGCGGTGTTTCAAATTCGGCAATCAGATCAATATCGCTTCGTTCCTGTTGTGTACCTTTTGCATACGAGCCAAAGATGCCAAGACGCTTAATGCCATATTCTGACGATAAATATGGTAGCTGCTGTCGCAAAATATCAGCAGCTTGTTGTGTGGTCATTATGAGTTTGTTTCTCCCAATAGTAGCGCTCCTATTTCATCGTTCACACTCATATTATAACAGAAAAACTGGGCGATTTCACCCAGTTGCAAGACCACGGGTGTGTTCCATTAAAGGGGGAGGACGCCACCCAATCGAGTGCATAGAGGATTTTTCAACAAATTCGTGTTCCAGCGTTATTTTCCGAGCGCGAATTTCAGGTAGTCGCTTCGGTGTTCCGTATGTGTACCGTCGGCGTGTACTTCTTCCCCAAGATAAAAGCTGAACTCAGCAGTCTTGGCTTGCTGCTCATACAAACAATGCCATAGCGTCCGTGAAAGCTCAGGAGGCGGTATCTCCTCTCCAGTTTCCATCTTCTGTTTCATTGCCATATTGAAGACGTTGACGCTAGCACTGTTTGCTTTGAGATCGCTTAGCGTGAAGACTCCGTCATGCTTCGAGATTCGCTCGGTAAGAGTCTGGTAGCGTGAACAAACGCCGTCTTTTGCTATCTGTGTATCATCGGGTACATTATCCGACGTCAGATTTCTATGTAGTTGGAAGTTCGTTACTGCCTGTGGCTGCCCGGTGCCATCAATCATGTGCTGTTTGTTGCGCCACGTCGAATTTTCGTAGACGAATGAGTTGCCATTCTGGTCAGCAATAATGTAGTGGCACGGTACGAAAGCGTAGTACTGTTTGCTCGTCAACAAGGCTTGCTTTGCTTCATCGACTGTTGCACACGTATCGAGCAGATACCGCATTAACTGCAACTCGTACAAACCGATGGCTTTCTGTTGACCGACATGCATTTCCAGATTAGAGCCTAATTCTTGACCTGCTTGACCATCTTCCATAATGGAGACAACCAAACCTGCACTATTGATGCCATCAAGCGTACCAGAAAGCATTTCAAAGCCATGTATCGCCAGTGATGCATACCCGCCATCTTCTGGATGCCATTCCATGATGTATAGCTCACTCATGACTCGTGGCATCTGCTTCTTGATTTCAGGCGGCACGGGCATCGGTACGACATCGGCCATGGTTCCGGCTGAAAAATCATAGTTTCGACTCAAATAACCAGCACCATTCGCCATTGTAGGTGGAGGATAGTAGACAACCGAACAGCCTATTCTTGGTAAAGGGCCAACCAGCCTTCGGCCAAGAAAACTAAAATCGTACCCGTTGTGGTTTGGGTCAAGGTCGAGAGCAGATGCAACCCCACGCATACGCTCCCAGTGAATCGGATAGTTACGTTGAAGGTATGTACGCCGCGCCTGGGAATAAATAGGCTCAGCCTCACGTTTTGCGGAAGAGATACCATAACGCTCAATCGCCAACTCAGCCAGTTTTTGACCGATCTCGAAATTCGTCCCGCGCATCGTTAGGTGGTAGACAGTTACAAAACTATCCGAGTCATCCAAATAGGTTTGTTCATGAAAATCCATAAATACCCCTTGGCCAACATATCGAAAGACACCGCATTTACAGAACAGGCGTCAATAATTAACTCAAAAAATCTCTCTCATCCGAATATACGGAAATTTCCCAGTTAAGACTACTGAATCAACCTTTCAAGCCGCCTTGGGTTAAACCCTCAATAAAGCGTCGTTGGAGGAGAAGAAAGAGGATCATAATGGGGGCGATCATGATGACAGCTGCCGCGTTAGTCAGCCCCCAGTTGCGCGAGTAACGGTCTTGAAAGGCGAACAAACCGGTGGAGACGGGCTTCATATCCGGGTCTGGTAGGAAGGTGACGGCAAAGAGGAATTCATTCCAGGACCACAAGCCAACGACAAGGGCCACCGTCAAAAAACCGGGCCAAGTCAGTGGCATAATAACGTGGCGAAACACATGGAAATTGGAGGCCCCGTCAAGGCGGGCCGCCTCGACAAATTCTTCGGGGATAGAGAGCATATAGGCGCGCAACAGATAGGTTGAGAAGGGTGAGAAGAGAGCGACATAAATGATAATCACGCCCAGATAGGTGTTATATAAACCCAGATCACGCCAACTGATGAAGAGTGGCACAATGAATAGCTGGGCCGGTACGCTTGTCCCCACCAGGAAGTAGAAGGTCAATAAATCTGCCCCGCGCAGATTCAGACGCGCCAGGGCAAAAGCTCCTAAACCTGACAACACCACAACCCCAACGACTGCACCGCCCGATAGAATCAAGCTGTTTTGGAATGTGGTGCTATAGCGGGCCGCTTCCCAGGCATCGCTGAAGTTCTGAAAGAGGGGGTTCCTAGGCAAGCCGAGGGGATTGACGCCAATTTCGGCCGAAGACTTTATCGAATTCATGAACAGGATGAGAATCGGTGCAAACGCGATAAAGGTCAATATGAGCAGAACGATATGATTGGGTATGGTTGAAACGAGACGTTTGTTCCGGTTCATTCTTATTTTCAGCTCCGTTTGAAAACCGTAGTTTGGTTACTCCTATAGATGGCCAGAAAAGTTCTGTCCTCTCTTTTAGGAATCTTCCAGAGTAGCTTGGACAAAAGCCGGGACAAGACTTTTCTGGCGGAATATATAGAGCAATGGGAAACTACGGTTTTCAAATCGACCGCAGTGTAAATCTCCCATCTCTAAATTTCCCAGCCGCGACGGCGCAGGTAGTAGAAAATACAGAGCGGTACCGACACCCAAAAGGCAAGAACAACACCTATGGCAGCACCGTATCCGACTTCGAAGCTCTCAAATGCTTTACCATACAAATGGGTGGCCATCACCTCTGATGCATGGGCCGGCCCGCCGCCGGTCAGAATATAGACATGGTCAAAGACAAGGGTGGAGCCGATGAAGATGATCAACAAGGTGAAGATAAGGGTAGGCCGGATGAGTGGTAACGTGACATACCAGAACTGCTGCCAGCGGGTGGCACCGTCCAGATACCCTACCTCATATAGCTCCGTGTCTACTTGACCCATTGCGGCCAAATAGATGACCACAAGGAACCCCCACCAGTGCCAGCTATCGACAAACATGACCCCAAATATAGCAGTCTCTCGCCTTCCAAATACGGCGAAGTCCAACAATGTTATGCCAACCTCCGCCAGTGACGCGCCAACGCCAAATTTGGGGTGGAGGAGGTAGCGCCATATCTGTGCATTGATGACTGTCGCTAAGATGTAAGGGATGAAAAATAACAATCGGTAGACCATCTGGCCGCGGGTGATGCCCGATAGTAGATAGGCACCAAGCAACCCGACAGCAATTGGCGCAATCAGAAAGTAACCGGTATAGAGCAGATTATTCTTGAAGGCAATTAACAGAACCTTATCATCTAGTAATGCACGGAAATTAGCCAAGCCAACAAAGGTCGAATCGCCGATCCCGTTCCACTCTGTCAGCGAATAGAGAAGACCCGATATGGATGGGATAATAATGACGACCAGGTTTACAATGAGAAGGGGGGCAATAAACGCCCAGCGTCCCAGGATTCCCCCCATATGAGACAAGGAAGATCGACGCTTACTTGAAATTTGGCTAGGGGAACGGCTCGCTGCTAGCGGCAAATCGGCCATGGGAGTCACCTTGATGAGTATTCGGTGAGTTGGTATTTGGTGAGTTGGTATTTGGTGAGATGGTGTTCGGTGAGTTGGTACATCGTTCACAGGTTACCGACCTACCGATTACCCGCCTACTGATTACCGACCTACCGATTACCGACCTACTGATTACCTACCCACCATTTAACTTTACACATAAGCTACTACAACCAAACCACTATGGAATCGGAATCGTTTCGTTGTTGGCGCGTAGCTCGTCCCACATATCTTGATGAGCCTGGAGGTATTCTTCAAGTGTGTATAGACCTTCCCAGACGCCTTCGATTTCCTGGCGCAGGTGATTATTGGCCGATGCTGGCCAGAAGGTGTAGTTTGTGTAACCATAGCGCCCGGCGGTTGTTACTTCTGCGAAATCAGCATGGAAGCGGCCAACACGGGGGTCAACATCTTCGGGCAAGTCATCCATTGAAAGGCGTACAGGTATAATCTGGGAGTAGTTGTCCGCGGCGGCAAGATTTACAACGCGAGCAGGGTCGCTTATGAGATAGTCAAAGAAGAGAGCTGCTTCGTTGATCACATCAGAGGCCGAGTTAATGGCCAGACTCGAACCAATGCCGAGCGTGTAATTGTACTCCTGTCCTTCAATCATGCTGGGGACGGGGAACCAATCCCATTCATCATCAACCTCAGCGAAGAACTCACCCACGCTGCCAAAACCCCACGTTCCAACCATAACCATGGCCGCCTCTCGATTGGCCAGTTCGCCGTAGAAATCGGCCGATTCATATTGATAGTAGTTTTCCAGACCGCCGCTCCACCAGCTGTTTTCTACGATGTGCCGGTTAAAGAGCTCAATAGCGAAAACCATTTCAGGATCAGTCCAAGACTTTTCCCCCTCAAGCATGGCTTTCAGGTCGGCTAACTCAATGGCGTTGTTCATGTAGCCCGTCATTAGGTGTCCGTTGTTCCAGAAAGCATCCTTGTTTCCATAAGCAAAGGGATGAATCTCCTCCGCTTCAATCGCGGCGGCCAGGGATTCCAACTCTAGCAGATTGGTTGGCTGCTCCCAACCCATCTCCTCAAACAACGTTTTGTTGAACAGGATAACGATGCTCTCATAGCTCAATGGAATGGAGTAGAGCTTACCATCGACCCGACCTGCCTCAAACGCCCACGTTTGCAGCTTCTCTTCCCAGCCCCACTCTTCGGCAAAGGTATCCAACTCTACCATATGACCAGCCTCAATATAAGGCGCGTTCCAACCGGGGCTAAATGTGGTCAGGATGTCAGGTGCTTCACCGCCTAATATGGCCGTGCGTAGCGTATCCTGGATGTTTTCCTGAATCTGCGCGTCAATCTTGATGTCAGGATTTGCCTCTTCAAATGGACCAATTAGATTTTCCTGCCACCATTCTTCAGGAGTTCCCGTCTCTAGCCACCATGTTACGGTAACAACATCTTCTGTGGCCGCCGCGACATCTTCTTCTTGTGGTGATTCAACAGGTGCAGGTGCTGATGTACAGCTCGACACCACCATTGCAAATGCTACGATAACTAGCAACAGTAATTTTGAATATTTCATTATATCTCCTCCATTTGGATTACAGTGTTCATGGGGACTGATTGCGATGGAATCTCCTTAATAAAGATTACGTTGCTCACGTTCGTTTGTGTTGTCGTGTGCCTCCTTTCGTTAGCTAAACGCTAACCTATAATGCCATTGGATATAGGTAAGAATGACTCCGTCGAAAAACCATATTCGTTCTCATATATGCTAAGTTGGAGCATTCCAAACACTATGGTTGCCGCGCTTGCCTACAAGCGTACCTCAAGATTCACATGCTTGCAAGTCGTTCAAAAACCATGCAGCGAGGCGATGGCTGCTATCTGATGACATCGACGGGCGCCAACTAGTCGACTTTGCCGACCACCACTCAGCACAGATATTGGGGGCGGATAACGATGGTTGTGTAAAATGCACAGTAGAGGGCGTCTCCACTTAGAAGCTCTGAATTTTACACAACCATCGTTATACCATCGATATTGGGCCACAATCATCATGCGGTTAATGCGACGGTGCAGGCGCAACTATCACGGGGTATTGCGCTGGGTGCACACGTTGGCGTTGAAGCCGATTTGGCCGTGGGGTTGTACAGTCGTTTCTCTGCGTTGGAACGGGTGCGCTTTGCCAACTCTGGCACCGAAGCCACGCTCTACGATATTCGGCTGGCCCGCGGCTTTAACTATAAGTCTACGTTTCTAGTGAAGGCTTTGATAGAACAGGTTCTACCCGCTTCGTAATTGCTATTCGTCCCTTCATTGCTATTCGTCCCTTCATTGCTATTCGTCCCTTCATTGCTATTCGTCCCTTCCTCGCAAATCCACATATCTTTGCTCTCCAATCACGTCACCCTCACTAATCTCAATTGAAATAGGATAGGGGAGTCCATCTTCAATACTCCTTTGCAACTGATGCAGTAAATCTCTGCATCAACTTCTAGCAACTGCCGGACCAACTGCAAATCCAGACCGATATGATTATAGTAGAACACGACGGAGCAGTACTCAGCTTTCATCGTGTTCACTCGATGCGCATCGGTTAATTGTAATAAACCCAAGGGTGAGGGCCCTCACTCAGTTTTCAACAAAGGACTGAGTGTTAGAATGAAAGATAGGTTTCAATCTGTATCTGTTGGTGCAGTGACGACGCGTGCAACTATTTGTATTACGTCGCATAATAATGCGCAGATAGACCAGGTAGGCGTTGAGCAAGTGCCACCATGCCAGCCTACCTTTGATGTATTGCTGCACCGTGATCCGAGCACTGGCGGCGGCAATGGCGGTGGAGGCGGTACAACAAGCAGCTAATGTACTGCACAAAGTGATACCCTGAGGCGATTAGGAGCATCATAAGTGAAGCCTGAGTAGTTACGGATTCCTATTCAGGCTTTGTTCTTGCAATGATATGGCAAGATTTTCTTTAATTTTTATCGCTTTATCTCGGTAACCAGGATGGTCTCCAGCGGCTTGCAATACGCGTAATGATTCTTCAAGTATGATTTCTGCCTGCTCTGGCGAATTATTAGCGAGATGAAGCGTCCCCAGTTCATTTAGAACGTTAGTAAGTTCCCACGAATCACCTAATTGGCTCCATAAGTGAATACTTCTTACAAATGCCTGCTCTGCTTCCGCCCAATTACTCATGTGTCGCAACGTAATTCCTAGGTTATTATGGAGCCTGGCAAGATAAGGAACATCCTGGAATCGTTCAAATTTCGACTTCACGGACGTAAAGAGTTCGAATGCTAGTTGAAACTTACCTAGCTCTAACTGCATTACCCCAAGGTTCATGTGATACCTCGCTTCGTTGAGTAGATCTCCCACACTTGCAAAATACGCTATAGCTTTTTCAAAGCAAGCAATCGCCTCATCTAGCTCTTGCAACATATGGTGTACTCGTCCTAAATCACAATAAGCATGAGATGCTAAGCCGTTTTCGTTATGGAGTAGAAATAAATCGGATGCCACAGTAAGATATTCTTTGGCCCTTTTCCATTGTTGTTCATCGAATGCAATCATACCCAATACGTAATAACTTGCTCCTTGGATAGAATCATTTTCAAACGTTAGGCTTAATGAATCAGCGACTAATTTTTTTGCTATCTTATGTTGCTTTTGTAATCGTTTAACATTCGCCAATCGATTTAGGGCTCTGGCCTGATTTCGGTGATCTCTTAAATCTGTATATGTTTTGAGACTAGCCGATAGTCTATCATCCGCCTGGTCAAATTCACTTAGAGAGCGATAAAGGACGCCTGACAGTAGATACAACTCTGCAAGAGATGTTTGATCCAGGGTTTTCTGACTAACTGCAATTGCCTTTTCCAAATAAAAAAGACACTCTCTTCTCTCTCCTGCCTTGTCCATCAATGGTGTGATCTTCAGCATCAACCGACTCGTAACCGACCAAATCTCCTCTATTTCCAATCCAAAGTCAAGCGCCCGCGCGGCCAACCTTCGGAGCGACTCAGGCGGCATTCGCTCACCGTATCGCTCAACCTGCTCTTCAAGATAGCCCATTGCCCGTACCACACACTTCTGCAAGAAAAGAGCGTAGTCAAAGCCCGCTGAATACTCAACACCATCTAATTCAGTCTGAGCGGCATCTCCACTACGTTGCCAGCTACAGATATCTTGCAGAACAAAGCTGGCCGTCAATGGGTGAACATGGTAAAGGAGTCCTTTCCCCACATCTTCTTGGCTTCCTTCTAATGTTAAATCTGCAACTTCAATCAGCGACAGTTGCCAGAGCTCCTCGATGGCGTCGCCCGCGTCCTTTTCCGTCAAACAACTAATTTGAGCCAAGATATCTAGCGCTCCGCCCTCCCCTGGAATCAGTAACGACAACGCAACGATCAACTGTTGAGCCTCCAGCGAGAGCAACAGCCAGGAGGGCAGATATAGTTGCCGGTAAAGAGTTCCACTTTTATTGCGACCGCTTGTACTGATTTGAGCAGTGCGTACTCTTTCCACAATGGAACCAAAGGATTGATAGCGAGCCTGCCCTACGGCCAACTTTGCAGTCAATGGTGACCCGCCGGCCACGGCAGCAAATTCGGCTATTCGTTCGCTGGTGACCTGCTCCAATGCACTAACGTTTCGCTCTTGGGCCTCTTGCAGCATGAGTTGAGCCGTGGACTCGGCGTCTAAACCCATCAAGTGGATGGGAAAGACGTTGTCTCCAAAGCGA
This sequence comes from Chloroflexota bacterium, assembly GCA_039028975.1. Classification (GTDB taxonomy): domain Bacteria; phylum Chloroflexota; class Anaerolineae; order Caldilineales; family Caldilineaceae; genus JAHBNG01. The sequence goes on from JBCCHB010000005.1 coordinate 175,340, forward strand.
ATGCGGCTGGTACAGAGGACTTTGGATGGGTTGAGCAGCGGAAATAGGCGGGTCAATAGCGTCGCCTGCTCAGTCGCGGCGGTTTCCAGGTTATCCAGGCAGAGCAAGAGCCGTTTCTCGCGCAAGAAAGCAAGCACCCTTCGTTCTTTCTCCTCCTCGCTTAGCGAAACCAACTCTGGGGCGCCCAACTCCCGCACAACCGCATTGAGAATACCTTCAAAGGTCAACCCACTAGCAGGGCTTGCCCCCTCTGTTCGACTGCTCGTATTGATCGCTGATTGGCTGGCTGCGCTGATCCAAATAAATCCATCAAATAGACCCGTAGCTTGACAGACTTGCAGAATGCCGTGGGCCAGCGCTGTCTTGCCAATGCCACCCAGACCATCAATGCCCACAATCCAGCGGCCTTGATTATCTTGCAGTGCGTTCAGGGCCAAGTTTAGTGGATCTTTGCGGTTGATCAGGGCACGGAAGGGCGGGTTGGGCAGATTGGATGGTGGTGTTTGTGGCGATGTCTGTGGGGATGGCGATGGCGACAGTGGAATATCTGCTATTGGCTCGCTTCCCATCTCATCTACGAGCGGGATAGTTGATTCTGTGGGTGCGAAACCCGCGGCTTGTAACAGTGCATTTCGAGCTTCGCCATGTACGCCTAATATGTCGGCCACCCGCACCACCATCTCTGGCGTACGAGGCCGAGAATGACAGCTGCGCCAGCGGGTTACCGTACTAGGATTTAGCCCCAAACGACGGGCCACCGCGGCACCGGATAGGTCACTTGCTGAGAGGTATTGGTCGATAAGTTCTCCAAATTCTGGGTAATAGAGCATAAGTGATTTTACAGAAAGAGTTTGAGAAGTCGTGGGTTGCAATGCACGCACCACCCAGGTACTGAGATCCGCAGAATATTCCATCCCTTTTCATATCCCAGCATCGTGCAATGCACGAGTTATGAATCAAATGCACCAATGCAACGCTCTGGATGCACCGCTTGCCCGCTAAGCTTAAGGCCAAGACCTGGCCACGGTTCTTCACAATCAAAACCAAGCTTGCTCGTTGGGGAAATGCGCGCGTACTGCTTTTGTCATGCTGAAGCGGTGGGGTTCCTCTACGCAACGAGCCTTTCCCTTAACAGGAGGCACGTTCAAATGAGTTCACAAGTTTTTCAGAAGAGCCGTAAGGGATTGGTAATGCTAGTAATGGCTGCGTTTTTTGCTCTATCAGCCCTATCATTACCAACACTAATTGACGACTATACTGGTACGTCTTTTGTGACATCAGCATTAGCAGATGATTATGAAGATACTGGTGACTGATTGAAGTAAACAGGAGAAGAGCTAAGGCTGTTCCACAAAAGGGTTGCCCCTTACTCTGCTAAGCTGCCACAGCCTGTGCGGGTTGCACTGGCACGAGGCCGTGCCTACTGCACAGATATTTTATTCTGTGGAATGGTCCAATACAAAACTATAATGTTCGCTCTTCTTCTGCTCCAGCCTGGCTTGTTTTATATGCATCAATAGCATCTCGCGTAATTTATGGTAATAGGGTTCGTCTTTTATTATTACCAGTTTGTCTAATGCCTTGTTGAATTCACAAATTGCCTTGTTGTAGCGATTAAGGCTCAGGTAGGTTAAGCCTAATCCGTCCATTGCGTTACATAATGAACGGATATTACCGAGCTGATGCCATATATTAATCCCAGCCAAATACGTTTCTTCGGATTGTTTATACTCACCTAGCTTTCGGTAATTTATGCCCATATTTATGTACACTTTTGCCAAATTTAGATGGTCGTGTGCATTGCTAAAGACTTTTTCCGCTGCTCTGAATAGCTTCAATGCATCGTACAGTCGGTCGCAAATAGAGTAGATAATACCGAGATTGGTCTGAGTCTTTGCTTGGTTAACTGGATCATCTATTTGTGCAAATAATGAAAGTGCCCTTTCATAACAATTGATTGCTTCAGTATATTTTTCTTGTTTACGTAAAGCGGGTCCAAGATTACGCAAGCCTCGGGCAATTTCACGCTTACTCCCTCGCTCTTCCCACAACTTCAAAGAGTGCCGAAAGTGGCTTTCGGCCTTTTGCCACATATTTCTTGCTCTTGCGACTTCTCCTAAAACATAATGAGAGTTTGCTTGTTCAAGCTCTGTGGTTTTTAGGTTGTCAAGGGCTTGCAGAGCTAATTTGGCTGCATATTGAAACTTTTCTTCTCGGCATGCGACAAGCGCTAACCGGTTCAGGATAATACACTGGCCAGACAAATTATTTTGTTCCTCAAACCCCTCCAAACTAAAAGTGAGCCATCGAGTAGCCTTATCAAATTGGCTTAGTCGGTAATACAGGTTGCCGATTTGCATACCAAGCTCAGCTGCCGTGGTTCTATCATCCAAATTCCGGCTATGTTTGACAGCATCTTCTAGTCGTAAAAGCCAATCACCCCGATGACCCGCCTGCTCCATCTTCGGGGCCATCACCAACAGCAAATCTCGCGTGCCTGTCCATGCCTCATCAACCTTCAATGCATGATCCAACACTCTCAGCGCCCGCGCCTTGACATCTTCACATAATAGACTTTCATCGTCAGGAATGGTATCCAGGGTCGCTAGAACGCCACGCGCTATATTTTGCCGGAAGCGTTCGGCGTAATTATTGGCAGCAGGAACAGGAGTCATTGATTCTTCCTAATTTTAAGTGGGCGGATTTTCCCATAACACCACTTGCCGATACAAAAACGTCCTCGTCAAACTATGAATGTTATAACGCCGACTATGCAGATCCCCATGCACGTTAACCAAATTGAGCGTCACCAGCTTATTTAATCCCTTCCGCAGATCGCCATCACTTAGGTTTGCGACCTGACCCAAAAAGGCCAAATCCTCGCCGCCTTCATGGACCAAAGGCATAGCCAATAGCACTTCCCGGCTCAATTCATCTAAACTATCCCACGCTCGTCGGTAGATGAATGTGTAGAGATTCTCAACAGGTTCACCCCGCACTTCGGCCAAGTCTGCTAAGACCACGTCCACCGAGTGAATGTGGAGCTGGCCCACCACCAGCCGGATGGCTAGCGGATTGCCACCTATGGTATCGACTATGGGCTGTAGGACCTCATCAGGACTTTCCGATAGGAGAGATAGGTTACTCAGATCTGCCTCTTGCCGGAGTAGTTGTACCGTATGGGCTTGACTAAGCTCTGGCACGATGAAGTGGTAGATATTTGGCTCGCAGTGGAGGCGCTCTCGGGAGGTGATAATAAATTTGCTGGGATTGGCCAGCCGCTGCAAAGTGGGCATTAGATCGCGTACGTCTGCCAGCGTCTCCAGATTATCCACGACAATTATATGGGGACGCTCCTTAAGATGAGCTTCGAGGATAGAGAGTTTCCTTTCTAGCGGAAAGCCCGCAGTGCCGACCACATCTGCTAGCAGTTGTTTGACTAGCGCATCAACAACGGCTTCACCTGTTATGAGGGGGGTGGACACTGCCTCGATACCGCCTCCCATATTGAGATAGGAATGGCGAACTGTAACCCACCCAATGTCGTCCACAACACTTTCATTGATAATCTGTCGCATCAATGCGTCAGCGAGCGATGTCTTGCCTATGCCGCCCAACCCCTCCAGGGCAATCAAGTAGGGTGATCCACTGGTCCCTACGAGATTGCTCAGATGCGCCAAATGTTGCTCCATTCCTACCAGATTAACGTAGATGGCCGCTTCTAAGCGCTCTCCTAGCATGGCGCGCTGTTCTTTGCGCGCTTCGGCTTCCATCTCTCGGATGATCCCGGCTAGCTGTTCAATAGCCTCTTTCTGAAGGGAGTACACAGTGCTATCAGCGACGTTGAGTTGATTGGCGACCGAATGGGCCTTTTCCTTGTCCAAAAAGCGAAGGCGTAACAGCTTTGCACTGTCGGCATCACAGTTCTTTTCAAGCAGTTCTAGAGCTTGGTGCAGAAGGCGATTTGTCGCCTTTTGAGGATGTCTGCGAGCTGTGTCATCAACTTTGCGAAGCAGATACAAATAGTGGAGCGGACTTGGATCTGAGGATTTTGCGTGCCACTGCCGCAAAGCGGATCGAACATCTTCATTGAGCGTAGGAAAGAGTGCGGAATTCTCTGAATGTTCACGAGGGCTGTAGACATTTGATATCTGACCACGATTGATATGAAATTGACGATTTTCGAATGGTGAATTGCCGTTTTCCACGATCGCATATCCAGCTGCACTCATTAACTCGCCACGTTCTCTCACGTCATATACACCAAGGATATCTGCTATTTGTCCTACCACTTCTGGCGAACTCGGCCGGGCAGCATCGTGAATCCAGCGGCTGACGGTGCTACTATGAACGTTTAGTCGGCGTGCCAACCAAGCTGAGGTACGATCTCGTTCATTCAAATATCTCACCAACAGAGTCGAAAATTCTAAATATTGTACCATTTCATGGGTGCTCCTTTGTGGTCCTCCGGAAAATTCCTCAAGAGACCTGGGTGGAGTAAAGATCATATAGATGGTCAGTAGCTAAATACACAACGGGCTGTACCGGGAGAGATGAAAATCGAACAAGATTTGAAGATTCCGCAGTTGTTTATCTTTCTAATCTTTTCATCCCTGCTTATTATCAGGGAAGATCGCAATCTGTCAATTCGACTCGGGATGGGGAGAAATCTGTACTCGGCAAAAGTGAAGGATTTCTCGCTGGTTTTCCCGGGTGGGAAACGAAAATAATTTGGAATTGATTTGAAATGTAGCTCAAATGCCAAGTAATCCTAACCATAAGCTAGGTAGTTAATACTGAAGCATACTATACACATAGTGGGTGTCGCAATAGGTATTAGAGACATTGCAGAGGTTCACAGGAGGTTTGCAGGAGATTTTCAGAGAATCGACGAAATATACGCCAAGGGAGTTTATTGGCTTAGGGAAGTGAAGAGAAATTACAAAGTACTTGACGATGTTTTTTTCGATATGATAAGGCTATCAACAAGCCGGAATACGTTCCATAAAATTATGCTAAAGGATTTGATTATGAATTTCGAGCAAGGGAGTCGCTTATCTCGCTTAAATCCAAAGCCGACCGTCTTTATCTTATGGGCGGATAAATTCGATGAATGCTTCGCCACCATCTGTGTGACCCAACTACGTCGTGCAGGGCTGCGTGTGAAGATGGTTGGTTTGGCTGGACGTCAGGCAAAAGGCCTAAACGGTCTGATGCTAGGTACGGATGTAGCGCTTGGAGAGGTACTTGCTATGGTGAGTGACACGGTTTGTTTAATCATCCCTTGCGACAAATTCGCTTTACGTCGGCTAGAATCCGATCCGCGTTTGGAAGATTTTCTCAGACAGGTTTCTCAGAATGAAGCACTCGTTGTGCTTGGACATACAACTGCTGCTGAAGCGGCGATGATTCAGTGGCAGGAGATTTTTTGTTCCAAATCTGTGCTCACACCACCAATGGATGATATGATGGGGTTTGCCCAAAACTTGGCACAGCAGCTATTAACCACAATTTCGGATCGGAGATGTGGCCGGGGCTAGTATAGGGTGGAAAACTCCTATGCAAATCGGTGAAATAGGGTTCATTTGCACTTCATTATCATCCATCAGCTAGGCTATAGCACAAGTTCAAATACCGTACTTGTTTATCTATTATCTCACGAGGAATGCTCATGAATATCCCTTTTCAACAATGTCCATTTACAGCCGCATCAGAAAAGGCTATCAATGGTACCAACAAATCAATCAATGACATGACATATGGCTTACCCGTTGTGATGCCCCAGGAATCTAAAGAAGCGACAATAGAGTCTGATGCCGCACAACCAGCACAAGCATACGAAATCTCAACTCAAACCGATGCCGCCACCAACTATACGCTAGATGAAGCAGAAACCTTCTTACGCCAATTTGCGGAAGAAAGAAAACAACGAGAAGAAACTTACCAAGCCCGTCTACACGAAGTTCGAGAATCCATTAAACAAACCGGGGCTTACCAGCATTCAACAGAAGAATTGAATTTTGGGGCCACGGTGGCTTGGCGTAACAGCACCCGCTGTATCGGACGACTCTATGTAAAGACCCTAAAGGTGCTAGATATGCGCCATGCAAACACTGCCCAAGAGGTCTTCGATGCCTGTGTGGAGCATCTGCACTTCGCAACCAATGGGGGAGATATCCGCTCCACGATTACTATCTTTCGGCAAGCGGAGCCAAATGGCTCTTCCATCCGTATTTTCAACTCGCAGCTAATCCGCTATGCCGGCTACCAACAGCCCGACTCGTCAGTCATCGGGGATCCAGCGAATGTAGCGTTTACCAAGTTTGCTCAGAAGCTTGGCTGGCAAGGAAAGGGGACGCCCTTCGATGTTCTACCACTAGTGATTCACATTCCTGGTCAGCCGCTTCAGTTCTTCGAACTGCCACGAGACGTAATCATGGAAGTGGAAATGGAACATCCTGACTATTCATGGTTTAGGGAACTTAGGCTGCGTTGGCACGCCGTACCTGTCGTCTCCGACATGCGTTTGGAGATTGGTGGCATCTCGTATCCAGCAGCGCCCTTCAATGGTTGGTATATGGGGACTGAAATCGGCGCCCGAAACTTTGGCGATGAGGAACGATATAACATGCTACCCGTCATTGCTAGACGGATGGGGCTAGACACATCTGCCAACAGCACGCTATGGAGAGATCGAGCACTAGTGGAGCTAAACGTAGCCGTCCTGCGGTCGTTTGACCAAGCAAATGTGAAGATGGTCGACCACCACACTGCATCAGATCTCTTCATGCATCATGTCCATCAAGAAGCCAAACTAGGGCGCTGTACCTATGCCGATTGGGCTTGGATTACGCCACCAATTTCCGGTTCAGCCACCAAGGTCTTCCATCAGCCCTTTGAGGATGCGACCGTGACGCCCAATTTTTTCTATCAAATCTGCACTAGCCCTGCTCTTTTGGGTTGTCAAAAAAAATGACGCCGATATAGCACTCGCCTTGGTAGCCAATTCACTGAGTTCAAAATGTAAATAGCGGAAAGGGCAGGTAGATTGCTCTACCTACCCTTTCTGCTGTTTACATTAAACTATTGGCGGGAGCGACGGGAGTCGAATACGCACAAAGTTCCTCATAGGTGTCGCTCTCAACAGTGGTCAATTCGAAAATTGGCAACCACGCCCAATCAAACAAAAAAGAACCTCCAAGCAACTTGAAGGTTCTTTCTATCCTATATTCGATTCCTACAGGTCTGTGGGAGCGACCGGAGTCGAAACCTCACTGGCCCTAGCAGGAGATTCTGATTGTGTCGGTTTATCTTGCGGATGAAAACCTGTCCGAAAGCAGACACCGCGCGCTGCTAACGGGCAATAGCTGGCAAGTACACCTCGCTCGATCGGTCTTCGATGTTGAGAGTGCGAATGGCAAGATTATTGCCCTCGTTCAGCTCTGCGATTGTGTTGGATGGGTCGACCTTAATGGACCACATTTCGTTGCTGGCGGGCATTGCCACAGTGACGGTCTGTGTTTGAGCCGCAGTAATGGTCGGGATGGTGACCGAATAGGTGGCCGTTGCCATGGCCGGCGGCTGGTCCCCTGCCGCTATCCAGAGGAGAATGTCGGTGGCCGAAACAAAGCCAGTGTTATGCACCGCAACCTCCATACGACCGTCACCCGCGGTCACGTCTACCCCCTTCAAGGATAAGTCCGGTAAGATCGCTAATGGCATCTGTTTTGCGTTGTTGGTCTCATCAACCTCAACTACGCTATCCCCGTCATCAACCACAGCCCATAGTCTGTTCTCCGTGACAGAGCGTAGGGTGTCGGCGTCTGCAGCCTGGGTTAATGTGAAGCGGTCTCCTGCGGCCAGGCCAGGCATATTAACCGAACTGAGCTGTGTACCCGTTGTTGGATGCCCGACGTAGAGGGTAACCGCAAAGGGGGCATTGATATCCAGTGCGCCACCATTAACGACTTGGACCGTGACTGACAGGGCTTGGCTGCTGTGAGCCGTGTAGAGAAGGTCTATGTGCAAATCGGGCTGTGTCGTTGTCAGGCTGATGGTGTTGTTGGTTTCGTTCGCTTCAGTGATCTGCTCACCGGGATCGGCAACAGCCAAAAGCGTATGCTGTGCATTCGTGGTCGGTAGCACCATGTTGACCTGCACCGTTTGGCTGTATCCGCCGGCTACATCGGGCAGGGTTTGCAGCGGTGCCGCGGTGGTACCGGCCATGATCTGAACTTGGGGTGCCAGCGCAGTCAGATCCCCGCGATTGCGCAACACGGCTATAACAGTCACTGCTTCTCCTGGGGCTGGATTGGACGGCGTCACAGTAAGAGAATCGAAAATCAGGTCCCGGCCTGGCGTTTGGGTTACATAGTTCAAATCGCTCTGACCCAACTGCGGCGTGTTGGGGATGGTTACCATTTGGGTGGCAGAGATGGTAGCCGTGCGCGTAATGTGGGTGATAGCCGTCTTGTTGTAGCCGATGTGCAGATCACCACTGGCAGAAATGGCCGCAGCATGGGCACTATCGAGTGCGACATCGGTCGTCAGATGATTGGGCGCGCTCCAGCGGTTGGTGGCCGGATCGTAGCGCATATAGGCCGTACTGCTCTTGCCGTCGGAGTTCCCTGGCCAAACAACGGCAAGCTGGCCATTTGGTCCGGCGCTCAACCGGAAGTTGCCCACGACTCCTGCGGCACTAGCGGGCCAGATGATCTGAGCGTCGGCGCTGTTCCAGCTATTTTTGAGCCAAAGCAGCGAGTCCTCCTGTAACCAGAGTAGATGCCGATTCCCCTCACTGTCGTAGACCAGGGCTGGGGCAACGTCAGCCCCTGTATTGCTGGTAAGCCGCTGGAGCACACTCCATGTGGCGCCGTCGTAGGTGCTGTAATAGAGTTCAGTCGCACTCAACACATTTGCGGTGCGCTGGGTTGCCATCCCTTTGACAATCACAGCCGCAGCTTCGCTTGCCGTGCTGACGCCCAACGCGCTGTCAAGCAGACTTTCCTGCGCTGGTATGGCGTTAAGCGGTGTACTCCAATTTACACCATCCCAAATGGCATGTGTCAGAGAGATGGGATAAGAAGCCGAACCGACCCGGTCCACACCGTCGCCGGTGTGCCAAAGGGCCATGACCGTGCCATCATTCCCCGTCGCCAGTTTGGGCATGTAATCCATCAAGCCATTATTGGTCAATGAGATAGGCGCGTTCCAGCTGGCACCGTTCCAGGAGCTGGCGTAAATCTCTATGCTGCGGGTAAAGGTTACATCGAGCGCAGGCGTGATCTCTGTTGGTAAGGTAGACCGTTCCCAGACGAGAACGCCATTCTCATTCTTATCAAGCGTCAAGGCTGGGTTGAAGTCGGGTTGGGTATCGGCCGTAATGTCGATAGGCGCATTCCAGCCACTGTCGCTGCCCTGGAGAACGCGAATCTCGGTTCCTCGGCCTTGCGGGTCGCTGGTATCATCATGAACGTAGGCTAAGAAGCGCTGCCCGTCGTTGCGAATGGTCAGGCTGGAGTCGGGGTAGGGGTAAATGTTGCTAACGAGCGTCGTTTCGGCGTTGATAGTAACAGGACTGTTCTGTCTACTTGCTTGCAGCAAAGCAGCATCTGTGGTTGGAACAAAGAGCGCATATGCTGGACCTGCGTAGTCGCGCTGGATCGGCTGCCACCCGGGTGAATTGAGTTGGCTGGCAGCCTGCACAGTACTCAGACTACAGCCACCGGGAATCGAGCAACCAAAATCGCCACCAAGCGTGAAGTCGAAGCCATAAGATTGAAGGACGAACTCGGCAAAGATACTGGCACCAATCTGCTGCAGATAGCTTGGATTGGCCGGAGCCTGCATTGTAACAAATGTATCACCGGCTCCCGTAAGGATGTACGTTACGCCAAACCAGGTATCGCTGATTGATGTCTCAACGAAGACCCCAAAATGACCGCTATCCGAGTCCCCTGGACCCACACCGGCAGTAAATGGCTTGATCTCGCCATCCCCAATGTCTTTGACGGTAAATTCAACCTCTCCCTCGGCTTCTGCATTAATTTCTATGGCAAAATCGCCGATAATCCCGGCCAGCCAGCCCAGACTAGAACTATTGAGCATATCGTCATAGAGCGAATCACCGAGGATTTTGCGCAGATTGAGTTGTTTTGACTTGAACTGGTTGAGCATTTTGACCTTGAGGGTCGACTCTTCGAAGGCCAGAATAACTGCACCGTTCATACAGCGAAATTCGGTTTCACCCGTTCCACTCATTGAAAGTATAAAGTCGAGCTTGATTAGGTCCAATCCGCCTTCGCCAGACCAAGCGACGCTGCCAGGCTTGGATGACATGGAGGTGGTCTCCGCGGTGGCTTGCGAGGGATTTATCCCAAAATCATCACCGCCGACGAGGGGCATCCAGCTAGGCAAGGTCTCCTTGGCTTCAAACTTTGGCTCGGGGTAGGTGAAGTTATAGATGTAGTTGACGATAGGGGCCGCAGGAATCGCTGCAAAGCCGTTATCCTGCTGGGCTGGGGGTGCGCGATTGAGAAGCCAATGGGCCCACTTGGGTTCAGGAACCGCAGGTATGACCCTGAGTACCGTGGTTTCCACCGTATCTCTCTGACCAATAATGCGCGGGTCTACACCTGTGGCCCAGACTTGCAGCACATTGTTCTGGCATCCCCCTGTGCCCTGGAAGTCGCTGCCCATGTCGTAAATATGGCTGCCGCCCATCTGGGTACCAGGCTCGGATAGCTCATTTTCATTGAGCTTGAAGTAGACTTTGCCAAAAGGAGCGCTGCCCTTGCCCGTTAACTCGCCGTTCCAATCCACCTCGACATCAATCTTATTCTGTACGCTGGTTCCATCCAGAAAAAAGTGGTTTTCTAGCTTGTACTGGGGTTTGATCTTGACGATGACCGGTTTCACATCCACGTAGAGTCCACCTGGCCGCTGGTTGTTGTTATCGTTGGTCTCGGGAATCTGGTTGGCCGGGTCAATGATGGCGTTGAGTTGCAGACTGGCCGCGCCGCCACCCGCGCCCAAAATCTCGGTTACATCCCAAGAAAACTCAATGGGCTTGCTATCACCGGGTCCTAGTGGACCAACCGATGTCTCATGGACAACATCGTTTTTGTGCTTGACCTGGACGACGGCACTGGGGACCGTGGCCCCATCCGTTGCTACGTTTTTGGCAAAAATCTTAATGTTGTTGACGATATATTTGTTGCCCTGCTGCTGCACCTGGTCTTTGTTGATAATAAAGGGGAGAATGCCCAGATCGGGGCTATCGTCGATGGTGAGTACAGCCGTTTGGGGGCTGCCCCAGATCGCTCCATCTGTGAGATTGCTGAGCGTAAGATTCACCGTCTCCGGCCCTTCCAATTCATCATCTACGGCAATGGGGATCGTAAACTGCTTCTGGGTTTCGCCTTCGGCAAAGGTGAGGGTTCCGCTCTGGCTTGTATAGTCCTGATCGTTGGCAGTGCCGTTGCTCGTGGCATAATCGACCATCACTTCACCTGCCTGGATACCATCACGGACTACCGTGATGGTGGCGCTCCCGGCCTCTTCTCGCACATCGTACTCGCTTTCGGAGAAGGAGACCACGCCACCCGGTCCATCGGAGAGCTGCCACGTCCAGAAGCAGCGCACGGTGAAGGTGCCTCCGGGGCCACCATCGAATTCATAGAAGAGTTGAACCGAGCCAGTAGAGTGTTTGGGGCCGATGTAAACGCCTTTTAGGGTGCGCCCCAGCAGGCCGGTAATAGCATAGCCAGTGGGTTGCGTTCCGTCGAAATCTTGATCGCTGACAAAGGTATAGCCAGCCGCGCCGCCTTGCCAGGGAAAAATTACCTCTGTCTGGTTGGTATAGGTGGATTGCGAACCCGCGGCACAGAGAGCCTCATCTTCTGTGATAACCAGGTGAGAGACGGTCATCGTATAGTCTATCCGGGTGGGTGTACCGCTGGCGTCGTAGGTGACATCGAACGCAATGGTGTCCGCGGCCGAACCGCCCTCTGTGGCAGGAGTGAGAGTGCCTTCAAAGCGACGAATAGTTCCTTGGGTCTCTGGGCTTGCTTCTGTAGCAGGGAGAACCACTGCATGTACTGAATCGTGAGAATCGGTTACTGTGAGGATGAAGAAGAGTGCGAAGATTGCTGTGCGGAGATAAGTAGAACTTAGGATAAAAACCGGTATTTGACACTTCATAATCTTGACCTTTACTGCTAATAATTATGTAAAGCAAAACTATAAATGATATTCGCTCATCTACCAAATGTGTGCAAATGGGCTTTCCGCATTAAACCACAGCATCAATTCACCGGGCATTGAGGCGAATACACATGTGGTCATAGCCTATAGTTCAGAATGTGAAACAACAAAAAAAGCCAACAGATTGAACTGTTGACTTTTTCGTATTTTATAAAAATAAAATATAGGCGGGAGCGACGAGATTTGAACTCGCGACCTCCGGCTTGACAGGCCGACATGCTAACCGCTACACCACGCCCCCTTACTTTCGTTACACATCTGACGTTCCGAGATACTCATTTGTGTAAGTTAAGGAAATAATACCATCTGTTGGGGCGGATGTCAAGTCAGCATTTGGCGGATCTTCTTTATGTGCAATCAATTGACAAGCTTTTGATCTAATTGATACATAAAATTGTCCGTATCATACTCCTTGCACTCTACGTCATATATCACATGCTGGTGCGTTATTCACAATCATTCCGTGAATAATTCACGGTCCATATGGTAATAATTCACGACAAATGCATGAATTTGACACTTCATGTAATTAAAATTACAATGAAGCATCAAAGGTTAAAAGACTTGTTCCCCAAAAGCTTAACCTAACGCAGCGCAAACAGTCCCAGTTTACCGTCATCTTAACAATTGTTGGTGGCCACTTACTGTTTTGCCCTTCCATATCACTATTCATGCAGATTTGCACTGTGTGAATGAAATGGAAGGAAGAAATTAAGTGGTTGACTAATACAGTGCTTGTTCAAAAAAGCACGCCTTCCAAGTAAGGCATGCCTCTTTTTGGTATTGTTTGCACAAAACGAAAGCATATTTCCACATGTGTACCGATATCAATCCATCAGCACGGTCTCTTCGTCATCACATCTCCATCTCTATTCTCGCGACAAGTTTGATAGTACTTCTCATTTTTAGCCATAGTTCGGTCGGTGGAAGTGCCGAGGGAACCACGGTGCGGGCTGAAGTCTTGTTGGCAGTTCACGAACAGGGCAGAGCGGTGGAACATGCAATCATGTCAGGGAGTTCCAATGGCCCAATCCGTTTCGCTGTCATTGGAGACTATGGTCTCGCGAACAGAGATGCGGAAAAAGTTGCCGACCTAGTCAAGAGCTGGTCCCCAGAATTCATTGCCACAGTTGGTGACAATAACTATCCTAGCGGTGAGGCACGGTATTTAGATCGCAACGTGGGTCAGTTTTATCATGATTTTCTTTTCCCTTATAATGGGCAGTATGGCTCTGGCAGCGATACTCAACGATTCTTTCCAGTACTGGGCAACCATGACTGGGATTCGGTCTACTGCAGTGGTAGCGCTTGCAGTGGACCGTATTTTGACTATTTCAACATCGCGCAAGACCAGCGATACTATACCTTCCGAAAGGGTCCCGTCCGTTTCTTTATGCTCGATTCTGATTCCAGGGAACCAGATGGCATCAGTGGACTCTCCAATCAGGCCATGTGGCTACGTACTCAACTGGCCCAATCAGACGCCGTATGGAATCTTGTGTTTCTCCACCATTCGCCCTTTTCAAGCGGCGGACATCGTTCTGATGAACGTGTGCAGTGGCCATTTCGCCAGTGGGGGACTGATGTGGTCTTTTCTGGTCATAACCATGTCTATGAGCGGATCATAATGGATGAGATGCTCTACATAGTTAATGGATTAGGTGGCAAAAGTAGACACCACTTACGCAGCGACGAACCAGATTGGGTTCAGTCTAGCTACAATAGAGAGTATGGGGCCATGCTGGTTGACGCGACGAATGAGACCATCACCATGCAATTCATCAATGTGGACGGTGTTGTAATCGATTCCCATACATTAACGACAGAGGAGTTGGATGAAGAGCCATTACAATCTGCATCCTCTCAGCAGGCAATTTCGATTCCTATTCTTTATTCTGACCAGGATGCGGTTGAATGGCTATCGAATGGCGCGGTGGAACAGAGTGGCCATATACTGCACTTAGGTGAAAGTGAACAGAACCAAGCCACGCTGATCGGTTTACGTTTTACCAATGTACCAATACCTCAAGGTGCGATTGTCCTCTCTGCCTCACTAGGCTTCACCAATCAGAGAAAAGAGATTCATTCTGCGACCCTGCATATTGCTGGTGAGAAATCATGCAGTGCGGAATCATTCGACCAAACCCCTCATATCTTGTCATATCGGGACAAGACATCCTCAGTGGTCACATGGGGGGAGTTGGAAGAATGGAAGTATGTGGGAGAATCCAAAAACACAGCCGATATTAGTCCCATTGTACAGGAAATTGTTAATGAGCAGGGCTGGGAGGCAGGCAATGCGATGGCCTTCTACCTTTGGGGAAGCGGGAGTCGAAAAGCCGTGGCATACGAGTTACAGCCTCAAGCAGCTACGCACCTGAACATAACTTATGAGTTGGCCCTGAACGCGGAAATCACGACCGAGCCAGACACCGAATCTGAGTCTCAATCAGAAGGACAGTCTGAAGAACAGACCGGACCGTTACCACCAAATGGTCTTTACATCCCACTCCTCGTTCATGACTTGTGCCCCACAAATTGACGTTTAACCACGGGTGCGTTTTAGTTTGGGGGTACGTACAAGAGTGCGTCGCACTCGGCTGGCTACATTCTCGCCCCGAAACCCAAAGGCACCCGTTTAACCACAGTTGTTTGACCATATCTCTCGTTGCAATTATAATAGTAATGAGTAAGATGACAATTTGTCAGTGATTTGTCAGCGTTATTCACTCGGTAGACAGCAACGTTGAGTCCCATCCCAATGGCTGTTTGCACTCCGGCCCAATGAATGCAAACGATGAATTTCCTGAACCCAAAACCCAAAATTGATGTCGATTCACCCATCGACTACAAAACCAAATGAACCCATGAATAGTACACTCATTGAAACATTGCGTGCATCCCAAGACGGCTTAAACCCCCAATTCAACGCTCTGCGGGCAGCAACTGGTGCTCTTAAGCAGGCCATGAGGCTAGCAGGAGAAGAGAAGGCTGATGCTTTGGCAATGCAGAAAGCTCATGCCAAGCTAGAACAAGCCGGGGCCATACTGAACGATGAGCAGTTTAATCAGAGCGTTGTAGCCTTTGGTGCAGAAACTCAGAAGGCACTAGAGTCGTTGGCTTTTGAGTTTGCTCGTGACCTGAAGGAACTCTTTGAGCAGCAGGGCGAAACCGTTGAAGGTCGTCCACCTCGTTTGGTTATTAACGAGCTGGTCCTTGAAATCGACATGCCAACCCGTAGAGCACAGTGGGTTTACGGGAAGGAGTTGTTGACCAAACCCATTCCCCTCTCTTTCAATCCCATTCTGAAGGCATATGAAGTCCAAAAGCGGATCATATTGGAACGCAGCCTTGAAGAGACATTTCTACAGGAATTGTACACAGCGTGGAACGAGTTAATCGCCATACGGGCGACCCGACCTCAAGGCGGACGGATTAGCATCACAGAAGCGTACAGCAAGTTTGTCCTCAATCGGCAGAATGCTCGATTCTGGAATGCTCCCTCACGGGCCACCTTCCGTGACTACGATCGGCCCCTCTTTGTGAGAGATATTGTATTGGCTTCTGCTAACCCAACCCTAGCTGTTGACGGCCAGGAAAAACGGTTGCACCTGACGATTGCCACAAAGTCCCAAGCAGAGCGGGCGAGCCAGAGTATGTGGATACCGAGCAGCCCCCTCGATGGCGAGTACTACGCGAATATTACGTTCGATGCGGAGTAACCGCCCTGGCGACAGACTCTTTGGTTTGGTATTCATCGTCTGCATTCTCGGCTATGCTGCGGTCGCTTTCATAACCAGAGTTTTCCTTTGCTTCACCAGAGGGGCCAAACTTTAGTTTTGAAACGGAGCGAAGTTTAAGCGGTAGAAAACGGCGGCTCTTATGGTCGACGGTTTCAAAGTGATCCCAGTAATATATATAGAAAGTCTATCCATGTCTTTGACCAGGCCATTGGCTCGTCATATTATTGAAGTGCTTGGAACATCGGGCACGCCACCCTCTCGAGGGGTCCAACACTTTAATGTGGGCAACCAATCCCTATTGGATGCCCTGGATACCTTTTACTTATCCTCCTATTTGCAAGATGGTGGTGCAACCTACAAAATGGTGGTGGGAGATTACGGCAGTGGGAAATCCCATTTTCTCTACTGTCTGCGTGACATTGCTTGGAGTAGGGGCTTTGCAGTATCCAAAGTTGATCTGAGTCCGGTTGAGACGCCATATAACGATCAAAAACTAGTCTATGCTGCGGTAGCTCGCAATTTGATCTGGCATGAAGCCGACAATGAAATCTCTGACGAGCGCGGACTCCCTCGTTTTCTAGAGGGAACCCTGCGCAAGGTGGTTCTAGGCGAAGATACAACGGCGGATCTCACCCTGGATCTGCTCACCCACCCCAACTATCGAGGTCTCATCGATACGGTTGAAGTCTCCTTCATAGATAGCCAATCCTACAAAAACGCCATCATGGCTTATTTTGATGCGCTCATCCGAGATCATGAGGAACGACTCGAATCACTGACCCGTTGGCTAACGGGCGCGTCCACCACGCCCGATGACACAAAAGTACTACGCGAAGTAAGCGTCACAGGAAAGATCAACAAACCTAACGCGTTTCGAATGTTGCGCTCGCTAGCGCAGACGATCAACGTGCTCTCCTATAGTGGGCTGATTCTGCTCTTTGACGAAGTAGATCGCATGGCGAGCATTGGCGGTAAGGCAGAGAAGCTTGCTACAGACAATCTGCGGGAGGTGATTGATCGCTGCCGGGATGAGTTACCTGGGGCAATGTTTGTCTATGCTGTACCGCCCCAGTTCATTCAAGACATTGTGCCCCGCTACCCAGCGTTACAGCAGCGTGTTCGAGCACCAGGTCGATTCTCTCACGCTAATCACTTTAGTCCACTGATCAATTTGGATCAGCTCGATATGGATGAGAATGACCTAATGTTGGCCATTGGTGAGAAGCTTGTCCCCATTTACGAAATGGCTTTTTCTACAACATTCAATACGCAAACCCAATATGCCAATGCCGCCATTCTAGCCAATGTGGCTCGGGATGTTTTTCTAGATATCAGCCATAGACGCATCTTTGTCAAGGCATTTGTTACTGAGCTAGCCCGTCAACACGCCACCGAAGAGCACCTAATCACCGAAGACGAAGCCGTGGCGGTTATTCGAGGCCAGATTGATCAACTCTCTGAAGGAGAGACACCGCCCTATTAACGAGGCGAGACAGCAGGCCAGTAATCAGTGAGTCGGTCGATCAATCTTCCGGCTTACCGACCTACCGACCTACCGACCTACCGACCTACCGACACACTCATTTTATGATCGGCGAAACAGTTGTACACCCACAATATGGACAGGGTACCATAACCGCTCAATACCGCAATGGCAACGAGTGGATGGTACGCTTTGAGAGTGGCTTACGCTTTCGCCGTCCCAGGGTAGAATTTGCCGGTCAAGAGAATGTTGACACGAGCACGAATGGTCACCCACTTGGTCATCGCTCGGTTCAAAATGAGATTCCAGATTTCACGCCCATGACCCAATCCCAATTTGACGCGCGCCAGATCATTGAAGCCCTTCGTGTTGGCGTAGCACCAGCTAAGCATGTGCAGGAGCTGACGATTGGGCTGGAGAATGAGCGCACCCGGCTGAATATTGGCTTAACTCAGGCTCACAGTGACGGTGGCTCGGCCTTTGCCATTATTGGTGACTATGGCCACGGCAAAAGTCACATTGTAGAGTTAACCGCCCAGCAGGCCTTGGAGCAGAATTTCCTCGTCTCTATGGTTAGCCTTGATTTGGGTGAATTGCCTCCCCATCGTTCCTTCGACATCTATGCAGGCCTCATGCGTAACCTTCGCTACCCAGATACCGATGAGCGAGGCATTGGGCCGCTATTAGAGAAGAGCCTTGGCAGAGCCAATCTTCTCGACCAGTTTCGTAATACAACAACTGTTGATGCGGATCCACTGGCCTTTGGTTTGGCTGCGATCAACAATACCTCATCGATTCGCCAACAAAAGGTGTGGCACCAGTGGTTTGAAGGCGGTCGCCGCGTAAAGACCATGAACCGTTCAAAACCACGAGGGGTTAAGTTCCCCAGCATCTATCGCATGGGACACAACGAGCGGCAGATGGCTTACCTTCTTAGCGGGGTAAGCGTTATGGCACGCCTATTGGGATACAGCGGGCTGTGCGTGCTCATTGATGAAGCCGAAAGCTACTCTCTGCTGATGAAGTATCAGCAACCCAAAGCCAGTCTCTTCTTTAGCGCTGTCATTTACGCGGCCATGCAAGAGCAGCAGAGCAAGCTAAGGTCCGAAGACTTCCCCCAGCATCGATATCGTGACTACCCGCTCTCTTACGATGAAAAACAATCTCTCTTTTTCCTCTTTACAGTAACCCGCAGTGAAAACCAGTTGCCCTTGACGGAGTGGCTAGCAGGTGACCAGATCCTGGAGTTGGAGCCACATCACTCTGCCCAAGAGCTCGGTCAGTTTTTGGAAAAGGTGATGCTCTATCATGCCCAAGCCTATAGCTACGAGATTGGAGAGCGTCAACGCCAGATCCGGCGGGGTGCGGCAGAACATCTGGCGTTGGGTATGAAGAACTTTACCTTAAGCATACGTGGCACAGTTCGGCTTGGTGTTGAACTGTTTGATCTGCTCTACCTCTATCCTGACTATGAAGTAACCACCCTATTGGATGAATTGCGCTCAACCTTGCGTATGTAGTTCAAGCCACATGAAACCCCAAACACCCGATTCAGTTAAAGCTCGGCTGAGGCGAACTTGGCCTGCTTTTTTTGCTCGTTACGGTAACTTAACAGCGATCCAGGTCGCTGCCATCCCACCCATTTTAGATGGTACAAATACGCTGCTCTTCTCTGCGACGGCATCAGGCAAGACAGAAGCTGCAGTTGTACCACTTATCGAGCGCCTATTTTTCACTCGCCAGGCCAAGGTTCGGGCAAACAGCTCGTGCCCCAATAGCCTGGATGTCCTCTTCATCTGTCCCACTCGTGCGCTCACTAGGGATCTCTACGAGCGGCTAGCCGCGCCCCTGGATGAGCTGAGAATATCGCTTGCCATGAAGACGGGCGATACGGCTGGGATATCGTATCAGTCACCACCGTCGTTTTTGATTACGACTCCAGAGTCAACGGACTCAATGTTAACCAGGGCGCCGCGCATCTTTACCCAACTACGAGCCATTGTACTAGATGAGATTCACCTCTTTGATAATGGTCCTCGAGGCGACCATTTACTCTGCATATTGAAACGGATTGAGCATATACGTCGCTACTATCAAGAGCAAAACGAGATACCCAAGATCCCTCTACAGCGCATTGCATTGTCAGCCACAGTTCCCGATCCAAAAGGCTTGGCGGAACGGTACCTCAGAGAGGAACAGGGTGCTGCAGAAAATTCGCAACCTGAGGCGGGAAATCAGGACGAGCTTATTGATGATGAATCGTCTCGTTTAATTCGTCAGAGAAGTTCTGTCCTCCCCTCTGAGATTTCCCCGAGTGGATTGAGCGAGACTCGAGACAAGAGCTTTCTGGCGAGGTACACTCAGATAGAACGGGATGATTCAGCCTCGACAGAACAAGACGACGAACCACCATATCAAATCGTCTCGGTTGCTGGCCAACGCGAATTGGACGCCATCATTGAGCCAATGAATGACCTCTTCGATTTAGCCATGCATATGAATCACCGAGCGAGGGATCCCGTCGAAGCCCGTAAATCTCTGGTCTTCTGCAATACAAGAAATGAAGTGGAAGAGACTGCGGCATTCCTGCGAAGACGATTAGATTACAATGCGGCGGTATTTGTTCACTATTCGAACTTGGATGGGGTTCTGCGCCAAGAGGTAGAGGCGGATTTCGCCGCGGCTCCAGTAGCAGTATGCGTCTGCACATCAACGCTGGAATTGGGTATTGACATCGGTTCCATTGATGATGTGGTACTCATTGGCGCGCCGCCAACGCTCACCTCGTTCTTGCAGCGGATTGGTCGAGCTGGTCGGCGTACATCCATCACCAGGGTACTCTGTTTGTCCCGATCTCGGCTAGAGGAGCTACGATTTGAGTCCCTCATCGCGCTGGCTCATGAAAATCGTTTAGCACTGGCACCACCCACCTACCATTTTCGAGCATCTGTGCTGGTGCAGCAGATATTTAGCATTCTGAAACAGAGCCCAACGGGTGCCATACGGCGCCCTGATTTGCGTCGCGTGGCGCCTGACACGCTCTCTGACCAAGATCTATCGCGGATCTTTCAAAACCTTGGTCGGCAGAAGTACCTGAAGGGTGGGCGGATTGGCGAGTGGCGGCCCGGCCCCATGCTAGATGAACTACTGGATGCCCACGAAATCTATAGCAACATTGGTTCAGATCCGCTAGCTTATCAGATTGTGGATGCTTTTTCGGGCCGGACCATTGCCCAGACAGAGCGCTTGCACATGGAAGGGGATACCTTGCTTCTCGGTGGACGAACGTTGGAGGTAGTTTGGCGGGATCGCAACCGCATTGGCGTGGCACGCCATGAAAGTAGTGAATTGGCCACGGAAGTGCGCTTTGCCACGGCACCGTTTGCCCTTTCCCTGGAGGTAAGCCAAGGTATCGCCCGGTATTTGGGCCTTCAGCCTAGTCAGATGGTGATGCTACGCCAGGAAGGAAGCACCCGCCTCTACCACTTTTGGGGAGCCGTTTATGGAGAGTTGCTGGCCTCCATCTTGCGTGCTCAACTCTATCCAGAGAGCAGCCATGGGCCTAGCGAAGCAGGTGGGAATGAGGAGCTACAATGGCCTGTTGCCTACGACGAGTTATCGATTCGTTTGCCTCAACCATTCTTGCAACTTCCCATGTTAAATTCACGTACTGCTTTTCGGCAGCTACGAGCGCTAGTATCACGGGTGGAGCCGCATCTGAGCCTGGGGCGCTTCCACTCACTTCTGCCGCCAGGGTTAGCACACGAAACGGCTGTTGCGATCTGTGATTTCCCACGCTTCACTATGTTATACGAATCAGCAACGATTGTTACACCCTGGCCAGAATTAAGAGAAAGGTTAGCGTATATGGGGTAGTCAAGGTACCCGCATAGTCTGGTAGCTGGTACAAAGAATCAGTAGCAATGCCATCTTGAACTGAAGAATAGGCCCTCATTTACATTCGTCGGTAATCAGAGCGCATAAAGCGGATAGGAATTACGGCCCCAAGTAGATTGAGGATAAAGAGAGCCGTCAGTATAATTTGTCCAGCTAGGGATATGGGCGCGATTTCTTGCTGAAGATAGGCAAGCAGAAGCACACCAGCGGTAAGGCCGTTGATTACGATGGCGAGTAAAGAAATAGCAGGTGGAATCGTTCGTTCATTGGCCCGATTTAGGAGATACATGCCGGTTGCCATAGCATAGACGCCAGCAAACCGGAGTGGCCACAGGTCCACATCAAGCGAGCTACCAAGCAGAGCAACAACAAACCTCGGCACAAAGAGCATACAGAAGCCGAGCAACAGTCCATTTATCAAGCCATTCACACGAAAGATTGTGCGAAGGGGCCGAAAATAGTCATTTAGCGTATAAGCCATAAAGGTTCTTTCTATGTTAACGCAGGAGCAGCGAAGCAATTTGAGTACGGGGTTGGCCCGCTATGCGATCACTCTTGTCAGTGCTATCGCCATTTTTTGGTTTTTGGAGATTGCCGATTGGTTGCTGCCAGGGCGAGGGTTAGATGGCTATGGGATTCAACCACGGACCGCTGATGGGTTTCGCAATATTCTCTTTGCCCCGTTTCTTCACTACGGTTTTGACCATCTTATTGGCAACACAATCCCGTTTGTCGTCCTGGGGGGATTGGTGATCATCAGGCGCGAGAGCGATTTTCTCTGGGTCAGTGCCATCTCGGCCTTAGTTAGTGGTTTGGGTATTTGGGCATTGGGCTTTCCCAACACGGTCCATTTGGGCGTTAGTGGCGTCATCTTTGGCTATATGGGCTATCTATTGCTTCGTGGATACTTTGAACGCAGCATTCTTTCCATCGTCATTGCCTTATTTGCTGGATTCCTATATGGGGGGATGCTCTTTGGTTTAATTATGCCCTTTCGACCTGGCATCTCGTGGCTGGGCCACTTTTTCGGCTTCGTCGGTGGTGGGCTAGCCGCGTATTGGATGGTGAAAGATGAGTAATTCCCTATTCTCTCTGATTGGCCCAGTAGAGTACCCAAAGTCCAATGATGCCCAATCCGGTTAGAGCAAATAGCTTATAGAGCCGATCATCAAGAAGCAAGGTCATCACACCAAAGAGTGCGCAGAAGCCCCAGTAGCTTAGGACAATCACTCTCTCATTGATACCCGAATCGAGCAAGCGAAAATGGAGGTGATCGCGCCCGCCCTCGTTTAAAGAACGTCCTTGCCTGGGCCGCTGTATGATCAGCCAGGCCACATCCAAAATTGGCAAACCTAGCACCAACATCACAGCTGCCATGCGTGCCCCCCCAATGATGCCCAAGGCTGCAATTGCAAAGCCCAGAAAGTAGCTCCCACTACTGCCCATAAAAACCTTAGCCGGAGAAAAGTTGAATGGCAAAAAGCCAAGGGTGGCGCCTAGAAGAACAATCGGTAAGATGGCAACGCTCATCTGAGGCTCTTCAGCGCGAAAGAGCATATGTACGGCTAGCACAATACAGAGGATGGCCGTAACGCCTGCCACCAATCCGCTTAGCCCATCCAAAAAGTTGATGGTGTTCATGGTGCCAGCAAACCAGAGAATTGTCAATGGCCAAACCAACCACCACGGAAGCCCATCAGGACCACCAATGAAGCCCTCACCGAACGGATTGTTAACATGCTTTAGAATGATCAACCCCAAAATTGCAATGACAGCACAGCCGATTTGCACAACATATTGGGGACCGCTAGGCCAATCAAAGCGATCGTCCAAGAAACCGGCAACGACGCAGAACGCAGCACCCACCAGAAGTGCAGTGAGTCGACGCATCTCGTTGACATCATTTCGGGGGGGCAGCCACTCAGAAGCCACACCCGGTGCGATCAAGGGTAAGAAAATCGCAATGAGAACTGTAAGAATAAAAGCCACAGACATCCCCAACCCGCCGGTCCGAGGAATGATTCCCTGGTGTTGACGTCGCCCTCCAGGGCGATCTACCATGCCCAAATGAATGCCTAGCGGTATTGACAAACGCGTCAAAACGTAGCTCAGAAGAAGAGCACAGAGGAAAAGAACAACGAAGACCATTGTCGTTTTGGGGTTCTTGTTTTAAGGACGCATATTGCCCAACATGCGTGGGAAGCTAATCGCTTCACGTAGATGGCCCAGATCGCAGATCCACGACACGGTACGTTCAACGCCCAAACCAAAACCGCTATGTACAGCTGAACCATACTTGCGCAGATCCACGTACCAATCGTAGGCATCTTGGGGCAGATTGTGGGTATCAATTGCAGCAATCAGCTTGTCAGGATCACTCATCCGTTCGCTACCGCCAATGATCTCACCGTACCCCTCTGGGGCCAGCAGATCCACGCTGCGACAGACCTCTGGGCGCTCGGGATCAGGTTCCATGTAAAATGCTTTGATTTGGGTAGGATAGTGATGGACAAAGACAGGTTTATCAAATTGAGCCGCTAGATAAGTCTCATGAGGACTACCAAAATCATCCCCCCATTCTATTTTAGGCACTTTATCTTCGTAACCCGGTACTTGTAAGCCAGCATCTGCCGCGGCATTGATCATCTCTACAGCTTTGTCATAGTGGATACGAGGAAATGGCGGCATTACGTTTTGTAAGCTGGTCACGTCGCGCTCAAGAACGGCCAGTTCGGCACTGCAATCATTGAGGCAGCGTTGGACAATATGAGAGACAAATTGTTCCTCAATCTCCATCAATTCTTCTAAGTCACAGAAAGCGACCTCCGGTTCCACCATCCAAAATTCTTGCAGATGGCGGCGAGTCTTGCTCTTTTCAGCGCGGAAAGTTGGTCCAAAACAGTAGACCCGTCCAAAGGCAAAGATGTGGGCTTCATTGTAGAGTTGGCCTGTTTGAGCCAAGTAGGCTGGTTCTCCATGGTAATCAATTTCAAAGAGGGTGCTTGTTCCTTCGGCAGCCGATGGAGTGAGTATAGGCGTATCCACATTCAAGAACCCATTGGTATCAAGCCATTCTCGAATGGCACTGATCACCACGGCACGTACACGTAGTGCCGCCCATTGACGGCTGGATCGGATCCACAAGTGACGATTTTGCATTAGAAAATCGATCCCGTGGTCTTTGGGTGAGATGGGATAAGGCTCGGCAATCTGTTGGACTGAAAGATCGGTTACATCCAACTCAAAGCCACCAGGAATGCCAGGAGCGCGCTCTTCTGCCTTCACGGTACCCGTAACGGTGAGGCTGCTCTCTTGGGTTAGTTCCTTGCTCAGTTCAAAGGCTTCATCGCTAACATTGCCGCGGAAGACGACGGCCTGGCAGATACCCGTGCCGTCTCGGAGCTGAAGGAAGCGCAATTTGCCCTTCCCTGTTTTGTTATAGAGCCAACCCGAAAGGGTAATTTCTTGGCCAACATATATGTCTAGCGTTGCGATTGTACATTTCATAATCAATGGTTACTTTGGTTTGCTTTCATTATTATCGGGCTTAGCATCCGTCGCGTCTGAGTTCTTCTCGTCAATCTCATCCTCAGATTCCAATCCCCAATTCCACTCGTATTTGGGCAGATTGTCAATATCAACTTCTAAGATTGACCCCATGATGCCAGAGAGATCAATCCCAAAGTCCTCTACCTTTCGCGTTGGCTTGGGTAGACTTTCAGCGCGGAAATCGTTCGCACTAGACATGCTGGGCCGAATAACATGAGTGTAAACGAAAACAGATTGGGGCTGAACATATTCTTGTTCAATCTCATTGACAATTGAGTGGCTCGGCACCTCTTCTTCTACACGGTTGCGTCTTGCCCGGCGACGCTCTTGCTGGCTACGATTGATCTTCCGTCGGTGTCCATCTGTCTCATTCCGAGATCCATATCTTGACCGACGAGAGCGGTTTTGCTCGCTAGCGTTACTCTGCTCTAATAGCGAGTTGGAATCCGAACGTCTGCGTCTTCGTCTAAAAAGCTTTTTACGATTAGAGTTACTGCTACGTCTTTCACTTTGCCTACGACCTCGCTCGTCCCTGCGTCCTTTGTCAACAGAAGAATCATTCCGTTGTTGGTCATCAATTTGTCGGGTCCCGCCTTGGGTAGAGGAAGAACGTTCGGTTCTCTGTTCCTTGGGATGTGAGCTGCTTCGGGCTGATTCGCTGTTTGTGTGACGGCTACGGCTGTTTCTGCTTCGGCTATTTCTACTGCGGCTGCTTCTGCTACGATTTTCGTTCCGATTTTCGCTGCTACTTTCTCGCCGGCCTGTTCCTGGCTTTCCGCCGACGTGTGTTTCACTATTTGTCCCGCTATGTGTGCCACGCTCCCCATCATTGCCCCGGGGTCTTCTGTCACCATGCCCACCATCATTGGATCCGCTGTTATTGCGTCCACTGCTATTGCGTTCAGTGTTGCGTCGGCTACTGGTGCGGCGACTGTCGGTGCGTCGGCGCCGGTTATGTGTACTTCGTTCAGAAGAACGATCGCCACCATTGCGCGGCTGATCTTTCTTCGTATCCCCACTTTCCGTTCGCGGCTTCTGTCTGCGGTAACGGCGCGGATTCCTCTGGTCTGAGGATTGCTCTGGGGATTGGTCTGAGGATTGGTCTGACATACCGATTTTATAATCCTATGGTACTTGATATTGATGGACTAGTTGTCCCTGTATATTGACTAAACGTGATTCGATTTGGGATTGCCAGATGGCTGTATCTCTACCCCAAAATACGTTAATCGTCGTATCGGTGCCTACTTTGGTATAGAGGCGAACACTCCCTCCAGGGAAGATTGGGAAATTGCCAAAGGTGTAGATTGGTCCACCTTCGTAGCTAACGGTCCACCCTTGTAAATTGAGGGGAAGATCACTTTCATTGACGAGCAACAATGATTCATTTTCCAGATCGCCAACCCCATCAATTCCTGAAATTTTTACGCTTGATGAGAGGTCAGTCCCTTGTGTTGTCTCCGCACTATTGCCCGATGTATTTACTCCAGATGCGCCGACATCGGATTGAGTTGTTCCAGTCGAAGAGGCACCGTCAGTGGATGCGCCATTTGGTAAAAATAATCGTTGGCCAACAAAAACAAAATCAGGGTCATCCAACTCATTGGTTTCAAGCAGGTCATTGAGCGAAACACCATATCGCGTAGCAATACTTGACAGACTATCCCCTGATTGAACAACATAAACAGGGCCAGTTGGTTGAGGAGCACTTTGAGTAGGCACAATGGCTACGGTTGCTGTCTCGATTTGCCGCAGCTCTAGTTGTTGCAATTCTGCTGTAGAGGCCAATAATGGGGTTGCAACAGCCGTTGAGGATGCAAGAGCAGGCAGGAGAGCAGCTAACTCTTCTGGATCAGGACGTCGTAGCTCTACCAGCCAAGCGACGAGCAATGCAATAGCCAAGCTTATGATCGCATTAATGGTGATGAGCAAAATTAGGTAGCGTCGAGTCATTCATCAATATCATTCATCGATTTCAATGATGTGTTCGGAGTGGCCTTGGCGATGAATCCCGGATTGATCGCCTACTGCCCAGCTTGACTGAATGCGTATTGTACGTTTTGCCCTGGGAATTACCTTGGATGGTGTCTGTTTTGGCTCAGGTGAGGAACGCCTTATTTGTGTAGCCCCTTGTGAAATTTGCGCTGCCGCCTGATTAGCAAAATCGCGAAATGTTCTGCTTTGTAGAAGCTTCCAGCCAAATCGTATGACCAACCCAGCAGCGCCCATAGCAATAGGCAGGAGCGCGTTACTTGTTGATATAGGGAGTGACGCCTGCTCCGAAATCGGCGTTCCTGTTGCAACTTCTACACCGCAATGTGAGCAGTACGCTGCATGTAGCCCACTCTGTTCACCACAATTCTGACAAATGCGATAGACTTCTGTCATAAGGATCCTCCACAAATTCGCAAGAGAGTAGTATCGGAAGAGCGTAACTAGGTTACATTCTAATATTCTCTCTCAAAATAAGTATGTTGCTAAGTCTATCACCATTAAAAGGCGTTCGTCAACCATTGACATGTCTCTGGGTTAGTCTCAATATTGGGGGAAAGAGATTCTCTCATAAAAGTCAAGCCCTCAAAGTGTTGGGGCGCATAATTTTAAGGTAAGGGGGGATGAAATTAAGCCCCTTTAGGGAGTGCGCGGAGGGGATCAAAAGGGTCCCCAGAACGAAAGACAGCCCAAGCCC